>JAXEJU010000026.1:0-39048 GCA_034101395.1 Eubacterium sp. | reverse complement strand
AATATAGTAAAAGCGCTGAAAACCAGCGCTTCTATACACGATTGATAATCTATGCCAAAACCTTTGACAAAAACTCCTGTTGTCTTTCGTTTTTCGGATGACTGAAAAACTCTTCCGGGGTCTCTTCTACCAGAATTTTCCCACCATCCATAAACAGCACACGGTTTGCCACTTCTTTGGCAAATCCCATCTCGTGGGTGACGACAACCATCGTCATTCCATCCTGGGCAAGAGATTTCATAAGTTCCAAAACCTCACCAACCATCTCAGGGTCTAATGCACTGGTTGGTTCATCAAAAAGAATAACATCCGGATTCATTGCCATGGAACGGACAATCGCAACACGCTGCTTCTGTCCACCGGATAATGTTGATGGGTAATCATCCGCCTTATCCTCCAGACCGATACGCTTCAAAAGCGAATATGCCTGTTCCCGCGCTTCTCTCTGTATATCCTTTTTGGTTTTTGTAATCACATGCTTCTGTTTCTTTTCATCATTCTTGCGGAAACAATTGGTAATTGGCAGAAAAAGATTTTCCCTTTTTTTCTTCCGGAGTTCCTGACAGCTTACGAGAACCGGGGCCAGCATAATATTCTCAAGAACCGTTTTATTATTGTACAGATTAAAATGCTGGAAAACCATCCCCATATGCCTTCTGTGCACATTGATATCAACTTTTGTATCGGCGATATCAACACCGTTGAAGATAATCTGCCCGCCTGTCGGATCTTCCATACAGTTTAAGCAGCGCAGGAATGTGCTCTTTCCGGAACCTGATGGGCCAATGACTGCAACAATATCTCCTTTGTTGATTTTGACATCTATTCCCTTCAAAACTTCATTGTTACCAAAGTTTTTCTGCAGATTAATTACGTCTATCACTTTTTCTCAGGCTCCTTTCCATAAGTTTGATTCCCAGTGAAATCAGCATAACAAGCACAATATAAATCACTGCCATTACCAGATAAGGAACCATGAATTCATAACTGTTGCTTCCAATATAGTTAAATGCCACATACAAATCGGCAGCACCAACAAAACTTACTACCGAGGTTTCTTTTATCAGTACGATAAACTCATTTCCCAATGTAGGAAGAATGTTTTTTATCGCCTGCGGAATCACAATTTTCTGCATGGTGGTGGCAAAACTTAAGCCCACAGCCCGTCCTGCTTCCATCTGCCCCGCATCAACAGACATAATACCGGCGCGCATCATCTCCGACATATACGCACCGCTATTGAGTCCAAATACAAGGATAGATACCTGAACTCCGGTCATGTGCGCACCAATAATTGGAAGCAGCACATAATAACAGAGAAGAAGCTGGACAACAATCGGTGTCCCACGGAAAAAACCTACATAAAAGGAACAGAAGCCATTTAAAATTCTTGGCAGACGGCTATATTTGGGAACTACCCGCACCATCGCTATCAATATACCGATAATAATTCCAATCAATAGTCCGAGAACCGCTATCAATAATGTGTTCTGCAGACCCTCAATTACTTTCTGGCTTCCATTCTGTTCGATAAAAACTTTAACAAACTGATTCCATTTCTGTTCAAAATTACCCATAACATCCTCACACAACACAGGTTCGCATTTCTGCGAACCTGTCCTAAAAATTAATTACCATACATCTCGTTAAACGCTTCTGTAATACATTTGGCCGGTGCAGAATCTATAATCACAAGATTGATATTACCATTAATCAAATCCTGAACGGCAAGTGAACCATTCTTATAACCGGTCGTTGTCATTTTAAATCCGTCAAATCCCCAGTCTTTATCTCCCTCACAGTAGAACTGTCCGGTTGTACCATTCTGTACGCCAACTTTCACACTGCTGTCTTTGCCATTCAGAATTGCCTCGATGCTTTCCTTATCTTTGCAGGAATCAAATTCCGTATTTGCAGAATTAACAATCAGCTTCTGTGCTGCGCTGTAATAGGAATCTGAAAAATCTACATACTTTTTGCGGTCCTCTTTAATCGTAAGTCCGGACATTGCAATATCACTCTTATGCTGTCCTACGGAGAGACATACCGCATCAAAATCCATATTCTGGATAACGAGTTCTTTACCAAGCTTTTCAGCAAGACCGGCTGCAATTTCCATATCAACACCGTAGTAAATATTACCCTCGGTGTACTCAAATGGCTCAAATGCAGCATTTGTTGCAATCAATAACTGGTCTTTACTCTCATCGAGTTTGGCAGAAGTTACCGCTGTCGGCTGTCCGTTTCCGAAATATTTATTACATATTTCATCAAATTTACCATTTTCTTTGATTTCTTTGATGTATTCATTAACAGAAGCAAGAAGTTCCGGCTGGTCCTTGTCCACGCCAAATGCGTAATCCTCATTTGTCAAATCTACATCAATCACTTTAACAATACCGGTTTTTTCCTCTGCGGTGGCACCACTTGCATCGTTATTGGTACTATCTGTAGAATCAGAACCACATGCACACAGAGTTAAGGCTGTCATTACCACTACAAGCCCTTTTGCTATTAACTTTTTCATATTTTATCCCTCCTGTTTTCTTTTCGTGTTATCATACCATAATGATTAAGAATTTGCAACTGAATTTAAATTTACATCGAGCTGGTTAAATGGAATTACAATATTGTTTTTGTCAAATTCTTCTTTGATTTCTTCCAGCATTCCCCAGCGGGTCTTCCAGTAATCATCCGGATTTACCCACATATGAACAGCCATTGTCACAGAGCTCTCATCCAGAGATGATACCACGATATCGACCGGCATATCCTCCAGTCTGGTTTCCTGTCTGTCTATAATCTTCTGCAGAACATCACGGACTCTTTTGATATTTTCTGAATATTCTATGCCGACATTGATATCTATTCTCCGCTTATCTTCTCTTGTTACATTGATGATGTTCGAATCGGCAAGTTTTCCATTTGGCAAAATGACAGCGCGGTTGTCAATCGTATGCAGTGTTGTGTAGACAACATCAATTTTCTGCACCTTACCTTCTACATCTCCAACAATAATGTAATCACCTACGACAAACGGCTTCATCGTAAGGAGAAGTACCCCTCCTGCGAAATTGGCCAGGCTTCCCTGAAGAGCAAGTCCAACCGCCAGACCGGCAGAACCGACAATGGCGACCACCGATGTCGTGGCAAATCCAAGAATCTGTGCCGCAATAATAACCAGCAGGATATTGAGAAGAATTTTGCTTGCTGAAATCAGGAATGAAACCACTCCCGGCTCCATCTCCTTTTTCAGCATCGTTTTCTTTAAACCAGCAAGAAACTTTTTCACAATCTTCATGCCGATTACAAGAACAAGAACTGCTGTCACAACCGACAGAACAAACTCCATGCCCCGTGGAATCAGATTTTTTAAAAAGCTCATCAGCTCCTGCATTATGCCTTACCTCCCGCATCTTTTTTCGCTTTGGAAGCAGGCGGTGTCTTTGTGCAGTTAAAAATCTGTACAGACAGCGGTGCCAGACGGCATTCGATGGAATTGGCACGGCCATCCCACTTTACTCTCTTCGATTGTTTTAACCTTGCATTAACGAAGCCGCTTCCTCCAAATTCTTCTGCATCACTGTTAAATATCTCTTTAAATTTACCGGCATAAGGCACTCCTACCCGGAATTTCTCATAGGATACCGGGGTGAAATTGCAAAGAACAAGTAAGGTTTCCTCTTTGCACTTTCGAAGAAATGCAATCACACTCTTGTCGGCATCAAGCGCACTAATCCATTCAAATCCGGATGGTTTTGAATCCTCTGCATACATGGCAGGATGTTTTTTATAAAATGCATTTAAACTGCTCACATAATGCTTTAGAAGTTCATGATCCGATGGCTTTCCATCCACAGGATCCAGCAGGTTCCAGTCGAGTTCCCGCTCTTCACTCCACTCGCGTTCCATTCCAAACTCCTGACCCATAAACAGAAGTTTCTTGCCCGGATGCGCAGACATATATCCATAGGTCAGACGCAGTCCAGCAAATTTGCTGTTTCTGTCTCCCGGCATTTTTGTATATAAAGAACCTTTCATATGAACCACTTCATCATGGCTCATAACCAGTACAAATTCCTCGGAATACTGATAAATCATACTAAATGTCAGCATACCGTGGCGGCCTTTTCGGAACAGCGGGTCAGTTCGGATATATTCGAGATAATCATTCATCCATCCCATGTTCCATTTGAGATCAAATCCAAGACCATCTTCTCTGGTACTTCCTGTTACTTTTGGCCACGCGGTAGATTCTTCTGCAATCGAAACAGCCCCGTCTCTGCGGGCGTGGATTTTATCGTTCAATTGCTGTAAGAAATCGATTGCCTCCAGGTTCTCATTTCCACCATATATATTGGCAATCCATTCACCGTCCTGTTTGCCATAATCCAGATAGAGCATAGATGCCACTGCATCCATACGAATTCCGTCTGCATGATATTTTTCCAGCCAGAACAGGGCATTCGAAACAAGAAAATTTACGACCTGCGGACGTCCATAATTGTAAATCAGTGTCCCCCAGTGCGGGTGTTCTCCCTGTCTCGGGTCATAATGCTCATACAGACAGGTGCCGTCAAAACGCGCCAGACCATGCTCATCTTTTGGAAAATGAGCCGGCACCCAGTCAAGAATGACACCAATTCCTTTGCCATGAAAATAATCCACAAAATACATAAAATCATCCGGTGTGCCATAGCGGGATGTCGGTGCGTAATACCCGGTCACCTGATATCCCCAGGAACCATCAAACGGATGCTCCATAACCGGCATCAGCTCCACATGGGTATACCCCATTTCCATGCAATAATCGGCAAGAATCGGAGCTATCTCCCGGTAGTTATAAAAGACATTTTTTTCCTCCGTATCCTCTACGTGTGGCTTGCGGAAGGTTCCCAGCGATACTTCATAAATCAGCATTGCCTCCTTCGCCGGTTTCCACCGCTTTCTTGCCTCCATCCATTTCTTATCCTGCCACTTATAAGTGTCAATGTCCCACACGATACTTGCCGTATCTGGACGCTTTTCCGCATAATTAGCATATGGATCTGCTTTCAATACCCGGCGGCCGTCACTGCCCCAGATTGCATATTTGTAAATATCTCCTTTGGATACGCCTGGAATAAAAAGTTCAAACACACCGGCATCCGGCAAAAATCTCATCGGGTGGAATCTGGCATCCCAGTCATTAAAATCACCCACCACACTGACTGCTCTGGCATTCGGTGCCCATACGGCAAACCAGGTTCCCTTTATCCCCTGTACGGTCGCTGTATGCGCCCCCAGTTTGTCATATACAGTATCGTGGATTCCATTATTGAACCGGTTCATGTCAAGGGCATCGAAAAACGAATCCAGTGCATACGGATCAATAACTTCTTTCTCCTTTTTATCCGGTTCCTGTACAAGAAACGTATAGTCAGGAATCTTCTTTGCCGGAACCAGTACCGCAAAATATCCCTCTTCGTCCATTTTCTTTAAAGAAATTTTTTTCGCGGCTTCTTTTATTTTTACAGAAACTTTCTCAGCCTTTGGAAAATATGCGGTTATCAGTACATGGGCACGCCCTGCCATTCTAGGTCCGAGAACGATGTCCGGCTGTCCGCATTCCGCATATTCCAGTGCCTCAATTTCCGGCCACTGCATATAGTCTTCCAGTTTTTTTGCCATATCCTACCTCCGTTCCGGAGCGTTTACGCGACGGGCAGACGCAAATTTCAAATTTGCGTCTGCCATCAGGCTATTTGTGACGCTCCGGCACAAATAGCGGTGTAAAAAATCAGCACCTCAGTGTGATTTTTTACACTACCTCCATTATTATTCGTTATACCATTTTGTAATTTCCGTTCCCTCACTGTCAAATTGTTTTTCCTCTTTCGGCATATATTTTTTCATGACATGCTCCATTGGAAATGTGTATAAAAATCCGGCAAGTCCCGGTACAAAAAGCATGATAAGAATAATCTGTGTATAAAATCCGGCAAACAGAGCCAGTCCCGCTAACACCAATATCGCCAGAAGCAGAAGTGTGTGCAGAAAATGACGAAAGGCACAGAACAGACTGAACCGCAGAATCTGTGTCAGTTTCATGCTGAAACGGGAAATCAGAGGAAATACATAACATCCAATACAGCTTATAATGACAGCAAGTGCCAGATACGCTCCGGAAAGATACCCCCCATACGGATTCGACGCTGTTGCCTCATCGGTCAACCCCAGTGTCTGGATATTCCAGGCAAGCAGAATATATAAGGCAGCCATTATGAGCCATATTATGGTTGACTGCGCAAAATTGCTCTTAAAACTGCTCCAGAACTCCCTCCAGACATAGCTGCGATTATGGCGCAGAACCTTTGCACTCACATAATACAGAGAAGTCGTAGCCGCCCCAAACGTTACAACAGGTATACAAAAAATCAGATAAATCAAAGACAGCCATCCGATATCAAAAATCTTGCTCATCACCCGCATAAACGGGCTGTCAGATGAAAAAATTTTATTCATTTTATTCTTACCTCTCTTTTATATCTCGTGAATAAATAGACCACTGCGAAGTTTTGGCTCAAACCAGGTGGACTTCGGCGGCATCAGAAGATTCTGGTCTGCAACATCAAAGAGTTCCATTATAGAAGTCGGATACATGGAAAACGATATTTTCATATCACCATCTGCGCGCTTCTCAAGTTCTGAAAGTCCCCGGATTCCACCGACAAAATCAATCCTTGCATCCGTTCTTGGGTCACCAATTCCAAGTACCGGTCCAAGCAGATAATCCTGCAGCACGGACACATCCAGACTTCCTACCGCATCTTTTCCTTCAAAAAGTGATTTCTTTGCTGTCAGACAATACCATTGTTTTTCCAGATACATGCCAAACTGCCCCTTTACGGACGGTTTTACCGGAGTATCACTTTTTTGTACCTCAAAGTTTTCTTTCACGCGGCCGATAAATTCGTCGGTTGACAGTCCATTGAGATCTTTGACTGTACGGTTATAATCCATAATCATCAACTGATCATCCGGAAACAATACCGACAAAAAGAAATTATACTCTTCACTGCCCGTATTCGCAGGATTTTCTTCTCTTCTTTTCAATCCGACCTTTACAGCAGAAGCTGCCCTATGGTGTCCATCCGCAATATATATGCGGTCAATCTCAGAGAAAGCCTTCTGAATGGCTTCTATATCTTCTTTTGCAGCAACCTTCCACACTCGGTGTGAAATGCCGTCAACCGCTGTAAAGTCATACAATGGAGACTCTTTTTTTGCCTTCTCCACAATGTCATTTATGATCTGGTTTGAACGATAAGCAAGAAAGATTGGTCCGGTCTGGGCACTACACGTATCAACGTGAGTGATACGGTCCACTTCTTTGTCCGCCCGTGTATTCTCATGTTTTTTTATTACACAGTTTACATAATCATCCACCGATGCACAGGCCACAAGTCCTGTCTGGGAACGACCATCCATCACAAGTTCGTAAATATAATAAGCTTCCTGTTCATCTCTCTCATAAATGCCGTCCTGAATATCTTTCTGAAGAAGTTCTTTTGCTTTTGCATATACCTCCGGAGCATATGTGTCCACAGAATCATCGAAACTTGTCTCCGCCCTGTCTATCTTCAAAAAAGAAAGTGGTTCTCTTTCCACCTCTGCTTTTGCTTCTTTACGATTATAAACATCATAAGGTAATGCTGCCACACGGTCTGCCACGCTGACTTCCGGACGAACACACCGAAACGGTTTTATCGCTGCCATAAAATTGTACCTCCAATCCTGTATCAAACGTCAATTCCGATAGATAAAAATTATTATAACAGATAAAATGATTATTCGCAATGATTTGGGGTATACTAATGCCAAAACAAGAAGAGGTGTAATAGAATGAATCAGAGAAAAAGCGAACTTTCCCACACATTAAAAAAGCGGACCACGGATTTTATGAAATGTGGTCTGCTTGGTTGGGGAATCGAGTGCTTCTGGACCGGATGCGGCTCTCTCTGCGAAAAAAAAGATAAACAGATGCACTGTGTTACTTCCCTGTGGATGTTTCCCATTTATGGTATGGCTTCGATGATTGCTCCGCTGTCCCATCTCATGGAAGGGAAAAATTTCGTATTGCGTGGCTCCGTCTATACTGCCTGTATTTTCCTGACCGAGTACGGAACCGGAACTTTGTTGAAGAAGAAGGGCTGCTGCCCATGGGATTACAGCGGGGCAAAAGCAAACTATAAAGGTGTTGTCCGCTTTGACTATGCCCCACTTTGGTTTATGGTAGGTCTTTTGTATGAAAAAATACTTTTACACTGATTTTTTCTTTATTTTTGTGAACAGCGCTTCCTTAACCCAGATGCCAAGCACTCTCAA
The DNA here is from genome assembly GCA_034101395.1 of Eubacterium sp. Taxonomy (GTDB): domain Bacteria; phylum Bacillota; class Clostridia; order Lachnospirales; family Lachnospiraceae; genus Eubacterium_F. The sequence goes on along the minus strand of JAXEJU010000026.1, from coordinate 30,681 downwards.
ATACGGCGCAACATCAGTAATTACGTTTATAGCCGCAACCAGTCCCAGCGGAAGGGCTACAATACTTTTTTGCAAACTTCCGCAAGACAGCATTTTTCACAGTATGCTTTTCGTGCGGTGCACACTTCTCTGCCATGATAAACAAGCCGGTGGCAGAAATCACTTCCGGCTTCACCCGGAATAATCTTCCACAGTGCCATTTCCACCTTTTTGGGCTCTTTGATGCCATCTACGAGTCCCATGCGGTTGGTCAGACGAATACAATGAGTATCTGTGACAATAGCGGGTTTACCGAACACATCTCCCATAATCAGATTGGCACTTTTTCTTCCCACTCCCGGCAGTTTCATAAGCTCATCGAAATCATCGGGCACCCTGCCATTGTATTTTTCAACAATCATGGTCATGCATTTGTGAATATCCCTCGCTTTGCTCTTTCCCAGACCACACGGCTTGACAATTTCTTCTATCGCCTCCGGCGTCGCCGCAGCAAGCGCCTGTGGAGAAGGATATTTTGCATACAGATCTTTTACAACAATATTCACTCTGGCATCCGTGCACTGTGCTGCCAGTCTCACACTCACTAAAAGTTTCCACGCCTCATCATAGTCCAGTGTACAGTCTGCCAGCGGATATTCCTGTTCCAAAAGTTCGATAATGGCAGCGGCCCGCTGTTTTTTCGTCATTGGCATTCCTCTCCTCTAATCCATCGGGATTTCCTCCACAAAATAATCAATATATTCCCAGATTTCTTCTTTTCCTTCGCGGTTTAAGGCAGAAAACGGAAGAACCGGTGTCTCCTTATCCAGCCCGAGTTTTTTCCGTATGACAGAAATCTGCTTTGCTCTGGCATTTTTGCTGATCTTATCTGCTTTTGTCGCTATAATTAATGGATTGAACCCTTTACTGTACAGCATCTGATATGTCTCCACATCCAGTCTGGTCGGCTCGTGCCGGATGTCAATCAACAAAAATACTACACGCAGAGCACTGGAAGTATCCAGATATTTCTCTATCATTTTCATCCATTTGGCGGCCAGTTCTCTGGACACTTTTGCATATCCGTATCCGGGCAGATCGACCATGTAGCATGCATTATTTATATTATAATAGTTTATGGTCTGCGTCTTGCCCGGCTGTGCGGAAATCCGAGCCATGGATTTGCGGTTCCACAGCGTATTCAAAAGAGACGATTTACCCACATTGGAACGTCCCCAGAAAGCCAGCTCAATTTTGTCATGCTGCGGCAGGGTACTGGTAATACCACATACGGTCTCAAGCTCCAGTGACTTTATTTTCATTTCTGTCTCCATTCCGCCGCCCGGTTGACGGCATAAAGTAATGAGAGAAATATTTCTAACGGGTAACCAGAGCAACTTTCAGCACATCTGCAATCTTATCCGCATAATATATTTTCATTCCCTCTGTAATCTCTGCTTCGAGTTCTTCCACATCCGGCTGGTTTTTCCTCGGTACAACTACCTCTGTTATTCCTGCCAAACGGGCTGCCAGAAGTTTCTCTTTCAGTCCGCCAATCGGAAGAACACGTCCTCGCAAGGTAATCTCGCCAGTCATTGCAACATTGTGCTTTACTTTTGTTCCTGTCACGGCAGAGTAAATGGCTGTCGTCATTGTGACACCGGCGCTCGGTCCATCTTTGGGAACTGCCCCTTCCGGAACATGAAGATGAAAATCATGTTCCTTGAAAAAGTTATTATTTTTCGGAAGCAGTGCGCGCACAAGACTAAGTGCAATCTGTGCGGACTCTTTCATGACGTCCCCTAGTTTTCCGGTTAGTAACAGCTTTCCCTCTCCCGGCATCGTATTGACCTCAATTTCCAGCGTATCGCCACCTGCCTGCGTCCACGCAAGTCCGCGGACGATTCCGACATCATCCTTTTTATTTGCCTCGTTGATATGATATTTCTTTTTCCCGAGGAAATCTGTTACATTTCTCGAATTCAAACGAATCGTTCCCTCTTCACCTTCCAGAATCCGTTTGGCCGTTTTTCGACATGCAGCTCCAATCTGGCGTTCCAGTTCACGCACACCTGCTTCTTTTGTATAAAATGAAATAATCGCACGAAGCCCGGCATCATTAATCGACAGTTGTGTTTTCGTCAATCCATTTTTTTCAAGCTGTTTAGGAATCAGATAATCCTTTCCGATATGGAATCTTTCGTTTTCTGTATAACCGGAAAGCTGAATAATTTCCATACGGTCAAGCAGCGGACGTGGTATCGTATCCAGTGAATTGGCGGTGCAGATAAACAGCACCTCTGAAAGATCTACCGGAAGTTCCACATAATGATCTACAAAATTCCGGTTCTGTTCCGGATCCAAAACCTCCAAAAGGGCGGATGATGTATCCCCTTTGTAATCGCTGCTCACTTTATCAATCTCATCCAGAAGAATCAACGGATTTTTTACACCGGCCTTTTTTATTCCATCGATAAACCGTCCCGGCAGCGCTCCCACATAGGTTCTTCTATGCCCTCTGATTTCTGCCTCGTCACGTACTCCTCCAAGACATATGCGAATATACTTCTTTTCCAATGCCCTTGCCACCGATTTGGCAACCGACGTTTTTCCGGTTCCCGGAGGTCCTACCAGACAAAGAATCGGACTCTCTGCTCTGTCCGTCAGAGAACGCACTGCCAGAAATTCCAGAATACGCTCTTTGACTTTTTCCAGGCCATAATGATCTTCATTTAGAATTTTTTCCGCATTGACAATATCGTTTTTATCCTCGGATGCTTTATCCCACGGGAGAGCTAACAATGTTTCAATATAATCCCGCGCGACAATGCTTTCGGAAGAACTGCCGGGAATAGACTGGAGACGGTTTATTTCCTCTTCAATACGCCCCCGCACCTCGTCACTGCAAATAAGTGTTGCCAGTCTTTCACGGTATTTATCTGCATAATCGTCCCCTGACGGCCCATCTCCCAGTTCCTGACGAATCACCTTCATCTGTTCCCTGAGGAAATATTCCTTCTGGTTTTTATCTACTTCTTCTTTTACTTTTCTTCTATATGCCTCGCGAATACGGAACAAGTCCACTTCTTCTGCAAGAACAGCAGATACCAGCTCATAGCGGTGCTCTTCACTTAAGCTTTCCAGAATTTCCTGACGCTTTTCATAGTCCATATTCACATGCATGGCAATCAGATCCACGAGCTTTCCCAGATCATCTGTTTTACGGATTTTCTCAAGAGCACTTCTGCCAGCCCTCGGATTTTCTGTCAGGTATACATTATAAAGTTCCTTCAGATTCCGGCACATTGCCTCTTTTTCCACCGGCCCAATAAATTCATCCGGTTCCTCGGCTGCATAGGGAACGATATCTCCCATTAAGAAGGGTTTTGTCTGCGTCATGCTCAACATGCGTCCCCTCTGTTCTGTCGAAATCATTACCCGGATAACATTATCCTTTAGTTTTACCACCTGGCGGATGCTCGAAATCACCCCGATTTCATGCAGGTCATAAAAAGAAGGGGATTCTGTTTCTTCATTGCGCTGGAGGGTAATAAAAATTCTGCCATCCACCGCCATTGCTTCTTCAATTGCCCGTTTGGTAATTTCACGGCTTATATCCAAATGAACCAACATACCAGGCAGCACCGTCATTCCCCGGAGAGCAAGTACCGGCATTGTATTAATTGGCTGTTCAGTCATCGAATTCTCCAATCTCTATCAGCATGGTTTCTTCTCCTGTTTTCAGGCACTTTCTTCCTCAGATTTATCCTCAATCTGAGCCTGGCCTTCCGTCAACAGTTTCGGTTCACCATTTCCTTCTATTACATCTTTTGTTATGATACACTCTTTCACATCATCTCTGGACGGCAGCTCATACATATAATTCATCATGCTGCTTTCGAGAATTGCCCGCAGTCCACGGGCACCGGTTTTCCGTTCGTTAGACAGACGCGCTACTTCACGGATTGCCTCATCCTCAAAGCTGAGTTTTACACCATCCAGTTCCAGAAGTTTCTGATACTGTTTTGTAATTGCATTTTTCGGTCTTACCAGAATCTCCATCAGCGCTTCTTCGTCAAGAAGTTCAAGTGCTACCGTCACCGGAACTCGTCCGATGAATTCCGGAATAAGACCAAATTTCACAAAGTCCTGTGGCAACGCCTGCCGAAACAACTCTCCCACATTCTGTTCCGTTGGATCTGCAATCTCCGCATTAAATCCAATGGATTTTTTATCAATACGCGAACTGATTATTTTTTCCAGTCCGTCAAATGCACCACCACAAATAAACAGAATATCACTTGTGTTGATATGGAAGAATTCCTGCTGCGGGTGTTTTCTTCCGCCCTGCGGAGGTACGCTGGCTTCTGTCCCCTCTAGAATTTTCAAAAGTGCCTGCTGTACACCCTCTCCGGATACATCGCGGGTAATCGACACATTTTCTGCCTTCTTTGTAATTTTATCAATCTCATCCAGATAAATAATACCATGTTCTGCGCGCTTGATATCATAGTCCGCTGCCTGAATAATTTTCAGAAGGATGTTTTCCACATCCTCTCCTACATATCCCGCTTCCGTCAGTGTAGTCGCGTCTGCGATAGCAAATGGTACATTGAGAATTTTGGCAAGTGTCTGCGCCAGATAAGTCTTACCGGAACCAGTCGGTCCAACCATAAGAATATTACTTTTCTGGAGCTCCACATCCATGTTTTTCCCTGACTTAATTCTTTTATAATGGTTGTATACCGCTACCGAAAGAGCACGCTTTGCTTCTTCCTGTCCCACTACATATTCATCAAGAAAACTTTTTATTTCTTTTGGTTTCAGAAGATTAATCTCATCTTCCTCTTCATTATCTTCATATCCGTACTGCTCTTCTTCCGCCAGAATTTCATCGCACAGATCTACACATTCGTCACATATATAGACACCATTGGGTCCTGCAATCAGCTTATGCACCTGCTTATCTGTTTTTCCACAAAAAGAGCAATGCAAAACCGGTACATTTTCGTTATTCTTTCCTGCCATATCTGTCTCCCTTCGCGCACACCCTTTGTGCATGGAATCGCAAAATGGTGCCAGCACATCCGGCACCATTCTCTCTTTTGTCCGTTCCGCGCCAAAGAGCCTTCATGCCTCTATCATGTTACTCTTTGTCCACTTCTGTCTCTTTACGATTGAGTACAATATCATCCACCAGACCATAGGCCTTCGCTTCCTCTGCACTCATAAAATTATCACGTTCTGTATCCTGTGCTATCTTTTCTACTGTCTGACCAGTATTTTTTGCCAGAATTTCGTTTAATTTCTTTTTTGTTTTTAAAATGTTTTCTGCGACAATCTGAATTTCTGTCGCCTGACCTTTCGCACCACCGGATGGCTGATGAATCATGACTTCTGCATTTGGCAATGCAAAACGTTTGCCTTTTGCACCACTTGAAAGCAGAAATGCCCCCATACTTGCTGCCATACCAATACATATTGTCGATACATCACATTTCACATAGTTCATGGTGTCATAAATTGCCATACCGGCAGTAACCGAACCACCCGGACTGTTGATATATAACTGGATATCCTTATTTGGATCCTCCGACTCTAAAAACAGAAGCTGTGCAACTACAAGACTTGCTGTCTGGTCATTTACTTCATCTGCAAGAAAAATAATTCTCTCTTTCAGCAATCGTGAAAATATATCATATGAGCGTTCACCGCCACGGCTTGTCTGCTCAACAACATAAGGTACTAATGCCATTTGTTATGCCTCCTCCTTTGGCTCTACCTCAACCGCTTCTTTCACAATCAGATCTACTGCTTTCTGCACGGCAAGATCCAGTGAAATCTGCTCTTTTTCAGCATCGCCAATCAACTCTTTCATTTTGTCTGCTTCCATCTGATACATCTCTGCCATCTTCTCGATTTCTTTTTCTACATCTTTGGCAGTTGCTTTTAATCCCTCAGCAGCTACAATTGCTTCGAGAGTCAGTCTTGTCTTGATTCGTTTTTCAGCTTCCGGTCTCATCTGCTCCATCAAAGCCGGTGGAGTCAGGCCGGTCATCTGCATATACTGCTCAAAACTAAGTCCCTGCTGGCTGAGACGAGCTGCAAACTCCTGAATCATCTGGTTTGTCTGCTCTTCAATCATAGGTGCCGGAATTTCAATCGTAGCATTCTCTACTACTTTTTCTACTGCTATATTTTCCTTTTCTCTCTTGGCATCTGCTTTTCTGCGCTCGGTAAGTGTTTTCTTCACACTTGCTTTATACTCTTTGAGTGTTTCAAACTCGGATACTTCACTGGCGAACTCATCATCGAGTTTCGGAAGTTCTTTCTTTTTGATTTCTTTAATCGTAACTTTGAACAGAGCCGGTTTTCCTTTCAAGGATTCCTCGTGGTACTCATCCGGGAATGTTACATTTACCTCTACCTCTTCACCAACTTTCTTTCCAATGAGTTGGTCTTCAAAAGTATCAATGAAAGAGTGGCTTCCGATAACAAGCGGATAATCCTCTCCCTTTCCGCCCTGGAAAGCTTCACCATCAACAAATCCCTCAAAATCGATAACAGCAGTGTCATCTTTCTTGATTCCTCTGTCATCTACAGTAATCATACGGCTGTTCTGCTCACGAACTCTTTCAATCTCATCATTGACATCCGCAGCCAATACTTTTACTTCTTTTTTTTCTACTTCAATTCCTTTGTAGTCGCCCAGTGTTACTTCCGGCTTCACGGCTACTGTTGCTGTAAATACAAACTCTTTTCCTTTACCAATCTCTACCACATCAATTTCCGGTCTGGAAACGATATCAAGTCCGCACTCTTTCGCAGCCTCTTCATAGGCATCCGGTATTGCAAGATTTGCTGCATCCTCATAAAAGATTTCCGGACCATACATTTTCTCAATCATTTTGCGAGGTGCTTTTCCACGGCGGAAGCCCTGGATATTAATTTTTTTCTTATTTTTGTTGTAAGACTGCTCCATCGCCTTTTCAAAGTCTTCTGCACTAACGGTAATCGTTATTTTTGCCATACTCTTCTCTAAATTTTCTACTGTGTAACCCATGTTAAATCCTCTCTTTCTTTTACCTCTATGGTATCTCTTTCTTTTCTATCTATATTGATTGTGCAGCTGTTTACCATACTCATGCTACACTAGTTTAGTAAATCCGGTAATTGCCACTAAGTGCAAGCAGGGCAAACAGGTACAGACAATTGTCATAATACCGTCTCTCACCGGTACGAAGCGGTGTGTTCCAGAACCGTTCGACACATTCTCTGGCATATGGTCCATCCGCAGCCAGAGAGGCCTGAGCATTGGTCGCTATAATAGCAACCGGATGCAGTGCCGGTTGTTCAATCACCCGTCCGTCAATCTCATAGGTCATAAATTCCTCTCCCTTATGAGTCTCGCAGAAGAATTTCTGAACCTTATTGTTATTTTCCACATTCCATTCATCTTCGGCAAACCACTCATAATCCAGTCCGATGTTAGCCACCACACGGTAAGAATCACTGTAATACCAGTCATGGCGTCCGCCAAATACATCCTGTTCTTTCTCATATGGGGTACCGTCATAATACGCGTATTCTGCTGCCAGTCCGGTCTCCGGGTGACAGGCTTTTTTTAAGTACTCCCGGCTTGCCTTTGCCGCCTTTTTCCAGAACGGACGATCCTCTTCATTTGCCCAAAGTGCAAACAGCTCATAAAAATGTGCACAATGGTAAGATGGATCACTGAATTTACGGCTTGGAATGAACCGGATCAAATAATTTTCCGGTTCCATAATCGGGTCACCCGGTTCGTTTTCTCCATTGTGAATACAGGCACTCAGAATATTCCTTGCCTCTTTTGAGTAATTAAAAATCCCCTCTCCGTCTCCCCATCTGTGGGAGGCAAAAAACAGTGCCATGGCAAAAAATTCTTCACCATCCGGAGCTGGTCCCATATCATTTTTGGTGCCATCTGTCTTACAAGACCATGCAAAATAACCTTTGTTATAGCCGTCTTCCATATACATGTAAGTCCGCGCCCATTTCCATACACGGTCAAATTCGTTTTTCATGTCCATCTGAACACACATCATCATTGCATAGGACATGCCCTCTGTCCGCGCATCAAAATTGCCGGTATCCTCAAAATATCCCATATCATCACCGGCTTCAAAGTAAAACCGCTCTCCATCCGGTCCGTAAAATACGGTCTGAAAAGCATCTTTCAGTTTCTGGTCAATCTCTTCCTTTGAATAGCCAAGTTCGGCAAATACATTCCGATATTCCCCTGTATAAAATGCACCTTTCATCTGGTTAACTCTCCTTCGTTTTTTCTATTCTATAACGTGTCCTTTCTCCTTAAGAACCTGAACAATGTGATTTACATTATCCTGACACATTTCATCTGTTTCAGCTTCTACCATGACACGAATCAATGGCTCTGTGCCACTTTCGCGTAAAAGCAGACGGCCGGAATCCCCAAGTGCCTGCTCTACTTCCTGCTCTGCCCTTCGGACATCTTCATCTTCTCTTGCTGCCAGCTTATCCTTCACTCGAACATTTACAAGCAGTTGAGGATAGATTACAAGTTCTTTTGTCAGAAGCGACATCGGCTTATCATAATGAAGCCAGGCCTCCATAATCATCAGAGACGTAAGAATTCCATCTCCCGTTACAGCATGTTCCCTGAAAATAATATGACCGGAGTTTTCACCACCAACAGAGTAATCATTTGCCATCATATTTTCACAAACATATTTGTCTCCGACTGCTGTCTTTTCATACTTAATTCCAAGTTTATCAAATGCTTTGTACAGTCCCATATTGGACATTACTGTAGTCACTACCGTATTACCTTTTAATTTCCCCTGTTCCTTAAGGTATTTACCGCAGAGATACATAATGTGGTCACCATCAATGACCTTTCCGTCATCATCAACTGCCAGACACCGGTCAGCATCACCATCATAAGCAAATCCGATATCCGCCCCCGTATCATACATCAGCCCCTGCAGCATTTCAATATGAGTGGAACCACAATCACGGTTTATATTGGTTCCATTTGGCTGGTCGTTGCGGACAATCACCTGCGCCCCCAGCGCCTCAAATACTTCCTTTGCCATGACAGATGCCGAGCCGTTGGCCAAATCCAGTGCCACTCTCCTGCCATCAAACCGTTCCTTCACTAGTCCAATCAGATACTGTTTGTAGTCTTCGCGTCCTTTTGCATAATCAAAGCAGCGACCGATCTTCTCGCGTTTCACAAGAGGTAACTCTCCTGTTTCGCCATCAATATAGCGTTCAATCTGCTCTTCCACTTCAGGCTCCAGTTTTTGTCCCTGTCCATTAATCACTTTAATTCCGTTATCAAAATAAGGATTATGACTGGCACTGATCATAATACCACAGTCAAAATTTTCCTTGCGAATCAGATGTGAAACGCTTGGTGTTGTTGTGACATGCAGTTCATACACATCCGCCCCACTGGCTGTCAATCCCGATACCAGTGCTGATTCAAACATATAACCGGAAAGCCTCGTATCTTTTCCAATGATAATCTTTGCACGATGGTCTTCTTTATTATAGTAATAGCCTAAAAATCTTCCCACTTTGTATGCATGCTCCACAGTGAGAGTTACATTCGCCTCTCCGCGGAATCCATCCGTCCCAAAGTATTTCATGGCACTCTCCAATCCGCCATCATGTGGCAAATAATCTGTTTTGGGTAGCTGCACCCAAAATTCCATATGTAGTACATTATACACAAGACAGTCAAAAAAAGCAACAAACTTTTTAGGTTGGTTTGTGTGAAGTCCTCTAGCAGTCAGAAGAGGTGCGGCTCAAAAAGCACGCACCTCTTTTTTATCGTATACGAAATTTCGATTTCTGGAGCAGCGCGTATCTCAGCCGCCGCTTTTTTACAGAGAAAAGAAATTCACATCATAGCAAAAGGAATAATCTATTCCTGAAATCTTCACGGTGAAACTATCACCCTTTTTATAATTGACAGTTTTAGGTCGAAAAATGATACATCCCTTTTGTCCATAGTTATCATTGTTCACATTCATGTAATTTCCTGTTTTCTTTTTATTTTTGGAGGTAAACACCCATTGTTTTTGATCGCGTTTTCTGGTTAACGTCACTTTGACTTTCTTTGGTTTTTCTATAACCGTCCCCATCGAAATGCTCCACGCATCTGCCTTATCAAACAAACTCAACGGTGTATTTTGTGCTGGCCAGTGTACCCCATGCACTCCACTTTCACACCCGGACTTATCAAAGGAATACATGGCATACACATTCCCGTCGATTCCAAACCCCGTATAGTTCATAGAAGGATTTAGATATTATCTTCGATGTCCGACACGGTCAATATTAGAAGAATCACTATCTGACATCCACCCATTGACAATCGTATCATATAAAGTACTTTGTCCGGCAGCCAGATTGGAAGAGGCAGAGCCACTTGCACCCTGTTTGTAAAGAGAATTGCTCATTCCTGCCGGCTTAGCCGGATAATGACTAATCCAACTGGTTTTATCGTTATAATTTACAACAGCAGCCGCCTGAACTTTGGATTGATAAGAGGATTTTACCTTAACATCCGAAAAAATTCCGGCCACATAACGAATAAAATTCAAGGTATTGAGGCCATTTTGCAGTGTTGAATTCGCAACGATACCCTTGCGGTAAGGTTTTTTATTCTTTGGCACTATTTTAAATTTGTTTTTCTTATTTTTCGGTGAGAGTTTTTTATACATTTTACGAATCTGTGCCCGTGTAGGATACTTCACTCCGGTAACACCGTCCGAGATAAGGTAACCGTCTATGTAGAGGTCATTCTTTTCCTCATCCTGTTGTCCATATATTCTCTCCGCACCATTCTGGATATATGGCCGGACGATAAAGGTGGTGTAGGCAAATGCTGCTGCCCCTTTTATCTGATATTCCGTAGTAGTTATGGGTAATTCTGCCAGTACAACGATTTTTCCATTCCGGTCAACACCTGCCACCTCTACACCCGAGCACCCGGTGTCTCCCGGTTCCAGAAACCAACTCAGTCTGAATTCATCTGTCGATGACCATCCGGTTCCATTTATCCAGACTGAACTCTGTCTGGTTTCTAAATCATATGACGGGGATTCTGCCTGACAGGAAACCACCATATAACTTTCGTTCACTGACAACAACAACGAAACAACCAGCAGACATACACCTGCATTCCTCAATAATTTAATCAAACAGCATGTATCCTTTCTTTTAATTCACCGTTTTTCCCATTCCTGCATCACTCTTTTTATCGCAGAAAGGTTATAACCTTTTCGCGCCAGATATCCAGCTACCTTATTTTTCTCCATAAAATCCATCTCTGACAATTTTCTGCCACGTAGACGTTTGCGAAGCTGGCTCTCCAGAGCTTTCTCTTCGTCTCCGGATTCATATTCCAGAAAAGCCTCTGAAATCGTTTCCTGCGAAATTCCTTTATTCATCAGTTTATAGCGAAGTTCCTTTTTGCTTCGCTCTTCTTTATGAAAAGAGAGATAATTCGTGGCATACCGCAAATCATCTATATAACCAAATCCTTCTACATACTCTAAAGCAGCCCGGGATGCCTCTTCCGAAAATCCGGCACGATACAGTCTGTCCAAAAGTTCCTTGCGGGTACGGTCCTGCTGTAGCAGAAGATTCATCGCTTTTTCTGTTGCTTTTTTATTTTCCTCGATATCCCCCATAGCGCTTTATCCCCTGTCCGTTTCTTATTTTATTCCTTTTTCGCCTTTTTCGTATCGGATACAGCTACTTCCTTATCATTTTCCGCAACTTCTTTTTCCATATTATCATCCGGCATAAATTTGGCACGGACAGCTTCATCTACTTCAGCAAATATCTCCGGATGATCCATCAGATACTTTTTGGCATTTTCTCTTCCCTGTCCGATACGCTCGCCCTTATAAGAATACCATGCTCCACTTTTGATGATAATATCCTCCTTGGCAGCCAAATCCAACAGATCGCCTTCTCTTGAAATGCCTTTACCAAACATAATGTCAAATTCTGCTTCCTGAAACGGAGGTGCTACTTTATTTTTTACAACTTTTACGCGGACGCGGTTACCAATTTTCTCACCGCCCTGTGATAACGTCTCAATTCTCCGCACATCCAGACGGACAGATGCATAAAACTTGAGTGCGCGGCCGCCGGTCGTTGTCTCCGGATTTCCGAACATGACCCCGATTTTTTCACGAAGCTGATTGATAAATATGACCGTACAGTTTGACTTATTGATAACGCTGGTCAGCTTTCGAAGTGCCTGACTCATCAGACGTGCCTGCAATCCCACGTGAGAGTCCCCCATATCACCGTCAATCTCTGCTTTTGGTACAAGAGCAGCCACCGAGTCCACAATCACAATATCGACTGCTCCGGAACGCACCATCGTCTCTGTAATTTCCATCGCCTGCTCACCACAATCCGGTTGGGAAATATAGAGTTCATCAATATTCACCCCGATATTTTTTGCATATACCGGATCTAGGGCATGTTCTGCATCAATAAAACCGGCAATCCCGCCTCGCTTCTGTACTTCTGCAACCATGTGAAGCGCAACTGTCGTCTTACCACTTGACTCAGGACCATAGATTTCAATAATACGTCCTTTCGGAATCCCCCCTACGCCAAGTGCCAGATCCAGACTGAGAGAGCCTGTCGGTACCGTCTCTACCTGCATATGGGAAGTATCTCCCAGCTTCATAATAGCCCCCTGTCCATACGCCTTTTCAATCTGTGCAATCGCCGACTCTAATGCCTTTAATTTATTCTGATCTTTTTCCATTCTAAATATCCTCCTGAATTATCGAACGAACGTTCTGTATGCTTTTATACTACCCCATATCTTTTTTCTTGTCAATCCTTTTTTATGAAGTTTCACGATTTCTATATACACATTATAAGTCAGGGATATTTCATTGTCCACAGTTGTTTCCCGCTATTTCCGCCGTTTTACGCTATGCCTTTACTGCCAGACGGTAAGTGGTCTTTGTTTTATACCGGTCACTGACAGTAAACACTTCTCCATCCCATGGATCAATTGCGATAAAATTAGTGAGTTTTATATCTGAGAGAGAAAGTACATTTTTATAACCAATCAACGTCACCCAGTGCTGCTCGGTATTTCCTGTCACATGAAGAATGCAGGGAAATCCTGCTGAAATCTGAGCATACGCATCCTGTAAAACCGCTTTTTCCGAAGAAAATGCAGTCGTTTTATATCCCCCCCTGCTCCAGACACAATCTACCGTACTCTCCCCTATCCAGTAGCTGTGAGGGCTTGGTGCTGTTCCATTAATAATGGCATTACAATATGCCAGCGCATACGACGCACACGCCTTTTTCTCTAATGCGGTTCCTGTTGACTGATGTCCGATTTTTTCGATAAGCGCTGTCTGATAAAGCAGTGTTCTTGTCACGCTGACAGCCGGCATAATTACACTGAAACGCTTATCAATAACCGTTTTTTCTGTTCCACGACTGTCCTTCACCAGCACCTGATAACGGTAATTACCAACCGCCAGTTTACCAAATCTGATATCTGCATCTATATCACTTAACTGATATGTCAGCGCACCTGGCGTTGCTTCTTTCGCCTGTACTGCCGCACCGGATGCATCGACAATCCGGGCAGTCAATGATGTCATCGTATAACGGGAGGTTACTTTTCCCGAGAGAGTGAATGCCTGTCCATAATTTACTGACACCGGATAAGAATATCCGGTTGCCTTGATGGAAGATGACGGCCGGCTCACTTTTTCAAAGCGAAACTTCCATTCCTTTGATCTGCCACGCGCATTTGCGATGATCTGCGTCTGCGAGGTATAGAGGAACTGTCCATTTCCCCTGCATCGGATGAGTACATATTTTCCACTGCCTTCCAGCGCTTCAAAAAGGACAGATTTGTCCCCTTTTTTATATTTTTTCTGTACAAAATAACTTTCTGATTCCGTTTCAGTGGAAACAGCCCCCAGATAAAGTCCGCTGTTGACATTTTTTAGAAAAAATCTGCTATTTCCGGCATCCACAAGCTGCCACACCCGGCTGGCTGCTGTTCCTTTTGTATGTAGCGCTGTCTTTGCCCCCTGTGACAGGGATGCTTTTTTTACCTCTATCACTTTTTCTGTATCTGCTTTCGGAATCATATAATAATACCCCGGCTCCATTTTAACCGGTGTGTTCGCAGTTATCGTATACTTTTTTCTCTTCAGGTAAACATAAATGAGTTTTTTTTCCCCACTCTTTTTTGTTATGCGAATTGTATACCATCCTTTTTGGGATATCGTAAGTGTGGCAGCCGTAAGCGGTAACTTCGATGATTTTTTCCATTCCTCTTCAATTACTGCTTTTATCCTGCCACGCTGGTACTGGATTTTTTTCGTGTCACTATCCAAAACTGCCTGTTCTATTTTTTTTATATATTCTGTATCTTTTGCAGCCGCATGGGAAGATGACGGACTTGTAAATATACCTGCCGCCAACAGGCATATCCCAAATAATATGAACCTCATCTTCATCTGCCGTTTTCTTCCCATTGCTTTTCCTCATTTCTTTTTAGCTGAAAATTTTCTTAAGAAATACTTCATATCCTTTTTTCGTCTCGTAAATATCTGCTTTGCTCGTAATTTCCCATGGCGCATGCATATTGAGCACGGCGACGCCGCAATCAATTACTTCCATTCCGTACAATGCCATAATATAGGCTATCGTTCCGCCTCCGCCAATATCTACTTTGCCGAGTTCTGCGGTCTGGTATGCCACATCTGCGTTTTCCAGTATACCACGGATTTGTGCCATAAATTCGGCATTTGCATCATTACTTCCCGATTTTCCCCTTGAACCGGTGAACTTGTTGAATACCATTCCCCGTCCAAAGTATGCCGCATTTTTCTTTTCATATGCAGAGGCATAGGTCGGGTCAAATGCCGCGCTCACATCAGAAGAGAGCATTTTAGAGTTGGCAAGACAGCGGCGTACTGCCAGTTCCGAGTACTGCCCCAGACAATTCAGCACCTCCGCTACCGTATTTTCAAAAACAGCCGACTGCATGCCGGTCGCACCAACGCTTCCGATTTCTTCCTTGTCCACCAGAAGACAACAGGTTGTATGTTTTGTCCCCTCGACTTCCAGCATGGCAAGTAACGATGTATACGCGCACACCCTGTCATCCTGTCCATATCCCATAATCATGCTGGCATCAATACCGGATTCCCTTGCTTTCCCGGCAGGGACAACCTCAAGTTCTGCAGAGAGAAAATCTTCCTCCTCCACATCATATTTTTCCTTCAATATGGCAAGTACATTCCGACTGACCGCGTCTTTTTCTTCATCCTTAAGCGGCTGGCTGCCAAACAGGATATCAAGGGCCTCTCCCTCTATTACTTTATCTGCTTTTTTCTCCATCCGCTCATGCGCCAGATGAATGAGCAGATCGGTGACACAGAACACCGGATCTTTTTCGTCTTCTCCAATGCAGACATCAATCACTTCACCATCTTTTTTTACAATAACACCGTGAATTGCCAACGGCAGTGTCACCCACTGGTATTTTTTGATACCACCATAATAATGAGTGTCAAGATAAGCAAGTTCGGTATCCTCATAGAGTGGATTCTGCTTGATGTCCATACGCGGAGAATCAATGTGTGCCCCGAGAATAGCCATTCCCTTTTCCATCGGTTCTGTACCAATCTGAAAAAGTGCCACCGCTTTTTTCATGTTGACCGCATACACCTTATCACCGGCTTTCAGTGACTCTCCTTTTTCCACAATATCCGAAAGATTGCGATACCCCGCTTTTTCTGCCATTGCCACAGCCTTTTTGGCACACTCCCTCTCTGTTTTGCCTGCATCCAGAAACTCCCGGTAACTTTTACTGAGCTTGTCCAGCTCCTTTAATTCTTTTTTCGTGTAACCTTTCCATGCGTTTTTACGTTCCATGTTTTCCCTCTTTTCTCTCACTCATCAAACTCTACTACTACATAATACCCTTTTTCATTATGTTTAATTTCTTTTACAATCCCATGATCGGATTTCAACCGCTCGCGGAAGACATAATTTCCGGACATTGCTACCGCAGGATTAATCACATAATAGTATGCGCTCGGTAATACACCTTCTGTTATTGTCACCTCATCTCCCTCTTTGACAAGGTTTTCCCTCTCCATTTTAAATTCCATTTCGCGCACAACTCTTCCTCCTTTTTTACCGCATCTCAGTCATACCGCACCTTTAAGAGCTTCAGCCCTTTCGCAGGTGCTGTTTCACCTGCAAGACTCCGCTCGCCTTTTTCAAGGATTTCAAGTACGCTCTCCGGAGTGCGCCTGCCGGTTCCCGCTTCCACAAGCGTTCCCGTAATGATACGAACCATATTGTACAAAAATCCATTTCCCTCATAGGTGATATAAATGTCATTTTCGGTCTCCCGGATATCAATGCCTGTCAGTATCCGGACGGTTGATTTTTTCTTTGAACTCTTGCTGCAAAAGCCTTTGAAGTCATGGCGTCCCAAAAGACAGGAGGCTGTTTTTTTCATTGCATCCAGCGACAAACATTCTTCCATCTGCCAGCTGTATTTCCTCGCAAAAACATCAAAGCAGTCTTTTTTCAAAAGATGATATTCGTAAACTTTACCTGTGGCAGACAGTCTGCTGTGAAAGCGTTCTCCCGCCTGCTCCACTTTCAGTATCCGTATATCTTCCGGCAAATATTCGTTCAGCTTGTAAAAAATCCAGTCAGAAAATGCAGACGGATTTTCATTTACATCTTTTGACATCTTTCTTTTCACGTTTTCCATCTGTTTCTCTGTTAAATGAAAATTGGCAATCTGGCATGCTGCATGAACTCCGGCATCGGTTCTTCCTGCTCCATCTATTTCTACCGCAGTATCAAGCAGTCGATAGAGCACCTGCTCAATTTTTCCCTGAATGGTATTGTCACTGTTTTTCTGTCTCTGCCATCCGCGGTATCTGGTGCCGTCATACTGTATTTTTAAACGGTAATTACTCACAGTCTGTCTCCCCGTTCTCCTTCATAGCGACTGCGAATTCGCAGCTCTGATTTGATTAGTTCTGCTATATCTACGCCATCTTCCAATGGAAGATCCAGACTTACTGCAATATTATTCAGCATATGTTTATCCAGTTCATCCTCCATTTTTTCAAAAAGCTTCATTTTGTCATGAAAACTCTCGGCATCAAAAAATTCGATGAGTTTCTGCAGCTGTGGATTTTCCTGTACCGCTTCGTCCCAGTTTTGTGAATCCTCTGCCACCACATCATCCGCTTCATTATCTTTCGTTACCGGTTCCTCAGAAATCTCTCCCTTTGATATGCGCGGCTGCTTGTCCGGCAAATCCTCCCTCTTTGTAAGCTGTTTTCGTCCTACCAGTGGCAGCTCTTCAAATTTATTCACATATTCAGCGAAAAACTGACGTTTCTCCATTACATAATGATCGTAAGGATTCGTCAGTTCCTGATAGCATATTACCTCCTGAAAAGTAGGTTTTGTCTGTGCACGTGCAATGATTTGTACCGGCTGTCCTGTTCTCTTGTGATAAAAAATTGCGTTTTTCATACCAAACACTTCCTTTCCAACTGAGCGGGCTAAAATCGTTTAGACCACTACGGTTATTGTAACATAAAAAGAGCGACGTGACAATCCGTCGCTCCAAAGAATCGGCAATTGCCGATTCTTGCTCCGCAAAAAGTTAACTCTTCCATGAAAAATCAGAGAGCGACGTGACAATCCGTCGCTCTCTATAGTTTTCATTTAGATTTTCAAAACCTGTATTTAGATAGATCCCTGACCTTTAATCGCACTGGCAACGGTTTTCTTTCCAACCTTTGTCAGATATTTCACCCGGATATAGTAAGTCTGATTTTTTTTCAGGCTCTTTTTGTTAAATTTGGTAAAACTGTAAGAAGTTTTACTTGCCTTCAGACTCTTAATCTTCTTGTAGCCGGAATTGAATTTGGTGGAAACATAAATCTGATATCCGGATGCACCTTTAATCTTAGACCATTTCAAAAAAATCTTTTTACGGTTTGGGGAACGCTTCACCTTAACGCTTTTACAGGAAGCATTATAGTTATAACCGGACCATGCGCCGTATACCCTCTTATTATCTACAAGAATGTATGCGCGGCAGCGTGCTTTTGTAAATACTCCTTTTTTGAATGGATTAATATAAATAGAAGAACTAGTTGTCTCTTTGTCCAAAAGCTTTGCCCCTTTATAATTCAACAGCTGGAATTCATAACCATCTGCATTATTTACCGTGTTCCATCCATAATCGCAGGAACCGAGAGCCGAATAATAACTAGTCATACTCACATAGGAAACTTTCGACGGTGCTGTCTTCATAGTAAGCCGATCGAAATATGTACCGGCTGCAGACTGACCAAGGGAATTGGTTCTCATGGCAACCACGAAATAATAAGCAGAACTGGATGGTGTAAGATTTTTTACCGTAAAGCCCGTTGTCTTTGTTGTACCAAGCAGTGTATAATTGTCATAAGAATTATAACGGTAAACCGCATAACCAGATGCACCCTGTACTGCGGTCCATCCCATCGTGATGGATGTCGTTGTGGCACCGGTCTGCTTAAGTCCTGTTACCTTTGCCGGGCTTGTGACAACATCAAGTGAAGAAGCCGACTCCGCCAACGGTGTTCTGGCATCACTCCATGAATAACCGGAATACGCAATGACTTTTACATAATAAGTCGAACCGGGAGTCAGACCATAAACAGTTGTCGATGTACTGTTGGTTTTATCCATAGACTGCCAGTTATTATTGTCATAACTAAAAAAAACCTCATAATGGTCTGCACCAAGATAAGCTTCCCACTGCAGTTTCACACTACTTTCACTGGCATCTGTCTGCTGAATATTTGCATTCCAGGTTGACAAAGCTTTACTTGTTGTTCCGGAAATCAGCATCACACTGAATGCCACCGCAAACATCATAAACAATGCAGATAATTTCTTTTTCATTTTTTTCTCTCCTTTTCCAAAAATAAAATTATTTTCTTTCTGATTTTTTTCAAATCATATCAATAATAAACAATTTTTTCTGAAACGTCAATGGAATTTACCTAAATTTCACCTATGGAACCGCCCCTAACAATTCCGCTCCTTAATCAGACGTACAAGCTTATGGCGAAATGCTTTTTCATAGATATTTCCCTCATCAAACGCATATTTATTAAAATCAAAACGGCTGTTGGCAATCATTTCACGCGTGTAAAATTTGTCCTCGCCACCCTGAAAAGTAACCCAGACTGCACCAACTAACTCCTCTTTTGTATAATCCGAAGTTTCTACCAGCATCGGAATTGCCGCTTTTTCCATCAAAAACACATGGGCATATGTTCCTACCGTTTCTGCAAGGCGGTTAACATTAATCTGACGCTCTGCATCCTCTTCTTCCACAGCAAGAATGACCGGCAGATTTCGTCTGTCATCGGCAATAAATGCACTCAGTTTCTCTATATCTTTCATATTGCGAACGCGCCCCGGCTTTAATGTCATCGGAATTACATCTTCGTAGCCAATGCGTCGGAAAATCTCATCCACAAAACGGGGTTTCGAAAAACTGTCACGTACCAGACGATCCGGCGTATGACAATAATCCCCATCTACATTCATACGGATTCTCTCACCCATCTCAAGACTTACATTTGTCCTCCACACAACACCGATACGTGTGGTGTCCACATAATCCATGGAAAGTTTATAAAATCCAAGCGTGACATTTCCAAGAATTTTAAGATTGTACCCGGCCTCGTGCAGCTCATAGTCCACCGGATCTGTCGGAATCCCTTCGGCAATATTGTGAAGCTGTCCCTGTGCCCATACAGCAATCATCTGTACTGCCGCGAGAAATTCCTGCTCAACCTCTTTTCTGGAATCATGGGATAATGTAACATGAAGCTGGAATGAAGGTGTAACATCCAGTGGTTTCAGCTCGAGCCGCTCCGTTCTCGCTGTCTTTTCTTCCTTCATCACCTGTCGGCATATTTTATCCAGCTTTCTTTTTGTTCTGCCGTCATAGGTTGCCACCGCGTTATTGGTTACTTTTAAAACAAGATTATATGTGATTTTATCGTGATGTCCATCTCTTAACATGGCAAATATCACCTGATCTCTTTCACTTCGGTACAGGCAGTATGCCACTTCCGGATTTTCATTCAAAAACTCAACAAGTTCCGGCGCCAGCGGCTGCACATCAAAACGAAGGCGGTATTTTCCCTTCATCATCATTTCCCAGTTACCCTCATGGAAATGGTACTCTGCTAATTTGTCAAAAACACTGAGCGTTGACCAGTCACAGAGTTCCAGATTCGCCAATACACAGTTTAATGTACGCGACAAATCCTCATTATTCCGCCAAAATTCATCGCCATGCGTTGATTTGTAACGCATGTCATGTTCTATCTCATGCCAGCCCTCAAAGGAAATCGTGCGAAGCTGTACCTCAAATGTAAAATCCGCCGGTATTCCACTGATATCACCATTATATATTCTCTGATATTCGTCCGGCACACGAAAAACACCGTTCAACTTGGTAGCTTTAAATTCTTCTTCTGTCGTCCCTGTCTGGGACCACTCTCCCACACGACGGAAGGTTTCCTCCAGAATCGTACGGATAATCGCCATATCATCATAATAATAGACAACCACACGCAATCCGATTAAATCCTGTAATTTCTTCTCCCCATCCTCAAAGCCATAACCATCTTTTTCCAGTTTTCTGGCAATAGAAAACGGGGTCTTCGCGCGGTGGAATATACGGAAATAAATGCCGGCCCTGTCCAAAATACCGGTGATATCTTCCTCCAAACGCTCTCCGATTCCCTCTAATTGGGCAATATGAATCTTTTCACTGATTTCAGATTCCTTAAACCTCATATTGTTCAAACTCCAATCCTATCAAAAAAAGTCCCCCAGATTATCATCCGAATTGTTTTCGGAGCCAAAATTAAAATCATCATCAAAATCCCAATCATCGTCAAAATCCCAATCATCATCGTCCATACTGTCATCCGGAAGCTCGTTTTTGTATGTATACGTGCTATTTTTCAAACCGTTCCGTGCCTTTTTTGCTGTCACAAAAACACCTGCCAAAAGTGCTATAATCACTACTATACCCACCACGGCGATAATACCTGCCAGTATACCCGTATTCTTTTTATACCGTTGCTGCGGTGTAGCATAATAAACCGGTTCCCTTTTTTCGAACCGTTCACTGTTTTCTTCTGCTGCCCGCTCCATTTCATCTGCCGGCACTTCCTGAAAAGTCTGTTCCTCCACCGGAATTTCTACTGTTTCCTTTTCTGTACTGACAGTTGCCGGAGTTCCACATGCCGGGCAAAATTTATCCTCATCTTTTAATTCACGTCCACAATTCTGACAAAACAAAAAAATCCCTCACTTTCTTTCGCATAATTACAAATAGTATAACACTTTCACAGTAAAAAGTCCATGGGGGATATCTTTCTATATTCTTCCAGTTTTAGTTCATCTGATAATACAAGCCCTTCTTTGCCATCAGTTCCTCATGCGTTCCCGATTCTGCAATCCCTTTATCTGCGATGTACAAAATCCGGTCTGCACCCCGTATGGTAGACAGTCTGTGTGCCACCATAAACGCCGTTTTATCTTTCAGC
This sequence comes from Eubacterium sp., assembly GCA_034101395.1. Lineage (GTDB taxonomy): Bacteria > Bacillota > Clostridia > Lachnospirales > Lachnospiraceae > Eubacterium_F. Next base: position 8,992 of record JAXEJU010000026.1, on the reverse strand, counting down.
AACACGCCAAGTGCCTGCTGGATCAGATTCTCCGTCTCCGTATCAATCGAACTGGTTGCCTCGTCAAGAATGACAATGGAGGGATTTTTCAATACAATCCGTGCAAAGGAAAGAAGCTGCTTTTCTCCTGCGGACAATCCTGCCCCGCGCTCTTCCAGTATGTGATTATAACCGCCATACAATTTGCGGATAAATTCATCGGCAAAGATGATTTTTGCAGCCTCCTTACATTCCTCATCTGTGGCATCCAAGCGTCCATACCGTATATTTTCCATAACGGTTCCGTGAAAAATAAAGGGATCCTGCATCAAAACCCCCACCTCGCTTCGCAGAGAATGCAGAGTTACATCTCTTACGTCTATGCCATCAATCCGCACACTGCCTGCTGATACATCATAAAAGCGGGTCAGCATATTGATAACTGTCGTTTTTCCTGCCCCCGTAGGTCCTACTAAGGCAATTGTCTGTCCCGGCTCCACATGCAAATCAAAATGTTCCAGAATATTGATGTCTTCATCGTAGGCAAATGTCACATCCTCAAAATCCACCTGTCCCTTTACATCGTGAAGTTCCACCGCATCCTCTTTATCCTCAATATCCACTTTGCAGTCAATGGTATCGAAAACCTGTTCGAGATTTGAGCTGACCTGGGCAAGCTGCTGGATAATAACGGCAATCTGAGTCAGCGGTCCGCTGAACTGCGTCATATAGGTGGTAAAGGCGACAACAATTCCGGCATCCATCGCCGAATTTCCATGCAACATCAGATACAGGCTCAGACCATACAGACACAGAGAACCTGCATTCCAGAAAATTTCAACAATAGGTGTGTTCAGCTCGTTCCGATACACAATTTTCATCCACTGCCGAATACTTGCCTGATGTACTTCTTTGTAAATATCTTCACATCGTTCGCTCTGGTTATAGGTCTTTACAATCTTCTCGCCCATAATCGTCTCTATTATGAACGCGGTACGGTTGGAAAGCTTTGCGCGGTGTCCGGCAAAGAGTCTGCGAATGACAAAACGCAGACCGAACACAGCAGCCATCATCGGAATAACCGCCGCAAAAACAACACCTGTCAGGCACGGACTCAGACCCAGCATAAAAAATGTCACAATGACAATTTTAACAAGGTAACTGAGCAAAAGTACCACATAATTTGTAAAAAAGTTAGCCAGATCATTGATGTAATCGGTCACACGAACCACAATTTTTCCGTCCGGTTTTGAGTCAAAATAATCAAACGACAATTTCTGCAGTTTGTAAAAAGCATCCTGACGAATCCGGGCAATCACCTCATGCCCCATAACCCCCATCAGTCTCTGATGAATCCATGTCACAACAATTTCTATCACTGCCAGGACTGCCATTCCACTGATAACAAGTGCAAGCATCCGGTAATCCTGTGTGACAACCACTTCATTTATTATCTTCTTTAACAGGATAGGACTAATCATTGCTACAGCAGATGCCACAACCATCAGAATACACACTGCTGCAAAATACCGGGTATGTGGGAGAATATAGCGCAAAATCCGGCCAAACTGACGAATATCAATTTTGCGTTCCACTACCTCATCCTGAAAATATGTATTTCTCTTCGCCACGTTACGCCTCCTCCCCTAACAAATGGTCAAAATCCACCACGGATTTTTTCTGAGCTTCCTGTATGTGATAAACGGACGCAAAGTGACCATTTTTTTTCATTAATTCCTCAAAATTTCCTCTCTCCGCAATTTTTCCGTCCACCAGATACAGGATTTCATCACAATTCACAACCGAAGACATACGGTGTGCAGAAATCAGAAGCGTCCTGTCTGCAAAAGAATTCTGAATTTCCTTCAGCAAACGCTTCTCTGTATCTACATCCAACGCCGATGTCGAATCATCAAAAACAAGAACCGGTGAATTGCGAAGAAGCGCTCTCGCAATCGAAACCCGTTGTTTCTGACCGCCCGATATGCCCAGTCCCCGTTCGCCCACAACGGTTCCATAACCCTCGTCCAATTTCGTTATAAAATCATCTGCCTGGGCATATTTGGCTGCCTGTATTACCTTTTCATCCGCACACTCCGAATCAGAGTATGAAATATTGGCATCTATCGTATTGGAAAACAAAAAAACATCCTGAAATACATAGGCAAACTGTTCGCGAAGGGAATCGAGAGTATATTCTTTTATATTTACATCATTTAAAAAAACTGCTCCCTCCGTCATATCGTGGATGCGGATGAGTGACTCAAGAAGAACACTTTTTCCACTTCCGGTACTTCCTACAATTCCAATTTTTTTGCCATAAGGGATATCTACGGTAATATTTTCCAGAACCGTTTTATCTCCGAGCTTCATCGAAGCATTCTGTATGCGGATATGAGGCTTTTTCCCTTCCTCCGGCACTTTTTTCCCTTCCGGAATTTTCGTCTCGCACTCCATAAATTTCATCATCTTATAACCGGACACAATCTGCTGCTGCATCTGAAACATCATATTGTTAATCATATTGATATAGTTCATAATTTTCAGTATATAATCCGCACAGGCTACCAGATATCCTACCATCATATGACCGTTCATGACGAGAAGAGCGCTGACTGCAATACTGCCGATATAGGCAAACTGTTTGATACCGTTAAACACAGCTTCAAAGGTCGCCGACAGTTTCACCTGTTTGACATAAGACTTTTTCAAACGGTTGTTGGAATGGTCAAATTTGTCACGCTCCGCCGCCTCATTTGTAAAAGAACGAACCAGGCGCACTGCCTCAATATTCTCCTGTACAAGAAGATTCATTTCACTGTTACAGCCACGGATATTCTGAAAATTGACGCGGGCCAGCTTCTTAAAACGTATCAGTGACACGAAAAAAAACGGTATCATAATGACAGGAATAATGAGGAGATATGGATTCATCGTCGCCAGAATGACAACAGCCGACACAAGCACAAAGCCACTGTCAATAATATTAGGTATGATACGGCAGAACATTTCCTTAAACATAATTGTATCGGAATTGATTGTCGTCAGCAGTTCTCCGGTGTTGTACTCCGATATCGTATCACTGTCAAGCTCGAGAAGCTTGCGAAAAGTTACCATACGCAAATCCGTTTCCAAACGTAGTCCCAGCTTCTGGTTCCACACATTTTTGACATAAGTCAAAATCAGTTTGAGCAGCAATAAACCCACAAACAGAACTGCAAGATGAAAGAACAGTTCCATCGAGTGAACCGCCCCATATTTTCCATTTAATAAAAACGAAAATACATTGTCATTCTGTACCGGATTATCCTGTATCACATAATTGATAAACATTGCTGTAAGCATCGGAAGCAGAAGATCTGCTCCCAATGCCGTCAAACTCATCAGCGTAGTTATCACTGCACCGCCAAGATTCTTTTTCCAATATTTCCATCCAAATTTTAATACTTCCATTTTGCACCTGTCCCACACAATACTGTTTCTATTCTTTTACCGCCATGCAGGGAAGTAACCGGTTCATTCTGTGCCTCCATATTTTTCAATAGCTGCCTGTCGATAACAACCTCATTCCGCTTTTTGGGCATCTCTCCATACAGAAGTTTTTCCTCTTTGAGATAGTATCGTCTTTCAGATAATTTTCTATATACTCCTTCGATCGCCACATATCATTTCCAAACATTCCTCCCGATGTCTTGACAAATGTCATGGAAACATAATGGGTATCCGTACCCACCACAGACGATTCATCCACTGCTATAGTATTGATGAACTCAACCATCGTAACGGAGAGAAGAATCGCCGTCACCAGCATGATTCCAATGACAAACGCCTGCTTTCCATTTTCGGCAGATCATAGGCAAACTGCTCAACATCGGTCAGATCAAGCTTCGGTCTCTCCTCATCAAGCATCTGGACACCGTTTTCAACACCCTCCATCAAAATATCACAATTTTGTATATAGAGTCTATCGTCTTTCCATGCAAAAGTCAAATTGATTTTTTCCGGCATTCCCGTTTTTTTCTGATAAAGCTGAATTACTGCCTGTTCATTTTCTATCGTCGTTTTTTCCAGTTCCCGCAGATAAATATTGGCATCATCACTTCGCTCATTCTTATTACGAATCTTCTATTTACAAACTTTATCACTTCAAGTATACTTTAAGTCAAGAGGTATCTACATATAATCTGTTTTTTTTACATAAAATTTTTGTTTACTTCTTATGACAGAAAGGCGGTGTTCCCGTATGAAAATGTATACGATTCGAGAAATATCAAAAAAATTTGATCTGCCCGCTTCTACACTGCGATATTATGAAGAAATGGGTCTTTTAACCGGGGTCGAACGTGATTCTAATAATCAACGCATATACAATGACGACCATTTGGGGCAGTTATATGCAATCAACTGCTTTAAGAGAACCGGAATGCCAATTACCAAAATCCACGGTTTTATTGAATTGAGTAAAGATATCGGACAGAATATTGATGAAATTCTGTATCTGTTGGAAGAACATGAGCGTTCGATCCAGCAGCAACTGGCAAAAATGCAGGACGATCTGATGCATATCCAGCATAAAATCAGACATTATAACGGCATACGGGAAGCCATTGACCACAAAAAACCATGGCCGGAATGGGAAGATTTCGAAAAAGATAACGAATTGACAAACGAAGAGTCCTTTCAGGTTTTCAATGCAATTTCAGAAGTATTCCCGATGATTGTATATGCCAATCTCACGCAGAATACATATGCCATGCTTAAGCATGACAATTTTCTTGCGGGTAACATTCCTTTTACCGGCTGCTATGATGATTTAATTGACCGGGGCGTGGAAAATATTCATGAAAATTATCAGGAAAATTTTATTCAGTGTTTTTCCAGAGAAAACCTGATCCGGACATTCTCCCAGGGAAAGACGGATGTATATGCAGAACTTTACCAGAAGGGACACGATGACAAATACCAGTGGGTATCTACACACGTTATCCGGACAAGCAACGCAGAGGGTGAAATCAGCCTGGTCTGCATTAACCGGATACTTGATGGAGTAGAAAAAAAAGCCGCAGGCAGCAAACGATAAGTTTTTAACAAAACGTTCACAGATTTTAATTATTTTGAACACGCTTTCGTCACAATTTCTGTCTATACTAACATCATAAGCTGAACGGAAGCAAATAAACGAACAGCTTATCATAAAAAGCCAATTCCTAATTTTTGATATTTTTTCATAAAACTCCTCTTTCAAAAGAGCAGTCGGATTACCGGCTGCTCTTTCCCTTTTCTTTACAGTTTTTTATACAACTGTCTTGTCAACTGTAAACTTTTGTGTTATAGTTGGCTTTAGTTTATGAAAGGACACATTTCTTATGAATGATTTACAAAACCGCATCAAGCAGCTGAAAAATGAAAAAAATGCCGTTATTCTGGCTCATTACTATGTCCACGATGAAGTGCAGCAGGTAGCTGACTATATCGGTGACTCTTTCTATCTGAGCAAAGTCGCGACGAAAGTAGATGCCGATACCATTGTATTTTGTGGCGTTTCTTTTATGGGCGAGAGTGCTAAAATACTGAATCCGGATAAAACGGTGCTGATGCCTGATGAGACAGCCGACTGTCCGATGGCACATATGGCAGAAATCAACCGGATTGAGGAATTGAGGGAACAGTATAAAGATCTCGCCGTTGTATGCTACATAAATTCTACCGCAGAATTAAAACAACATTCTGATGTATGCGTTACTTCTTCAAACGCCATGAAAATAGTAAAGAAACTTCCGAATAAACATATCTTTTTTATTCCTGACGAAAATCTGGGACGCTATATTGCAGGTCAGGTACCCGAAAAAGAATTTATTTTTAATGAAGGATACTGTCATGTACATGCTTCTATCTCAGCAGAACAGGTAAAAGCAGCCAAAGCTTCCCATCCTGATGCAAAATTTCTCGCGCATCCGGAATGTAAGCAGGACATCCTTGCACTGGCTGATTTTATTGGAAGCACTTCGGAAATTATTGACTACGCAAGCGAGGATGACGCAAAAGAATATATCATCGGAACAGAGCTCGGTGTTCTCTATGAGTTAAAAACAAAAAATCCGGACAAGAAATTTTATTCTGCCGGTTCTGCCCAGTGCTGCCCTAATATGAAAAAGATTTCTTTGGAAAAAATTATTCACGTCATGGAAACCGGAGAAAATGCTGTTCATGTAACCGATGAGCTTCGCACCAGTGCAAATGCACCATTAGCGCGCATGTTGGAACTTGCCAGATAAAGCGCTATGCGCCTGCGAAATGGAGGAAATTATGACGAAACACTCGGATATTATCATTGTAGGAACCGGAGCTGCAGGATTATTCTGTGCCCTTCATCTTCCGAATGATAAGCAGATTACAATCATCACAAAAGAAGGGATAGAAGAAAGTGACTCTTTTCTTGCACAGGGTGGTATCTGTGTCCTGAAATCGGACGATGATTATAAAAGCTACTATGAAGATACGATGCGCGCCGGACACTATGAGAACCGGGCAGAATCTGTCGATATTATGCTTCGTTCCTCACAGAAAATCATTCGGGAGCTGATAGACTTCGGCGTCGATTTTGAAAAAGATGGTGACACCCTGTTATATACAAGAGAAGGCGGTCACTCCGATTCGCGGATTCTTTTTCATGAAGATATCACCGGGCAGGAAATCACAAGTAAACTTCTCGCACGGACAAAAGAACGGAATAATATTTCGATTTATGAACATACCGCCATGATTGATCTGATTACCGAATCCAATGTCTGTCATGGAGTTATCATACATACGGCAGATGGCGTCATTCAGCCATTAACTGCTGATTACACGGTTCTTGCCTGTGGCGGGCTCGGCGGACTGTATAAACATTCAACAAACTTCCGTCATATCACCGGTGATGCACTTGCCATGGCACACAACCATGGAATACGTCTGGAAAATATTGATTATATACAAATCCATCCCACCACGCTGTATTCCAGAGAACCGGGACGTCGTTTTCTGATTTCGGAATCCGTGCGGGGCGAAGGCGCCATTCTTCTTGATAAAAATGGGAATCGCTTTGTGAATGAACTGCTTCCCAGAGATTTGCTGACAGCAGAAGTACATAAGCAGATGAAAAAGGATGGAACCGATTTTGTATGGCTTTCCATGGCACCGATTCCAACCGATACGATTAAAGCGCATTTTCCCAATATATACAAACGATGCCTGGATGAAGGTTACGACTGTACAAAAGAACCGATACCTGTCGTTCCCGCACAACATTATTTTATGGGTGGTATATGGGTAGACAGGGATTCATGTACCTCGATGGAACATCTATACGCCATAGGTGAAACAAGCTGTAACGGTGTTCATGGACGGAACCGGCTTGCCAGCAATTCTCTTCTGGAAAGCCTTGTTTTTGCCAAACGTGCCGCCGCACAAATGAAAGCAGCCTATACACCCCTGTCTGAACCAAAAAAAATACCTGTGTCAGACTGCTACCCGGATTACAACGATTGTATGAAAAAGTATCATGAGCTGGTTTTACAGGAAATAGAAACAGAAAGGAAACGAAAAAATGAATCAGATAACAATGAAATGTAATGCTGACCATCTCATCATGGAAGCACTTTCCGAAGATATTACAAGTGAAGATATTACGACAAATGCTGTTATGCCGGAATCCAGACCGGGCGAGGTTCAGCTCATCTGCAAACAGGACGGAATTATTGCCGGACTGAAAGTATTTGAACGTGTATTTACCCTGCTCGATGACGAAACGACGGTTGAATTTTACTGTCAGGATGGAGATTCTGTCAAAAACGGACAGCTCATGGCAACCGTCACCGGAGATATACGCGTTCTTTTGTCCGGGGAGCGCACGGCTCTGAACTATCTACAGCGCATGAGCGGGATTGCCACATACACAAATGCTGTTGCTTCCCTTCTTGCCGGCTCACAGACAAAACTACTGGATACAAGAAAGACAACACCAAATATGAGAATTTTTGAGAAATATGCAGTCAAAGTCGGTGGAGGATATAATCACCGTTATAATCTGTCCGATGGTGTTCTTTTAAAAGACAATCATATCGGAGCCGCCGGTGGTGTAAAAGAAGCGATAACCATGGCAAAAGAATATGCTCCATTTGTCCGTAAAATTGAAGTTGAAGTTGAGAATCTGGAGATGGTAAAAGAAGCTGTCGAAGCAGGAGCAGATATCATCATGCTTGACAATATGTCCCCTGAAACAATGAAAGAGGCAATTTCCATCATTGATGGTCGTGCCGAAACCGAATGTTCCGGCAACGTAACGAAAGAAAATATTGCAAATATTGTTGGTATTGGTGTTGACTACATTTCAAGCGGTGCCCTCACCCATTCGGCACCTATCCTTGATATTTCACTAAAGAACCTCCACGCGATGGATTAACCTGAGAACCGCAAAACATGTGAAGGGAGAATTTCTATGTCAGGAAGTGAAAGAAGAAAACAGATCGTACAGTTTCTGACCCAACGTACAGAACCGGTTTCCGGAACGGCACTGGCAAAAGAGTTTGGTGTAAGCCGACAGGTTATCGTGCAGGATATCGCTCTTTTGCGCTCCTCAGAAATAACTATTTTATCAACGAACCGCGGATATATGGTTCAAAAATTTACAGAACACAGGGCAGAACGTATTTTCAAATGCTGTCATACCGATGATGAGACCGAACAGGAGCTGAATGCAATTGTTGACCAGGGCGGAATTGTGGAAGATGTGTTTGTCAATCACAAAGTGTACGGCAAAATCCGCGGGTCCATGCATATCCGCTCCCGTCGAGACGTCAAAGACTTTATGGATGGTATCCACAGCGGAAAATCCACGCTGTTAAAAAATATTACATCCGACTACCACTATCATACAGTCACTGCCGATTCCGAGGACATCCTGAATGCCATCGAGTCCGAGCTCGATGCCATGGGATATCTGATCAGGAAAAACTGATTTTCTTATTTGTAG
>JAXEJU010000025.1:0-22544 GCA_034101395.1 Eubacterium sp. | reverse complement strand
TGGATTCGTAATTCTAAGGGACAGTACCTTATCTCGCAGCGCTCCGCAAACAGACCAACATACCCTTTGATGTGGGAATGTGTAGGAGGTTCGGTTGTAAAAGGTGAGGATAGTTTATCAGGAGCAATTCGAGAGGCAAAGGAAGAGGTTGGAGTTGATTTAATACCGGAAAATGGACAAGTTCTTTTTACAAAGACACGAAAAATCATTGAGGGAAAAATCTTTAATGATATTATGGATGTTTGGCTGTTTGAATATGATGGAGAAGTTGATTTGGGTAATGCCACAACGGATGAAGTTGCACAGGTTGCTTGGATGAATAGGGAACAGATAAAAGAATTATTTGATGCAAATATGTTTGTGGAGACCTTGGAATACTTTTTTACTGAAGTGGATGTTTAAGAAAATGTAATATTTACTCAGGAGGAAGCAGATGACAGATAAAAATGATGATATACAGCAAAGGAATATCGATTTATTAATAGCAGGATATTGGTATGAGGATTTACCACCGGTTATAGATATAGCAACCAAAATGGTCAGGATGTGGTTAGGAAAGAGAAGTAGTACGGAAACTCAAATAGGAAGTGATAATGAGGTGACAAGGAATGTCACTTCCTCTGTCACCTTAACCACAAAGGAAATATTTAAATTATTCCCCAGCTTGGGGAACGATATGAGAAGGAAAATGTACATATGACGGAGGTGTATCAAAGTGTTACAGACAAAACCGACAGAACATTTGGCGGGCATCACAATACAGGGAGATTATAAGGATTTTTATGAACTGGTAGAAAGTATATACAGGATAACGGGATTAGACGACGACCAGACCGAGATTTATTATGGAGTTAAGAATCGATTGCTTGGAATATGCTATGATATACGACACGCTTTTATGGGCGATAGAGATATTGTTTTGGAAGATAATGGAATGCGAGAGGACATTATGAAATGGCATGAACAAATTACGCCTACTCAGAATGTGTATTACAGTGTAGAGGTATTATTTCCGGAGGCAATTTTTGTGGCGGCATCGGTTCCAAAGATGTACATTTTCTCGTCTGTATATTACGGAGCGAAAGGCAAACGTACAGATATGGACGATCAATTGCCACCGATTCCATATTCAGATTATATTAGAGATAAAGCAAATTTGGATGTTTTGTGTGCGGGAATATGGCAGGCACTCGGAGAAGTAATTGGTGACGAAGAATTAGAAAAGCTCATACAATTAATGCAAAGAGCGGATGAGAGTTTCCTATATTATGCCACGCATTATATTGATAAATGTAATATAGAATTGCTAAAAACAGATGTTCAAAAAAGAAAGGACAAGCTTCGAAATATTGCCAAACGTATTGTAAAGAAACCTCAAGCGTATATGAATATGGAAGCTGATTTGCGATATTGGGCAAAAGAATACAAGACAACGATATATGAATTACATGATCCGAAGGTAAAATATCCGGATGATTTTGAATGGTGATTACACCAGCCCCATGAATAGTATGAGACTGGTGCGGTAAATGCCTTTTGCATTTCAAATAATTGCAGATATTTCGTGACAGGAGATACTGATGCGAATGAAGATAACATAGATGTGCAGTGTGATATTTTGCTTGTGCCTTGCGGCGGAAAATCCACACTTGCACATGCTATTGCAAAAAGACTTCTATGCCACGATCAGCAAAAGAAGTGCAGGAAATGATTCGCAATGACATAGAAAAGTATCCGCAGTTTGTTATTTCTGGTGTAACAATGAATTGGGATGAGGATATACTGTCTGTGATAGATGTTGCATTTATTCTTGAGGTTCCTGCGGAGGAACGGGTGAAGCGGGTACAACATCGGGAAGAGGTTAGATTTGGCTCACGTGTTATGTCTGGCGGAGATATGTATGAGCAGCAAAAGACATTTAGAGAAATTCGACCTGATCAATGACAATGACGCTGTCAGAAGATTGCCCCGAAGTGTCCCAAATTGTGAATTGTCCTGCAATCCATTCTATGGTATGATGAAAAAAACATGATAAGAAGGGGCAATTACAATGGGGAATGAACTGAAAGAAATATATATCAACGCCACGGGGTTTCAGTGCCTGGAGCATTTGCAAAACAACGCCGTTGACATCTATCTGTCTACATGCGGTGTGCAAAACTGCATCGCAGGTCATTATTATGGTCCGGGGCAACGCGATGAATATATCATCCATTTTATCTGTGAAGGAAAAGGGATCTACAAAGTAAACGGGAATACCTATTCTCTTTCCAAGGGAGATTTTTTTGTGATTCCACCCAAAACAGAAGTGTATTACAAAGCAGATGACGCATGCCCGTGGGATTATCTGTGGATTGGCTTTGATGGAATTAAGGCGACGACATATTTAAAAAATGCCGGCATCGACACAGAACATCTCACCGGCCACTATCCGAACACATCTTACATTCTTACCTGTATTCAGCAAATGATGTTGGCCAGAACGCTGACCTATCACAACGAACTCAAGCGCCAGGCCGCTCTCCTCCAGATTCTTGCCGCCCTCATAGAAGTTCATCACGATACGCTGAGCGACGAAGAACAGCATGAATATCCTTACCGAGTATATTTGCAGCAGGCACTGGATTATATGAAAACGCGTTTGCATGAAAATATAAAAATCAGCGAAATCGCCTCACACATTGGAATCGACCGTAGTTATCTCTCAAATATTTTTAAGAGTACACTGGAGCTGTCACCACAGGAATATCTCATGACACTCCGCATGGACCGCGCAGCTGAATTGCTGGAAAATACAGACGACAAAATCACCTCCATAGCCAGCGCCGTAGGCTATAGCGATCCACTTACATTTACAAAAATGTTCAAACGAATAAAGGGTATGTCCCCTTCCGATTGGAGACATACCCATGAACACTAGTAACTATATTCAGTTTGTTTTTCGCAGGTGCCATGTCTGACTCTGGAAATCTCCGAAGAGATCAACGACGAGACCTATCTTCATCAGTTCATCGCCCCGGTAGGAAACGCCTTCTCCTACAACCTCATACATGGCATCCGGATTCAACGCAGTGAACTTCATTCGGCGGATTCCCGGATTCACTTCGTTCAGCACCTGAAAATATCCTGCAAAAATGTCATTTTCATCTTTGGACACGAACATCCATGCCGTGTGGTTTTTCTCAAAAGGACTGGATAGACGGTACATATCCGCTGACGGCACAAACATACGAAGCTCTTTGTACTGCTCCACCTGCTTCTTGATTACTTCTTTGTCTTCCATGGACAAACATGTCAAATCTAATTCATAACCAAAATTTCCGCTCATCGCCACATCGCCACGAATCTTCAATGATGTTACTCTACCTGCCTGATGATTCGGCACTGCCGACACATGACTTCCCATTGTGCTGACCGGATACACCAGGCTGGTGCCGTACTGAATTGACAGGCGCTCTACTGCATCCGTATCGTCACTGGTCCAAGTTTGGGGCATATAATACAACATTCCCGGGTCAAATCTTCCGCCACCGCCGGAGCAGCTCTCAAACAAAACGTCCGGATGCCCCGACACAATTCTCTCCAGCACATCATATAATCCCAACATATAACGGTGAGGCATTTCTTTCTGTCTCTCTGCCGGCAATCCCGCCGAACCAAACTCAGTCATATGACGGTTCATGTCCCACTTCACATAACGAATATTGGCCGTATCCAATACATGGGAAACCGTTTCCACAATGTAATCGCATACTTCCTGCCGACTCAAATCCAAGGTAAGCTGATTACGGCACTCGGTTCTCTCACGCCCCGTCACATGAATACACCAATCCGGATGCTCACGGTACAAATCACTGTCTTTGGAAACCATTTCCGGCTCGAACCAAAGGCCAAATTCCATCCCCTCTTCATTTACTTTCTTCGCAAGCGCAGCAATACCATTCGGCAATTTCTCCTCATTGACATACCAGTCTCCCAACGAACAGTCGTCCCCATTTCTCTTGCCAAACCATCCGTCGTCCAGCACAAAAAGTTCAATCCCCAGTGATTTCGCCTCACGCACCAGTTCCAAAATTTTATCCTCTGTAAAATCAAAATAAGTCGCCTCCCAATTGTTTATCAAAATCGGTCTGGTTTCTTTTTTATATTTTCCACGAACTAAATGCTCGCGGTACAAATCATGATAAGTGCGGGACATGCCGCCCAATCCCTCGGAAGAATATACCATGACAACTTCCGGTGCCTGAAAACTCTCGCCGGGTTCCATTCGCCATGAAAAATCATAGTCATTGATTCCCATATAGGCTCTTGCCTTGAAGATCTGATCCACCTCGACACCGGCCACAAAATTGCCGCTGTAGACAAAATTAAATCCATATACATCACCGACTTCTTCCGTCGTTTGTTTTCCTGCCAAGGCGAAAAACGGATTCTGCTGATGACTGGAAGCACCACGACGACTCTCCATGGATTGAATGCCGCTTCTCAATGGTGCACGTTCAATATGACGCTCACGTCCCCATGCACCTGGCAATGTGAGCAAATCAAATTCTGCCGTTTCATAATCAACACTCGCACTAAGCACTTTTTCCAGCTGGAACGTTTCCTGGCCCTCATTCACAATCTTCACGCTTCGTGTAATCACATCCAACTGGCGAAACACTGTATAACTCAGTTGCACCGCCACATTTTTCAGTGAATCTTTCAACGTAATAATCAACGTATCTGCCTGCGCCGAGTCTTCCACATAGGTTGACGGAAGCCCCTCCAACGATGGCTTGCCTTCCACAATTTCATAATGATCATATAACAACTTCAGATTCCGACTGCCATCCTCGAACAGAGCCGAAACTGCCGGAATACGATAATCCGTGCCGCAGCCAACCGGATATTCCTGGCACACAAAATCCAGACTATAAGTCTTGTCCTCTTCCTCCGGCATGGCGCTAAAGCAAATCCAGCGATTCAACTGAGCGTTATCCATGTTTGGGGTCTTTATTTTCTCGCCCCAATACACATGCGACAAATATTTTCCTTTTAGCACCTTCATAATGTAGCTTGTATGCTTGGTCTCTAAATGGAAAATCTGATTATTATCTTCATAAGTAATTGCCATATTTTCTCCTTTCTTACAATAAAAATTAGAAATCTTGCTATAAGTAATAGTATAACAGAATTCCTCAATTATTCCATAGAATAATGTGGACTCTTCTTATTAAAACCAATCCGGCGCACCGCCAATTGCGAAGTTATTTTTAAATTTTTACGACCCTTAAAATTGAAATAGGAAAAAATATATGATACTATAAAATTACAGCAGTTTCTGAGAAAACGTTCTTTTAGAATAGAAGGCAGCTGGCAATGATTTATCCAGTCGGAAAGGAGTATAAGAAGATGACCCAGAATTATGAAAAGTCTGTTGTAACAGATAAAAATTTGAATGAGCGGTATGAATTCCGGGACATTTTTCCGGAAGAAGCAGACCAGGCAGTAACAATTGAAAAAATATGTTTTCCTCCGAATGAAGCTTGTTCAGAGAAAATGATGAGGGAAAGAGCTGTTAATGTGTCGGATTTGTTTTTGACTGCAGTTGACAGAGAAACGGGCAAAATTGCAGGTTTTTTAAACGGAATTTCTACGGACGAGGACTGTTTCCGGGATGAATTTTTTACAGATGCCAGTCTGCATAATGCTGTGGGAAAAAATGTAATGCTTCTTGGGCTTGATGTACTTCCGGAGTACCGTGGTCATGGACTTGCAAGAGAAATTGTGTCGAGATATCTTAAGAGAGAGAATGAGCGTAATAGGAAAACCGTTATTTTAACCTGTTTAGAATCAAAAATTAAGATGTATGAAAAAATGGGATTTCAGAATAATGGTCTGGCAAATTCTTCCTGGGGTGGGGAACAGTGGTATGAGATGCGCTATGAGTTGAACGAATCATATGGTAAAAAGCAGTAATTAATGGCGACAAAAGTGGCTGACGATCTGGGAACTGGTTTTGCATTTGAAAATTGGGTTAAAATTTAACGCATGTATATTATAATTCTGAGATAACAGGAACAAGACAAGAATGGAGGAAATTGAAAAATGATTCTGAATTTTGACAAAATAGAAGAGAAAGTGATTCCGAATTTTAAAGGCGGTGAAAAGGAGTTTGCCACTCATATGTTTGTGGATGAACTTGGTAAAATTATGCGCGCCAGACTGGAGCCGGGGGCATCTATCGGCTTTCACAAACATGAAACAGACAGCGAAATTATTTATATGCTCAAAGGGACCGGCGTGGTTCTTTTTGATGATGACCGGGAGACTGTTTCCGAGGGAGAATGCCACTATTGTCCGAAAGGTCACAGCCATAGCCTCCGCAACGAAAGCGATGAGACGATAGAGTTTTTTGCGGTTGTGCCACAGCAGTAAAAAATTCAATTCATTTTTTCCAACCTTTTCTTTGTAACGCCGTCTATATAAGTGAACGCGTTCAAAAAAGTAAAACAGGAGGAAGCGATGAGAAAGGAAGAGGTCGAGAAAATTGTATCTGAATATATAAATCCTATTTTTTCCTATGTGTGCAGGCGGGTTTCCCATGAAGAGGAAAGACAGGATCTGACCCAGGAAATCTGTCTGAGATTGTATCAGTCGTTATGTTTGAAGGAGATTGATACACCGGAGAAATATGTCTGGGTGGTGGCAAAACACTGCCTGGTGAACTATTACCGGAAGAAAGGAAAAGAAAAATTTATATCTGTTGAAAGCATGCCGCCGGAAGCGGAACTTACGGATGGGTCGACGGGCCTTCTTGAGCGGATGGTGGCGGATGAAAATGTCCGGAAATTGCAGTCCGAAATTGCGTATTTATCCAAAATACAGCGTCAGATAGTTATTCAATATTATTTTGAAGAGAAAAAACAATCGGAGATTGCAGCCTCTCTCAAACTTCCTTTGGGAACTGTAAAATGGCATATTAATGAAGCGAAGCAGCAGCTTAAGAAAGGAATGGAAACGATGAGAGAGGTACAGGAATTAAAATTTAATCCGATAACATTTGACAAAGTGGGGATGTGCGGTTCCACAGGAGAGATGGGAAGTGCATCCAATATGTTTCACAGCAGTCTGTCACAAAATATTATCTACGCAGTTTACCGGCAGGCAAAGAGTATAAATGAGATTGCAGAGGCTCTTGCAGTTTCCCCGGTTTATGTAGAGAGCGAACTGGAATTTTTGGAGGAAATGTCATTAGTTATACGGGATGGCAAAAAATATCTGGCAAATATTCTGATTGACGACGATTGTGATGAGGAATTGCTGAAGCAACAGGAACAGTTGTATGAACAGGCAGCGGGTTCCATGGCAATCCGGATGTATGATTTCGTTCAGAACGGAGGATATCTGAAACATCCGGATTTTGTCGGACCGGCGGATGAAAATCTGGTCATGTGGTCGTTGATTTTTTATTTGCTGACGTGGAATGCAAATCACAAAACAGAACGGATTACTTTTGAAGAGGCGGCAGATATACGTGCAGACGGTGGTTGTAATATCATTCAGGCAGTAGTGGAGAATGAGACAGTAAGAAAACACATGGAAAAGTTTGGAATGGATAAGTTTTGCGGTCCATGCTGGAACGAATATCGTCTGGAAAATAAAGGAGCGGTAACGCTGTGGCTCTGTGATGGAGACTGGACAGAAAAGCGGGTTACAGAGCACTACGGTGGTCCGAATATTGCAAGAGATTTGGAACTTCTTATACGTTTTTGCATGGGAGAAACTCTTTTGCCGGAGAATTATGCCTATCTTTTGCAGAAAAACTACATCCGACGGGAAGGTGACAAATTTGTGTTTGCGATTCCGGTGTTGCGCAGGGGAGAAGTACAAAAGGAGCTTCTCGATAAGGCAGCAGAAATCCGAAATCATGTGATGGAAGAATATAAAGAACAAATAGAAAGTTACAAAAAAGCGGTGTTGAAGACAGTACCTGCACATATGAGAATTCAGCAGGAATATTTTCTGCAGAACATGTTTAGTACGGATGGGTGGTTGGTTTTGTTTGCCAGAAAAAAACTTGTGGAAGAGGGAAGGCTTTGTCCGCTTCAAGAGGAAGAAAAGGTATATGCAACCCAGCTTCTGCTAATCGATTGACGATAAATAATTGTACTAATTTGCGGGGATTTCAGATGGTGTCTGGAAAATAGGTCGGACAAATTGCAAATGCGAAGACATTCCCGTATGAAGGTGCAAAGGAAATCGTTCCACAGTTCTGGCAGGAGCATTTCCAGAGCGGAAAGGGTGCAGTGGTCTGTGGTTGTTATGGAATCAATATTGATTTGGAGATGGGACAAGAGACCTTTGAGTATCTTATTGCAGATCCGTACGATCCGCAGAAGGATGTTCCGGAAGGCTTTGTTACAAGAACGATTCCGGCTTTTGAGTGGGCAGTATTTCCTTGCAGAGGTGCCATGCCGGACGCTCTGCAGGATGTGAATACAAAAATCTATACGGAATGGCTGCCTGCATTGAAAGAATATGAATTCGCGGCAGGATACTGTGTAGAGTATTATGATGATCCGACAAAGTATGAGAAGGGAACTCAAGATGAAAACTATTACTGTGAAATCTGGATTCCGGTAAAGAGAAAATAGAAAAGAATCATCTGTACGGAAAAGAGGCTATCGCTTTCACGATTGAAACTCGTGAAGCGGTAGCTTCTCTTTTGGGGATTACAAAATTCCACTATGCTTAAAGTGGTTTCATAAGTTCCTATTGTTAAGATGAATAATAAGTGATAAAATGGTTCTAAATATTAGGTATAATATAAGATGGACAATGACAAAAAGGGAGCTTTTGGAATGAGTAAGAAAAAAAGAGGGAATTTTTCGGGAACTATTGGATTTGTAATGGCGGCAGCAGGAAGTGCTGTCGGACTTGGAAACATCTGGCGTTTCCCATATCTGGTTGCGAAAGGGCATGGCGGTGTATTTATTCTGTGTTATCTGATACTTGCGCTGACCTTTGGTTTTACATTGTTGACCACCGAAATTGCGATTGGACGAAAGACCGGGCAGAGTCCGCTCACTGCGTATGGGAAGCTTCATCCCCGTTGGAAAGGACTTGGATTTCTGGCTTGTCTGGTTCCGACGATTATTCTGCCATATTATTGTACAATCGGTGGATGGGTAATGAAATACATGTATACGTTTGTCATCGGTGCAGGTAAAGATGCAGCGCAGGATGACTACTTTACCGGATTTATTACCGGGAATTGGGAACCACTTTTATGGATGGTTGTATTTTTGGGTATTACAGCTTTTGTTGTCTATCGTGGAGTGAATAAAGGAATTGAGAAATACAGTAAAATTCTGATGCCGGTTCTTCTGTTACTGGTAATTGGAATTTCGGTTTATTCATTGACCATCCGCCATACGGATGCCAGCGGTGTCACAAGAACCGGATTACAGGGCCTAAAAGTATATCTTGTGCCGGATTTCAGTGGAATAACGGTGAAAGAGTTTTTGGTTGTGTTGATGGATGCCATGGGGCAGCTCTTTTTCTCCATTAGTGTATCCATGGGAATCATGATTGCCTATGGCTCCTATGTGAAAAAGGATGTAAATCTCATGAAATCGATTAATCAGATTGAGATTTTCGACACAGTGGTAGCACTGCTTGCCGGTTTGATGATTGTACCTGCCGTTTTTACTTTCATGGGAACAGAAGGGATGTCATACGGGCCGGGACTGATGTTTGTCTCGCTACCGAAAATTTTTGATGCGATGGGTGTTGCCGGAAAAGTGATAGGAATTCTGTTCTTTGTGATGGTTGTATTTGCAGCGGTAACTTCTGCTGTGTCCGTGATGGAAGCAATTGTTTCCAGTATGATGGACTCCAGAAAATGGTCGAGAAGGAAAAGTACTGTTATCGTCACAATCTATGCGCTGGTGGGCGCTCTGGTTGTATGCCTTGGATATAATTTATGGTATTTCGAGATTACATTGCCAAATGGGGTGGTGGGACAGATACTGGATATCCTTGATTATATCAGCAACAACTGTCTGATGCCTCTGGTGGCACTTCTTACCTGTATCCTTATTGGATGGATTGTTAAGCCAAAGACGGTAATTGACGAAGTGACATTGGGCGGATATCCATTCCATCGAAAGAAACTGTATATACTGATGATCCAGTGGGTTGCTCCGGCTTTACTTGCCGTGTTATTATTGCAGTCCATTGGTGTTCTACGGTTATAGAAAAAGAAGGGAAGTTTCTGACAGCGATGATCATCCAACACAATATGTCTGCAGTAAATATAATGACACAGTTAGGAATCACGAATACAAATTTCCGCAAGTCAGTGGAAAGACTGTCTTCTGGATATAAGATTAACCGGGCGGCTGATGATGCCGCGGGATTACAGATATCTGAGAAGAAACGGTCACAGGTTCGTGGGCTGATTCGTGCGGCCAAAAATGCGGAAGACGGTATCAGTTTTGTTCGGGTCGGTGATGGAGCGATGGATCAGATGGAGGGTCTTTTGCAGCGCATGAGAGAGCTCACGATCCAGTCGCTGAATGATACCAATACAGATGCAGATAGAGCGGCAATGCAGATGGAGTTTGATGAACTGCAAAGTGAAATAGACAGGATAAACAATCAGAGTGAATTCAATACACGGTCTGTTTTTGAACATTATCCGGATACTTATTATGAAGTGGATGGAAACCGACACTGGGTGCAGGATCAGAAGCATTTGATAGACAATAGCAATAACTCTTTGACTATATCTTATCAGATTGAGGAAAGCGAGCCGGAAAAGCAGATGACGTTGACGATTCCGGTGGGAACGTATACGACACAGGAACTGATAGATACCATGGATGATGTGGTGACAGCAATGGGAGATGCAGCAGACGGCCTTTATCTGGAGTATGATGATGACGGATGCTGCAATATGATTTTGCGTGATGGCGAGAAAATAAATGATATATCAGGTGGTCTGTCGTATCTCTTTTTTGATGAATTTCAAGGCTCAGAGGTTGGTTCGCTCATTGGAACAACCGTTTTTGACCCAAGATTTCCACTGCTCGTGGACGGACGGAATAATGAACTCAAATTTACAATAGAAAATTTTGACGGCAGTTCACAGAATATAGATATTGCAATTGCACCCGGACTCTATACAAGAGAGGAAATGATTGATTATCTGAATAGGGAGCTGGCGGGTACCGGGATGACTGCGAAGGAATACGGAGACCGTTCGATTCAGGTAGGCGGAGACGATGGAATTATTACCGGACTCAAAGGAAATATGTTTGAAATTGACGACCCCGGAAGTGATGTGCGTGTATCGGTATTTTATGATAATACGAAGTACGGAAAAGTAACCACCTCGCCGGCGGCATTTAAAGGTGGAGCTGTGCTGCCCCTAAGCGATGTCAATTCTTACAATAGATTTCATATCGGTTCGACGAATAACACACTGCGTTTTAAGGTGAATATGAAGGATACCGACCCCTATGTTGAACTGACACTGCCAAGCGGTGATTATACAATTAATGAAATGGTTACGGCTCTACAGACGAAAATAAATGAAGAGCTGAAAAACGCAGGAAAGACAGAAGACCAGGTCAAAGTTGCTTTTTATAATCAGACCGTGCGTTCTGTCAATGGAAATAACCTTACATTTTATGGACTGCAGATTACCTCAAATGAAAGCGGACTGGATAGCAAAATAGAATTTGATATACCAGGGAGTTCGGCCTATGAAACTTTGTTTACTAACAGAACGTATACCGATCAGGGGAAAAAAGTAAGCATAAGTAAGGGCAGTTATAGTTATACAGCACCGTATTTAACAGGGGGGCGCTCTTTTGCCGGAGAAGATTTTCCGCTCTCTCTGGATGGTACAAACAGTGCGTTTCAGTTACAGGTGACAGAACAGATTTCCAATGGAAGTACGCTCAGTGAAAGTACGGCAGTCTATACGGTAAAGCTGACAGAAAAGACTTATAGTTCCGTATCGGAATTAATCGCAGAAATTGACAATCAGATTAACGGTGCGGGAGCCTCTACTGGTATCAAGGGAAAACTGCAGATTTCGACAGTCAATGGTGCTATTCGATTTTCACCGGCATCGGGAAATAAAAGTGTGACCAAAATAAATTTTGCAGGAACAGATACCACTCCATATGCGGTTGGATACGACACATTGTTTGTCGGTAAAACTACTAAATATACGACGCGAAAGATAACCGATACGGGCAATCCGCCATCGGTTACACTCGACAAAATTACCTTTCCGCTGACAGTAAGCCAGAATGAGAAACTGAGTGTTTCGGTAGATAATGTGGGGAAGACCGTGACGATTCCGCCGGGAACCTATGATGCTGATTCTCTCACGGATATCATTACCCAGCAGTTAAAGGGGACAACAACTACACAGGATAATGTATATAGCGGTTATGGAGTAGGAACGACGACGGACAGAAACTATTCGTATAGCAATCGGGGAACTACTTCAAAAACAAATATTAACTGTAATGTCCACGGAAGTGGGGGGATGACTGATGGTTCTACAGAGATAGAAAATGCGAAACCGGCGACATATACTCTTACCCTTCCGTCCTATCACCGTACATCAGTGCCGGTAACAGCCGACAACGACACCTTTGTAATTACAATGAATGGTCACACGTATACAACGCAGCTTGACCACGGAACTTATACACCGGCGCAGCTTGCAGAACAGTTGAATAGTAAACTGGACTCCACTATCATGAGTCCAACCGATAAAGTGCATGTTACGCTGAGTGGAACAGATAAACTTGTCTTTACGTCGGATAAGGAAGGTAAAAATATTACCATGCAATTCAATTCCACGAAGGACTCTTCATTCCTGGATAAGACATGGACTAATATGACACCGGCGCAGATAACGGTTTCGAGGGCGCTACAGAATTCAGTTGTGCTGGACAGTTCCAATAACCGTTTGTCTATGTGGGTGGGGAATGACCACATAAATGTTATGTTAGATACAGGAACATACACAAAAGATGCCCTGGTGAGCCAGTTGAATACAAAACTTGGCAGCTATGGCATTGTCGCGTCTCTTTCCGGCAGCTATCTGCAGTTTAAGACAGCAGAGGCGAAGGGGAGTGATTCTTATCTGAAGTTTGATACTGCGGACTGTGGCACGATAGGTGAGGCTTTTTTTGGAAATCTGATTCGGAATACAGCGGCCAGTGCTACCCTGAACATTCCGATACAGGATACGGTAACTATAGAGCCGGGGAAAAATGATTTCAGCGTCCAGTTGACGCAAAGCGGTGTCACGGCAAACCGTACAATATCAATTCCGTCCGGGGCTTATTCGAGGAATCAGCTCGTTCAGAAAATGAATGATCTTTTTGGCGGTGATGTGACAGTGCGGGTAAACAGTTCGGGAATTCCGACTTTCACGACAGCAGCTGCGGGAAGTGATGTGTCGATCCGGGTGAACAACTCCATAGGCGGGGATGCCGGAAATGCAATATTTGGAGAAAATACAGTGATTACACCGGATGTGACGGCAAGTATTCAGAATGAGAAACTTGTGTTGACGGGTTCATCATCATCCAGCTCCTATCCATTGACAGTTACCTCCAGACCTGGGTCTGTGCTTTTTCCGTCAGATTCCCATGTCGAGATTACAAATCCAACAAAGAAGGAAGGAAAAGCGTCAATCAGTTATTATACGCTTACATCCGGTGCCACACTTCCCTCTCCTGTTACTCTTGACAGTGGAAATAATGAATTTCATTTTGTATATAACAGTCCGGGTGGTCAGCAGATTGCAGATATTACTTTTGCATCTGGGGATTATACGCCGGAGCAGATGAAGCAGGAACTTCAGCAGAAAATTGACGATGCTATTGGTGCAGATAAACTCACGGTATTATTGACCTCCACGGGCGGTATTAGCATAAAGTCAGATCTGTATGGCGATGAATATTATTTGAATAATACCTCCGGAAGTTTTTATGAATATGTTCTGAATGGAACGGCAATCAGGCAGTCAAAGGAGAAGACAGATTATACAGCCGGGAAACAGGTAATCAGTGATACATATATTATTGGAAGGAGGAATGTAAATAACCAGATCAACAATATCCAGAAAAATGTAAGTGACACTTTGAGTATTGATTTGACAATTGACAATACCGTACATACATTAAGTATGACATTGGATCCGGGGAAATATTCCGCAGATCAGCTGGTGAGAATGTTGCAGAAAAAGATTGATGAACAGGTTGTAGCGGCGGGACTGCCCGAAGGAATGTTAAAAGTCGCGGTGGGGCGATATGATACCGGTGTAATCGGAGCAGATGATAAAAATGCACTTGATTTTTTCCTGAATCCGGATGTGAAACTTCCACCGGGAAATTATAAAATTGATGGGCTCGCAGGAAGTTCTCTGTTTGAAATTTTCTATAAAACGGAAGGAGATTTAATACCGGCATATATTACAGTTACTAAAGATTATAGTAACGGTGTAGAAGTTGAACCCGGAAAAAATGAATTTTCAATAGATGTGGATGGAATTACCTATACATATACAGTACCGGAAGGAAGTTATACCGGCGCGGATTTTGTAGATATTCTGAACCAGCTTTTTTTACAGCCGGATAATAGTGGTAAAACAGCTCCAATCAATGCTTCGATGGTTAACGATTCGTTGCGGATATCTCATAACAAAGTGGGAAAACATACCATAGGAAATATTCACGGACCGGCAAAAACGGATTTATTTTATGAAATGAAAGGAAGAACCGGTTATGATTCCGGGATGATACTGCAAATTGGGGCAAATGCAAATCAGATAATGGAACTGGAACGTTTCAGTCTGAGTACAATGAGCATGGGAATTAATTCAATCACAATCAGTAAGTATAAAAATTCTGAGAAAGCGCTTGGACGGTTGGATAATGCGCTTACTTACCTGAATGACTGTCGTAGCAAATATGGTGCCAGACAGAACCGATTGGAATATACTGTGAAAGGCAATAACAATACTGCCGAAAATTTGCAGGCTTCTGAATCGCGTGACCGTGATACGGATATGGCGAAGGAAATGATGGAATATGCCAAAACCCGCATTTTACAGCAGGCGGGCATGGCAATGTTGACACAGGCAAACCAGCAGACGTCCTCCGTTATTCAACTACTACAGTAAAAAAGAAACATTGCATACAGGTGTCGAAAAAGGTATAATGAAAACAGCAACTATACAAGGAGGACTGCATATGGAACAGCATATTTTTACAAACGAAGTGATTTTATCATGGCTGCAGTATTATGCGAAAAACACGACGGTGGATTTGGAACACGTGAAAATGATTGATATTACTAAGAAAAATAAAAATGTGATACCAACCGTTGAATCCCATAAGACGACTATGGTTTTTTCAAATGCCGGCATTGAGGATATTTTTTATCGGCTTTGGAATGCGGGATTGGGAGAATGTGATGTCTGGTATAATGAGGGCTCAGAGCCGGAAGGTCCGATTTTAAACAGCAAGGTTAAGGATATGATTAATCGTGGAATCAATGCCTCAGCCGGCATGCTGATTATTAATCCGGATGCAAGAAATACTGCCAAAATCGGCATCGGAAATGAATTGTTCCGAAAAGGTTCCATTCACTATGTGGGGAGTGAAATCCGCTCTGTTATTTTAAATAAAATGGCGGTAGATACACAGGATGACATTTGTGTAATAGGGGGAGAAAGCATTGCGATTGAGGCAGCATTAATTGCAGAAGAGGGTAACATTATTGCTGTGGAGTACAGCAGGTCAGACCGTGAGACAATGGAGGACAACATCCAGCATTTTGGTCTTCAGAATGTAATTGTAATTGACCATGTAGATGAAGAAAGTATGAAAGAGTGTCCGGTGCCTTCGATGGTGTTTATGGTGGCATCTGCGAGCATGGAGCAGGAGCTTGCCTGCCTGACGAAACTAAACCCGCAGATTAAGGTGGTTATGTACACACTGGATTTCCATGTGGCAGCAGGAGCTGCTGAGATACTTGGAAAATATGGTATTACAGATGTAGAAACAATTCAGGTGGCAGTATCAAGACTTTCAAGCAGTCATTCCTTTAAACAGGAACCTGCACCATGGATTATTATGGGAAAAGGAGAATGAGAAAGCGGTGGATGAAAGCCGCTCAATCAAAAAAAAGGGGGAGCACCCCCTTTTTTTGATTGAGTTATTGTGGCATCCAGATATTTTCTTTGCGATTGACAATGTAAAAGCCTTTTTCATTTAACGTATTCTCTCTGTTGTAAACAAGTTCCGTGCCATCCATCTGACGGACAATTGCACCGGATTGTTCGGCGATACACTGCATAGCGGCGGTATCCCATTCACAAGTGAGACCAAAACGATAGTACACATCTGCTTTGGATTCTGCGACCATACATCCTTTTAGCGAACTGCCCGCAGATATGGTTTCCGATATTATGTCTTTGTGCGCGTCAATGAGAGAGGCTTCTTTTTCAGACGAATGTGATTTGCTGCCGACCCAGATTAGGTTGTCTGTTTTGTCGGAAACCTGCAGTTTACGCACCGAGCCGTCAGAACCGCTTTTGATAAATGCGCCTTCATCAGTAGATGCATAATATAAATCTCCGGTTACCGGTACATAGATAACACCGAGAATAGGGTGTGTTTCGTAAACAAGGGCAATATTTACCGTAAACTGTCCGTTTCTCTTCACAAACTCTTTTGTTCCATCCAAAGGATCAACGATAAAACAGTATGGATTCGATATTCTACTCTTGTCGTCTTTTATTTCTTCAGAAAGAACCGCATATTCCGGGTATTTTTTTGTTAATGCTGAAACAATATGTTCATTGGCTTTTTTATCTGCCAGTGTGAGAGGAGATTCATCTTCTTTGTAATCAACAGAAAAATCTGTGTTATAGATATCCATAATAATTGATCCGGCCTCTGAAGCCAGCGTTTTCATGAGTTCTAATATTGTATTTTGCTCCATGATTTCCTCCATTCTGAAAGTTTCTTTCATAGCTTATCATAATATTTTTTTGTGAAGCAGGCAAGAGAAATTTGACAGTAAACAGTAGAAAACTTATAATTATTGTGGTAAAATAGAACTACTTAATTGCTATGGAGGATACATGTGAATAAGAAAAATCCGGGTTTAAGGGGGCTTTTCTTCTGATTGATGTCGATAAATTCAAATCGGTCAATGACGGATATGGTCATGAAACAGGAGATTCTGTCTTAAAACAGGTAGCTGCTGTTCTGAAAGAAAAATTCAGAACACAAGATGTCGTGGGACGTCTCGGTGGCGACGAGTTTGCTGTATGGATTGACGGGGTGTCCAGAGAAAATGCATCCTACATAACAGAACGGATTGAGAAAATAAATCATGAACTCCTGCATCCGGAAAGTGATTTGCCAAAAATATCTCTCAGCGTGGGGATTTCCTTTGCCGAAAAAGGAGACCAGTTTAAAGACATTTATAAAAAGTCGGATGACGCTCTTTACAAAGTGAAAGAAAATGGCAGGTGCGGTTCTGCTTTGTATGAAAAATAACAGAATGGAGAAGTCGTATGAGAAGTACAGAGAAAAAAGGTTTCGATGGTATAAAACTGATATTTAGAATTCTTATAGTAGCTGTTTTCCTGTATTTTTTACTGGGAGAGCTTCTTTTGCCTTCACAATCTTTAGACAAAGAGTACCGCTGTGAAGTGTATACCGGAGAATGGATTCGGTATTTGGCAGATGGAACTAGTGAAAAAGTAGAGATGCCCGGAAAATACGAAGTTAAGCGCAATGAAAAAGTACATTTGGAAACGACATTGCCATTTCCGATTCCAAATGGTATGAGCATGTGTTTTTGGAGCAATCGACAGGATTTTGAGATATACATAGATGGACAGCTGCGGCAGGAATATTCCACAGATAGTTCCCGCCTTTTTGGCAAAAGCAGTTCAGGCAGTTATGTTTTTGTAGAACTAAGACCGGAGGATGCGGGGAAAATACTGACTCTTTACAGCCAGACAGATACGGATTATTCCGGTACGTTCAGCAAAGTATATTATGGAAATCAGATGGGAATCTGGAAAAAATTTTATGAAAAGAACAGTGCGGAGTTTATCATATCTTTAGCGATGATACTGCTCAGTGTTTTTGCTATCATAGTCAGCGTTTTTTTGTGGATTGTTTACCGGAGAAGAATTGCGATGGAATTTATGGGATGGGTAGTTCTTCTGGCGGCTGTCTGGATTCTTGGTAATAGTGGAATCCGTCAAATACTATTCCCGAATGTATCAGTATTGAATGAAATTACATTTTATATGATTATGCTTCTTCCATTTCCATTTCTGTTTTTCATGGATATTATACAGAAGAGACGTTATCATAAGGTGTTTTTTGTAATGGGAATATTATCCGTTATCGATTTTGTCGTTTGTACGGGGCTGCAGCTTGCCAATATAAAAGACTTTACGGATACCATTGTGCTGATGGCAGGGTCTTGTATTCTTACCATTCTGGTTATTGCTATTACCTTGATAATGGATATTTTTACACATAAAATACGCGATTATTTTTTTATAGCAATCGGAATTGGCTGTACCCTGACAGCTGCCATTGTACAAATCGGACTTTATTTTCAGCGTTCGGGTTCGTTCAATGGCACAATCCTTTCACTGGGGCTTTTAGGACTTTTGTTTTTGACAGCATTTAGCACGATACAGGATGTATTCAGGCTTGAGAAAGAAAAACAGCAGGCAATTCTTGCCAGTCAGTCAAAGGTCCAGTTCCTTGCCAATATGTCTCATGAAATTCGGACTCCGATAAATGCAGTACTCGGGATGGATGAAATGATTCTCAGGGAAAGTAAAAGTGGAAATATAACAGAGTATGCACAGGATATTCAAAGTGCAGGACGAAGTTTGTTGTCTCTGATCAATGATATACTTGATTTTTCCAAAATAGAATCCGGGAAGATGGAGATTCTGCCTGTTGAGTATGATCTGGCATCGGTATTAAATGATTGCTACCATATGATAGCCATGCGTGCAAGAGAAAAAAATCTGGAGCTACATGTGGAAAACGATCCATTACTGCCATCCCGTCTGTATGGAGATGAAGTACGCATTCGCCAGATTATAACAAATCTGTTGACGAATGGAGTGAAATATACTGAGCAGGGCCATGTGACACTTCAAATGACCGGGGAAAGATCGGGAGATTATATTAATTTACGTGTGGCAGTAAAAGACACCGGAATTGGAATTGCAGAAGAAAATATGAAAAAGCTGTTTGATTCTTTCCAAAGGGTGGAGGAAATACGGAACCGGAATATAGAAGGAACCGGATTGGGACTTGCAATTACGAAGCAGCTTGTGGAACTGATGGACGGAAAAATCTGGGTGGAAAGCCAGTACGGAAAGGGTTCTGTTTTCTATGTTGAGTTCCCACAGAAGATAATATCAGATGAAGAAATTGGGGATTTTGCCGAGAGATACCGTAAAAATATGGAAAAAATGAAGGACTATAAAGAAAGCTTTATTGCTCCGGAGGCGAGGATTCTTGTGGTGGACGATGTGCCAATGAATCTTAAGGTTATTCAGGGACTCCTCAAAAGTACAGAAATCCAGATTGAAACGGCTGAAAGTGGTAAGCAGTGTCTCGACATGATAAAGAGAAAAACATATCATTTAATAATGCTTGACCATATGATGCCGGAAATGGATGGTATTGAAACTCTTCACCGGATGATGGAAATGGAAGACTATCCAAGTAAAGATGCAAAGGTAATCATGCTTACAGCAAATGCCATTATGGGAGCAAAAGAAGAGTACCTGTCAGAGGGATTTTGTGACTATCTGTCAAAACCGGTACGTGCCAATGAACTCGAAGAGATGGTTTCCAAACATTTGCCGCCGGAGATGGTAATGTATAAGAGTGAAGAGACTACATGGGTAGAACCGAAAAAACAAGAGGAAACAGAAGAAGCAGAAGAAACCGTAGAAAAAACCTTTCTGGAAAAGCTGGACTTTTTGGATGTTCAGACAGGACTCACTTATTGCGCAGAGGATGAGGATTTCTATAAAGAGATGCTGCGTGATTATATGGAAGGAAACAAAATTCCGGAACTGACGGAGATGTACGACGGAGAGGATTGGGAAAATTACCGGATTCAGATTCATGCATTGAAGAGTACTTCGCTTTCAATTGGAGCCGTGGAATTATCGGAAGAAGCAAAACAACTGGAACAGGCAGCGAAAGATGATAATATTGAATTTATCCGGCTTCACCATGATGAGACGATAAAACAGTATCAAATGTTACTGCAACAATTGAGCCAGTTGTTGTAGAAAATGAATGGAGATTCGTGTGAAAAATGGGAAACTGCACAGAAATTATATTACACTTGGAGTGTGCTATTATCCGGAGCACTGGTCTGAGAAAATGTGGGAAGACGACTTGCGTAGAATGAAGGTTATTTTCTGTACGCCTACGGCAACCCCTCCATTATGGCTCAGTGAAACATATCCTGAAATTCGGCATATTGACTACCCAAAACTTGTGGATGATACACTTGATTTTATTACATTTGACAACTACCCGGCATTTGCATTTGAAAATATACTGGAGCCGGAAAAAACAAACGGCATGAAAGACCGGAATTCATCGCGAAATCTCACAAGAACCCGGAGCGTTTCTTCTGTTTTTGGAATTATGGAGCAGCAGACAGGAGCGGGCGGGTGGAATTGCCGGATGAAAATGCAGATGCCGGTTCCCGGTCAGCTTCGTTCATGGACGATGCAGGCGATTGCCCACGGCGCAGATTATATAGGGTATTTCGGGTGGCGGACAGCAGTTTTTGGAACCGAGATATACTGGCATGGAATTTTGGATTATGACAACCGGGATAACAGACGGCTGCGTGAACTCAGGCAGACGGCGGTAGACGTGAAAGAGATTCAGAATCTGGCAGGAAGCAAATATTTTGTTTGGCTGTCGTACGGGGTATAAGGATGTGACCTGGTATTCGCATGAAAAGAACTATCTGGGAACAATCGTTGATGAACATTATTACCGCTCCAATGAGTATCTTCTTGAAAATGCAGACCGCTATAATTATTATTATCGTCCTTATCAGAATGGCGAGCTGGTAGAAGACCAGGTATCAAAAGTTTTTGTCGGGGAATATGCTTCCAGTGATAAAAATACACTGGCGGGAGCGATTGCAGAGGCTGCTGTTATGACCGGATTTGAAAAGAATTCGGATGTCGTTCGTCTGGCTGCGACTGCACCTCTGTTTAATAAAGTAGTGACCGATGGAACGTACCGTTGGACACCGGATGCCATCTGGTTTGATAATGAATCCGTATGGCGCACACCAAATTATTATGTTCAGCAGATGTTTGCGGAGTATATAGGAACAAAGCTTCTTGCCACAGGTTATGAGACTTATGAGAACGGAAAGAAAACGGCAGGTGTTCCATGTGGCGGTGTTACAGTTGCAGCAGCTTGTGGAGAAGCTGTTCTTAAAAAAATCACCGTGACGGATAATGTTTCTGGAAATATTCTCTTTGAACAGGATTTTTCGAAGCCGTTGAGCAGCCGGTTATTACCGCTTAATCTGGATATAACAGGATGTCAGGTGACGGAAGCCGGACTTACTATACCGGGGACATCGTCATTACGACAGGGATTTTATCTAAATGAGCCGGAATGGGAAAATTACACAGTGGTTCTTACTGTCGATAAGAAAGAGGAGAATACAGAAATTTTTGTGGGAGCCGGTCTACAGGGTGTATCGGAAAATGACTTTTCGATGGAGACGTTGTCTCTGCATGAATACTGTGTAGGTTATGGAGCTCATGGAACCGGGCTCAAAGTGTTTAAAGACGGAAAAGAAGGCTATACAATGGGGGATTATTCTTCCAGTGTATTTGCCGGTAATCTGAGAGCATGTTTTGGTGAGACAGTTGATTTTGGACATGATTCCGGAGAACAGATTTCCTGCTATTATGCAGAGGACGATGGATTGAAGAAGGCAGTTATTGATGGGAAACTGGAAGCATATAACCGTGATGTATACCATTCGGTGACAAAGGATGAATCCAGTGTTTATATGAAACTGGTAAATGCGGACAACTTTGAAAAACGTGTTAAAGTGAGCCTGTCTGAACTTGAAGTGGGGCATCAGGCTGCACTTGTCACATTGACAGGAAATGCAGAACTTGTACACTGTCCAAATGTAAATACAAAGGAAGCAGAATTAGTATAACGTTTTAAAAATAAATAGACTATATTTCTTTTCCATGGTACAATGTATATATCAACTGATGGAGGCATTGTACTTATGGGAAGAAAACCAAGTACTATCAATCTTACTGTAGAAGACCGAAAATATCTCGAAACACAAACTCGTGCCCGCACTATTCAGGCTCAAACTGTAAACCGAGCTCGTATCCTGCTTTTGAAAGCAGATGGTTGTTCAATTGACGACATTGCCGATAAAGT
>JAXEJU010000024.1:0-4133 GCA_034101395.1 Eubacterium sp. | reverse complement strand
CCGCTATCTACCATATGCTGTCTACTGGTGAACAATGGAATCCGAGCGATCTTTACAAAATTGATATGCCTGTAGCTCTTGTTGAAAAACAAAAGGCGAAAGCTATCAAGCAAGCCAAGAAACTATTGCAACGAGAGGGATTACTTCCTCCTGATGAACCATTAGCTTCTTGATTTAATTTTCTAACTCTATAACACTTTAAAAAGTTGCCTGCCTTAGACAGCTTATTCAAGTGCGCCAATTTATGGTCTTCCTCTACTTTCTTTCACACTAATCTCCTTTCCTTTTTATATTGCTTGTCATGTAATACTTCCAAAAACACAAAACTATGTATAATTTACTATGTTTCAAATATTTTTTCAAGTTTTTTGTGACGAATAGACATGTTATGTGACAAACAAACACACTCATTGTGACAAAACAACAAAAAAGCGCCTTATCAGGCGCCTTCGTCATATTAAACATCAAAATTTACCAGTTTTTGAAAATAGAATGCCAATGCTTTTTCTGAATCTGTGACCTCCCGTGAGGATTGCATCTTCGAAACATCAAATAACATACAGCCGCAATGTCCTTGAAAGGTTGGAAAACAAATAACCTCCAAATAGGTATCAATCTCCGGACTGTAATCAATGATTTTCAAGGTCTCTCCATACAGGGCGGCCCGTTCATAGCTTCGCAGCCACTTGGAATCCATATTAGGAAACAAACTGCCAAAGGAAGAACCTATAAGTTTTTCTAATGGAACTTTTTCCAAATCTGCCAATGCCGGATTTCCATATCGAAAAATCCAATCCACCGCATGAATCCCCCGGTCAAATACCATCTCAATATCTGCAAAAGCTATGGGCAGGTTGTCAAACGACCGATAATACTCATGGTATTGATCCTTGGTATCCAGTGTTCCCTTCAGTTCAAAATTTCCAATCAAATCCTCTTGTTTTTCCTGAATGCTATGGAGTATTTCCTTTTTCTTTCTAATTACATAACCAAGCGACTCACCGTTGCATAGATTGATGGTATCCGTAACATTATGAATAGCCAAAACCGACACAAGACATCCTCGGTTTGCTTTGACAAACCGATTGCCAAGCTGCTTCTCCAACTCTGACAACGTAATTCTCGTTTGATACACATGTCCGTCCGAAGTATGAATAAATGCCCAATTTCCTCCCATTTGCACATAAAGGATTTGACTAGTATTCAATTCTATCGTCCTTTTGTTCGAAATAATCGTTATTTTTTTATCTCCCATATCAGACTCCTAACATTTCATTTCTTCGCCCGGCTGCTTCTTTTACAATTCGCATTGTGGCTCAGTATATGGAATAAAAACAGCATAAAGCATAATATAATTGGGAACAGGAGTCCAATGCGCATACCCACATGAATACTACCTCCAAACATGTCCGCAACCTTTCCGACAACGGCAGGACCTATGCTTCCTCCAAGATCACCTGCCATTGCTAAAAGCGCAAACATTGCAGTTCCTCCTGTTGGAAATGCCTTGGAAGAGATGCTGATTGTTCCCGGCCACATGATTCCTACAGAAAACCCACATACAATACATCCGGCAAGTCCAATAATCGGATTTTCTGAAAATGACGCTAACAAATAACATACAAAGCATAAGATACCGGAACCTATCATAAACCTATTCAGGTTCATTTTATGACCGGCTTTTCCAAACAACACTCGTGAAACCCCCATCGTCACAGCAAACATACAAGGTCCGGCAATATCTCCCACTGCCTTTGAAAAACCCAGGGCTGATTCTGCATACGCAGATGCCCATTGTGCCATGGCAAGCTCAGATGCTCCGGAACAGACCATCAGCACAATGGCAATCAGGAACATGGGATTTGAAAATAAATTTCTGATTCCCATTCCCTTTCCTTCCTCTACCAATGATTCAATCGGACAAGTAGCAAAATTGTAACTATTGATAGCAGGAATTAATGCGAAAATCACAGCAAGCCATTTCCAACTGTCAATTCCAAATAGCAGAAAGAAAACGGTCGAAACAAGTATCGTTCCAACTGCTCCCCAACAGTAAAAGGAATGCAGAAGGCTCATGGTAGCCTCCTTATTCTCAAACGGACAGGCTTCCACAATAGGACTTCCTAAAACCTCAATCAAGCCGCTTCCAATCGCATATAAAATTACACTTATTATAATACCAATAAACGGAGATGGTATTATTTCCGGTAAAAATGCCAAACCAACAAGGCCTGCAGCCGAACATACTTCAGAAGCAACAATGCATACCCTATATCCAATTTTGTCCACATATCTGGCACAAAACAAATCTACCAAAAGCTGGGTAAAGAAAAAGGATGTTGATATCATAGCAATATTTCCAAGGGAAATATTGTAATCCATATGAAATTTCAGAAATAGTAAAGGTGCAAAATTAGCAGCAACTGCCTGCGTAATAAATCCTAAATAACACGCTGTTTTTGTTTTTTTGTAATTTTTCCTTATCATCTTCTCAAAACTCTCTGCAAATCTTTCATCGTTTTTTTAATTAGAGATTTAAGTTAGAGTATAGCAGAAATCATGTCTTTTTTCAATATAAAACAGATTGTCATACACGATAGAATTGTTTTTTTCTTTTACATCAAAATCTGACAATTATTACACCTGCAGCTAAAAATTTCCTCGCCCGTTATGCCGTGAGAATAGCCTTTTCTGTCCATTCGCTCATGGTGGTATTCCGCCATCTCCTTTGCAATTCGCAGATAGTTGATGTCACCTACGCTGTCTTCAACTCGGTCGATAATCTTTCCGCCCGCAGCGGCATGGGACTTCATCATAGCGAACTCGCTGTCGTCCAGCTTTCCGGGTTTGTTAAGCACTGCGTCGGGAATATGTATTTTTGAAATCCTAAAACTCGTCAGAAGAGGTTTGTATAATTAAATTATAGATGAGATTTTTGGTTTTGAATAGTATACATGTTTTATCTGATAGAGAAGATAACAAACAAGATTATCTAGCAGTTCTTCTGCCCTCTCAGTAATAATCATCTTATAATTCATATCGTTCCCGTAAAGATGCTAAAGAGCTTTTCGCATCTTTTACCTTTCCTTCTTTTATCTGATTCTCGGAAATCTCCAATTCTCGTAAAATATTCATTTGCTTCATTGTACTTTCATATATATCCATACTCATAATAACCATATCACCATATCCATTTTTGGTAATATAGATTGGCTCTTGGCTTTTATGGCATAAATCCGAAATTTTAGATGTGTTTTTCAAATCTTTTATTGGAATAATTTGTGGCATATTATCCACCTCCTATATTTTATGGCATTATTATACCATTATTATTCCACTATAGCAATCCTTTTTCCGTAAAGTGAAAATTTAGTTTCTCTCACGAACTTCATAAGTTTCTGTTATGAAGTGACCTTTGTCAAGGGGTAAAACAAATTTTTTTCTTATCCCTCATGTTGTTTAGCACATTAAATGATGCTCCGTTTTTCACATTAAATGGAGGTGTTTTTGCACTTTGTCTCTTCTTCCTCATAGAGTTTTTCAAGAGCTTTTAAGACTACTTGTGTTTTGGTTAATCCGTACTTCTTGGCATAAAACTCCAGGCGTTCTCTCTGTTCAGGCAACATCGTCCATCAAACCAACAAAAAAAGCCCACTACCTTATTTGGTAATGAGCCTTTTGCATAACATACTATTACAAAATATCATCCAAATGTTGATTACAATAGTCTTCAACCATCTGAATAAATTCCTCCGCTACAGCAATCTGTTCTTCGACCTCTTCTACTGTTGCGATATAAAACCAAATCCCTTTGTGTTCCCACATCATTAGGCTGCATATAGAGTCACCCCATCTCTATTGACATTAGCATAGAACGGATAATTCTCAACCCACTTCTGATAATGCTCTTCACTTTTCGCGATTGGCTTGATATCCATATCATGGTCCATATTAAAATCAAACGTCATATCTGAAAGTTGGTGTCTATATCCTTTAATATCCATATCTGATAAATCCAACAAAATCATAACATCCACGTCAGAATCCGAATTGTAATCGCCTCTAGCGTAAGAACCATATAAAATTATTTGACGCAAATGAGAACCATATATTGCTCGTACATTTGAAACATA
>JAXEJU010000023.1:0-29586 GCA_034101395.1 Eubacterium sp. | reverse complement strand
GTACAGGCAGGTTATACACCGGGCAATGGCGAACCAAGACAGATTCCTATTATCCAGTCCACTACATTCAAATACGATACCAGTGAGGACATGGGAAAACTGTTTGACCTGGAAGCAGAAGGTTATTTTTATACTCGTCTGCAGAATCCGACCAATGATTATGTGGCTGCAAAGATAGCGGAGCTTGAAGGTGGGACGGCGGCTATGCTGACTTCTTCCGGACAGGCGGCCAATTTCTTTGCCCTGTTCAATATTTGCCAGAATGGTAGTCATATCGTTTCTTCTTCCTCTATCTATGGAGGAACTTTTAACCTGATCGAAGTGACAATGAAAAAGATGGGAATTGATGTGACATTTGTTTCGCCGGATTGTTCCGAAGAAGAACTGGATGCGGCTTTCCGCGAGAATACGAGGGCAGTATTCGGTGAGACAATTGCCAATCCGGCACTTACGGTTCTGGATATTGAGAAGTTTGCGAAGGCAGCCCACAGTCATGGTGTGCCGTTGATTGTAGACAATACATTTCCAACACCGGTTAACTGCCGTCCGATTGAATGGGGAGCAGATATTGTGACACATTCAACGACAAAATACATGGACGGACATGGTGCTGCTGTTGGTGGCGCGATTGTTGATTCCGGCAATTTTGACTGGATGGCACATGCGGACAAGTTCCCGGGACTGTGTACACCGGATGAGTCCTATCACGGCATTACCTACGCGGAGAAATTTGGAAAAGAAGGGGCATTTATCACAAAGTGTACGGCACAGCTCATGCGTGACCTCGGCTGTATCCAGTCCCCTCAAAATGCATATATTCTGAATCTCGGTCTGGAATCTCTGCATGTGCGTATGCCTCGCCATGTGGAAAACGGACTGGCAGTGGCAGAGTTTCTGGAGAAACATCCAAAAGTTTCTCATGTGAGTTATCCGGGACTAAAAAGTGATCCTTATTATGAAATTTCGAAAAAATATATGCCAAATGGAGGCTGTGGAGTTGTGTCGTTCGAATTAGAAGGGGGACGTCCGGCAGCAGAAGCATTTATGAAAGAACTGAAACTGGCAGCTATTGAGACACATGTGGCCGATGCCAGAACATGCTGCCTGAATCCGGCGACATCTACTCACCGTCAGATGAACGATGAGCAGCTTCTGGCAGCAGGAATTCCTGCCGGTCTTGTGCGTATTTCCTGTGGACTGGAGGATAAAGAAGATCTGATTGCCGACCTCTCACAGGCGCTGGATGCGATTTAAAAAATGATTACAAAAGGGTGCGTGTTTTCTGGCGTACCTTTTTTTCGGTTAGGAAAGTTCGACCTTTGCGGAGTGGCGGCGCGTTTCTCAGTCGCCGCTTTTTTATCGTATAGGAAAGTTCGACCTTTGCGGAGCAAGAATCGCTATGCGATTCTTGG
This sequence comes from Eubacterium sp., assembly GCA_034101395.1. Lineage (GTDB taxonomy): Bacteria > Bacillota > Clostridia > Lachnospirales > Lachnospiraceae > Eubacterium_F. The sequence goes on along the minus strand of JAXEJU010000023.1, from coordinate 28,174 downwards.
AGTGGCGCGTTTCTCAGTCGCCGCTTTTTTATTTTGTTTCCAAAGAAATCTCTCCAGATATGCGGATGGAAGAGTATCAGTAGCGGGAAAAGCTCCAGTCTTCCGGCAAGCATATCAAAGATCAGAACCCATTTGGAAAAGCCGGTGAGAATGCCAAAGTTACATGCCGGACCAACCTCGTTGAGACCGGGACCGATATTATTGATTGTAGCAGCAACCGCTGTAAAAGTTGTCACGAGATCCCGTCCTTCGAAGGATACGATATCATTTGCCAGAAGCTGAAATCCACCGCTTGGAATCGTGACTTCCCCATCGCGCTCTACGGCACAGACAAGAATATCATGAAAGACCGTCCGACCCAGCTCCGAGATCGAAATCCCATCCAGAATATTGTTCTTTGGGATCTTGAATTTGACGATTTCTGCCTGCCCATGGGCAAAGGAATTGAGTTCCAGTGCTGTCGGAAGATACAGAATACGTGAAGTCTCCCTTGCTGCTTCCAGTTCCGGGTTGATGACCATTGTCAAGCCCAGTTTTTCACGCAGATAACCGATTTCCATACTGTAATCCGGTGTCCGCACGCGGGCGATGGTGGCGCAGTCATCCCCGACCTGCTTGGCGATGACGCAGCAGAGGAGATTCAGTTCATCCGCATCCGACAATTATAATATTCAGTCCTTTTTGTGGTTTGGGAATATGCTTTGATGTTCTCATTTTTTACTCATCCTGCCCGTTCTCCATGAAATATTTTATATAGTTTACCATATTAGTGGAGTGCAGACAAGAAAATCTGATAAAATGGTTTGTGTCAAACAAATTGTAATTTTGGAGGAAAACTGTTATACTGATTTTATCAAATGAAATGTCGTGACAGAGACAGTTCGTGATAATTGACAGAAAGGGGCATCTTTGTTGAGCGATACATCAGAAAAAAAACAAAAAAAACATATTTGCGCTGCTCTGTTAGCCCATGTGGATGCGGGCAAAACAACATTATCGGAAAGCCTTTTATATATGGCAGGTAAAATCCGTTCCATGGGTCGTGTTGATAACGGAGATGCTTATCTGGATACACATTATCTGGAGAAGGAGAGAGGAATCACTATTTTCTCCAAACAGGCGGTGTTTGAAATCGGGAAAACATCGGTGGCATTATTAGATACACCGGGGCATGTCGATTTTTCGGCCGAGATGGAGAGAACGCTGCAGGTACTTGATTATGCGATTCTCATTGTCAGTGGTTCGGACGGTGTGCAGGGACATACGGAGACTTTGTGGAAACTTCTGATGAAATATCAGATACCGGCTTTTTTATTTGTCAATAAAATGGATCAGCCGGGGACGGATAAAGAAAAACTGATTGCTGAGCTCAAAAGCAGACTGAGTGATGCCATCGTAGATTTTTCGGATACGGATAATCCGGATTTTGAAGAAAATCTTGCTCTTGTGGATGAGGCGGTTTTAAACCGGTATCTGGAAGAGGGAATGGTAGATGAAAAGATGATTCCGGTTATGATACGACAGCGGAAGGTGTATCCGTGTTTTTTTGGTTCAGCCTTAAAACTGGACGGTGTTGAAAAGTTGTTGAAAGCTATGGAAGACTATACCGAGAGTCCGGGATATCCGGATGATTTTGGTGCAAAAGTATTTAAAATAGCCAGGGATGAGAAGGGAAACCGTCTGACGTATGTGAAAATTACCGGGGGCGTATTGAAGGCGCGGATGGAGGTTGCGGATGAACAGAATGCGTGGAGAGAAAAGGTAAATCAGATACGAATATATTCGGGAGGTCGCTATGAGGCGGTAAATGAAGCAGAGGCCGGTATGGTGTGTGCACTGACCGGACTTAATCAGACGTATCCGGGTGAGGGACTGGGAGCCGAGAAACAATCTGAAAAACCGGTGCTTGAACCGGTGCTCACCTACCGGATTCTGCTTCCCGAAGACTGTGAGCCGGCTGTGATGCTGCCGAAACTCCGTCAGCTCGAGGAAGAGGAGCCGGAGCTTCATATTGTGTGGAGAGAGGAATTGCAGGAAATTCAGGCACAGGTAATGGGGGAAGTGCAGATTGAAATTTTACAGCGCCTGATTGCGGAGCGGTTTGGGATAAATGTGACGTTTGACACCGGAAATATTGTGTACAAAGAAACGATTGCCGGTGAGGTAGAAGGAGTGGGACACTTTGAACCGCTGCGTCACTATGCAGAAGTACATTTGTGGATGGAACCGGGAGAACCGGGCAGTGGATTCCAGATAGCCACTGACTGCAGTGAGGATATGCTCGACAAGAACTGGCAGCGACTGATTCTTACGCATTTGACGGAGAGAGAACACCGCGGGGTTCTGACCGGTTCGGCACTTACCGATATAAAGGTAACGCTGATTGCCGGACGGGCACACCAGAAACACACGGAGGGCGGCGATTTCCGTCAGGCAACTTACCGTGCTGTGAGACAGGGACTGATGCAGGCAGAGTCCGTTCTTTTGGAACCATATTATGAATTTCATTTAGAGGTTCCGGATTCGTCCGTGGGACGGGCAATGACAGATGTGGAGCGGATGTCGGGGACATTTTCACTGGAGCAGGGAACGGATGGAATGTCTGTTTTGACCGGTGAGGTTCCGGTTGCTGAGATGCGGGATTATTCGCGTGATGTCAGCGCTTATACAAAAGGGAGAGGCAGGCTTTTCTGTTCGCTGGCAGGGTATCGTCCCTGTCATAATGCAAAGGAAATTATTGAAAATACAGGATATGACCCGGAACGGGATACGGGAAATCCTTCCGGTTCTGTATTCTGCGCCCACGGTTCCGGGTTTACCGTGAGTTGGGAACAGGTGAAAGATTATGCGCATCTTGCAATGCGTGAAGAGGTACGAGAGCAGGATGAAACAGAGCAGAAAAAAAATTATGCCGGGCGGATTGAGGAATGGATGGATATTGAAGAGATTGATGCGATATTGATGCGGACATCCCATGCAAACCGTAAAGGGGAAAGGGGCTCGCATAAAGGAATTTCCGGCAGCAAAGTCCGTTCCCTGACCCCGAAGGTAACCGGTTTATCCAAGCCACGCAAAAATCAGGAGAAAAAAGATAATTATCTGCTGGTAGACGGTTGCAATATTATTTTTTCGTGGCAGGAGTTAGCAGAGCTTTCAAAAGTAAATATTGATGCTGCAAGAGGGCGGCTGATGGATATTCTCTGTAATTATCAGGGATTTAGAAAGTGTCAGGTTATTCTTGTTTTTGATGCATATCGTGTACAGAATCACCGGACGGAAATATTTTCTTATCATAACATTCATGTAGTGTACACAAGAGAAGCGGAAACTGCAGACCAGTATATTGAAAAATTTGCACATGACAATGCCAAAAAGCATAATGTTACAGTGGCGACATCGGATGGAATGGAGCAGATTATTATACGGGGAGAAGGCTGCCGGCTTCTTTCTGCCAGAGATTTCGAGTCAGAAATCCGTCGGGCAGAAGATGAGATGAAAGAGTATTTATGAGATACTGACAATAGGAAACAATAGGTTTGAAACAATTGTGACATCTTCTTTGGATATGATTTTCAGAGTGGAGATTATGATAATCAATTAGGAAATGGATAAACTATAATCAGGAAAGAAGAAATGGAGGAATGAATGATGGCAGTAATAACATTGACAAAGGAAAATTACGAGTCGGAGGTACTTCAATCGGATAAACCGGTGCTGATTGATTTTTGGGCCGGATGGTGCGGACCATGCCAGATGCTCTCGCCGATAGTGGATGCAGTAGCAGAGGAACGGGATGATATTAAGGTGGCAAAACTGAATGTTGACCAGGAGGATATGCAGGAAATTGTTATGCAGTTTCGTGTGATGTCGATTCCGATGCTTGTCGTTATAAAAGACGGGGAGGAGACAAACCGGTCGGTTGGCGTTATAAGCAAAGAAGAAATTCTGGCGTTATTGTAGAAGAAGTGTAAAAAGAGGGTTATCGGATGTATGATATTTTGATTGCCGGTGGAGGCACAGCCGGCCTTTCGGCTGCTATTTACGGAGTGCGTGCAGGAAAAAAGGTAATTGTGCTGGAACAGAAAAGTTATGGTGGACAGATTGTCAACTCAAAGGAAATCGTAAATTATCCCGGGATTCCGAAAATATCCGGTTTTGAGTTTGCAAAAGGGCTTTATGAGCAAGCGACAGGACTGGGGGCCGAGTATCGGTTGGGAAAGGTGATTCATATTGAGCGCGTGGCCAATGGGGAAAGTCAGAATGCGGAAAAAGGGGAAGAAAGTTATTTACTTGTCACTGCGCGAAATACAGATGGAACGATTCAGAGTTACCGGACCCGTACGGTTATTCTTGCCACTGGTGCCAAAAACCGTCCTCTTGGACTGGACAGAGAGGATGTGCTGACCGGTGCGGGTGTTTCTTACTGTGCAACCTGTGATGGTATGTTTTTCCGGGGAAAAGATGTAGCGGTTGTGGGAGGAGGAAATACCGCACTGGAGGATGCCCTGTTTCTTTCGGGGTATTGCCGCAGGGTATATCTGATTCACCGAAGAGAGGAATTCCGGGGAGAAGAAAAACTTCTGGGAAATCTGCGCGAAAAAGAGAATGTAGTCGTTATTGTCAACTCGGTTGTTCAGGAGTTAATGGGCGATACGGTGTTAAGCGGTGTGAAAATATGTGACACCGTAAGCGGGGAGATATCAGAACTTCCGGTGAGCGGGCTTTTTGTTGCAATCGGACAGATGCCGGATAATGGTGATTTTGAAAATCTTGTCGAACTTGACGACAAAGGATATATTCTGGCTGGCGAAGACTGCATGACAGACACGGAAGGTATTTTTACCGCTGGAGACTGCCGTACTAAAATAGTTCGTCAGCTAGCGACAGCTGCCTCGGATGGGGCAGTTGCGGCTTTGGCTGCCTGTGAATTGATTGGATAAAGAAAAAACTATACAGAAAGATAAAAATATGCTACGATAAAAAATGTTTGTAGAAGCAAAAGGAAATTCATGCTTTTAGTAGAATGGAGGATATAAATGTGTAATAAATTAAATAAATTTGTTTGCAGCTTTTTACTGTTATTCCTTTTTGGAACACTTGTGCTTGGAACGACGAGGGCAGAGGCTGCAGTAAAAGTGAAAAAAGTTACTGTAAAAAGTAATTATGGAAAAATCGTTCATGTAGCAGAGGGAAAGAAAGTCAAGCTCACGACAGCGGTTACGGTCACACCGAACAAGACAGCAAACCGAAAGGTAAGATATACTTCATCCAATACGAAAGTGGCTAAAGTAACAACAGCCGGATATGTAAAAGGTGTTGCAGCCGGTTCCTGTAAGGTAACGGTTGCCAGTGCACGGAACAGTAAAATAAAAGCGAAGATTTCTGTCAAGGTGGTTAAGCCGGTGACAAAGGTTGAATTTGATGCTTCTTCCGGCAGCATGTATGTGGGAGAGACCAAAACGCTGAAGAAAATAATTACACCGTCAAGCGGAAGTTTCAAGGGCGTTGTATGGTCAAGCTCCAATACGAAAATTGCAACGGTGACAGATGCCGGTAAAATAAAGGCGATAGCAGCAGGAAGTGTTACGATTAAGGCAACTTCTGTGGAAGGCAGCAGTCAGTCTGCAAAATATAAACTGAAGGTACAAACGCCGGATACCATTAATATTGAATCGGTAGAGGTACTGGCAACTGACGTTGTCCGGGTGACTTTGGATAAGGCGAAAGTACTGCAGGCAGATTCTTTCGTTGTCGATGGAAAACAATATGAAGCCGGGAAGTTCTTACATACTTTTGAAATAAGAAAATTCCGCAATTATGACAACAAAACCTATGATTTAACTTTGGCAGACAATTATTCGATTAAAGAAGATTCTTTTGTGCGTGTGCGCATTGCATCTCTTCCGGGAAATGGAACAAAGTCAAAGACGGTACAGGCATCATATGAAAAGAATGGAATGCCAAAGAATTTGAACTGGATTTATGAAGTGGGCGATGAAATCCGGGAGGTTGTCGATGTCAGCGACTACTGTACGGGAAATGTATCCTATGCGATTACGGGGGGGGTTGATGGACTGGAGTGCAAAAGTGTGGAAAACACCCTCGTATTTTCGGGTAAGATGACATCCGCACTTGTCGGATCGGATTTTCTGATAGATGTCATCGATGAGATGGGAGCCAGTTTCCTGTTTGTTGTACACATATATGTGGGAAGTGAAGATACCGTAGTAGCTGCGGCTGATGATGTCACATTATTAACCGGAATTGAAAATGATTCCGTGCCGTTTGCTGTAGCGAAAGGAGGAAGCGGACAGTACATATTTGTGGCATCCGGTCTTCCAATTGGTGTCCGTATGAACGAAGATGGTACACTGTCAGGTGCAGCAGTCGGAACCGGCGAATATGAGGTGCTTGTAACGGCTATTGACAAAGAGAACAACAGCCGTGTTGCAAATGTTAGTCAATATATACATGTTGCGGATCCAAGAAAGATTATCGGAAGCGTTACCGATGCACAGGGAAATGCGGTGACAGGCGCAGCGATTACATGTGTAAATGTAAACGATGGCACAACTTATGAAACAACGAGTGATGCCAACGGAACCTACAGCTTATTTGTGGAAGAAGGTTCCTATGATATTCAGGCGGTATATCTTGACTATGACGACCGTGTATATAATTTATCTGTCAGCTCAGGAGGGCGTCAGTTGAATTTTATTATTGGATAGATTTAAGTGTCAAAAAAAAGAATGTGTGAAAAATCATACCGATGTGGATTGGAGGATATTATGTTAGAAGAAATTGTATTAAGAAGCTGTGGAAAATCATTGCGCGACTGCACGATGGAGGAAGCTTACCATGCACTGCTCGAGCTTGTACAGAGAGAGGCAGCGAGCAAAGATATCACGGGCAGAAAGAAAAAACTCTACTATATATCTGCAGAGTTTCTGATTGGTAAACTGCTCAGCAACAACCTGATTAATCTGGGGCTTTATGATACAGTTTCCAGGGAACTTGAGCAGGCAGGAAAAAGTCTCTCGGAGCTTGAGGAGAGAGAGCCGGAACCATCACTGGGAAATGGTGGGCTTGGTCGTCTGGCGGCCTGCTTTCTTGACTCCATTGCAACACTTGGTCTGGCAGGAGACGGCATCGGGCTTAATTATCATTTTGGCCTTTTCCGGCAGAAATTCAAAAAATGTAAACAGAAGGAAAAGAAAAATCCATGGATAGAAGAGGACAGCTGGCTGATTCGCAGTGACCGCAGATTTCAGGTGGAATTTGGCGATTTTACCGTGGATGCTATTATGTACGATATTCTGGTAACAGGATATGATAACGGAACAAACCGACTCCATCTTTTTGATCTGGAGTCGGTGGATGAATCTATCGTGGAAAAAGGAATCAATTTTGATAAAACACAGATAGAGAAGAATCTGACACTGTTTCTTTATCCGGATGACAGTGACGAGGAGGGAAGGCTTCTTCGTGTCTACCAGCAGTATTTTATGGTAAGTTGTGGTGCCCAGTTAATTGTGGCAGAAGCGTTGGAAAGAGGAAGTAATCTTCATAATCTGGCGGATTATGTGGCAATCCAGATTAATGATACCCATCCGTCGATGATTATTCCGGAGTTAATCCGCATTCTTACCCAAAAGGGAATTGCCTGGGGCGAAGCAGTAAAAATCGTAACGGAATGCTGTGCCTATACGAACCATACAATTCTTGCAGAGGCACTGGAAAAATGGCCGGTTTCATTTATCCGGAAAGTTGCCCCTGCGATTCTTCCTATTATTGAAAAACTCGATGAGGAAATTAAAGAAACTTATGACGATGAAGCAGTGGCAATTATTGATGAGGATGACCGGATTCACATGGCTCGAATGGATATGCACTATGGACACAGTGTCAATGGTGTTGCCTATCTGCATACCGAGATTCTCAAATCCAGTGAACTTCATGATTTTTATAAACTCTATCCGGAGAAATTTAATAATAAGACAAATGGTATCACCTTCCGCCGCTGGTTGCTTCACTGTAACCATCCGCTGACGAGATTTCTGGAGGAAAAAATCGGACCGGAGTTTAAGAAGGATGCGTCAAAACTCACTGACCTTCTTCGATTCCGTGAGGATGATGTGGTGTTGGAACGTCTGATGGCAATTAAACAGGAGAATAAGCATGAACTGGCAAAATATCTGAAAGATACTCAGAATATTACCTTAAATGAGGACTCCATTTTTGATATCCAGATTAAACGGCTCCATGAGTATAAAAGGCAGCAGCTCAATGCACTGTATGCGATTCACAAATATCTGGAGATTAAGGAAGGGAAAAAGCCCGAACGTCCGATTACCCTTATATTCGGTGCAAAAGCGGCACCGGCATATATAATAGCCAAGGATATTATCCACCTGATTCTGTGTCTGCAGAAACTGATTAAGAAGGATAAAGATGTAAGCCCTTATCTTCAAGTGGTTATGGTAGAAAATTATAATGTGACCAAAGCGGAAAAACTGATTCCAGCCTGTGACATTTCGGAGCAGATTTCTCTTGCGTCCAAAGAGGCAAGTGGTACCGGAAATATGAAGTTTATGCTGAATGGTGCGGTGACGCTTGGTACAGAGGACGGTGCCAATGTCGAGATTCATGAACTGGTCGGAGATGACAACATATATATCTTTGGTGAGGACAGTGATACGGTTATTGCCCGGTATAAGAGAGGGGATTACTGTTCAAAGGATTATTATAACAAGAACCCGGATCTGAAGCGCGCCGTTGATTTTATAGTTGGTGATAAGATGCTTCTCATCGGAAGCAAAACAAGGTTAAACCGCTTGTACAACGAACTACTGAATAAAGACTGGTTTATGACATTCCCGGATTATCCGGAATATGTCAGAACAAAAGAGCGCGCGTATGCGGATTATGAAAATAAAAGAGAATGGGCAAAAAAGATGTTGGTAAATATTGCAAAAGCGGGATTCTTCTCATCTGACCGCACAATTTCGCAGTATAATGAGGATATCTGGCACCTGTAAACGGTTGCGGTTATATCAGTTCGCTGATATTTAACAGACCCCATCCCTGCTTTTCGTGGGGCAGGTGAAGATCTGTACTGGAGTTTTTCAGACGGATTTTCACCTCTCTTGGTGTCATGTCGGGATAACGGCTGAGAAGAAGGGCGACAGCACCGCTTACAATAGGAGTGGACATGGATGTTCCGCTTTTTTCCTGATAACGGCGTCCATCGGATGGACGTTCAAAAGCAGCACAACTGATAATACGGGCACCGGGTGCCACGACATCCGGTTTTTTTATACAGGCAAGGGTAGGACCGGTTCCGGAATGAACCGGTTTTTTATTTTTGCCGGATTGTCTCATCTGACATATATCACTGGAACCAACCGTGATGATTTTTCTGGAATTTCCCGGTGCACTGATAGTACATCGTTGTGGACCTTTGTTACCGGCAGCCGCAACCACGACGATGCCGGAATCCCAGAGCATATTGACCTGTTGCACAAAGGAACTTCCTTCATGAAAAGCCTGAAAATCGTTGGCACCTATAGAAATATTTACGATGCGGATATTCAGTTCCTCCTTCTTGCGGAGAATCCAGTCGAGCCCTCTCATGATATCAGAAATATGTCCATTTCCTCTGTGGTCAAGAACCTTTACTCCGATGAGTGAAGCTTCCGGCGCAATCCCCATAAAAAGAGAACGTGACAGGTAACCGTCTCCGGCTGCGATTCCTGAAACATGGCTGCCGTGTCCACTGTTGTCATAAGGAGTTTTTTTGTCCGACAAAGTATCGTACCATCCGGTGATGCGGGAACGGTAATCCGGATGCAGGGCAAGACCGGTATCAACAATAGCAATTCCAATTCCTTTTCCTCGTATATTCCGCTTGTGTGCAGCAGACGAATGCACAATAGTTCTGACACGGTTCATAGGCAAACCTCCTTACGTCATTAATGTATGCAGATAACGGAAAATAGTTCGATACATACCCCTTATTATTATTTTTTACAAAAAAGGTTGACCAACGGTCATTTTTGTGATACACTCAGGGTAGTACAAAAAATGAACATTGGTCATTTTTTGAATATAATATTTTAAGAATCTCGAAAAAAGAGAGAAGGAGGCTTGTACAATGGCGATTAAATTCGGAAAATGGGTTGCCAAACACAGAATTTTAATCATCCTTCTGGCAGTATTGCTTCTGATTCCGGCGGCAATCGGATATGTCAGTACAAGAATCAATTACGATGTTCTCAGTTATCTTCCAAAAAGTCTGGAAACGGTATCCGGGCAGGATATCATGGTGGATGAGTTTGGAATGGGAGCATTTTCCATGGTAATTGTGGAGGGAATGGAGAATAAGGATGTAGCAGAACTTGAAACAAAACTTGAACAGGTGGAACACGTAGAGAAAGTAATCTGGTACGATGATGTCGCAGATATTACTCTTCCGGTGGAAATCATTCCAACAAATCTGCGGGAAAATCTGTTTAACGGTGATTCGACAATGATGATTGCACTGTTTGATGATACGACATCGGCAGATTCCACGATGGATGCTGTGACAGATATGAGAAAAATTGTGGGAGAGCAGGCTTTTATCAGTGGTATGTCAGGTGTTGTAACCGATATCAAGGATCTGGCGCTGGCGGAGATGCCGGTCTATATCGTAGTAGCGGCGACGCTGTCACTCCTTGTACTTCTTCTGACAATGGATTCTCTGGTGACACCATTTATTTTCCTCGGAGGAATCGGAATTGCGATTATATTTAATCTGGGCAGTAACATTTTTCTGGGAGAGATTTCTTATATTACACAGGCATTGACGGCTATTTTGCAGTTAGGTGTGACGATGGATTATTCCATTTTCCTGTTAGAGAGCTATGAGGCGAATAAGCAGCGGTTTGAAGGGGATAAAAACCGGGCGATGGCGCATGCGATATCCAATACGTTCAAGTCAGTGACCAGCAGCTCCATCACGACAATTGCGGGTTTTGCTGCCCTTTGTTTCATGACGTTCAAGCTTGGTATGGATCTTGGCCTGGTTATGGCAAAAGGTGTTATTATAGGTGTTATTGTATGCCTCACGTTCCTGCCGGCAATGATTTTGTGCATGGACAAAGCAATTGAAAAGACTTCACATAAAAACCTCATTCCGAGTCTTGATGGTGTTTCCAAACATATTGTGAAGCTGTGGCCGGTGGCACTTATCCTGTTTGCTGTTCTGCTTGGACCGGCTATTTATGGAAACAGCAATTATGAAATTTATTACAACATTGACAGTGGTCTTCCGCAGGATCTGGAATCAGCAGTTGCCAATGAAAAAATGAATCAGACGTTTAATATGAACAATATGCATGTACTTTTGATCAAGAACGGATTATCCAGTAAGGACAAAAGTAATATGCACACGGAAATCAAGGAAGTTGACGGTGTAAAATGGGTACTTGGGATGGACACATTTGTCGGAGCAAACTTCCCGACAGATATGATTCCGGACAGTTATAAGGAAATGCTGCAGAGTGATAATTATGAACTTCAGTTTGTGTGCTCGGATTACAAATCGGCAACAGATGAGGTCAATAACCAGATTGCAGCAATCAATGATATTGTAAAGAAATACAGCAAGGAATCCATGGTAATCGGTGAAGCACCACTGATGAAGGATTTGCAGGATGTGACAGATATTGATCTGGCGAGTGTCAACTATATTTCCATTATTGCCATTTTCCTGATTATTCTTTTGACTTTTAAATCGATCTCGATACCGGTCATCCTTGTGGCGGTGATAGAGTTTGCCATTTTCCTTAATATGTCAGTTCCGTATTATACGGGAGAGTCGCTGCCGTTTGTGGCAAGTATTGTAATCGGAACAATACAGCTTGGTGCAACGGTTGACTATGCGATTTTGATGACGAGCCGCTATCACAAGGAGCGTGTGATGAACCATATGTCGAAAAAAGAGGCAATTTCCATCGCACACAGGACATCGTTCAAGTCCATTATTATCAGTGGTCTGTGCCTGTTTGCAGCCACATTTGGAGTTACGGTTTCATCAAACATTGATATGATAAAAGCAATATGTACCCTGCTGTCAAGGGGCGCTATTATAAGTACAGTAGTTGTAATTTTAATTTTACCGGCTATGCTGACGGTATTTGATAAAGTAATCTGTAAGACAACGTGGGACATGAGAAAGATTAATTATTAGTGGAGGGATGAAGAATGAGAAAAATTATAAAGCGGGCAGGACGTACTGTCATAAGCAGTGTTTTGATTTTGGGACTTGTACTTTGCAACAGTTCATTTGTAGAGGCAAAAAAAGTGAGTAAAAATGAATCCGTCTATGTGACAGCCGGTGCTGATGGTACTGTGCAGAAAATCACAGTGGCTGACTGGCTGAAAAATTCCGGTATTGCGTCCGGGACGTTAAAGGATTCGTCCAATCTGTCTGATATTACCAACGTAAAGGGGGAAGAAACCTTTTCTCAGACCGGAGAGGCTCTTGAGTGGGCAACTGCCGGCCAGGATATTTATTATCAGGGACAGTCCGAACAGAATCTTCCGGTTGATGTTAAAATCAGCTATACACTGGACGGACAGGAAATGAGTGTACAGGACATGGTCGGAAAGAGCGGAAAAGCATCGATTCATGTTGAATATATCAATAGGTCTAAAACAAGAAAAAAAGTAAATGGTGTGATGACAGAGATTTATACTCCATTTGTAATGTTGACGGGAATGATACTTTCATCTGATAATTTTTCAAATGTTGAAATCGACAATGGAAAAATTATCAATGACGGTTCCAATCATGTGGTAATTGGTCTGGGAACACCGGGGCTGGCAGAAAGTCTGGATTTGAGTGACGAGTATTCGGACCAGCTGACAAGTGATTTTACGGTGACAGCGGATGTCACAGATTTTGAGATGAGCAATACATTTACGTTTGGAAGTCCGAGTCTTCTCGATGACCTGAATGTTGATGAAATAGGGGATCTGGATGAGCTGGAAGATAAGCTTGATATGCTGACGGATGCTGCCGGAGAGCTTATCGATGGAACCGGAACGTTGTCAGAAAATATGAGTACTTTTGCCGACAAAATGGATGAGCTGGAGAGTTCGGTGAAAGAATTCCGGAAAGATGGTGTAAATAAACTTACCAAAGGAATCGATACACTTGCTAACGGAGGGAAAAAGCTGACAAAGGGCGTGAAATCTTATACAGACGGTGTGGTCAGTCTTGCAAAAGGAAGCAAAGCATATGTAGCCGGAGCCGGAAAAATAGTAAAAGGCAACAGTGCTCTTTATGATGCGGTGAAAGGTTTGCCGGCAGATATTACCGAATTTAACACAGGACTTTCTTCCTATACAGCAGGTGTGGATAAACTGGGAACGAAAGAAAATGTGACGAAACTGACAAATGGTGCCAATGCGGTATCAGAAGGTATCACAACTGTGAACAGCAGTCTTTCCCAGTTAAAGGCAACCTATGAAAATAATGATAAGCTGATCGCGGGACTGAAGGCGACTATCGCGCAGATTCCGGACAGTGATGAATTCCGTGAGTTAAAAGCAAAACAGACAGAGTTACTCACACAGCTTGAAACGCTGACGGCAGGACAGAAGGCTGCAGTTGAACAGCTCGAAGCCGGTACTGCACAGACAAGTGAACTGAAAACAGGAGCAGATACTGTGGCAGCCTCTGTGGCAGCCGTGATGGATGCTCTGAGCACATTGTCTTCTAACTCATCATCTCTGACAGAAGCTTCCCAAAAGCTGGATGAAAGCATACCGGAGCTTGTGAAAAATGTGAAAGCTCTGCGTGACGGCGGAGTAACGCTTACAAAGAATGACAAGAAACTGCTCAGTGGTGCGAAGGCTCTGATAAAAGCAAGTAAAACCATGAATAAAAGTGTGAAAAAAGTCAATACAGGCGTGAAAACACTTCAGAAGGGTGGAAAGAGTCTGAATACGGCAACGGCAAAACTGGTAAGTGGGGTTTCGAAACTGAATACGGCCAGCGGAAAGCTGTCGGACGGTGCTGACAAACTGGATGACGGAATGAAGGAGTTCAACCGCAAGGGTATTGTAAAATTGAACAATATTTATGAAGATGATGTACAGGGCATACTGGATCGTCTGGATGCTATTATTGAAGCAGGAAACGAATATAAGAGTTTCAGCGGACTGGATGCCGGAATGGATGGTGAAGTAAAATTCATCATTGAGACAGAAGCAGTTGAGAAAGAGGATCAGGAGCAGTAGATGGCAGATGCAGGAGGAAGATAGCATTGCCCGATTGCTCCGGAATGGAGATTTTAATGGGAAAACTGGATGAAAAAAAACGCCAGAAACGGGAAGCTTTACTGGTATCTGCATTTTCCCTGTTTACATCGAAAGGAATCAATGATACTTCAATATCAGATATTGTAAAGCACGCGAATATGGCAAAGGGAACATTTTACCTCTATTTCAAAGATAAATTTGATATACGGGATAAGCTGATTGTCACAAAAGCGATGCAGTTGTTTCATAATGCGATGGAAAATATAAAGAAAGAAGATTTACAGACACTGGAAGAAGAGATCATTTATATTGCGGATGGACTGATTAACCAATTGGATGAGAATAAAATGCTTCTCCGGTTTATTTCTAAAAATCTGAGCTGGGGTGTCTTTCACCATGTGCTGCTGACAGGTACGGATGAGAGCGGCGGCTGCAGTTTTTATGACGGGTATATGGCTCTTTTGAATAAATCAGGAAGGAAATTCCGCAATCCCAATCTGATGTTGTATCTGATTGTAGAATTTATCAATGCGGCCTGTTATAATGTGATTTTACAACAGGAGCCGGTAACGCTTGATGAACTCAAACCGGAGCTGTATGGAACAATAGTGGATATCGTTCACAGGCAGGAAATCAAAGAATGATATTAGAAGTAAATTAGCCTATAAGGCAACGTAGTAGCCTTATAGGCTAATTTCTGTTTTTGTGATTGACAGAAAGGTATTTCTCTGATACTATAATAGAACATTTGTGCGAGGAGGGGTTGTTGTGAAAAAGAATCAGCTGCCTGACCGGGTAATTCAGATGTTAAAACCCGAAGGCATAAGCAAAATCGACATTTTGGATGTGTGTCCGGTGGATCTGTCGTTTGCAGGTGAGTACATAAGCGGGTATGTTTTTCTGACAGCAGATAAGCTGGGCGTGGTGACAAGTGAACCGATTGGAAACCAGACCAGATATTTTCGGGGAACAAGAACAAAAGATATGATATATGAGGAGGATACCCTTAGCTATTCCAGCCGTATATTTTCACTTGCGGATACTGCTCATATGAAACTGGAGAGACAGCTTGCGACCAATGTAGTCAGCGTGGAAATCAGGGGAATACCGACGCGGCTCGTGGCACTGACGAATTTGTATCTGGGGCAGATGAATCTGTTTTTGAAGAGTTATAACAGGCAGAAGAAATATCCGGGAGCTGTAGACGAGATGGAATCTTCTGCGGATGCCATTGAGGATAAAAACGGATATTGTCCGGTATGCGGTACAATGTATCCGGATCCCAAACGGAAAATATGCCCCAAATGTATGAATAAGCGTTCCATTTTTATACGCACGCTGAAGTATTTTCTGCGTTACCGGTGGAAATTTGCCGTATTGTTTCTCTGTTATTTTGCGGCCGCCGGATTAAATCTTGTCTGGCCTTATCTGAGCGGTGCTGTGCTGTATGATGGAGTTCTGGCGAAAAATGATGAATTTATGGGAAGATTTGGCGTGGCTGGAAATTATATACTCGCACTTACTTTGCTGGTGGCAGTTATGATTTTATCCAAACTTGTGCAGCAGGGGGTATCCATTTTACAGGGAACGCTGATGGCGCAGGTGGTTGCTGCAACTGTGCGGGATATGACACAGGATGTGTTTGGCGCTCTTGGGCGTCTGTCCATTGGCTTTTTCACCGGGAAGCAGACTGGTAGTCTTATGACAAGGGTGCTCAGTGATGCAGAGCGGGTGACAGGATTTTTTCTGGATGGTTTCCCGTACATATTTGTTCATGGGTTTACGATTATTGCCTCATTTCTCGTGATGTTTCAGCTGAACTGGCTGCTTGCGCTTGTGGCGTGTATCCTGTTACCGTTATTAGTTGTAATGAGTGTTAAGTTAAAGCCCAAACTATGGAGTCTGTTTGGAAGAAGACACCGTGCGGAACGGGCGGTGAATACCCGTGTCAATGACAATCTGACCGGAGCCAGGGTCGTGAAGGCATTTGGCCAGCAGAACCAGGAGAATGAGCGGTTTGAGTCGCCAAATGATAGACTTAAAGATGCGGAAATCCGCATTGTGAGATACAATAACCGGTTTACAATCCTGTACAATCTGGTGCAGGAAATATCTAATATATGGGTGTGGATTCTCGGGGTAATTCTGCTTATGAGAACCGGGAATGTGGAACTTGGTGTACTGATTACGTTTGTTGGATACGTGGGACAGCTCAATGGACCGATGAATTTCTTTTCCCGGGTTTTTCATATGTGGTCTGACAGTATAAATTCTGCCCAGCGCATGTTTGAAATCATGGATGCAGTACCGGAAATCCAGGAGTCGGAGCATCCGGTTGAACTGAAAGAACCTGCCGGTGAAATTGAACTTGCCCACGTTACCTTTGGCTATGACGTCAATAATCCGGTTCTGAAGGATGTTTCGCTGCATGTAAAGCCGGGCGAAATGTTAGGAATTGTAGGACGTTCCGGTGCAGGCAAGACGACACTTGTGAATCTGATTTCCCGTCTGTATGATGTCAATGAGGGGGCGATACAGATTGACGGCACAAATGTCAAAGAGCTTGCATTTCATGACCTGAGAAGGAATGTTGCCATGGTGTCACAGGATACTTACATTTTTATGGGGACAGTGGCTGAAAATATTGCCTATGCAAATCCGGAGGCAACAAGAGAGGATATTATCCGGGCAGCCATGCTTGCGAGTGCCCATGATTTCATCGCCAATATGCCGGATGGATATGATACGGTTATCGGAGCATCCGGTAAAGAGCTTTCCGGCGGTGAAAAGCAACGGATTTCTATCGCCAGGGCAGTGCTTGCCAACCCGAAAATTCTTATTCTTGACGAGGCAACTGCCAGTGTGGATACAGAGACGGAAAAAGCGATTCAGAAGTCACTCAATTATCTGGTTAAGGGAAGAACGACCCTTTCCATCGCACATCGTCTGTCGACATTGAGAGATGCAGACCGGCTGGTGGTGATTGATAACGGACGGATCGCAGAAGAGGGAACCAGTGATGAACTGGCAGCACAAAAGGGAATTTATTTTAAACTGATGGAGCTTCAGACGAAATCTCTGGCGTTAAAGGCGTAAAAGTGCCTGCGGAATGGAGGATATTATGGAAGAGAATTTTACTATGGACCAAATGGAAGCAGAAGTTGAGGAAATGACGGCACTCCGATATCTGAATCGGGGAAATGCTGTGTTTTCCCGGACAGAGGGAGGCTTTGTGTCTCTGGAGAGTGAGGGAAAAAAATGGGACAGAGTGCAGGTGATTCGTTTGTTCCCGTTTACCGAGCCGGATAAATTTATTTCTATCCGGACAGTGGAAGAGAGATCAAAAGAGATTGGTGTGATAGCGGACCTGAAAGATGTGGATGATGAGACTGGACAGATGCTCAAAGAACAACTGGATTTACATTATTTCACACCAATTATAGAGAAGATATATGATATTAAGGATGAATATGGATATGCGTATTTTCATGTAATGACAGACCGGGGAGAGTGCCGTTTTACCATCAATATGGGCGCAAATGCTGTTGTACATCTGTCAGACAGCAGACTGCTGATTACGGATCTGGATGAAAACCGGTTTGAAATACGGAATGTATTTCAGTTGTCTTCAAAAGAGCAGAGAAAACTCGATCTGTTTCTGTAGTGTTTGATTAAGGAGCGCATACTATGTGCGAGAATGGAGGGAAACATGATACTGAAGTATGATTTACCGTTTTCCGTGAACCGTCTGATTCCACAGTCGGAAGAGGAACGGATTTATTATGCCGTGCCCTGTGATATTGATGAGGAGGGAAAATGGCAGAAGGATGCTTACTTTGTTGTGACAACGAAAAATCTGTATGTGATACAGGGTGAAACCATAAAAGAGACATTTGCCATCCGGGATTGTTCAGAAGTTAAGGCAGAGCCCAAAATCGGCGGTGGACTTCTGGTTCTGAATTATCAGGGGATTCAAAGACATGTGGTACATTACTCAGCCAGACATCTGGCGCGTTATGCCTATGTGGCAAGGGGAATCCAGATTCTTATTTCCGGGCGTAACGAGGAGGTTGTCAGCCTGGAATATGAAAAAATCTGTCCGATCTGTAAAAGAGCGATACCGGGTACCAAATACTGCCCGCACTGCTCCAAAGAGGGTGGATTCTGGCGGACTTTTCTGAAATTATCGGCTCCGTACAAAAATAAGTTTTACGGGATTATCGTGCTGATGGTTCTTGCAGCAGTGGTGACTCTGATAAACCCCGAGATACAGAAGCGTCTGGTGGATGATGTACTTCCAAGAGAAAATGGTGGTCTGGGAGCTGCCTTCATGTGTTTGGGAATGATGTTTTTCCTTAGCGTGGGGATAGTCATTATCAATATTCTGAAAAGTTATTATTGTACGGTTCTTGGTGCCACGATATCAAAAGATTTACGGAAGAAACTGTTTGCCAAAATCCAGATTCTTTCGATCGGTTTTATCAATGACAGAAGACCGGGTGAACTGATGAACCGTGTTGTCAGGGATACAGCGAGAATACGGGAATTTATGCAGGATATGTTCTGTAATATGTTTACCGTCTGTTTTATTTTTGTCTGCGATATTATATTTATGCTGGTTTTAAATGTGAAACTTGCGCTGATGGCGTTTATTTTTATACCATTTGCGGTAGTTATCACTTATCTTTTCCGCAAAAATATCCACCGGCGTTTTCATCTGCAGTGGAAAAAATACGATGATCTGAACAGTAATCTGCAGGATGTCTTATCGGGTATGCGCGTTGTGAAATCCTATGGAAAAGAGCAGGAAGAGCAGAAAAAATTCAGACACTTTGCGCAGGAGTTTTGTAGCGTTCAGACGAAAAATGAAGTATTCTGGGCTGTTTTCACACCGATGGTGAGTCTTCTGATGGGGGCGGGAGTTTTTCTTGTCATTTATTTTGGCGGTATGGATGTGCTTGGCGGGACGATGACAGCCGGGGAACTTCTGCAGTTTATTACCTATACACAGTTACTCTATCAGTACCTGAACTGGATGACCAATATGCCAAGGCAGCTGATGAATCTGGTCAGCAGTATCGAGAGAATCAATGATGTACTGGCACAGGAGGCGTTTGTCGAGGATTCCGACAATCCGGTTGATCTTACGGTAAAAGGGGATATTGAATTCCGGCATGCTACGTTTGGTTACAAATCGTATCAGCCGGTGCTGGAAGATCTGAATTTAACTATAAAAAAAGGTGAGATGATTGGAATTGTGGGCGCATCCGGTACAGGAAAATCCACGCTGATAAATCTTATCATGCGCCTGTATGAGGTGGATGACGGAAGTCTTCTGGTAGACAACTGTGATATCAAAGATATCCGTTCGGATACATTCCACTCACAGATCGGGGTTGTGTTGCAGGAAACCTTTTTGTTTTCCGGTACCATTTTAAACAACATTCGTTTTTCAAGACCGGAAGCAAGTTATGAAGAAGTTATATTGGCAGCCAAAATGGCAAACGCCCATGAATTTATTTCCCGCACACCGGATGGCTATAATACATATGTAGGTGAAAAGGGATATACACTTTCCGGCGGGGAGCGACAGAGGATTGCAATCGCAAGGGCGATTCTCAATGAGCCAAAGCTTCTGATTCTCGATGAGGCGACAGCAAGTCTTGACACGGAGAGTGAATTTATGATACAAAGAGCATTGGAGCGGTTGACAAATGGACGCACGACATTTGCGATTGCCCATCGCCTGTCCACACTCCAGAATGCGGACCGCCTGATTGTTATTGACGGACATCGCATTGCCGAAGTTGGTTCCCACAGGGAACTGATGGAGAAAAAAGGTATGTACTATCGCCTGGTACAGGCGCAGCTTGAGATGCAGGGAAGTGAAGCGGTATGATAAAAAAACTTTTGATATTTTTGTTCCGGATGATGCCTCTTGGGGATGATATTATCCTTGAGAGCCATCCGGCTTTCTCCGACAATACATGGGCTCTGTACCGGTATATGCTGGAACAGGGGATAAATAAGCGCCACAGGATTCACTGGGCGCTTTATGACGTTATGGAAAAACCGGATGAACTGCCGGAGAATGTGGATACTTTTTTCCTCAATCCGAAAGGATTCCGGCAGATGTGGAAACGGTTTTATGTTTTGTACCGTTCGAGATATATAATAGACTGCAATGCTTACATTCATAAACGGAGGAAAGGGCAGTACCGACTGCATCTGGGGCATGGCATGCTGATCAAGATCACGCCGGATTACCACCGGGCTGAAAAAATAGGTGAATGCGACGGATTTCTTGTGACAAGTCCATTCTGGTTTTCTGTATTTTCCGGCAAAATCGGGTTGCCACAGAGCTGTCTGCTGCCACTGGGATACCCAAGAAATGATATCTTTGCAGATGAGGAAAAACAGACAAACTGTTTGGGACGATATCTTATGTGGCTGCCTACTTACAGACAGCATCGTCAGCACCCGGAACAGCACCTTGCGGAAAGCTTTCCGTATGGAATGCCGGAGCTACAGACAAAAGAGCAGTTAACTGCTCTGAATGAGGTTCTGGCACAAAACAACCTGGTGTTATTTTTCCGCCCGCATCCGGTCCAGGATTTATCCGGTCTGCAAAAGGAAGCACTTTCACATATCCGGCTTGCAGATGACCACTTTCTTGCGCAGCATGGTCTGTCATTGTATGAGATGCTAGCCGGTGCGCAGGCATTGATTACAGATTATTCTTCTGTATATTATGATTTTTTGTTGACAGAACGCGCAATCGGTCTTACGATAAAGGACAGGGATTCTTATTTTGAGTATTACGGGTGTCCCTTTGAAAATTTCAAGGAGAATGTTCAGGGATTTTATATAGAATCCTATGAAGATGTAATTACATTTGTAAAAGAAGTGGCTGCAGGTCATGTCCCAAAACAGGAGGAGATACGGGAAATGAAGAAACGGTATCATTCGTATACAGATGGACATGCATCGGAGAGGATATATCAGTATATGAAGGAAAACTGGGTGAATTTATGAGTGGAGAAGGATTACAGAAAAAAGTATTGTCAGGCCTTGTCTGGAAGTTTGGCGAGAGAATAGGAGCACAGCTGGTATCGCTTCTTGTCCGTATTATTCTGGCAAGAATACTGATGCCGGAAGATTTTGGCGTCGTGACAATGATTATGATATTTATTGAGATTGCCAATGTATTCGTTGTCAGTGGATTTGGTCAGTCATTGATTCAGAAGAAAGATGCAGATAATCTGGATTTTTCTTCTGTATTTTATTTTAGCGTTACGATGTCATGGATTCTATATTTCATAATTTTTCTGGGATCTCCTGTTGTAGCATCCTTTTATGGAAAACCGGTTCTGACTCCGATTCTACGCGTACTTGCATTAAAACTGCCGCTTGCCGGCATCAACTCCGTGCAGCAGGCATATGTGCAGAAACATATGATGTTCAAGCGATTTTTCTTTTCCACGCTCATCGGTACACTGGTATCGGCTGTTGTGGGAATTGTGATGGCGTATCACGGTTTCGGTCCATGGGCACTGGTGGCCCAGTATTTGTGCAACTCTGCCATGGATACTCTGATTTTATGGGTGACGGTAAAATGGCGCCCGGATTTCCGTTTTTCCAAAAGCAGAATGAAAGAAATGTTTGGCTTTGGATGGAAGATGCTTTTGTCAGAACTGATTAATACAACGTATAAGCAGGTGAGGAGCCTTGTAATCGGTAAATTATACAGCGAGCAGGATCTGGCGTATTATGACCAGGGGCAGAAATTACCCAATATTATAGTCACAAATATCAATTCTTCGATAGGATCTGTGCTTTTTCCGGCGATGACAACCAGACAGGACAACAAAGAGACATTAAAACAGATTGTCAGGCGTTCCATTCAGGTGGGATCCTATATTATGTGGCCGCTCATGATTGGATTTGCGGTGGTGGCAGAGCCGGTCGTAAGTCTTGTCTTTTCTGACAAGTGGCTGCCCTGTGTGCCGTTTTTGCAGATTGCCTGTATCCAGTTTGCTCTTGAGCCGGTTCAGACTGCCAACATTCAGGCAGTAAAGGCACTGGGAAAAGGCCGGGTGATGTTGATTATGGAGATTGTGAAAAAAGGATTTGGGCTGATTACACTGGTTGCTGTGATGTGGCAGGGGGTTATGTGGATTGCATGGACCGGTATGGTTGTGACTTTTTTTGCCACATTGGTAAATTCGACACCCAACCGGAAATATCTTGGGTATACTTATAGGGAACAGTTGGCAGATCTGCTTCCGGCGATATTTCTCGCCGTTGTCATGGGCGCCTGTGTATATGCAGTCGGATTTTTGCCGTTGCCGCTTTTACCGCTTCTTATTGTACAGATTTTAGTGGGGATTGGCGTGTATCTGCTGTTAAGTATTATCCTGAAAGTATCTGCATTTTCCTACGCGTGGGAAATGCTTAAAAAAATACGGAAATGAGGTTTTGAAGAAAAAATATGAGAAAGCTTTTGCGATTTATCAAAGAATATAAAAAGGAAACGGTACTGGCACCTCTGTTCAAACTCTTAGAGGCGTCTTTTGAACTTTTTGTACCCCTTGTTATGGCGGCGATTATTGACGTGGGAATCGCAAACGGGGATTATGGGTATATTGCCCGTATGGGAGGTGTGCTTGTCCTTTTGGCGGCAGTTGGTCTCACGGCTTCTTTGACGGCACAGTATTTCGCTGCAAAGGCTGCTGTTGGATTTTCGGCAAAACTGAAGCATGCGCTGTTTGCGCACATTCAGAAACTGTCCTTCGGTGATATGGATCAGGTGGGAACTTCCACGATGATTACCCGGATGACAAGTGATGTAAACCAGGTGCAAAATGGTGTGAATCTCGTGCTCCGGCTGTTTTTACGTTCTCCGTTTATAGTAGTGGGAGCGATGGTGATGGCATTTACCATTGATGTAAAGGCTGCGCTGGTGTTTGTGGTAGCAATACCGCTTCTATGTATCGTTGTATTTGGCGTTATGCTTGCCAGTATTCCTCTTTACAAAAAAGTGCAGGCATCTCTGGATCAGATACTTTCGAGAACAAGGGAAAATCTGACAGGCGTAAGAGTTCTCCGCGCATTTAACAAACAGTCTGATGAGCAGGAAGCATTTGCTCTGGAAAACAAAAGGCTGAATAAAGTCCAGACAGGTGTCGGAAAAATTGCAGCACTGATGAATCCGATAACTTATATTATAATTAACGGTGCTATTATCGCTCTTATCTGGATTGGAGCTGTTCATGTAGAGTACGGTACGCTGACCCAGGGTGAAGTGGTTGCCTTGATCAATTATATGTCGCAGATTCTTGTAGAACTTGTAAAGCTTGCCAATCTGATTGTCAGTGTAAATAAAGCGGTTGCATCCGGAAACCGCATCCAGGAGATTTTTGAGTGTGAACCGGGACTTGTGGAGAACGAAAATCCGGCGAAACCAACAGAATCTACACAGGAAATGGTTGTTTTTAAAAACGTGGGGCTTGTGTATCCGGGAGCCTCCGAAGAGTCTTTGTCGGATATCAGTTTTGAGGTTAAAAAAGGTGAGACGGTTGGAATTATCGGTGGAACCGGCTCCGGAAAAACTTCACTCGTAAATCTGATACCGCGGTTTTATGATATTTCTTCCGGTGAGCTTCGGATACAGGGTGTTCCCGTAAATCAATATGATTTGAAAGAACTCCGAAAGAAAGTGGGAATAGTTCTGCAAAAATCGGTGTTGTTTCAGGGCACAATACGTTCGAATCTTTTGTGGGGAAAAGAAGATGCGACGGAAGAGGAAATGTGGCAGGCGTTGCGGATTGCCCAGGCAGAAGAGATTGTAAAGAAGAAAAAGAACGGGTTAGATGAGCTCGTGGAACAGGAAGGACGGAACTTCTCCGGTGGACAGAGACAGCGTCTTGCGATTGCCAGGGCGATTATCCGCAGACCGGAAATTCTTATTATGGATGACAGTGCCTCTGCTCTTGATTATGCTACCGACGCTGCACTGCGCAAAGCAATCCGCGAAGAACTAGACGACATGACGCTTTTTATTGTGTCCCAGAGGGCCGCTTCCGTTCGCAGTGCCGATACGATTGTTGTGCTGGATGACGGCTGTATAGAAGGGATAGGAAATCACGAAGAACTGATGCAGCAATGCGATATTTACAGAGAAATATATGAGAGCCAGTATGGAAAGGGGGCGCATTAGGATGTCACAGAAAGAAACCATTTTGAAGGTGCTTCACTATATCAGACGATACCGCATTTATCTCGCAGCTTCTCTTTTGCTGGCTGTTGTAACAGTGGCACTGACTCTATATGTGCCTATTCTCACGGGAAATGCTGTGGATTATATGGTGGCACAAGGACAGGTTGATTTTGATGCCATATTTGCTATCTGCAAAAAAATTGCCCTTTCCATCGCAATTACGATGGCAGCACAGTGGATTATGAATATTTGCAACAATACGGTCACATATGGAGTTGTCCGGGACATACGGGATGATGCCTTCAGAAAAATAGAAAAGCTTCCTCTTTCTTATATTGATTCGCACCCTTATGGTGAGATTGTAAGCCGGGTAATCGCGGATGCCGACCAGTTTGCCGACGGACTTCTGATGGGATTTACACAGCTTTTTACGGGAATTATCACCATTCTCGGAACGCTTGGTTTTATGCTTAGTATCAGTATTCCAATCACGATAGTGGTAGTAGTTCTGACGCCGGTGTCACTGTTTGTCGCAGCTTTTATCGCAAAGAGAACTTATCAGATGTTTCGGCTGCAGTCCGAAACGCGAGGAGAACAGACAGCACTGATTGAGGAAATGATCGGAAACCAGAAAGTGGTTCAGGCATTTGGTCATGAGGAAGAAGTACTCGAAACTTTTGATGAAATAAATGACAGACTGCAGGAGTGTTCTCTGAAAGGAATCTTTTTCTCATCCATAACCAATCCTGCTACGCGCTTTGTAAACAGTCTTGTGTATGCAGGAGTTGGCATTATCGGTGCTCTGTATGCTGTCAATGGAGGAATTTCGGTCGGTCAGCTTTCCTGTTTTTTAAGCTATGCAAACCAGTACACAAAACCGTTTAATGAGATTTCGGGCGTAGTTACAGAGTTACAGAATGCGATTGCCTGTGCCGGACGTGTGCTGGAATTGATCGAGGAAAAACCGGAAACAGAAGAACCTGTGGATGCGATTTCGCTGGAGTCTCCGGACGGATCTGTGGACATTGAAGATGTGAAGTTTTTCTATGAGCCGGAGCAGAGACTGATTGAACAGTTTAACCTGAAGGTAAAACCGGGACAGCGCGTGGCAATCGTTGGACCGACCGGTTGTGGAAAGACGACATTGATTAACCTTCTGATGCGTTTTTATGATGTAAGAGAGGGGGCAATTCGTGTGTCCGGACAGGATATACGGAGGGTTACAAGAAATAGTCTCCGAAAAAATTACGGCATGGTTTTGCAGGAGACCTGGCTGAAAAAGGGAACTATCCGTGATAATATCAGTATGGGAAAACCCGATGCTACCGATGAGGACATTATGGAGGCAGCAAAAGCAAGTCATGCACACAGTTTTATCAAACGTCTGCCACAAGGTTATGATACGGTTATTGGTGAGGATGGCGGCAGCCTTTCAGCAGGGCAGAAGCAGCTTCTGTGTATTGCCCGTGTTATGCTCTGTCTGCCCCCGATGCTGATACTGGATGAGGCTACTTCTTCGATTGATACGCGTACAGAAATGCGGATACAGAAAGCATTTGCCCATATGATGGCAGGACGTACAAGTTTTGTTGTGGCACATCGGTTGTCCACAATCCAGGAGGCAGATATTATTCTGGTAATGAAAGACGGGCGAATTATTGAACAGGGAAAACATGAAGAATTGTTGGCAAACGGCGGATTTTATAAAACACTCTACGAGGCTCAGTGGAAATAGTTTAACCTTGACACAAAAGGTTAAAACGGGATATACTGTTGACAAGGGGTGATGCTTGTGAGCAGAGAGTATAGCAGGCGTGAGTTGGAGGAAATGCAGGCGGAAGTTGACAGTCTGCCAATCGGTTACATCTCGCGCAAAAAAATCAGTGGTAAAGAATATTTTTACAGACAGTGGGCTGAGGATGGAAAAACCAAAAGCCAGTATATTAAAAAAAAGGATCTTGAACTTGTCAGAAGTCAGATTGCGAGACGGAAGGAATTGCAGGAAATTCTAAAAGAGCGTGAAAAGAAATTCCATTCCGGATTTTCCGGTGTGGGGAAAAAGATGAGTTCCACACAACTGTCTGTCTGGGAACAGATGCCGGATTTTGAGACAAATGTTCAGACAGGAGATCTTCTTGAACGTCTGGTATCAGGAACCCGGGAGTATCCGGAGAGACGATTTCTGAATAAGATGACAGATTATCTTAACAACCAGATGGACGACAGGATTTGCCTTTTGACCGGTCTGCGCAGAACAGGAAAATCTGTTGCGATGTATCAGGCAATCGACCGGTTGAGTCAAAAAGAACGGACACGAACTGCCTATATCCGGTTGACGGCTGCAGATGATGGACAGGCTGTTATGCGGGATATCCGGAAACTGGCAGCAATGGAATACCGTTATCTGTTTATCGACGAAGCCGTTATCTGGAGAGATTTTGCTGAGGTGATGGAGAGTCTGGCAGATGTGTACGGTGCTATGGGGATGAAACTTGTTGTATCCGGGATAAATCCGGCAGGTGTATTTCAGGCGGTTAAAAAGAGTCTTTATGACAGGGCACTTGTATTACACACCACACCGATTTCCTACCGGGAGTACGGAAAACTTCTCGGGAAAACTCCGGTGGAACTTTATTTGTCGTCAGGCGGTATGTTGCAGAACGGTAATGTCTGGGGTGAAAATGTGGATTGTGCACTGCCGGAAAGGCAGTTTACAGAAACTTACATTTATCATGTAATTTGTCAGAATATGGGACAGGAACAGTCAGACATCGTTCATGAAAAAATATGCCGGATGAACGAGGAGATGCTGCTGTCCATGTTCTCTCGTGATTTTAAACTGTATGACTGGACGGAGGCAGTAAACCGGATAAGGGGCAGACATCCGTTGAGCAAAGAGGAAAATCATCAGGCGTCCGAATATCTGGCGGAGATGGGTCTGTATGTAACCTGTCCGTCGCGCACGCTGAAAGAAGGCGGCCACACAGAGAAAAAGGAACTGTTTGCTCTGCCATGGCTTGTGTATTCCCTGGTAAAAACAGGGATAAATGATATGATGGAGGATGCTTATTTTGCCGGCCTCAGCGAAAGAGATAAAGGGCTGATCCGCGACCGGATGTTTGAGGAGGCAAAAAAACAGATGCTTGCGAATCTTGTGTTGCTGGAGACGAGAAGAGCAAAAGGAGAGGAATATCAGGTGTTCTGTCTCGGGACGGAAAATGGAAATTATGATATGCTTGTTTATGACAGCCACTCGGATGAATGCTGGATATATATGGTAAAATACAGTAAACAGCCGGATAAAATAATCGAGGACAGGATATGTGATGAATCATTCCGCCGGGTGATTGAACAGCAGTACGGCCGGATTATTGACCGGTGTATTCTGTATCTGGGCGAGGAAGAATGGAAAGAAAACGGTGTTCATTATCAAAATGCAGGGCATTATCTGGGGAATCTCGGGGAATAGAAAAGTTGCAACTTTGAAGCGAAAGTAGTATAATCCCTGACTTTGAGAGTTGAACATTAAAATATGGTGCTAAGCCAAAGGTTAAAACCTGTGGCTTAGCATTTTTTTAATCTCTCCATCGTTCAAAAAATATGACGTTAATGGTAAGTTTGTGATTTTTGCAAACTCTTTAATAA
>JAXEJU010000022.1:0-57111 GCA_034101395.1 Eubacterium sp. | reverse complement strand
CTCAGCATATTTTATTTCAAATTCATCCCATGGGATACGGTCAGCCATTTTAATCCAGCGATTGTTCGGATTCATATGCAGCCCCATAGGCTGATTAAAATCCAGAAACGAATGTTGTAACTTGTCAATTGGTTTGTACATGATTTTAGCCCCTTTACTCGTATAATCCTCAAAAAATCTGCAAGGAAAATGTATCCATTTTATTAAAACACTTGCAAATATTATACCAGATATCAGGGGAAAAGTCAGTAAAATCAAGTGTTCTAGCGTCAATCAGCAGACACTAACTAAAACAATGGACTAATCTAATCAAAATATGCTATAGTATTGTTATTAAATTGTAACATTCATGGAGGATAATCAAAATGAAGCACTATATGGAGAACTCAAATAGAATATATGTATATACTATGCCAGTACTGGATTCACGCATGTACATCGTAATCAATGACCAAAATGAAAAAGAAGCTCTCATCATTGATCCTTTATGTGACAAAGATGCTGAATCTATAATCCAAGAGCTGAATCATGCTACCGTTTTACTCACCCATTCCCACTATGACCATATATCCGGTGTCAACTGGATTCGAAAATTAACGGACTGTACCCTCTATTGTTCCGAATTGTGTGCGAAAAAAATTCAGGATCCCTGCAAAAATCTTGCCGCTTTTGCCGCCGCTCTTGTCATTGGGAAGAGTGAAGAGGAACAGGCACAATGCATGGAATCTTTTGACTTAAATTTTTCCTGTCAGGCAGACAAAACATTTGAAAGAGAAATCTCATTTGATTTTGGCAGTTATCGTGTGGACATCATCCATACCCCCGGACACTCCGACTGCAGTCAGTGCATCCAGCTAACAACAGACAAAAAAGGACTAACACCGGTCATTGTCTATACCGGTGACAGCCTTGTCAATGGTCATGAAGTAATTACAAGATTGCCGGGGGGCAGTAGGAAAGATTACAACACGATAACCAAACCATATCTTGACTCATTAGCGGATGATGTGATGATTATGCCGGGACATGGGGACTGGGGACTATTTCGAAAGTTGAGATAATTCGTTATCATTCAACTTCAATCACTTAACGAATGTGTCCCCGCCATTTCATTTTAAACTTCTCTATATCCTCATCACTGTAGAAATGATGTAAATACGGGGCGTTAAAAGACCAGTCAAAATACTCTTGAGAAAATGTAATTGTCTCCTTTGTTTCATTATATAACTGACTATACCATTTATCATCACCAACATTCATATTCTCCAGAACTGCATCGGAGCTTAAACCAATAAACTGGAATAGTTCTTGATAAATTGTATTTAGTTTTTCTATCTGAAAAATAAATATCTCAAGACCATCCACGTTAACTATAGAATATCCCGCCTCCTCGTCAAACGGATAGTCATACAGCTGTATACCTAACCGGCTTTCAAATTCATTTTCAAAAAATTTCTGGATTGGATATGTCACTAGATTGTCTTCTGTATACTTGGAATACATACAACTCGTATTATCCTTAGCACCTTCAATCTCATAAAATTTTTCAAGTAATTTTTCGTAATCATCTTTCCAAAAGGCAGGCTGATCAATAAATATGTCTTGCACAACCTAAAAAACTAAAGACAAATTTTGAGATATAGGTTCTCTGACTGCCGTAACAATCTTGTTAAAGGATGTATTGGACATTGAGAAAAATTCTTTCACATGCACACTGCTATGCCATGTATCTACATATAATACATCCGATGGACAATACTTTTTCCCTCCAACAAACAATGTAAAATTTCCCGTCTTAGGAGGCATACAACAAATAACGGTACTTTCCCAGTTTTCGTTTGAATGAACTAAATAACCCCATAAGTCAACTGCATCGGCACATGATGTTTGATAAACTTTCTCTATATAATACTTATAAAACTCTGGATCCGATTCAAACGCCAAATACAGCTCTAATTTGGGAATCAGTAATAACTCTGAATATAAAACATAATCGGAAATTCCCATTTGCAAAAGTAGTTTTGATATCTCACTCTCGCAAGAAGAAGCAATCTGTACCAATAGATTTTCACATTCCGAAGTCATTTTCTGAAGTTTAGCCGGAGAAATAATTTCACATTCCAGTAAGCTTTCACCCCATTTTTCCTCAACACTATCTACAAAAGCAGTGATTTGTATTCCATTTCTTTTTAAGATTTCATAGGCCCACTTTCCACTAGATGAGGTTCCCCATAAAACCACCTTTTTCCCTTTATAAATTGATAACTCTCTATCTATCTTCATAAAAATTTTCCTCTTTTAATTACAAATTACCAATATCCAAATCTACTATCCCTGTTTTTATTCCAATTCACTATATTGCTTTTTCCCAGAATCATTTTTTGGTATCGTTTCAATGTACACTACCTCAAATGCTTTATTATTGAGTTTTGTCTTCTCCGCAATAAATTCTTTTACCTGTTCCTCCATGCCACTCTGTACCATATAAATTTTCATGTGATCATCCTTGCCTACACAAGCACATTCCAAATTTGGGAAATGTCCTTGAATCATTCTCTCTGTTTCATCAAGATTGACCCGATTTCCATATATTTTCAAAAAACGTTTTTTTCTTCCTACAATATAATAGTAGCCGTCTTCATCAATTTGAGCCATATCACCCGTCACCAAGACCCCATGGCGCTCATCCCCTTTTGCCAAATCACCAAGGCATTCTGCGTAACCAAGAGTCACATTAGGTCCCTCATATACCAGTTCCCCTGTCACATAAGGCTTTGTAATGGTACTTCCGTCCACATCAATGAGATGAAACTTTCCGCCGGGAATAGCAATTCCCATACTGCCATATTTCTGCAAGGACTTCTGATATGGGAGATAGGACATTCTGGCGGTAGCTTCTGTCTGACCATACATCACATAAAAGCGCTTTCCATTTTTCTCCGCATATTCAGCAAATTCTTTATGCAGATCTGGCAATAGTTTTCCACCAGCTTGCGTCATATATCGTAAAGATGGTAACTCCATTCGGAAAAACCGTAGTTTCTTTAGCAGTTCATAAGTATAGGGAACACCGACAATAGAGGTAGCTCTCTCCCACTGAAAGAAATCCCAAAACCCCTTCTGCGCATAACTGGTATCTGTCATAAGAATTGTGGCACCAACAAGTAAATGACTATTGATTACAGATAAACCGTAGGTATAGTTCATCGGAAGCATAGTAATAGGTCGCTCTGTTTCATCAAGTTCCAGATACTGGGCAATAGACTTTGCATTTTCTTCTATATTGGTATAAGACTGTCGAACCAGTTTGGGACTGCCTGTAGAGCCGGAGGTGGTAAGAAGAAGAGCCAGTTCCTCATACAAATTCTTCTGTTCTTCCGAATACTTCACAAGACTATATCCAAACTTTTCATAAACACAGTCACCGCAAAAATCTGTCTTTTGTTTCGAGGGAACCCAAACATAATTAGGCTGATATGTCTCCAATAAATAATCCAATAACTCAACATCCAACTGCGCATTCAACAAAAGTGGTACAATACGACCAGATAAAAAAGCTACATATCCGGCCAACGAACCAATACTATTTTCACATAAAGAAAATACAAGAGAACGTGGTGGGACGATTTCCGATAGCGCTTTTGAAAAATCCACCAATTCCCCATATGTCAATGACATTCCATCATCCTGAATGGCTGTACATTTATCCACACTTTTTTTTTCAATTGACAGAAACATGATACCACTCCTTAATTATTTGAATTCATTCCACTTCATAGCTTGTTCAATAATTGTTGGACTAGGAACGTAAAAGTTTTTGTTCATAACTTTTAGATTTTCCAAAACTTCCAAAAAGCATGATGCAACAATAATATTTACATCCTCCTTTATATCTGATAACTCAAGCACTGGAAGGCCTCTAATACACTCTTCTTTTCTATATCCGTCTGACACAACAAACCCATCCACCTCATATTCTAATCCCTTCAAAAACTCGTAAAGCATTTGTCCCCGGCTTCCCGTTCCATACAAAAAAATATTCCCCTTCTTGCAAAAACGTATAAATTCTTCTCTCTCACTTTCATAAAATTTTTGCTCAGAATAATTTATATTATTTCTAAAATTTATTGTATTCATTTCTGAAAACTGCACAAATAAATTTGTATATGACTCGCCATATAACTCCATATACTTATCTTTGTAGAGATTAAATTCTTTATCCGATAGCAAATAAAACCACGGAAAACAAAATAACATAAATAAATCCTCAACATTAGCTAATGTATCATCATTTATCTCAACTGCTCCAAAAGATGCATACCCCTGATCCTCTTGTTTCTCTAGATTCATATATTTTTTCCCGCGAAGCACATTAAAACATAGCATATTAATATGGCGTGCCCGATCGCCTGTGTCGATACCATAACAATATAAAGTATCATGAAAAGCGATAATAGCATTTGGTGACAAATACGGTAAACATACCAAAAGATCCATTAATTCCCCTGGAGCTTTATGTACTGTATCCAAAATAATAAAATCAATTCCATCCCCAATTTCGTCAATAACTTCCGGAAGATATTGACCAATATGGAAATAGTGATTACTATCATTCACGAAACCTGACTCGCACGCTTTAATATATTGATAACCTGTTTTTTTACCAGCGTCATAATATAAGTTTTCATTCAAATCCACAGAGTGAACTTCAAAAGTCTCATCTCCCATTTTACCCAAACTGTCCAATGTCTTCATAATAAGACATGTAGTTGCCCCTTCCGCAACTCCAAGCTCAACAATCTTTTGGGGACAATATTTTTTGATTAGACCTGATAAAATCGAACTTTCATATTTGGACATTTCCGGTGTAAACTCATCTAAATCCTTGAATAATTGTTGCAAGGGCTCCTCATAATATTCTACACGATTCATTTTTCTTCCTCCCTTATAATTCCATTAAAAAATTTATAACATGATCAATAATCCATTTTCTATCCTCTGCTGTCATTCCGTAATATAACGGCAGACGCACTAAGCGATCACTTTCTTTTGTAGTATACTTGTCTTCTCCCAAAAAAGAACCAAACTTCTTCCCGCCTTCTGCCGAATGAAGTGGAACATAATGGAATACACAACTAAATCCATTCTCTTTTCCATACCTAATAAAATCGCTTCTCTGCTCCACATCCTTTAACTTTATATAATACATGTGAGCATTATGTATACATTCCTCCGGTACCACAGGCAATTCTACACCTTTTTTATACGCAATTTCGCGGAAACTCTTGTCGTATTCATTCCATGTGTACATTCGATTTTGATTAATTTCATCTGCCCTTAACAACTGTCCATATAAATACGCTACATTTATTTCACTTGGCAAAAATGAAGATCCAATATCTACCCAAGAGTACTTATCAATTTCTCCTCGGAAAAATTTGCTTCGATTAGTTCCCTTTTCACGAATAATCTCTGCTCTCTCCATGTACTTTTCATTATTTATGAGCAAGGCACCACCTTCACCCATTGTATAGTTTTTAGTCTCATGAAAACTATAACAACCTAAATCTCCAATCGTTCCCAAAGCCTTTCCGTTATAGCTGGCCATAACACCTTGTGCCGCATCTTCCACCACCGGAATCTGATATCTTTTGGAAATCTCCATAATTTTGTCCATCTCACAAGATACACCTGCATAGTGAACAACAACAATAGCTTTGGTCTTGTCTGTAATTGCCTGCTCAATTAAATCTTCATCCAAATTCATCGTGTCCGGTCTAATATCCACAAATACTATTTTTGCTCCATGTAACACAAACGCATTGGCGGTGGATACAAATGTATAAGATGGCATAATCACTTCGTCTCCCGGCTTAATATCTAACAAAATTGTCGCCATTTCCAAAGCTGCCGTACATGAAGTTGTCATCAACACCTTCTTGGCATGAAAATGTTGTTCCATCCACTCATTACACAATTTGGTATATTTGCCATCTCCTGAAATCATAGACGACTGTATAGCATCTGTTACATAACCCATCGATTCTGTCAAATAAATTGCTTTGTTAAATGGTATCATCCTTGGTCACCTCGCATATCAAACGGTACTTATAATCTTTTGTGCAATGTGGTTTGCTGTCAAACCACATTGTTCAAGTAAGTATGGATAACTTCCCACCTTCAAAAATGTATCTGATATTCCACAAAGTACAGCTCTTGGTGTTTCATAAACAGACAATGCTTCTAAAATTGCACTTCCTAAGCCTCCTACGATGGAATGTTCTTCCACAGTAACAAAAAGCTTTTTCCCTTTCACATGCTCATAAATCTCATCTTTATCTAAGGGCTTAATAGTATGTATATTTACAACCTTTGCAGAAATACTTTTTTCTTCTAATATTTTTGCCGCCTGTAATGCCTGATACACCATGGTACCTGTTGCAAAAATAGTAATATCCTCGCCTTCTCTTAACTCTATCGGCTGTCCAATCCGGAACTCATAATCCTCTTTATATATCACCGGTTGATTCATTTCTCCAGATAATCTTAGGTATATCGGATTCTCATAATCCGAAACAGCTTCAATGGCTTTTATAGTTTCCAATCCATCCGCAGGAGAGATTACCGTCATTCCCGGAATCGCTCGCATCAATGCCATGTCTTCCATAGCATAATGAGTATTTCCCAGTACTTCCATTCCCAGTCCACCGCTACTTCCAATCAATTTCACAGGGAGATTCATATATCCCATATTAATACGTACCTGCTCGTAAGCTCTCATAGTAAGAAAATTCGCATAAGTAGTCGCATAGACATGCCAGCCATCTTTTGCCATACCTGCTGCCACACCAACCATATTCTGTTCCGCAATACCAACATTTATATATTGATTAGGATATTTTTCTGCCAGAGGCGCAATTCCTGTAAGTTCACCCAAATCCGCTGTCATTAATATAGCACGTTCATCTTTTTCTAATATTTCTTCCAATCCCCTTGCACATGCTCCCCGGGAACCACTAAGAGACAACAAACGAATATTTCTTCGATTAATTTCCATGGTTTTCCTCCACTTCTTTAACAGCCTGCAAATACTCTTCCTCTGTAATTACCTTATGGTGCCATTCTCTTTTATTTTCCATAAAAGAGATTCCCTTTCCCTTTATGGTATTGGCAATCACACAACATGGTGCATCACTTTTATTCTCTCGGCATTCCACTAACACGGGCATAAGCTGTTCCACATCATTTCCATCTGTATTGTAAACGGTAAATCCAAAACTTTCCCATTTTTTTTTCAAATCGCCCAGTGCCATGACCGATTCTGTATCACCATCATATTGTAATCGATTGCGGTCAACTATCACCGTTAAATTGTTGAGTTTAAAATGAGCCGCCGCCATAGCAGCTTCCCAAACAGCCCCCTCGTTACACTCACCGTCTCCCAATAAGACAAATACATGGGAAAAATCATTCATTTTCTTTCTGGAAAGAGCAACGCCAACTCCCTGAGATAGCGCCATTCCCAGACTTCCACTTGAAAAATCAATCCCCAATGAATCGTTAGCCATAGGATGCCCCTGTAACATACTTCCATCTTCGTCATAAGTATTTAATAGTTCCTTAGAAATATATCCAAACTGAGCCAATGCTGCATAATATGCCAATACACAATGACCTTTTCCAACAATTAAAACATCCTGCCCCATTCCGGTTTTGCCAGGTTCCTTCTTTAACACACCCCCATATAGACATGCAAAAATTTCCATAGCCCCCATACTGCTGCCAAAATGTGCACCCTTATTCTTTGCTTTTTTCCCCAGTTCAAGGGCTGTTAATCGCATTTCTCTTATGCTAGATAACATCCGCGCCACCTCTTATTTTTTATTCTTATAATAATCTTCTAACACATATTTTGTTTTCTCTTCAATTTCATCCATCAGATGAGAAAAACTAAAGCTTTTACTCCTCTCTCTCTGTATATCCGCCTTTTGCTGTAAATACTCCCGATCCTGATAGCAATGCAAAATTTCTTTTCGTAATTCTGTAATATCCCCTGGAATGGTATTTTCCACTCCTAACCATGATTGTCCATCTGACGCATATGTATTCATCAACACCGGAACTCCCTCTGTCATAGATTGGGCAATTCCGTTTCCTCCACCTAATCGCTTTGGATTCACATAGATATCTGCCACATCAAACATGCTTGTCATATTACCTTCTTTTGGACGCCAAAGAATTCTTTTTTGCTTTACTAAATCATAATAAGTATCCATTAAATAACTATTCGTTCGTGGACCCACTATTAACCACTTTATTTGCTTATGTTCCTGTACCAGCCGACACATCATATCTACAAAGTCTTCCTTCAATAAAGTATCGAAATCATAACCGATAGTTAAAATCACAAAATCATCTTTAGACAAATCGTAATATTCTCTCCCCATTTTCTCGCCTTCTTTGGGAAATATAGCGGCCATCGGCGATTGGAAATAATTCTTCTGTGTAATACCAAATTTTTTGCATTCTCTCTCCTGTTCCTCTACTGAAACACCTGCCATATACCCATCAGCAGGAACACTGGAAATGCATCCACTTAAGAAAAATTGCATAACAGGAACCAATCCAACAAAAGCATGAGCCAAAAAACCCATGCGGTCACACATATTATAAATCAAGGCAGGATTAATTTGGGCAATCTGCTTCGCCAGCTTAGGGAGTGCCTTAGCTCTATTTTTGCTGGATAAATAATATATCTTAATCCGATCATCGATTTCCTGGCGATTTATTTTCTTACTTCTCTTGGATAATTCATAGTCATCTCCAGTAAGAGCCACCACCTGCCTTCTTTTATCCTTTATCAGAGAATCTTCCACTACTAAATGAACCTCATATCCACGCTTGGCTAGTTCCTCGCAGATTCCCACTGTTAATCGGTTTGGTGCGGACCAGAACTGATCCATAGACAAGCAATAGCATATCAGAACCACTCTTTTATTCTCCGGCTCACGAACAAAATAGCGTGACAATTTATCCCGGTTAATAATACCTGTCATATACTTTTCTTTTAGTGTTCTAACATCTTTATAATAATTATCATAATACAAAGCTGGATCTCTCCATGGCAGAAAATACAAATCCACACAGTAATTTGCTAAGCGTTTGCGAATTTCTTTCTTATCTGCTTGTTCTAATAATTGGTTTGTCCAACGTCTAAAATTTTCTTCTTTCTTATATTCCATAAGTAATGAAAAAAGTGTTATAGTTACCTTTTCATCCATAGACAAAGATTCCATTGATTTCATATTTTCAATGTCATCAATCAATTCATAATATAAAGCATCTTTACGTTTCACGATCCACTTAATGTGAAAATAGGCTCCGAACAGATAATTCTTTTTCATCCATTTATTTATATGGTTTTTAGCAAGCAGGTGATAAGACTCAATATAATCCGTAGAATCCTCCGTAGTTATACAAACGATTTTCGAAACATCTACTCCATATTTTATCAAAATATCTATCATTTCATCTCGGTGAGACAGGCTGGCTACTAAAACATAATTATAGGGAAGAAGCCGAATTGCTTTCGGTGGAAAGACAAATCTTTTATATGCAATTCCCCCCCATTTCATATCCAAAAAGCTTACAACCTTCATCCAATGTGTAGCATGGTTCTGCTCCATGATTTGAGACGTCACCCCCCCCACACCATAGACAACAACCTTAGAACCTTTTTCTATTTCTGAATATGGAATATATACCAACCGTTCACTCATACACCGTACCTCTCATACTTCTCCAGCAATTCTATGTATCTTTTTCTTCTTGGATTATCTTCTTTACAGGAAATCTGCATTACCACACTATCTTTTCCACTTCTCACATCTTTTCCAATCACTTCAAATCCGGCCTTCAAGCAACCATGAATCACTTTTTTATTATCATCATAGACGCTAACGCGAATGGTTTCCAAGCCCAGCACATCTCTTTCAAATCCATCCAACAACAGAGTTGCTTCTATATTTTCCAAGGGACTTCCATAACTGACAGTTCGTCCTTCTTCCCCTACTTTTCCCTCAATATCATAAATACCAATCAACCCGATACGATCTCTCTTTTTATTTTCAATTACAAAATAATAATCTCCCTCTTTTGTCATTTGGTGCGTGATATAATTCCTTTGTGCTTCCAAACTGGTAGCCAGGCAGCCCACAGAACCATGAAACTGTGGATCTCTTCGAATCTCATAAGTAAATTCATTATCATCTTCTACCACACTGCGAAGATTCACATATTTTCCTTCAATAATCTTATCATACACCATATCGCTTTTCTCTTTTTATCTGCATACACATAGATATGCTTCTGTTACTGAACACCCGGTTCCAATTCCTTTACAGAAAAATCTCAGATTTTCTCTATCGATACCATCCATTTTTCGAATCATTTCCATTGGAATTAAAACTGAGGAATCGATAAGTGTGCTTTCATCCATGTCTCTTTGTGGAAAAATTGCATACTCCGCATCCTCTTTGTTAATGTCAATCATAGTCTCCTTTTCTATGACAGAAAGGAAGGTTCCTATCTTACATTCTCTTCCCTCTTTCCATCGGCTCTCCCATACCGTATCCCATAGTTTGGGATAGATCTTGTGAGTAAATTCAGCGTACAAGCCATCCATTTTTTTTACATGAGTTGCCACAGCTTTCCCTTGTTCTGCCGCAATCACCACCCCGCTGCAAGTACTGTCATATGCATGTAATAGTCCACTTGTAATCTCTAAAGCTGTCAAAAAGCCATCGGTTCCTGCATTAATATCATATACGATACAATCCTTAGATAGGTTTAGTTCTTTATGCACTACAAAGGCAGTTGCAGGGAAAAGGAAATCTCCCTCTTGCGTCACCAAAATCAATACCTTTATGTCATTCTTTTCTTCTACTTTCTGCAATAGAGCATTTGCAGCCTCTACAGATATTTCCGATGTCTTCCCGTCATTTTCAATTAAACTCATATTTGTTATTGCTATATTTGTATACTTACTCATAGACACCTTCCATCCTGGTATTTTGTATTGCTATAACATGTTTCTAAGTATATGTCAGCATTTATATCCAATACAGCACATCCCCAAGAATGTCCTGCGCCAAAACCACAGAAAAACACCTTTGTTCTTCCATTTTTTTTCAGCATATGAGAATGTTCGCACATGGTAAGTGGTATGGAAGCACAACCGGTATTACCGAAATTATCATAGGTAATCGGAACCTTTTCCGGAGGAAAACCGGAAAAATCCCGAACTTTATCCACTATAAACTTTTGCGCCTGATGAAGATAAAACACATCAATATCATCCTTAGGAACTATAATTTTCTCAAAAAACTCACGTATGGTATCTACCACGTCCGAGATGGCAAAATTAAAAATCCCCATACCATCCATTTGAAAACGATGATTCCCATCAACTCTTAACAAATCCTCATATCCATTGCCGTCTGCTTTTTGTAAAAACTTCATGGGATAACCTTCACAGGATTCCAAAGCAACAGCGCATCCGCAATCTCCAAAAAGAATACTGGTAGATTTGTCCTTATCGTCCACGGATTCGGAAGTAGTATCTGCAACAAACAACAAAGCCTTTGTATGCTCTTTTCGTCCCAAAAACAAGCTTCCCACAGTCTCTAATCCACAAATCAAACCAGAGCAAGCCAAATTTATATCAAAAGATAGACACTGCCTATCAATTCCTAGTTCCTTTTGAATAAAAAAAGCAGTAGCCGGAACTTTATAACTCGGATAGGAAGAAACAAAAATCAAACACTCCACTTCTTCTTTGTTCCAGCTCAACTGTTCCATCAATCTTTTTCCTGCGGTAATACACAAGTCTGCAGCACGTTGTCCATCTGTAGCAACATACCTTTTCTTAATTCCTGTGACACGCATCTGCTTTTTAACAACTTTCTCGCCAAACTCGCTGGCCAGTTCCATATTATCAATTCTATTGTCCGGAACAGCAGATACAATACCGCATATTTTTACATTATTGTAATGTCCAATCATAGCCTCTTCCTTGTTTTTTAGATTTCTACTTGGTGGTCTCGCAATACTTCAATTCCTTTTGCATAAGAGTCTAAGCCAATAATTTCATCTGTCTCAAACATAATTTCAAACTCATCTTCCAAACTAGCAATCAAATCCATGTGTCCAACACTATCCCACTCCTGAATCTGTTGGAATTTCAATTTTTCCACATCAAAATCTTCCTCCAGGGAAAAGGTTTCCATAAAAACATTTCTATACTTTTCTAAATTAGTCATTTTCTTATCCTCCATTTCTATTTAATACATTCCACTTAATACATTCCACCGGAAATTCTTATAATTTCTCCAGTAATATGTGCTGTTGCATCTGACAACAAAAATTCCGTCCAGGATGCAATTTCTTCCACCGGTATAATTCCATATGGCTGACGTTCTGCCAAATAACTTTCAAAATCATCCATGGAAATACTCGTCCCCCATGCCATTTGAGTATCCACAAATGCCGGTGCCAAAGCATTTACCCGAATCCTTCTTCCCGCAAACTCCTTTGCCATAGTTTGGGTCACTGCATTGAGAGCCGCCTTAGAAGCAGAATACTGACTCATAGCCTTTTCACACATTATAGAAGCAATGGATGAAAGCGCCACAATAGAACTTCCCTCATTGGAATTACGCCTATTGGCAAAATTCTTGCATAATTCTACATAGGCATAATAGTTAACCTGCATATTTCTTTGCATTTCTGCCAAATCTACCGCTTTGATTGGTATATCAGCACACACTCCGGCAGCATATACCAGACCATCTGCCTTCATCCCTTCGCTCTTTAAATACATAAATACGCCGCCAACACTTTCAACGTCTTCAAAGTCGACTACGTATCGATACGATTTCCCCTGTAATTGTTGTTGCAACTCACAAAGCTTTTCTTCATTTCTTCCCATCAATACCATAATTGTGCCAGCCTCATTTAACTTTTTGGCAATTCCTGTACCAATTCCACCGGTAGCACCTGCTACAACAATTACTTTATCCTGCATATTGGTTTTAATCATTACTTTATTTCCCTTCTTTGCTCCATTTACTCACTTCAACCGGATAAATAGCGGATGTATCTAATTCCATATATACATTGGACCATGACAAGCCAATTCCGAATCCACACATAAATACCTTTACCTGATCTTTCTTCTGGATTTTATCCAAATTGGTACAAAGAGTTAATGGAATGGATGAACTAGATGTGTTTCCGTAGTCTTTTAATGAATACAAATTCTTTTCCGAATCAATTCCGCATATATCTGCAACAGTATCAAGAATCAACTTCTGTGCCTGATGAAAGACGTAATAATCGACATCTTCATCTGCTATTCCAAAGTACTCTTTGAAAACCCCTACACTCTCAGACACTTCATTCATGGCAAAATTGAATATCTCCTGCCCATCCAGATAAGTAAAATCTCCACCTTTTTCATGCATAATGGCTCGATATCTGTTTCCATCTGAATTTTGCGAAAAACATATCGGCGAGTGTACTTCTCTCTCAAAAGCCGTAGCAGATGCCGCATGTCCAAACAGCATATCATCAGATGCACTCTCTAAATACTCCGGTTTTTGAAGTTGTTCTTCCGTTCGGTATTCCACATCTCCTGTTAAAAGTAGCCCACGTTTTCCTGCATTCTGAAGCATGGAGCAAATAATCTGCATACCGGATGTAAAGCCGGAGCACCCCAAGTTTACATCAAACACGACGCATTCTTTGGACAATCCTAATTCCTTATGAATAAAAAAGGAAGTAGATGGATAATCAAAATCCGGAGTCTGTGTAACCAAAATAAGATAATCCACCGTATCAGTATCCCATTTTAATTTTTGCAGCAAACTCTTCCCTGCTTCTATACACAAATCAGAGGCACTGTGCCCTTCCTCGGCACGGTGCCTTCTTTCAATTCCTATCATTCTGGCCTGTTTTCTTACACGCTTCTCTCCCAGCCATTTCTCATATTCAGAGTTTTCCTGTATCCATTCCGGGACAACAGTAACCATGCCTGCAATTTTTATGTTTTCAAATTTTCCCTTCATATTCTCTCCTGCTATTTACTCCAAATAATCACAAACATCCTGGATAGTATTGAAAGCTTTGATTTCATCTACCGAAATGGTTTTGCCCATTAATTTTCTTACTTCAGCCATTAGTGCTAATTTACTTAGGGAATCCCATTCTTCGAGATTATCCAACTCCATATCCACACTTAATTCGCCCTTATCTAATTCCATAATTTCTTCTAATAAATCTAATTTTTCCTGTAATTCCATTATCTTGTCCTCCTTAAAAATTCACTATAAGATATATCGGTTTATTTGACTTTTTACATAACGATATTTCAAGTAAGAATTGCGTCTTTTCCCCAAATTATGTTTCCTTTACCGCATACCTCCATCCACTCGTAACACCTGTCCGGTTACATAAGAAGACTTGTCAGATGCCAGATAAAGAACCGCTTCTGCAATTTCCTCTGTGCTTCCTCTGCGTTTTAGTACGCGACGTTCATCTAACTTTGCTTCGTTTTCTTCATCGATGGCACCCCCCATAGCGGTATCAATGAGTCCCGGTGCCAAGGCATTTACCCGGATGCCATACTCACCAAGTTCAATCGCAAGTTTCCTGGTGGCTGATGCTATAGCTCCCTTAGAAGCCACATACTCCAACTCGCCCGGCTCACCATCCAATGCCGCAATAGAAGAAAAATTAATAATAGAGCCACTCTGGTTTCTTATCATCATTCTTGCCACATATTGAGTTAAAATCATCGGTCCTACAAAGTTTGCTTCCATTACCTGTCGAATGGAATTCGCCCCCGTCATGACAAAACTATGAGGCTCCGGAATCATCCCGGCATTATTCACTAAGATGTCCACCTTCTTTGTCAGCTTTCTCATCTGAACGGCAGCTGTTTTTATTTCTTCTTCTCTTGTCAAATCAAAAGTAAGCGGATGTATCTCTACCTGATACTTCTCCGATAACATCTGTATCTCGGCAATAAACTCATCAGTTTCCTTGCGCACACAAGCTATGATAGTGCCATGATTCTCTGCTATTTTCATAAGAATAGCTCGTCCGATTCCACGGTTTGCTCCGGTCACCACCGCTACTTTATCCGTTAACATCTTGTCACCTCTTCTTTTCGAACGTATCGCTACAGCCTCTGACTTCCGCCTGCTTAATTCGTCCATGAATCTTGAAGTATTTGCCTTTTCTTCCGCACGGGCAATCATCCTCGCCCAAAATTTCTCCTTCATCTTCGGTCAAAAGAATATGTCCCGGATAGCTACAGGGAAGAAGAGAAAACAATTCAATCAAACCCTTTTCTCCCGGTTTAGCCACCGAAAAATCTCGACTTCGGCGAATCAAAATATCGGAAAAATTGGAGCAATGCATATGTCCATGCTCACATTCCACAAAAATGGAACCAAGCTGTTCTGCCATACCATAGTAATTATATACACGGATATTTCCCATGGTTTCTCTAATTGCCTGATTGAAACTTGCCGTATCTACCGCTTCGTTTTGAAGTTTTTTCCATCCTCCTACGTGGAACAGAACACCATCTTCAATATCCAGTTGTATATTTTCCTCCCTGAGACGAGTTACAACAAATTTCCAAATCATATAGGTATAGCCGAATAACAATATCTTTTCGCCCTTATGCTCTGACAAATACGTTTTCAAACCTTCGATATCAAGTTCCATCTCATCATCCAACACATATTGCGGCTTGCGCCCAAACATGGAAAATCCAATAATCCCTGCTCCTCTGGCAGAAAACATACTTCTGTCTCTTCGTACCATTGCAGTATCGAGAATCAACATTGGCAGACGCCTTGAACCAAGATATGAATTCATAATATGAGATAATACCTGGGTCTGTAAGGCGGTATTATCTGCATCCAAAAATATTTTAGATACCTTTTGTCCGGATGTGCCTGAAGAAGTCATGGTCTTTACAACCTTATCTTTTGGTACACTTCGAAGTTCAAACTCTTTGAACATCCGGACTGGCAACATGGGCATATCCGCCAAAATAGCTTCTTTTCCCACATCATATTTAAGCAAATCCAGCATATTTTTATATTCTTTGCAATTCAAATAATGAAAACGAATAAGTTCACAAAAATCTTCTGTCAACATCTTTTCCTTTTCTTTGGCTTCCAAACCATATGGTGGAATCTCCATCAGCTTTTTAAGATTTTTTTGCATCATAACCCTCATTTCTATGAGTAATCCATATGTCACTACACATCTTTTGTTGCCAACAGGTACACATCCCTTACTTCAGCAAATCTGCCGCCCATTGACAAATAAATATTCGCCACATCCACATTGCGGGAAGATATTTTGCCCAACAACGTTGTATATCCCTGTTCTTTATAATACTTCGCCACATAGGAATACAGGGACAAAGCCGCACCACTGATGCG
Source organism: Eubacterium sp. (assembly GCA_034101395.1). GTDB lineage: Bacteria > Bacillota > Clostridia > Lachnospirales > Lachnospiraceae > Eubacterium_F. The sequence continues at coordinate 40,588 of JAXEJU010000022.1, read as the reverse complement.
GTACTCCGGCTTTACCGCTGCCAAATATACAGATACTTCTCTGTCATTTTCAATCCTTGGCACAATAAAGCCAATAACTTTTTCTTTGTATATGCACACAAACCATTCATAGCATCCCGCCACATAATCTTGTATGCGTTGCCTGCGCAGTTCATCATCTACCGGATGTGTCACCGAAAATCTTGTGTCATAAACAAAACTCTCTTCGGCAATCTGACAAATCTCCTCACGGTATTTGTCTGTCAATACAATTTCCATACGAATCTGCCTTGCAAAATCCACGGTATTTCGCTTTAATGGCACTTTTACTTTTTGTAATCGGTCTGTCAATAAATACCCTTTTTTACTCCAGTAAGGAACACGATCCATATTCGGTACTTCCTCAATACGATAGACAAAGTTTGGTCTGTCCTGATCGCTATCACCACGAAAAACATGCAGACCATCTTCATATTCCTCACCCAGGGAAACATAAATTTCTTTATTTTCAGGTGTATACGGAGAAAAGTAGTTTGGAATTATGTTCACATCTTCTTCTGTTCGTTCAATAAATCCTGCATACTTCATAAGCTCTGCTGAAATTCCGTAACAATAGAAATCCGCATACTCTATATCTTCCATGCTCATCCACTGGTCCAGGGCAATCCCCAGTCCGGCCAGGCTCTCATCTTCGCCAATCCAATCTACAATCCGTAATACATTTACATCCTTGTAACTTTGTACCCTACCAACCAGTACACCATCGTTCCATTTCCATAGATGGTAATGATATACCGGATGTTGCATATAGCGATGAATATAATATTCTTTGTCTTTATAACAAACACGGCTCTTTAGATATTCGTCATCTAAACAATCTGTAAATTCCTTGACAGACTGTAATTCCACCAGGGATGTTTGTCCCATGGAATCTTCCTTCACTGGAAGGATGATTTTATCTACAATCTTTGCCACTAGATAGCAATCTCTGTCACTCAAACGATAAAAATGTCTCATTCTCTCCAACCAACCGCCTCTTGCTTTGGCAGTCAGTCCACCAATCTTGGGATCCATACCGCTTCCATAGTGATATCTGCAATGAATTGCTTCTTCCAGATATTCTGTCATTTCAATACTGAGAAGTCCATCTGTACCTTCGGCTGTACATACCATCGTCGTGGAGATGTCCGGTGTTTCGCTTTCATTGTATTGTATGTATCCAATTGCGCCACAAATCTTGCCATTTTCTTCTGCCAGGACATAACGGAACTCGTTCTTTATCACATGCTGAAATTCCATGAGCTCACGAAAATTTCCCATTGGGTGATTCTCGTTCCAATTCTCACGATAAAATTTCATTACACGTTCTACATCATCCAATTTTGCCAGTCGAATTTCTATCATTTTTCCCATTCCTTTGTATTCTACTGCATATCAATCATTCTTGACATCTGCGTAATAATATCATAACCATCCCAAAAAACGCCAATATCCATAGCACTTCCAAACGGCACTATACGATCAATCCCCATCATGTGGTTCTCAGTCACAAATGAGTCCATCACTTCTTTTGAAACTCCATAATACATCATGCTCTGCACTTTTTGCTCTACATAAGGAACAATCTCATCAAGGGACTTAATGTCGTGCTGATAAAACAAGCCAAACTGTCCACGATACTCTGTCATACCACAATCACTTAACTTCGGTACATCCACTACATATAATACATTTTCTGCTTTTAATGCCAGTCGACACTCCGGCCGATTCACCGCCACTTTACAAAGTTCTACATACTTATCGCTCACTTTTATATCTTCTAAGGCATAACGCTTCGCTGCCACTTCATATACAGCTTCCCAAAAACGTATTTTTGCTTTCTCATTATCAGCCTTTTCATTATCCTGTAAAAAGAAAATCATATGGGGCGTCGAGCATGCATTCTGATCCATCCCATAGGTATCATTATAAAAACCTTCAGCCAAACGATGAAGTTCTTCCTCTGAACTTGCTTTCAACGCCGCACAATCAATCACACCAAATGAATAGCGATCTGCAAAAACCAGTTCAACCGTTCGAGGTTGAATTGGGCAGCGACGAATCCTGCGAATCGTATCATCACCACCCCATATGACACGAATATTACAATATTCTGATATTTTTTTTGTCATTTTTCCCTCCCGATCATAAGACAATATTAGATTCTGTTTTGCTAAAATTGCATATTTCTCTTTGTTCCACAAGTGCTGAATGGCATTACAAATAAAAATCATCTGCTTAAATTCCTTTGATGGTATCCTTACAATATTTGCATTTCCACTCAAAAGACCGAAAGCAAGAGAGAAAGCAAAGTTTACCGGTACATTTGATGGCGTTATGTGGAAAGCAACCCCTCGACCTACATGAATTTTTCTGTTTAAAAACTCCTTTTTCAACTTTTGGATATTCCCTTTTCTGCACCAAAATGCAAAGGTCTTAACATCTGGATATTGCGCTGCCTCTGCACTTTTTCGCAGTTCTGCTGAAAGCTCCTCTAAAAATTCGCATACAATTTCTGCATATGTCTCTAAGGGCTGAATATTCATATCCTCCGTTCCAGCGAAAATACGACAATCTTCGTCCAAATCAATTTTTAACCTCATGTCAACTTCTCCTTCCCGCTTCTTTTACCCGTCCACCAAATCCACAAACTTCTTCTGTATACCACAATCCCAAATATCCTTCTTCTGCAGAATTTCAAGGAATTGTTCTGTACTGTTCCCCTTTCCAAAGCTCTGACATTGTACTTTATAATCCGGGGTCTTTTGAATCGCCGCCAAAATAGCAGCCACATTCTCATCCACATGCTGGACATTTTGCAGCTTCTTGATATCATAGCGCCCGTTCTGTCTGGTTCCAAGATCAATTGCCGGCACACCATATACGCCGCTTTCCCGAATCCCTGCACTGGAATTTCCAATGATCATGGAAGAATTTTTGAGTAAAGTAAGAAAATACTCAAAACGTATTGAAGGGAAAATTCTGAAGCGATCCATCCCCTCTAACACACTGATTTCATCCAAAATAATATCTGTTCCGAGATCATTGTTGGGGTAAATAACAACATAATTTCTTCCGGATTCAATCAACGCATCAACCGTCGTTGAAATATGTTCTTTTAACAATCCCAGTTCTGTCGTTACCGGGTGATACATGAAGATAGCATATTCATCAAACGGAATTTCATAGTATGTTTTTACATCCTGCAGTTCCGGTAACTTTTCACTGATCATCACATCGATATCGGGAGATCCAATCACATAAATATGCTCTTCACTTTCTCCCAACTGCATAATTCTTTTTTTCGCTTCCTCATTACAGACAAAGTGAAGATGTGCAAATTTTGAAATCGCATGACGGATGGAGTCGTCAATAGTACCTGAAATCTCACCGCCCTCAATATGAGCCACCAGAATATTATTCAGCGCTCCTGTTATCGCTCCTGCCAATGCATCAATACGATCTCCATGCACAATAATCATATCCGGTTCAATTTCCTTCACGTATGCAGACAGACTTGTCAAAACCCCACCCAGATTGTAACTCATATTACCGGTATGTGGTTGTCCAAATGCAACATAGACATTCTTGTATCCATCCTTTAAAACTTCCCGGTAAGTACTTCCATATTTAGCTAAAAGATGCATCCCGGACACATATATAAATACATCATATACGCCGTATTGTTCCATCTCCTTCATCAGAGACTTTATTTTTCCATAATCTGCTCTGGTCCCTGTTATGAACAGCACTCTCTTCTTATTCATCATTTTCATATTGTAAGCCCTCCGCAATCTACTTTATCATAAATAAACTGACATTTCAATTGTATCGGCAATCAATAGCTTAAATGTTGCATACATTCCTCTCCAAAAACATTTGCAGTTAAAAAAAGTGCTTTGGCAAAACCACCAAAGCACTTCTCTTATGCATTCACATAACATTCCCAAGATTCCGAAACCAACCATCAAGCAAATTACTGCAGAAGTGAAAGTACACCCTGATTTGCCTGATTTGCCTGAGCCAGCATAGAAGTAGCTGCCTGCTGAAGGATGCTCTCCTTGGAGAATCTTGTCATTTCGTCAGCCATATCAGTATCACGGATACGAGATTCAGCTGCCTGCATGTTCTCAGCAGTGTTGTCATCTACTTTCACTGTGTACTCAAGACGGTTCTGGATAGCACCCAGTTTAGAACGCTCTGTTGACACATCCTTAATCATGGTATCAACCGTACTAATCAACTTTGTAAATCCAGTATATTTACCACTTACAGGTTTAGTAGTTGGTGCCTCTTCTTTTGCCTCTCCAGTAGTTTCAAACTTACCGGTAATGACATTTCCCTGATATTCCTCTTTAAAATCAGTTTCCAATGTGTTATTCTTTGAAAAAGTTTTAAGATTCCATTTTACTGCGGTAATAGAAACAGAAATACCCTGGTCCTTGTTCGCACCAACCTGAAGATACTGTTTCTTGTAACTACCATCCAACAACTTTTTCTTGTTGAATTCAGTATCAGTACTAATACGAGTATACTCTTTCTTCAGATTGTCAATCTCGTCCTGAATCTTCTGGAAATCATTTTCCTTTTCACCATCCAAAACACCTGTGTTGGATGCCTGAACAAGCAACTCACGAGTTCTCTGCAGAATTGCATGCTGCTGATCCATAGCACCTTCAGCTGTCTGGATAAGAGAAATACCATCCTGTGCATTGTCCGATGCACGGTTCAGACCACGAATCTGTGATCTCATCTTTTCAGAAATTGAAAGGCCTGCAGCATCGTCAGCGGCACGGTTAATTCTGTAACCACTGGACAATTTCTCTGTGGATTTTGCAAGATTTCCTCCAACAACTCCTAACTGTCTGTTAGCGTTCATTGATTTAATATTGTGCTGAATTATCATAAGATTACCTCCCTGTAATACACCGCAATTCCTTTTGCGGGTTGTTTTTGTTTTGTTATAATATCGAAAGAAGTGACGACTCTCATCGCGGGCCCAGCAACAAGCCTCGTCCTCTTCCTTCGTTACTATCCTCTTATCAGAACCTCAATTTCCTTCTGACACTATATATATCGGAGTAGTTCTCTGATACTTAACCCCTAATTTCATTTTTTTATTTTTTTTATTCTCCCAGGACTGCTACATTACTCATAAAATATTCCATTCCTTCTACCGTATTATAACAATGAAAGAACTCTACCAATTCCTCCCACACCTTCATTCACACCAGCCCCCTTTTTCCAGTTCTTCTTTCAAAAAGGCAACCGCTTTTTCAAAACGTTCTTCTCTTTCGTCATCCAGCACTTTCATATAACCAATCACCATAAGCATCACTGGGAACTGCCGATAATCCTTTTCAAAAAAGATTTTATGATAGCCCCAGTTCCGAATCATCTCTAAGTCCGTCACGCACTGGTGCATCTGATCTCCCAACATCGCGGATTCCTCTTCCGATATCCAGTTCTCCTTTTGAAGCAAAAGTTCTGTGAAGGAATTCGCTGTCTCAGGGAGCGTTTTTATTACCTCAGCTAGCGACTGCTGCTTCGTTCCCTGAATTCGGGCGCCACCCTCCGTGGCATTGATTACAGTGTGATCCGGATATAAGACAATCATCCTTTCAAACCACTTTTTGAATTCCATCCAGTCCATCCTTGACCAGACTTTACCACCATGATACCCCTCTATCTCATATTTTTCAACTTGTAATACCGACTCTTCTCTTCCTTTCACATGACTCGCACCACTTTCTCCAAAAGCAAGATCTTGTCCTGCCAGAATCAGCACTTTGGCTCCTAGTTCAACGGCCGCAGCATACATAGCAGTAGAAACCCCCAAATAATATGGCACCTGTGGCAAGGGAATCCCCGCCCGCTTCATCATCAGAAGAATCTGCTCATGGTCAAAGCCCCAAATCTTTGTTCCATTACTTTTTTCCACCAATTCTTTCCGTGTATTGGATGAGCCAAGCAAGGGGATAGACAGGCTTCGGGGATCCGAAAAGCAATTCATATTTTTTGCGGAATCCACACTGGCTACTAGATCCGGAATTACGTCATGTGCCAAAAGCGTGGGCAAAGCAGCATCTGCACACCACACCAGCGCACGTCCCCCTACTTTTTTTAATTCTTCCACGTTTTTTTCCAGGGATGGTCCCGCTGACACAAGGATCACAGGCAGATCCGGATTCCACCTGGTCTTTAGTCGCCGCAACGGAATTCCCTCAGACATTTTCGGCAGATTGGCAATCTGATTGCGAATCATAGATGCGGTAAACCGTTTCAACGGAGCCCTCATAAAAGTAATATCATCACATACCTGCCGACAGATTTGTTGCAGATTGTCAAATTTCCGTTGATACCAACCCTGATATCCCGGATGCGTCACTAGCATCGTTCGCTCCACCCAATCATCATCCAACAGTTCCTTGATCATTCTTGCCATTTCACTATGGCAGGCCCCATAAAAAAAATGAACTTTGTGACTTTTTGCAACTTTCTTGTATAAGGCATTTGTCTTCATCTGCTGATAGACAAGCGACTCCGGTTCATAGACCAAAATCTTCCCTGGTACCCGCTCGATAAGTTCCAAAATAATCTGACAGTCTCCCATGCCGAACAAGAGTGCATTTTCTGTACGCTGAGAAACATAGAAATCAGCCCAGCATTTTGCCGCGTAAACACCGTCATAACAGCTTCCCAGATGTCTCACAGTTCCTTCTTTCTGCAATACAGGTACCGTGTGCCCATCCTTTGCCCGGATTCCGGTACATCTCATCTCCATCTTCTTCTCTTTCTCCCTTCTAAACGACAACTATGGCAGGGATCCTTTCCCTACCATAGTCAAATACATTATTTTTTTTCATTAAAATAATAAGATTGCTCTGGCCTATGAGCATTCGCCATGTTCTGATAATAGCTGGATGCCGTTTTGCTGTTGACATGAAATTCGCGAATCCGTTTTCTCTGCAAAGCCAAATACACCTTCAAATGTTCACTGTTTTGTGACTCCAACGCTTGAATCCGAAGCCCCAAATCTGACACGATGCCAATCCGATTCTGCATTTCTTCAATACTGGCCTGATAACATTCACGATGACTTACAATCTCCTTTTCTACTTTTTTGAACAACGCATCAAATCCCTCATCAATGTTATTCAGCTCTTCTATAAGAGTTCCCTTTTCCTCCAGAATTTCCTGAAAACGCTCCTGATTCATTTCTTCCTGTTTCAGCAACGATTCCTGTTCCCTGGTTTTCTCCAAAAGGTCACTCAGTATCCATTCTTTGCGTTTCAAAACATCTACCATCATTTTCACATAGACACTGTTCTGCTGCTCCATCGCCATTTATTCACATCCTCTATACCAGATCTACTTAGCACTCCCAGCATTTAACCGCATAACTTCTTTCCATGTATCTCTCATCTCACGGATATATTTCAGCGCATCTTCAACTACCGTCACATCCTTGCTCATATTCGCATCCACAAGGCGACGATAAATATAATCATACACCCGGTCGAAATCTTCCCACACTGGATATTTGTGATCTAGTGTAATCCTCAATTCCGATATAATATCTTGAGCTTTTTTTAAATTATTATGAGCCATCTCCATATCCTGTTTCTCAATCCCCATAATGGCAATATTACAGAATTTAATCGCACCGTCATAAAGCATCAAAGTAAGCTCAGCCGGAGACGCTGTCAATATAGCATTTCTCTGATAGGCATTAATCGTATTCTGATTCATACTCATGGTCTCTCCTATTCATATTTACTTTGCCATCTTCCTTGATCAACCTCCAAAGAGACCTGCCATAGAATTCTGCTGGGATTGCAGTTTAGCAAGGGCTGTTTCCATTGCAGAAAACTTTTTGTAATAATTATCTTCAATCTCTGCTAGCTTATCTTCCCATTTCTCAATCTCTTTTTCATAGTTTTTCTTATCCGTATTCATTTTGATATCATCATAGAAAGTCAAGGCACTACTATAATTACTTCTTCCCGCCATTTTATTGCTCATGGTCTCGCGAAGTTTTCCAAACACATTAGTAAGTGTATCGACGACAGCATCCGGATCTTCCGCCAATGCTTTCTTCAGCTTATCTTCCTTCCCAGAATATACTGAGTCGTCTGGATTACCATAGATATGCAACTGACCACCTTCCGTAAAGTCCGTTGAGGTCATAATACCAAAACTGGAAAGAGCATAAGTCTTGCCGTCATGGTTTACAGTGGTCATCATCGCACTTCGCATAGCCTGAATAATACTTCCCAATGTTGAGTCATTACGAAGAAGGGACTCTTTAATCTTATTTTCCCACTGTTTCACATCATCATCCGACATAGCCTCTTTTTCTTCACTAGTCAGCGGTTCATATCCTTTGGCTGATGCTGCGTTATATAGTGTATTCATTTCCTTCATAACGGAGTTGTACTCTTTCAGAAAATCTTTTATGGAATTGTATACACTCTCCGTATCATTTGCCACAGAGAAAGTAATTGGCTCGTTCACTTTTGTCAACCCGGTCAGGCTGATATCCAGACCATTGACAGATACTACTGATGTAGAGGACGTAAGCTCTGCTCCGTTCAAAATAATTTTGCTGTCTGAGCCGGCAATCAATGCCATCCCTTCCGGAATGGAAGCATTGGTGCTATCATTGGCTCCGCCATTGACTGTCACTTTACCTGCTACGTCAACCGCTATATCCGCTAAACCAAGTTTAGTCAAAGCAGGACTACCCAGTGATGCGTTTCGATTTATAATCGATGCATAATCCTGAACAGTAGGTGTCAGGCGAGCCTTCTCTGTATCTGCATCCACACCATCCATACCAGAAAAAGCTACCACATTTTCTCCATAAAACCTCTTGACAGCCTCTGCAGTAAAACCTGCCATATCAGCTTCTGTTTTTCCTGTAAATGCAGCTTCTTTAATTTGGAGCTTCACATCGTCCTTTTGCAACTCCGTATTGATATAAGAAATCGTATCCTTATCTGCCTGCTCAGCAACAGCCTTATTATAATCTTCCTGCGTTTTTCCCTCCAGAAGATTGCTGCCCGCATCAAAATAGGTATCCTTTAGACTCTCCTTGGCCTTTTCTTCGTATTCAGCATACTTCCCGCTATAAATCTGAGCCTTGACAAAGGTAGCAGCGGCTTCATTGGCAACTTTCTTCTTCGTCTCATATGAGACCTTTGCTATCGTATTCAGCGCCTCGTTGTAAGCATCTGTATCCACACCCGATGTCTGCAGTTTTTCCATGGCAGAATCAAAAGAAGCTTTGTTACTACTGGTCATACTGCTATAGCCCGCAGCCTCACGAAGTGCATTTCGCCCTGCCAACTCTGCATCAGCAATACCGGAAGTCGTAATGGAAAAAGCATTGGCAAGACCACTTTCCTTGCTACTGATAAACAGACGTTTTTGTGAACTGTCAAAACTGGCATTTAATCCCGCACTTTGCAAAGCACTTGTAAAGTCTCCTAAAGTAGAATCTGCCGTCACAGCAAACTTGGTTATTTTTCCTCCCACTGTAATACTAACTTCTTTATTCAGCAACGTTGAATCAATATCTGTCAACTTATCTGTTGTAGAGGCATCCAACTTCGCCCCCGTCAGGTACTGAGAAGTCGCAACATTCTTTACCTCCATGGTATAACTACCATTCACTGCGTTGGATTTAGCAGTAACACTTGCCTTTGTAGAATCAGACACGGTTGCCTTCTTGGTTTTATACTTCGAAGACAACTGCATCATTGTAACAAAATTATTATAAAGTCCAGTGAGCTTGGTATTCAAATCAGCCCATTTCGTCTGCTTCCATTCAAGTTTTGTCTTCGCTTTAACAACCTTCTGCTTTTTCATGCTCTGAGCAGACATTAATTCTTTAATAATTGCCTCCGTGTCCATACCAGACATGAGACCGCTCATTCGAATCGGCATAGCCTCTCCTCCTATCTTCTCTCATCTACAAGAATCCCCGCCATTTCCCACATCTTCTGGAGCATATCCAGAGATTTCTCTGGCGGAATCTCACGAATCACTTCATCCGTGTCTGCATCAAACACCTTAATGGAGACACGGTTCGTCTCTTTGTGATAGGAATACTCACACCGAGTTCTCTCCATCCTTCGGTTTGCACTCTTCACTGCATCATCAATGGTCGCTTCACTGGGTTTGTGCTCCTTCTTCTCCTTGCCCCGTTCACCACTTTCTCCTTTAATATTGACAGTTTTAGCTGCATTATCAGCAGAACGTTCAACCATTTCTGTCACTACACGAGAATTTTCAACAGGAACACTGGCAACTTTGACAGTTTCCGTGTTCTTGTAATTTGAGTTAACATTTGAGATTTTTTCAATTTCCATTTTAAACACCTCCGTGTGTACATTAAAAAATGTTTTCCCTAACTTAATGTAAATATCGGCTTTTTTTTTGGAAAATTTAGCTTTCACAAAAAAAATAGTTGCCTTTCCTATCTCAAAGGCCAATCCTTTTCTACTTCCTTCTATTTCATATCATTTTCAAATGCACTGCATAAATACTCTACCGCCTTATTAAATCTCTCCTCACGATTACCTTCATTAAGTGACTTCATATATTCAATCACCAGCCTCATCACAGGTAGTGACATATAATTCGTTTCAAAAAAAGTTTTCGAATAACCTTGTTCGCAAATTTTATGCAGATCGTCCTTACTCTTATGATACTCACGCATTACCTTTTGATATTCTTTTGGGCTCATTTTTACTTGTTGACAATTCAGTAATTCGTGCCACTTGATTTCAACTACACTTAAATTATCTATTACATCTTTTAAATCTTTTTGCACAGCTCCATGAATTTTAGCCCCACCTTCTGTTGCATTTATAATTTCACGATCTGCAAAAACAGCAATTGCATCTTCGAACCATTCTCGAAAAACCATCCAATCATATCTCGACCACACTTCGCCCCCATAATACCCTTCTGTTTTAAAACGTTCATCCTTTACAAAGCCCTCATCTCGACCTGATATATGGCTTTTTCCAACAGTCGAATACGCTAAATCCTGTCCAACAAGCACGATTTGTCTGGCTCCTAATTCCAATGCAATTGCAAACAGGGTGGTGGATACCCCTAAATATGACGGTATTTTAGGAATATCAACATCACAATGCGTCAAAATCTCTCGAACGAAAGCTAAATCATCCCCCCAAATTTTCGGTCCGGTACTCTTTTGAATTAGGGAAGCAGGAGAATTAGTAACTACAAGTAGTGGGAGTTCTAAACTGCCTTCAACAGAAAAACACTCCATATTTTTCATGGCATCTGTACATCCTACAAGATCTGGCACAATATCATTGCCCAACAATATGGACAACGCTGCATCTACCGAAAAAATCAGCGCTCGTCCGCATACACGTTTTAATTCCAAAAGATTCTTTTCCAGCGAGGGTCCGGCAGATACGATAATAATAGGGATTTCCGGATTCCAATAATCCTTTAACCGAGGTAATAAAACACCATTTTTCATACAGGGCAGATTCAATAACTGATTGTGTATTCTTGCCTCTAAAAATCGTTGAATTGATCCTTTCATAGTAAAAATTTCCTCAAGAACCCTATTGTATACCGAAATCACCTCTCCAAATTCCTTTTCATAAAATTTGCGATATCCCGGATGAGCCAACATACACGTAGTATCCACGCAATCCTCATTTAGAAGTTCCTGCACCAGTTCCTCAAACTCAGAAAATTGCGCCTCCCCACAACAAATCATAATTCTTTTTTCTGATTTTAATTTTCTATAAATTTCTGTCTGTGACACCATCTCTAAAATATTCGGATCTGGTTCATAGACAATAATATATCCAGGTACTTGTTCCCCCAATTGCATTAGTAATTGACCATCTCCCACACCAAATAAAATGGCATACTCCGTCCCTTCAGCCACATGATACTTCATCCACTGCTTTGACGCATACTCTCCATCATAACAGCTCCCCAAATGAATCTCTTTCCCATCTATCCCAACAACTGGAACTATATGTCCATCTCTCCCTTTATCCAAATCATACCAAAGTCGCATACAAGCCTCCTAATAGTCAAAAAACAACTATATTTTGCATGTTTTCTACATTTTCATAACCACTTCATGGTATAAAATATCCGCTGCCAGGATATAGTCATCGTTTTCTAATGCATCAAATAAGGGTTCAATATACTCTGTCATTGAAGACATCTGTGCAACCATGCCCACTGTTTCCATAAATAAATTCATTCCCTCTTGATTTCGCTCCTGGTAAAAATAGTTTGAAATTTCCACAAGCTTTCTCTTCAACTCTTCCAATTGACAACCTCCATACTACAATTGTTCTATATCAATCCATCAACTTTGATATCATAGTTGGATCTGCCACGTCTGCAGCATCCTTGTTGGCCTCCTGGATCTGTGTATAAACTTCTTTCCGGTAAATCGGCACACTTTTCGGCGCATCAATCCCAATCTTGATCTGATCCCCTTTTACTTCCAATACGGTGATCTCGATGTTGTCATTTACAATGATGGATTCATTAACTTTTCTTGCTAATGCTAACATATCACCGCCCCCCCCTCTTCTCTTTAAGAACATCGTATACTTTGTATTTCACTTCATAGTCTTGATTTTCACAAATAATCTGCGCACCCTTTCTTGTATCCGCATTAATAATAATAGGCGCCTTGAGATTCACGGACATCCGTTTGATATCTGTAGGTACCGTCATGGTAACAAAGAGTACCAAATTATCCTCTGTCAATTCTCCCAGATAGTTCAGCAGTTCATCTTCCACAACCGGGTTGTAGTCATCTTTCACGATCCAAGGCTTGATTACAGGCAGTGCCAATGTTGGTTCCTCTACACACTGCAGCCAGGAAACATTGCTTTCTTCCTTTTCGCAGTCATACAAAATGGTAAATTTTTTATAATCCTCCAGGCCAATCAGTCCCCGGTCAAATGTTATGATTTTCTCTTCCGGAAGATCCACTTCCCCAAAAAATTTTGTTTTTACCAACATAACGTTTCCTCCATTCTTTTATCAGATAAAGTTTAACAGAGATTCACCTAAAATTTTCGATGTTGCTCCAAGAGTAGCCTGATAGAGAAGATCCGCCTCATTAAAGTTAATATAAGCCTCTCCCAAATCTGCATCTTCATTCTCGGATTTGGCATCTTTGGTATCCATTTGCTGGGTTTCGAGTCCCTCTTTCGTCATCATCATACGCTTATAACGTGAACCGTGATCTGCCAGCGCCGCATTCAGACGGTTCTGGGATTTTTGACAGGTTGTAATTCCGGAACCAAGCGCATCACTCAGTACACTCTTTTGCAGAGCAATCTGCGTCGTTATCTGATTTTTCAATTCGTTTAGATTTTCCAGTGTTGTCGTATCTTTTTCGTCACAGTCCGAAATCCGTTTTTCCACGGACGCCAGATTTGCCTCCATCACATCATAATCATTACATATATTGATAATTTCCTCGATTTTGCGTCCGATATCAAGAGAAATCGCACCACACCCCTCTGTATTTACCGTCAGCGTCTGGCTGAAGTTGATTTGATAATTAATGGATTGGGTACCGGCAGATGTATAATTTATCACAGTTCCGGTTCCGTTATCTCTTGCCGTACAGTTGAAATAATGTTCCGGTCGCACATCATTTTTGTCAAATTCTGTTTTCTGGTAAGTCACCTTCAAATCTGAGCCGGCACGGATTTTATCATAAATCTTGTCTCCAAATACAACTTCTCCCGTTTCCGGTACAAAATAAACCTCATCATCGCCCGGATGGAGATGTTCGTTGTACAAATCACTGCCTGAATTCTTTACAACAGTATGCTTCGTCTTCACGGTCACGGTCTGTGTTATACCGGTAGCGTCCACATAAGTCATCTTCATCGCATTGGCTGTGGAATCCTTATCCGCCGTGACCGGATCACATACATCATACGATATCTGAATCTTGTGTGTTGACAGATATTTGGATGCCATCTGTGCATAGTCGTTTGCGGATTTTGACGCATCGTATTCTGCCTGTCCATAAACATACTGATATTTTTCTATTTTGTTAATGTCCAGATTTTCATTTATTGTATAGGTTACATTGTCCTGTGCCGCATTAAAAAGCATTGGCACATCCGTCCGGAAACCGGTAAAGAGATAACGTCCTGCATAATCCGCGTTTGCATTCTGCTCATAAATATACTGGGCATACTGTTTGAGCTGGGTAACAATATCCTTCCGGGCTTCCGCGCTATATGTACCGGTAGCCGCCTGTGTGCAGTAGGTAATCATCTCCTCCATACGGCCATTGACATTTTTTAAATATGTCTCCGTCGCATCCATCCACGAGGTCGCATCTTTTATGTTATTCAGATACTGGTCTATTTCCACAAGGGTGGTGCGGTATTTGAGAGCGCGCACCGCAATCGTCGGATCATCAGAAGGTCTTGATATCTTCTTCTGTGTATTATACTGTTCCAGATATTTATTGTAAGCAAACTTATTCTTCTGCATATTTAGCAGCGAATTGTTGCGCATCATCGTGTTCGTAATTCGCATAATTCATACCTCCTGACTGTTTATACTGCTGTTTCGTTAATCAATTTATCCAGCACCTCCGCCATAACAGATAACGCTTTATACTGATTATAAAGCATTTGCTGGAATATAAGCATATCTGCACCCTCTTCATCCTCATCAACTCCGGAAATCGACTTACGGCTGCTGTCAACCATGTACAGGATATTACTCTGGCTTTCTGACAGAGAGGCAGACTTCCGGCAATCCACTCCGGCAGTTGACGTAAACGCCTGAATAAAAGAATCCGGCGCACCATAGACAAACATATCCGCTTTGTCTTTTAATTCCGTAAGTTTCTGAAGATTTGCCGCATTGTCACTACCGTCTTCTTTCTTTTCCTTTGCTGCTATCAGCATAGGATCCTCATCGATTTTCTTTGTCACGCAGAAATTCAATGCCGTCATATAATAATAGGAACCGGTATATGTTCCATCTGCATTTTTAGTCGCTACGGATTGAAAGGATGGATCTTTTCCGTTTACCTTTTCCTGCATCACATAATTTTCACCGCTTGTTACAACTGTCGCGTTAAAGAAATCAATTCCCGGTTTACTGTCTAATCCATAACCGTCATATCCCTGATTCTGAATCGTATTAAACTGTTCGGAATACGTCCTTACAAGTTCATTTAACTGCGCCATATAGTAGGGAATACCACGGAAGTTCACTTCTGCACCAACCGTTGCCGTATATCCTTCATCCGCCGCCTTCTTAAGAGAATTCTCCTGGGCACTTCCCGATACATTATTTAACACAAAAGTATAGGTAAAGCTGCCATCTGCTGCCACATCTACAGAAAAGCTGTCATAGGAATACGTATGTCCGGAAATGGTAATCTCGCCATCATGCGCCGGGATATTCAGCTTATTCACATCATTACAGTTTGTACCCTTAATTTCAAGTAACGTTGGCGCATTCGGGGTAGCTGCAGTTGGTCCACTCACGCCGGCCACTTTACCGTTCAGGGTTGTCTTATTATTTCCGTCCCGGATTTCAAAAAGTGCCTGAAGCTGTCCGGAAAGAGTGGTCGTGTACTCATAAAATTCAGTACCATCTGCCCATTTGATATCATAACATCCCTCAATATCATTGATATTTGTATAAGTTTCTTTCTGCACGGCAACCAGTTCATTTACATGGTAGGTATCAACCAGAATACCGCCGTTCATATATACATAAAACTGCTTGTCACCGACACCATCTGCCGGCTCCTTTTCCAGCGTCTCTACCTTGCAGTACTGGGAGAGTTCATCAATCAGCACCGTGCGCTGGTCGCGCAAATCATTTGCCACATTTCCATAGGTCTCAATCGTGTTAATCTGCTTTGTAAGCGAAGCAATTTTATTGGCATAGGCATTAATCTGTTCCACACAGCTTTTTATCTGGGTATTTGCCTGTTCCTGCAACTGCTGGAGCTTATCTGCCACATTATTCACAAATTCAGTAAATGTCTGGGCTGTTGTAACACACTGTCTGCGGACAGTTCCATCATTCGGTTTTCCCACCAGATTGCTCAATACCGCATTAAATTTGTCAAATGCGGAACTGATGAGTGCCTGTGTATCACTATCACTTGTAATTCCACCCGCCAGCAGACTTTCCATTTCTTTCAGATATACTTCTTCTGTATCAAACTGACTGTAAGATGACTGGGTCGTCTGATACTTTATGTCATAATATTCATCACGTTTTCTGGAAATATCCGTAACCCATACACCGGCTCCCTGTACCAGAAAGGAACTTTTATTACTAACCAGTGATGTCATATTTGCAACCTGTTTGGAATATCCCTTTGTCTCAATGTTTGCCACATTATGTGCCGTTGTCTGAAGGGCTGCATTATATGCCATCATACCCGATCGTGCAATTTCAAAACTTCCAAATGTTGATGCCATCTCATCAGCCTCCTAATCGTTCTATCAAATACTCGAGCATTTCTGCCACTGTTGTTATGTACCGGGAAGAGGCATTGTAGCACTGCTGAAACTGAATGAGATTCGCAAGTTCCTCATCTGTAGAAACGCCCATTACATTCTGCCTCTCGTTAAAAATCGTTGTCACTGTTGTTTCCTGGTTTGTCACAATTCCTGACCATATATTGGCTGTAGTTGCCATTTCTGACACCATTTCCGTATAATAACCAAACACGTTATAAGTCGTTCTCGAATTCGGATTCAGAACCCCTACAGTCTCATGGACGGCATCTGCCATTTCCACCCACTCATCATGGGCAAACCCGCCATACTTGCCGCTTTCCTTATTATTTTTTGTAGGAAGTGCTGACGGATCTCTCTGTACAACCGGATTAACGGTCAACTGGTTGATCGTATATAAGGAATAAGGATCCGACGGATCTTCTTCGTTATAGCGGTACACATCCTTTGTAATACCGCCCTGAAGCGTCACCGTCTCTTTTGTATAGCGCTCTACCGATCTTCGCGAAAACAGCTCCGCTCCCATTGTTTCATTATCATCATCACCAATCAGAGCTTTTTCCTCATCCAGAATCCGTATTTTGCTGCCGTCGGCAAGCGTTACTTCCTTTAGCGGACTAAGCACATTGTTAACAGAAGTTACAAGACTGTGAACCAGCGTATCAATCTGCGTCTGAATCTGCATCACAACCGATGCCCCTATGCTCTGATTATAGGTTTCCAAATCTTTATTAAACTTGGCAAGTGCCTTATTATAAGCCGTTTCATCAAACGTACCGCCCACGGTATAATCTTTTTCCTCCGGGCGATGTGGCACACTGGTATAGTTTGCCGCATAATTTCCTCTTGCCACCATAATTCCGCGGAGAGAACCGATATCCGTTTTCTGCTCCGTTGAATATTCCAGACTGGAGCGGAGAAAATAATCGCCACCTGTCGCCCACACCGGTTTCAAAAGCTGTGAAGTGGCACTTTCATATTCGGTCTTTAAAAAATACTGATTAGCAGTATCCAGAAGAAATGCCCCCTCTGAGTAAATGGTGATTGTACCATCTTTTTCTTCATTCACTTCAAAATTAATGAGGCTTCCCAACTGATCCAGATAATCATTTCGTTTGTCACGGTAATCGTTCGCAGACTCCCCATTCGCTTCATACTTCCGGATTTCAAAATTCAGTTTCCGGACTTCCGAAACAATATCATTTATTTTGTCTACCTGCTGCTGCACTTCCTTATTCAGGCTGGTCTGGTACGTGTTCAGCTGGGTCTGCAGCACCTGTGCCCTATCTACTAACTGGGTAGCCACGGATACTAACTGGTCACGTCTCACAATATCCCCCGGGGATTCTGATAACGACTGCAATGACTCCCACAGTTCATTTATCGAAGTTGAGAATTGTTCTCCATACAGTTCTCCCAACATATCCTCTATTTCCATACTCGCATCCAGATTGGCACTATAAAAACTCTCGCGTCCCAACTGTACTCTGTACTGTTCATCTAAAAAGGTATTGCGAATCTGTCTTGTTTTTGCAATTACAGTTCCGGTTCCAATCAGCAGCATATTATCATATGTGCCATAGGATTTTTGATAAAAAGAATCCGTCACTACCGTCTGCTGTCTTGTATATCCTGTTGTCTGGGCATTCGCCAGATTGTGGGAGGTCGTATTCAGCGAAGCCTGCGCAGAATGCAGACCGGACACTCCCGCATTAAAACTCGCCAGTAGATTTCCCATTTTTTCTGCTCCTCTCTATCAAAAAAATATACACCAATGTCTGGAATCATTGTTTCGCATCAAACATTCCATGCTGCAGCGCCATTCCAGCAACTTCTGAAGCATCGCTGGAATAATTGCTGCTTCCAGAAGACATCCGTGTACTTCTAATCACATTCATATTAAATTCGACCATATCTATTGACTCTTTTAACAGTTCCTTGTTTTGGTCATTGATATCCTGCAGCTGTAAAACGGTTTTCCGTAACCTGTCATGTACTTTCTGCAGTTTTTTCTGATCTTCGGGCTGATTTTTCAGTATTCCCACAATCTCATTCAAATTGATGGTTTTGGGATTTTTCCCGAGAACGGTAGCAATATCAACCACGATCCGTTCCCGTTTCCCCTCCAAGGCGGATGTCCGATCTACCAGTTCATGCTCCGCCACCGTTATATCCTGCAATGTTTTTAAATCATTTGCAATAATCGCCCGCGTTTTGTCTTGCTCTATCGGAATCAGCTGCCGATAGATTTTTTCCTCTTCATCAAGAGTTACCATCAACTCTTCCATCAAGCTTGCCAATCGAAATTCCTCCTGTCGGATTATGAAAGCAAAGCATCCGCCATTTTATCAGCGACATCCTCAATGGATACCTGGTAAGTACCCGCCGCCATCTGAGCCTGAATTTCCCTTACTCTGTCAGCACGCACATCGGAGCCCTGGCTGACTGCCTGCTTTGCCACATGATAAGCGTTGCCAAATTCCGAAATTTCTAAAGAATCCTTTTCGCTTATCTTTTCTGCTTTCGCCTTGCTCTTCGCTTTGTTGGTATTATAGAGTTGATTCACCTTCATATACGAGTCAATTCTCATAATAACACCTCCGTTCTCACAACAAAATTAAAACATCCGATAAATGTTTCTTACACTATATTTATCGGATGTTCATGAAGATATATTAGCTTTTTTTCATTTTTTATTAAATTTGCATTGTCTGTTGTTCTAAATTTGCATTCTGCCCTTTTGCCGCCCGTTTTCGATTCCGCACTCTTCTTGCATTCAGTGTTTTTCCATTATACTCAAATGTATCGGCGTTTGCCTCTACTGCTGTGGCAAAAACAACACAATCATTTTTCTCGAGAGAAATCGCCTTCACACCCCGGCTCGTTTTCTTAAATTCACTAACTTCGCCGACAGGGAATCCTAACGAAAGTCCCTTATCCGTCAAAATAATTACCTTTTTCGTTCCGTCCAGCACTTCTGCCGCCGTGAGCTGGGAAATATCCACAAGTGCATCACCGTCATCGAGTTTCGTTGCCGCCACCTGAAGTCTTCCGGTCTCAAACTCTACACCGGACACAAGCTTAATATACCCACTTTTTGTTGTAAACATGAGCATGGATTCAAACAAATCCTCGAAACTTATATATAACAGGCCCTCATCATTATTCCTCATTTTACACAAGGAATGAATCAGCGTCCCTTTGTCCTTCATTTTACAGCGCGGTATCTTGTCCGCCTTTATCTGGTGCATCACGCCGGTGTTAGTAAAAATACAGAGTTTATCTGTGTTTTTCATTTTTACAATCTGGCTGAATTCTTTTTTGGCATCTTCACCGGCTCTGCCAAATGTTGCAGCATCCATAGCCTTCGTGTAACCAAAACGGTCTATGCATACATACAGATCCTCCTCGACCACTTTTTCCACATACGCCTTTGCCACTGCATCCATAAGTTCTGTACGCCGTGGCGTGTTAAACTGCTTTTTGTACTCCCGCAGTCTTGACTTAATTACCTTATATAAAGCCTTCACATCTGAAAGGACATGCTCGTACTCCGCAATATTGGCAATGAGTTCCTCATTCTCCTCATGGAGTTTTAAAATTTCCAGTCCAATCAGTTTGCTTAGAGGCATAGCGAGAATGGCATCCGCCTGTGTCTCGGTAAACAGCAGTGTTTTCGCCTGCTTTTCAGACGCAGCACTTTTAAACTTAATATCTTGCGTAATGCCCTCAATCAGGCATGCCTTTGCCTGTCTAACCGAAGAAGAACCACGTAAAATCTCAATGATCAGGTCAATGACATCGGTTGCTTTCATGAGGCCTTCGACTATCTCCAGGCGCTTTTTCGCTTTTTCCAGCAGATACCGGTACTCTTTGGTATACAAATCCTCCTGAAACAGGACAAATTCCTCTATCAGGGATTTGAGATTATATACCTTCGGCTGTCCATTCCCATCCTCTTTCTCCGAAGGCTTAATCGCCAGAAGATTCACCCCATAGGTATCTTCCATCTGGGTCTTTTTATAAAGACCATTCAAAAGATTCTGGATATCCCGGTCTTTTTTTACCTCAATGACAATGCGGATTCCTTCTTTCGACGACTCATCACGCACATCATATATCTCATCAAACACTTTCTCTCTTGCAAGAGCGGCGAGATTTTCCACCAGTTTTGCCTTATTTCCGGAAATCGTGTATGGAATTTCCGTGATGACAATATTCTGGCGTCCATGATCCCCCTTTTCGATTTCCGTCCGGGCACGAAGCCGTATTTTCCCTTCACCTTTTTCATAAATCTCCCGCATTTCAGAGGCATTGATAATAATTCCTCCTGTTGGGAAGTCCGGCGCCGGCACATAATCCATCAGCTTGTCTATGGAAATGCCGGGACGATCCATATAGGCGATTACCGCATCAATCACTTCCGCCGCATTATGTGGGGGAATATTCGTAGCCATCCCCACCGCAATACCCGTTGTTCCGTTAATCAAAAGATTTGGTATCATCGCCGGAAGGACGACCGGTTCTTTCTCACTGTCATCAAAATTGGGCATAAACTTCACAAGCCCCTTTTCCAGATTGGCAAGCATCGTCATGGCTGCCGGAGAAAGCCTGGCTTCCGTATATCGCATCGCCGCTGCCCCGTCGCCGTCAATGGAACCAAAATTTCCATGACCGTCTACCAGTGGTGCATTCAGGGAATAATCCTCTGTCATATGCACCAGCGCATCATAAATCGAGCTGTCACCGTGCGGGTGGTACTTACCCATCGTATCGCCGACGATACGGGCGCTCTTTCTATGTGGTTTATCCGGTGACAGCCCAAGTTCCTTCATGGCGTACAAAATTCTCCGCTGTACCGGTTTCAATCCGTCCCTGACATCCGGCAGTGCTCTTGCCACAATGACACTCATGGCATAATCACGGTAAGATGTTTTCATTTCCTCTGCAAAATCTAACTGTATGATATTCTCAGCGCTCTGACTCATTCATTTCTTCCTTCCTTATATATCCAGATTGGCATATTTTGCTTCTTCCATGATAAATTGGCGGCGGGGTGGCACATTGCTTCCCATCAGCACATCCGTGACCTCATCAGCCTCCACCGTATCACTGATCGAAACCTGGGCAAGAATCCTGCTGTCCGGATCAAGGGTCGTCTCCCAAAGCTGCGTATCATCCATCTCTCCCAGACCTTTATAACGCTGCAGTTCCAGAATCTTTTTCCCTGTTTTACGGAATTTCTCTAGTTCAAAATCATTAAAAAGATACTCTGACACCTTTTGTTTTTTCTTTTTCACAGTATCCTCGTACATCACCCGGTAAAGCGGTGGCAATCCGCGGTAAACCTTCCCCTGATAAATCAGTTCCGGCATAAAACGGTAGAAAAAGGTAAGCAGCAATGTGCTTATATGAGCCCCATCCACATCGGCATCTGTCAAAATGATAATTTTGTCATAACGGAGCTTTTTGATATCAAAGTTCTCTCCAATCCCACAGCCAAAAGCCGCAATCATCGTTTTTATCTCATTATTAACCAGTATTTTCTCCAGCGGTGCCTTTTCTACATTCAGAATCTTTCCACGCAGTGGCAAGACCGCCTGCGTCCTGCGGTTTCTCGCTGTTTTCACCGTGCCGCCTGCAGAATCGCCCTCTACGATGTAGATTTCACATTCCTCTGCCTTTTGGGAAGAGCAGGCTGCCAGCTTACTTTTCGTATCCACATCAAGCAACTGTTTCATTACGCTTTTGCGTGCCTTATCACTCGCTGTTCTCGCTTTAAATGATTTGTGTATATTCTCAAGAATCCTCCTGAGAACTTCTACATTTTTATCAAAATAGCGCTGGGCTTCTATGTTAAACACTTCATCTACAGCCGTTTTTGCATCGGTATTACCTAGCTTATTTTTTGTCTGGCTCTCAAACTGTGGATCCGGATGCTTAATGGATACAATAGCCACAAGACCATTTCTGATATCTTTTCCGTCAAAATTATCTTCATTGTTTTTCAGAAAATTCAACTCTCTGGCATACTGGTTCATAATCCTTGTCAGAGCCATCTTAAAACCCGTCACCAACGTTCCGCCATCGGTGACATTAATCCGGTTACAGTAGGAATTTATCTGTTCTCCATAATTCTGGGTATACTGCATCGCAACTTCAACCTCAATATCCCCGCTTTTTCCTTCTATATAAATGACGTCATCATGAAGCACTGCTGCCTCCCTGTTAATGTACCGTATATAGCTCTGAATTCCAAATTCTTCCTGATATACATTTTCTTCTCCTGTATGCTCATCCCGGAAAATAATTTTCAGATTTTTATTCAGATAGGCAATTTCTTTCAGTTTTTTTCGGATGGTTTCCGGTTTAAACTCTACGGTTTCAAAAATAGAAGCGTCCGGATAAAATGTGACCTTCGTTCCGGTATTGCTCTTTGCACAGTGTCCTGTCACAGGAAGAAGTCCTTTTTCAAGCTTTGTCACCGGCTTTCCTCCATCCCGGTATTCGTCTTTGTAAATATTCCCCCCCCGGTGTACCTCTACAATCATCCGGCTGGACAGAGCATTTACAACCGATGCGCCAACTCCATGAAGTCCACCGGATACCTTGTACACATTGCTGTCAAATTTACCTCCGGCATGAAGTACCGTATAAACTACCCGGGCAGTAGGAATTTTTTTGACCGGATGGAGATCTACGGGCACACCGCGCCCATTGTCCTCAACCTGCACACCGCCGTCTTTTAATAAAGTCAGATGCAGTTCGTCGCAAAACCCTGCCAGATGTTCATCAATTCCATTATCTAGAATTTCCCAAATCATGTGGTGAAGTCCCCTGGAACCGGTACTTCCAATATACATACCCGGGCGCTTGCGAACCGCCTCAAGGCCTTCCAGTATCACAATGTCGCTTCCACTATATTCACTCATCCTTAAAAACCCTTTCCTTAATTCCATCGCATATGTTCCATTTTTCCTTCATGCAACACAACATCTAGTATACCCCAAAACAATTGTTCGTGCAACTTTTTTCTTATATTATAAAGAAAGCACTTGATTATTCGGGCAAAATAATCTATGCTAAGGAGTAGCGATTGCTATAACAATGAATTTATTGAGATTGTGAGGTACGAAGATGAAGGAAATGAAACCTGTCAAAGAAGGAAAAGTAAGAGAAATCTATGATAATGGTGACAGTCTGATTATGGTTGCAACAGACCGTATCAGCTGCTTTGATGTCATCCTGAAAAACATTATCTCCAAAAAAGGTACTGTTCTTACACAAATGTCGAAATTCTGGTTTGACATGACCACCGACATTGTTCCAAACCACATGATATCTGCAGATGTAAAAGATATGCCGGAATTTTTCCAACAGCCGCAGTATGACGGCAACAGCATGATGTGTAAAAAACTTACCATGCTGCCAATCGAATGCATCGTCCGCGGTTATATTACCGGAAGTGGATGGGAAAGCTACAAAAAGAACGGAACCGTGTGCGGAATCAAACTGCCGGAAGGGCTCAAAGAATCCGACAAACTGCCGGAACCTATTTATACACCGTCCACAAAAGCAGAAATCGGCGACCACGATGAAAATATTTCTTATGAACAGAGTATTGAAGTTCTGGAGAAAGAATTTCCGGGCAAAGGAAAAGAATATGCGGAGAAACTTCGCGACTACACAATCGCTCTTTATAAAAAATGTGCAGACTATGCAAGAGAACGCGGTATCATTATTGCCGATACTAAATTTGAGTTTGGTCTGGATGAGAACGGAAACATTGTTCTCGGTGACGAGATGCTCACTCCGGACAGCTCCCGTTTCTGGCCTGCCGATGGTTATGAACCAGGCCACGGACAGCCATCCTTTGACAAACAGTTTGCCAGAGACTGGTTAAAAGATAATGAAGGAAAACACGACTGGGAACTGCCGGCTGATATTGCCATGAAGACAATCGACAAATATCTGGAAGCCTATGAGCTTCTCACTGGTACGTCACTTCGCTAAAATAGACATTCCTGAGAGAACACACAAAAACGGAGGATACACATGAAAAAAAATACCATCCTGACCTTAGACCAGGTCAGAGAAATTGAAAAAACTTACCCAACCCCTTTTCATATTTATGACGAAAAGGCTATCCGTGAAAATGCACGCGCTCTGAAAGAGGCATTTTCCTGGAACAAAGGATACCGTGAATATTTTGCCGTTAAGGCAACACCAAATCCATTTATTTTGAAAATTCTGCAGGAGGAAGGCTGTGGTGTGGACTGCTCTTCCCTCACCGAACTTATGATGTCTGAGGCAACCGGTTTTACCGGACACGACATCATGTTTTCTTCCAATGTGACACCGATGAAAGAATACAAAAAAGCAAAAGAACTGGGTGCCTACATCAATCTGGATGACTATACCCATATTGATTTTCTTGAAAAGGGACTTGGTATACCGGAGACGATCTGCTGCCGCTACAACCCAGGCGGTGTGTTTGAACTGGGAACGGATATTATGGACAATCCGGGAGATGCAAAATACGGCTTTACCAAGGAACAGCTGATTGACGGATATAAGAAATTAATGAAACTTGGTGCAAAAAACTTTGGTCTTCACGCTTTTATCGCCAGCAACACCGTAAGCAATGATTATTATCCGACACTGGCGGGAATTCTTTTTGAACTCGCTGTTGAGTTGAAGGAAAAAACCGGTGCCAACATTACATTTATTAATCTTTCCGGTGGCGTCGGCATCCCGTATACCGAGGACAAGGAACCAAACGACATTAAAATAATCGGCGAAGGAGTAAGAAAACAGTTTGAGAAAATTCTTGTTCCGGCGGGTCTTGGTGATGTGGCAATCTTTACCGAACTGGGACGTTTTATGCTCGGTCCATACGGACAGCTGGTAACCAAATGCATTCACCAGAAGCATATATACAAAGAATATGTCGGTTTAAATACATGTGCCTGTGATTTGATGCGTCCGGCTATTTACGGAGCTTACCATCATATTACAGTGCTTGGCAAAGAAAATGAGCCGTGCGACCACAAATACGATGTAACCGGTTCCCTCTGCGAGAACAATGATAAATTTGCCGTTGACCGCATGCTGCCAAAAGTAGATATAGGTGATTATCTTGTTATCCACGACACCGGCGCCCACGGCTATGCCATGGGATATAATTACAACGGCAAACTCAAATCTCCGGAACTGCTTCTGAAAGAGGACGGCAGTGTACAGATGATCCGGCGTGGCGAGACTCCACAGGATTATTTTGCCACCTTTGACTTCTGCGATATATTAAATGATGTAAAATACGAGTAATAATCAAAATTGGCTGACACTTCACACGGTTTTTAATCGCGAAAGTGACAGCCATTTTTTTGTTCTGACACCACCTAAATCAGCTTAGTTACTTATCTCACCCGGGTTGTTTGTCATAAGAAATTTATATTGATGTGTAAAGTATTATATTTTTCTTTTTTCCGACCATTTGCTGTAGACCCATTTTCCCTTCTTTTTCTTCAAAACCCTTGTCTGAATGTAATAACGGCTTCCCGCTTTTAACTTTCGAAGCATAATAGTATTCTTTGAAGAACGCTTTTTCTTTGCCTTTTTCATATTCTTTTTCCGACTGTAACGCACCTCATACTTAGCTCCCTTTACTTTCTTTGTTTTGATTTTCACCACTTTTCCAGAACGCTTTACCGTCTTGATTTGTGGCCGGTTGGAAAGAACATACCCACTTGCAGGAGTTTTTATCTTTGACAGAGTAGTTACCATTTTTTTGATTACGACCGGTTCCTGTTTGTTTTCTTCTGCATTTTCATTTTCTGAATCCGGCTGACTGGTAACCTGTGGAGCGGATGTTGGAATCGGTGTTACTGTTGGCACAACAGTCGGCCCTTCTGTCGGAGCTATGGTCGGCTGCTGCGTCGGGACAACTGTTGGCACTGTTGTCGGCGCTGCGGTCGGCTGCTGTGTCGGGACAGCTGTCGGTGTAGTCGTCGGCGCTTCTGTCGGCACTGTGGTCGGCGCTGTGGTCGGCTGCTGTGTCGGAACAGCCGTCGGCACTTCTGTCGGCACTGTGGTCGGCTGCTGCGTTGGGGCAATTGTCGGTGTAGCTGTCGGTGCAGGTGTATCAGTCGGTTTTGGGATTATTGAAAGCGGAATTGTTTTTTTGATCCGGGATGATTCTTTATCATAACCAGCCACATAACTCCAATCGTAATTATCGGTATCAAATGGAACAAAAGTGAGAACTGCCCCTTTATAATCCATGGATGGAATCTGTGTTTCATCTTCCCAGACAAAATTACCAAATTCATTGGATGTAAATGAAAGCTCCGCCTCAAACAAATGCTGTCCTTCCTTCATCTCTGAAACAGAGGGCCACTCAACAGCTGTCATCTTTTTGGGTGCAGTCTGGACGCTCAGTGATGTCTCAATACTTTTATAATTTTCCATATCCTTTGGCGTAAATACAACCGGATAAGAATGAATTCCACTAACAAGCGGTTCGTTTTTATTTTTCCACGACCAGATTCCCTCAATCATCTCTCCCGTCATTGCATCAATACAACTTCCCTGTGACAGTGCTATACTTTCAAGTGTCCGTCCATACTGTCCATTTCCCGCAATCGGGAGACTGGCAATCTTTGGAGCAGCAGGAACAACATTCACCTGCAGGGTAAGTTCTGCCGTGTTGTAATTATTACTGTCATTTGGCACAAATGACGCTTTTATATTCTTTTCTCCCAACCCGGTAACCGTACTGCCTGCATCCGCAAAAGTCAAAGTTCCTGCAACCTGCTCCTTTGTATATGGATTTATAAAAGTATATTTGGGATGTATACCGCTCAGTTTTTGTCCCAGTTCTATCTCAGGCACGGTATACTGACTCAGTTTCGGCGTTGCTTTGTTCACACGAATCTGCACCTGTTCTTCTACCGATACCGGATTATATACCGTCCTGCTATAATCATAGTAAACGGTTACCGTATGTGTGCCGGCTTCAAAAATCGTAGTCTGATCCCGAAAGAACCATTTTCCGGTCTTGTACACGCGCGTACCAATCAGATTATCATCCAGATCATCTCCCGGAAGCGTCTGACCATAAGTAATTTCTGCCGCCACATCCGATATCTTATCCAACGACCCCACGTTGGCAAGCGTGCGGATAATTTCACCACGTCCCATCTTTTCTATCTTTCCTGTCAGATGTAAAGTCGTACAGGTGGAATTTTTCAAATCCAGTGTTCCATAAACTTCAATATTGCCTTCTCCCTGTATCCCGGCTCCCGACAATTCTAAAAGCGCGTATTCCGGAATTACAATTTTCATATTTTTTGACAAATTACGAACTTTCGCTGTTGACCATTCAAAAGTCGTCTGCAAAGTAATGGTGCCACCGCCATCCCGCTCCAGAATATCAAACGCCTCGTCAGCTGTATTTGCATAAAATACACCTTTACTCGTTTGACAGGCCATATTATAACTTTCTGCCATGCTTTTTTTCGCCGGCAAATACCCTGCGATTACACTTAAAACAAGCAATATTGCCAATGCTCTCATATGTTTACCCATACCTTGTTCCTCCCTCAATATTATTTTGTGATAATTAAAATTTTCGGATAACCTGAAATGACACCAGAAATTTCTCCGATTTTAGAATAATAGATGCACAATATAATGTACAACTGTCGAACGCAATACACATTATATTGTGTTTCCTTTCGAAAGGAACTTTACTATAACACACTCTGCCAAACATTGTCAACATCTTTTTTACAAAAAAAATAATACATCCCGGATGACTTCGTTTTTCATCCGGTTTGTATTATCATTGTTTATAGAAATAGAAGGCTTATCTTTCGTATATTTTCACTCTTTTACCTCTATTTTCTCCTTACCTCCCATATATGGCTGCAAAGCTTTTGGAATTCTGACAGAGCCATCCGCCTCCAGATTATTTTCCAGAAAAGCAATCAACATACGTGGCGGTGCAACTACCGTGTTGTTAAGTGTATGCGCAAAATACTTGCCACCCTCTCCGACAACCCGTATCTTCAAGCGTCTCGCCTGCGCATCTCCCAGATTCGAACAGCTTCCCACTTCAAAATATTTCTTCTGTCTCGGGGACCATGCCTCAACATCAATCGATTTCACTTTCAAATCTGCCAAATCTCCGGAACAACACTCAAGAGTACGAACCGGAATATCCAGAGAACGGAACAGATCCACCGTATTCTGCCAGAGTTTTTCAAACCACATCTTACTGTCTTCCGGTTTGCACACAACAATCATTTCCTGCTTTTCAAACTGGTGAATCCGGTACACACCACGCTCCTCGATACCATGTGCCCCCTTTTCCTTTCGGAAACAAGGAGAATAGCTGGTCAGTGTCTGAGGAAGTTTTTCTTCCGGAATGATTTTGTCAATGAATTTGCCGATCATCGAATGTTCGCTGGTTCCAATCAGATACAAATCTTCTCCTTCAATTTTATACATCATGGAATCCATTTCATCAAATGACATAACTCCTGTCACTACATTCGAACGAATCATAAACGGTGGAACACAGTAAGTAAATCCACGGTCAATCATAAAATCCCTTGCGTATGAGATTACAGCGGAGTGCAGTCTCGCAATGTCTCCCATCAGATAGTAAAAGCCATTTCCTGCCACATCTCTGGCCGCATCCAAATCAATACCGTCAAATTTCTCCATAATATCCGTATGATACGGAATCTCAAAATCCGGTACGACCGGCTCACCAAACTTTTCGATTTCTTTATTCTCACTATCATCTTTGCCGATTGGAACACTCGAGTCAATAATATTGGGAATTACCATCATTCGCTCATTGATTTTTTCAGCGAGTTCAGATTCTTTTGCTTCCAGTGCGGCAAGCTCGTCCGCGCATTTGGCAACCTCTGCCTTTAATGCTTCTGCCTCCTCTTTTTTCCCCTGTCCCATCAAAGCACCAATCTGCTTTGAGTTCTTTTTACGAAAGGCACGCAAATCATCAGCTTTCTGCTGTGTCTCACGGCGCTCTTTATCGAAAGCGATTACTTCATCCACCATAGGAAGCTTTCGCTCCTGAAATTTCTTCTTAATATTCTCTTTAACAATATCCGGGTTTTCCCGCAAAAACTTAATATCCAGCATGTTTTTTCCTCCAAATCTGTTCTTATATCCCTAATCGGACACATATAATAAGTATACATCACTTTTAGACTCCTTGCAAGCACCGGTCAAACAGATTGACAAAAAACGCCATGTTTGCTATTCTTTTTTTGCACTATTTTTTACAGAAAGGATGAAACTATATGGAAGCAATTGGAGATATTCTGTCTGCTATAGACAGTTTTGTATGGGGACCTGTTATGTTGATCCTCCTTGTAGGAACAGGTATTTTTCTCACGATCCGGACCCGTTTTCTGGGCTGGCGCAATCTACCGTACGCTTTAAAAAGCGGATTGGGCAAAAAAGCACGCCAGAAAAACGGTGAGGGCGACATTTCCCCTTTTTCTGCACTGACAACAGCTCTTGCTGCAACGATTGGAACCGGAAATATTGTCGGCGTCGCAACAGCCATGGTTTCCGGCGGTCCCGGAGCTCTCATCTGGATGTGGCTGTCTGCTTTCTTTGGTCTGACTTCGAAATTCAGCGAATGTATGCTTGCCATAAAATACCGTGAAGTAAATGAGGCCGGGGAAATGTCCGGCGGCCCGATGTATACTATGAAAAAAGCATTCAAAAATAAAAAACTGGGAGCTGTACTTGGCTGGCTGTTTGCCCTGTTTGCCGTTATCGCCTCTTTTGGAATCGGAAACCTGACACAGGCAAACTCAATCTCTACTGCCATTCACACAACATTCCACATTCCAATCTGGGTTACCGGCATTGTCATTACCGTTTTATCCCTGTTTATCATCGTCGGAGGAATAAAGAGTATATCCAAAGTATCCCAGATTGTTGTTCCTTTGATGGCTCTTTTCTACATACTTGCCGGTATCACAGTTATTATCATTAATTATGAAAACGTTCCTGCCGGTGTTGTTATGATATTTAAAATGGCATTTAGTCCATCGGCTGTAGGCGGTGGTCTTTGCGGAAGCATTACGGCAGCCATGATGAATGCCATGCGCTTTGGTGTTGCAAGAGGTGTTTTCTCAAACGAGGCCGGCATGGGTTCTGCTGCCATTACAGCCGCTGCTGCCACCACCGATAATCCGGTTCGCCAAGGTTATATCAATATGACCGGAACATTCTGGGATACTATTGTAGTCTGCACAATTACCGGTCTTTGTATTGCAAGTTCCGGTGTTCTCGGTACAGTCAGTGAAAATGCCAGTGCAGCAGGACAATATACGGTAAGCAGTATTTCTGCCAGCGAAACCACCTGTACACTTACCGAAACCGATTCCGGCAAAGATACGGTCTACTACGTATCAAAGCCTTCAGAAAATGCGGAAGACAACGGTTTTGTTTTGACTAAAACGAACGCCGAGGATAAAGAAAATACACTGGTTCTGGTTCCAAAAGAAGGAGCATCCACCGAGTTTTTAAACGGAACTTACCAGGATGCCGATTTGAATGAATATACTTTCAGTCCTTCTGCGGACACAAACGGCAATACTTCCTCAGGTACCTATGAATGCCACGAGCTTCTGACCGGTTCTGCCCTGACTATCGCTGCTTTTAGCAGTGCCCTCGGAAAGATTGGAGGATGGCTTGTCTGTATCGGAATTGCCCTGTTCGCATTTTCCACAATTCTCGGCTGGGAATATCACGGGGAAAAAGCTTTTGAATATCTGTTCAAAACACACCGATATAACATGATTTACCGCATTGTATTTTCCCTGATTGCCTATGTTGGCGCCACAACAACATTGCAGATTGTCTGGAATTTCTCAGATATCGCCAATGCTCTTATGGCAATTCCGAATCTGATCTGCCTTTTGGCACTCAGTGGAGTAATTGCAAAGGATATGAAAGAATTTCAAAAAGTAATCAAAAAAGAAAAAAGAGGCAACTGATTATCGCAATTATCTGAATCAGGATAATTTACACAAATGGGTAGCATTTAGTTTTTGCTACCCATTTTATTATTTCTTGTTTTGGGAATATTAAGCTAAAATAGAACTAACATCTTAGTTACGAAAGGAGTTTCGTTATGGCTGGCATTCCCGATAATGATATTCTAAAGCGGATCAGTACGCTTTGTGAAGAGCGAAACTGGTCTCTGTATCGTCTTGCAAAAGAATCCGAAATTCCTTATACCAGTCTGAGCAATATGTTTGCCCGGAACACTCAGCCCACGGTGCATACATTAGGGAAATTATGCGAGGGATTTGGTATCAGTATGAGCACTTTTTTTGATACTCCTCTCGCAAAAAATCCAAACACCTTTGTCCTTTCGGATAAAGAAAAAAATATCATCGAAATTTACCGTTCGCTAAATGCCCCTTGCCGGGAATTAATGGAAACATACATCCAAAGTCTGGCTGTCGTAACCCAGAAAAACAAAAATAAAAATTAATGTATCAAACAGGCTGAGTATCTACATTATCCATGTTCCGTCCTTTATCTGCATGATACGACTCTCGTAGAATCCCCGAATTGCCTGCATCATATAAACAATATCATGACATCCGGCCGTCTCTACCGCACTGTGCATGGCAAGTTGTGGCAACCCGATGTCAAGCATCGGAATACTGACCTGATGACTGAGAAGATTTCCAAGTGTGCTTCCTCCCGGTGAATCTGCACGGTTGGCAAACCGCTGCACCGGAATACCATGCCGGCTGCAAAGTTCTGCGAACACAGCCGCTGTAAGACCTGTTGTCGTATATTTCTGGCTCGCATTATATTTTATCACGATTCCGTCATTCAAAAGCACCGGAAATTGTGAATCGCTCTTATCCGGATAATTGGGATGAGTCGCATGTGCATTATCTGCACTGACCAGCAAACTGCGGCTGCGGATTTGAACACTCTCATCTTCTTTGATTTCCATAGATTTCTCAATGCGCAAAAGCACTTCCGGCAGAAAGTTTCCAAGAGCCCCCTGTCTCGTACCACTCCCGACCTCTTCATTATCGAACATACACCAGATACTGACAGCACCCTCCGGCTTTTGTGCAGATACAAATCCCTGAAGTGTACTATAAGCACAACCGAGATCATCAATTCTTGGAGCCATAAAAAACTCCTGGTCAGTCCCGAGATATACAGCCGGCTGTCGTACATACAAAAATAAATCCGAATCCAGTATATCATCCGAATCCACTGCTGCCTCTTTTGCTACAACTGATGTAAGGTCGCTGTCCTTCTTCCCGTAAACCGGCTGCAGATCGATTTGCGGATTATACTTGTATCCCTGATTGATTTCCCGGTTAAAATGAATCGCCAGATTGGGAATGACAAAAAGATCCTGGTCTGCCACTGTAAGCCGGCTGACAATCCCATCCGGGGTCCTCACAATTGTTCGTCCGGCAAAAGATAACGGCCTGTCAAACCAGGTGGACATAATCATCCCACCATAACCTTCTACCTCAGCACTTGCATATAATTTACCATCTGCCTTAATTTTTTTAATGCGAAATCCGGGAGAATCACTGTGACTCGCCGTCATATGGTAAAATTCCGGTTTTCCTTCCGGCAGCTGAAATGCGATAATGCTTGACTGATTCCTTGTGACATAATATCTGCCACCCGGAACCAGTTCCCATGTATCACCTTCTTCCAGATGGCAAAAGCCCTGCTTTTTAAGTTCTTCTGCTGCTTCATAAACGGCATGAAACGGGCTTACACTCTGATTGATAAAGTCAAATAGTTTTTTCACGCTTACCTCCTAAAAAAGGATACCATCAAATCCCTGTTTCATTTAATGGTACCCTTTGTACTTACAATTATTCTATATTTCTAATCCATGATATCAACATCTTCGCCTCGAAGTATTTTATTGATATTTCTCACCGCACACATTTTTCCACACATCGTACAGGTATCTTCCTTTTCCGGTTTGCTCTCTGCGCGGTACCGGCGAGCTTTTTCCGGATCCATGGCAAGTTCAAACTGCTTCTCCCAGTCAAGATTGCGACGTGCCTCGCTCATTTCAAAATCCCAGTCTTTTGCACCAGGAATCCCCTTTGCCACATCGGCTGCATGAGCAGCAATTTTGGATGCGATAATTCCCTCTTTAACATCCTCCAAAGTCGGAAGACGAAGATGCTCTGCCGGTGTCACATAGCAGAGAAAAGAGGCACCATAGGTAGCAGCGATTGCACCACCTATTGCACTGGTAATATGATCATATCCCGGTGCAACATCTGTAACAAGTGGACCAAGTACATAAAATGGAGCACCTTTGCAGACGGTCTGCTGTATTTCCATATTCGCGCGAATCTGATTAAGTGGCATATGGCCCGGTCCCTCAATCATAACCTGGACATTATGACGCCATGCACGCTGTGTCAGTTCTCCCAGTGCGACAAGCTCGGATATTTGGGAAATGTCACCTGCATCCTCGATACTTCCCGGACGGCAGGCATCCCCGAGGCTGATTGTCACATCATACTCCTCGCATATATCAAGAAGTTCATCATATCTTTCATAAAAAGGATTTTCATTTCCAGTCAGCTCCATCCATGCAAAAATAATGGAACCTCCACGGGATACAATATTGGTGTGACGGAGATTTTGTTTGAACCGGTCAGCTGTCGCGCGGTTGATTCCACAATGAATCGTCATAAAATCGACGCCATCTTCTGCGTGCATCCGGACAACGTCCATCCACTCGTCAGAAGTGATATCTTTTAGCGCCTTGTTATAATAAACGACCGCATCATAAATCGGAACAGTACCGATCACTGCACTGCATTCGCTTGTGAGTTTTCTGCGGAATTTCTGCGTATCACCAAAAGAACTGAGATCCATAATAGCCTCTGCTCCCATATCAACGGCAGCCTGTACTTTCTGCATTTCCACCTCAAGGTCCAGGCAGTCACGGCTCGTCCCAAGATTTACATTTATTTTCGTTTTTAATTTGTTGCCAATGCCAAAAGGTTTCAGACACTTATGATTCTTATTGGCAGGAATCGCAACCTGCCCTTTTGCAACCAGTTCTCTTAACTGTTCGACATCCATATTCTCATAAGCACTGACAATTTCCATCTCCGGTGTCACAATTCCTTTTCTTGCGGCATCCATCTGTGTTGTGTAATTACTCATCTCTCCAATTCCTTTCTCAACAATAAAAACCCACATTCAAAGATGCGGGTAAAGTTCTTTCTTCTCGCTTCGTTGGCATTATCCACATCAGCTTCTCTGGGTCGAAGGGCAAACCTTCCTCTCAGCCTGTCTACAAGCTCCCCGAATATTCAACTATGTCCAGTATACCGTAAGAAACCATATTTGTAAATGAAAAATTACAAGTTTGTCTCCCCCCGAATCCTGCTCAGCTCCCATCTCCTGCACAGTTTTCCTCCAGTAGGTGAAACAGTGCGATTTTATAAATCAGCACAATTCTCACATCCTTATCACAATACCGGTTACGCATAAATTCTATAAATTTGTATACGTAACAGGTGGTCACTACAGCGACCGCCGGATAAACAAGAAACCATGCAGCCTGCATAAACAGTATGACCGCAACAGTTACCAGGTATCCTATTGAAATATATATAAAGTTTTTGCTGATCCGTATGGAGCTCTGGACACATTCCAACAAATTATAAAGCGCCTGATTTAATTGTTCTTCCGGTTGTTCCCTGAGACTTCCATATATATCACAAAAAATATCCATACTTTCTTTTTTATTCAGTTTTTCTGTATAGATGCGATATCTCTCCCTGCCAAACTCCTTTTCCAGCAGCTTTCCTAATACGCTCTTCAATATAACTTCTCCTTTTCTGGTGTTCTATCTTCCTTTTCTCTATATTATTCAACCATATCTTGTTTTGTTATTCCTGTCAAACACAAATTTATCGATAAAACAATTAGTATTTAGAAAAAAGTAAATTTATTTTGCAAAAAGTTAATTAATTACAATTTGTTTACAATTGCGCAAAACTTTGCTCATATATAGACGTTATACTAGGTATCAGCAAGTGAGGAAACTCACTGCATGAAAAAAGGTTGCAAGATTCTTTTTTTCATAAATTGTTTTGGTTAATTACCAAACTTTCTCCTCTTTTTAATAACGCATCTGAAGATGGTTCCCCGCCATCTTCTTTTGCGTTATAAAATAATTTTTTCTCCTAAATTGATTAGGGTGTCATCCTAATTAAAATCATACAAATTTATAAATCGTAGTAGAAGTAAATTCTTCTCCCGCTTTGAGTACACAGGATTTAAATTCCGGAATATTGACGGAATTTGGGAAAAACTGTGTTTCAAAACAGATACCGGTACGTTTCGTATATGTTGTACCATTCTTTCCGTCCTCTTTTACAATAAAGTTTCCGGAATACAGCTGCATGCCTGGCAAATCCGTATAAATCTCCATCGTGCGCCCTTTGGAGCTCTCAGAGACTTCTGCTACCTTCTCCAGCCTGCCTTCGGTCTTATCCAGCACAAAATTGTGGTCATATCCTCCGGCAATAACCAATGGCTGATAATCGGCATTAATGTCACTTCCAAT
Organism: Eubacterium sp.; assembly: GCA_034101395.1. Classification (GTDB taxonomy): domain Bacteria; phylum Bacillota; class Clostridia; order Lachnospirales; family Lachnospiraceae; genus Eubacterium_F. The sequence goes on along the minus strand of JAXEJU010000022.1, from coordinate 4,369 downwards.
TTTCTTTTTTGTCCGGAAGTCCATCGGTGTTCCCGTCACGTCAATAATATTCCCATTTGGAATCAGGTCATCTGTTGTCTCCGTAAAGCCATTTGCTTTAATCATCACCTCATGGTCTTCAATTGTTCCTCCATCATGACCTTTCAGATTAAAATACGTATGATTTGTCAGATTACACAGAGTATCTTTATCCGACTTTGTTTTGTAAGAAATCTTTAATTCGTTGTCATCCGTAAGAGTATATGTCACCTGAATATCAAGTGCCCCTGGATATCCCTGTTCCATATCCGGACTTACCCGGCTGAAAGTCACACTATTTTCTTCCGCAGCGGCCTGATACATCACCTTATGATATCCCGGAGTTCCACCATGAAGGTTATTCTCCCCATCGTTTTTCTCAAGTTTATATTCTGTGCCGTTCAAGGTAAATTTTGCCTGACCGATACGGTTTCCATGGCGTCCGATAAAAGCCCCAAAGAAGCATCCATTTTCCTCATATCCTGCCACGTCATCAAACCCAAGGACAATATCCTCTGCATTTCCGTCTTTATCCGGCACCATCAGACTAACGATATTTGCTCCATAATCAATTGCAGATACACTCATTCCATTTTTGTTTGTAATGGTGTATAACGTTACTGTTTCCCCATTTCCTGTTGTACCAAATTTTTTTGTTGCAATCATTATATCCCTCACTCCTTTTTTATATTAAATACCGGTAAATCACACATCCCGCAAGCACGAGCTGTGCAAAAAGAATTATCGGTATTCCTATCACAAACCGTAGATGCTTCGTTTTATGCCGGAAGCAGTACATACCTGCCCATGCACCCGCACTTCCCCCGAACAAAGCTGTCAGAAACAACGTTTTTTCCGGAATCCGCCAGACGCCCCTTTTTGCCCGGGACTTATCAACTCCCATAACGGCAAATGCCGCCAGATTGATAACTGCCAGATAACCGGCAATTATCATCCACAGCTTTACAGCCATTTTTCACCATCATCCTCTTTTTTGGCATTTTCCTGTTCCGCAACACAGATTCCAAGTTCCTCTAACTGGGATGGATCTACCGTATCCGGCGCATTTGTCATCAGACAGGAAGCATCTTTCACTTTAGGGAAAGCAATCACTTCGCGGATGCTGTCCTCTTTTGCCATGAGCATAACCAGACGGTCAAGGCCATAGGCAAGTCCCGCATGAGGTGGCACTCCGTATTTGAATGCATCCAGAAGGAAACCAAACTGTTCATACGCTGCTTCTTTTGTGAACCCGAGCGCTTCAAACATTTTCTCCTGAACATCATTCTGATGGATACGAATGGAACCACCACCGATTTCCGTACCATTTAATACAATATCATAAGCTCTTGCACGCACTCTGCCAGGCTCTGACTCCAGATACGGAAGGTCTTCCTCCATCGGCATTGTAAATGGATGATGCATCGCCTGATAACGCCCCAGCTCTTCATTGAACTCAAGCAGCGGAAACTCTGTAATCCACAGGAAATTATAAACATTTTTATCGAGCAGTTCCAACTGTCTGGCAAGCTCCAGGCGGAGATTACCGAGAACATCCCATACTACTTTATTTTTATCTGCCGCAAAAAGGAGTAAGTCTCCCGGCTCACCCTCCATCGCTTTTACAAGAGCATCCAGTTCCTGTTCTGTCATAAATTTGGAAAATGAAGATTTGTATGTTCCATCTTCATTGATGCACAGATAGGCAAGTCCCTTCGCGCCAAAATCTTTCGCAAAATCAACGAGTTTATCTATTTTTTTACGAGGCATCGCCCCCTGTCCTTTTGCGTTTACACCGCGCACGGAACCACCGTTTTCAATCGCTCCGGTAAACACGCCAAAACCGCAGTTTTTCACGACATCGGTTACATTTACAAGTTCCATGCCAAAGCGGGTATCCGGCTTGTCCGAACCAAAGCGGTCCATAGCTTCCTGCCATGTCATCCGCGGAATCGGAAGCTGGACATCGACGCCGACGAGTGCGAAGATTTTTTTCAGCAGACGCTCATTGACATCCATCACCTCATCCTCGTCCACAAACGAAAGTTCCATATCAATCTGGGTAAATTCCGGCTGACGGTCTGCACGCAGATCTTCATCGCGGAAACATTTGGCAATCTGGAAATACCGGTCATATCCAGAGCACATCAAAAGCTGCTTAAAGAGCTGCGGACTCTGCGGAAGCGCATAAAAACTTCCCGGATGTACACGGCTTGGTACCAGATAATCTCTGGCTCCCTCCGGTGTGCTTTTATTCAGAATCGGGGTCTCAATTTCCAAAAATCCCTCATCTGACAGAAACTGTCTTGTCATCGTTGCCACCTGGCTGCGCAAAATCAGGTTTCTCTGCAGATCCGGACGTCGAAGGTCAAGGTAACGATATTTGAGCCGGAGTTCATCCTTTGTTTTCGAATTTTCCTCTATCGGGAATGGAGGTGTGTCTGATTCCGAAAGAATACGGATATCCTTTGCTACCACCTCGATTTCACCGGTTTTCAGATTCTCATTTACTGCACCGGAACGTTTTGATACTTCACCGGTTACTGCCACGACAAATTCGCTGCGCAATTTTGCCGCCTTCTCAAACCCCTCACTTCCGACACCACTCTCTTCGAATATAAGCTGGATGATGCCACTGCGGTCACGGAGATCCACAAATACAATACCGCCTTTGTTCCGGCTTTTCTGTACCCATCCCATGACGGTTACGGTCTGTCCGATATTTTCTGTTGTCAGTTCTGCACACCGGCAGGTGCGCTTAAGTCCTCTCATTGATTCTGCCATTTTATCCTCCATTTTATCTGTTAATCGGCAAAGATTTCCTCGATATCCTCATATCCCTCTGCCATCAACTGTTCCTTCTGAAATTTTCTGTTTTTCTTCATTATATTGATATTTACCTGAATTCCCTTTTCCCTGTCCGCTTTTGCGCGCTCAATCACCTGCTTCATCGTCTCGGCAGACGCTTTCTTATCAATCAGATAAGCTTTTTTCACCGCCGCTGACGGCACCTTGTAATCTCTCTCCAGAAGCAGCATGACTATCCGCTCAAAGCCGATGGAAAAACCACAGGCACAGGTATCATTTCCGGTAAATTTACCAATCATTTCATCGTAGCGTCCACCGCCTCCGACCGAACCGCCAAATTCGTCCATGGCAATCTCAAAAATCGGTCCGGTATAATAACTCATGCCACGAACCAGCGTCGGGTCAAAAGATATACGGAAATCTGCTGTTTTTACAGAATCCACCGTGGAAATAATCGTCTCCATATCCTCCGCAACACCACTCTCCAGACATTCACCGAGAGTGTCTTTCATATAGCGGACACCGGCGATATCATTTGTTACCGTAGCAAAAAGGTCTTTACACTTTTCTACAGAATCGGCACTGTAACCGGCTTCGAGAAGTTCTGCCTCAACACCTTCCATCCCGATTTTATCCATTTTGTCAAGAATAATAAACACATCGTCGTACTTATCTTCCGGAAATCCACAATACTTCGCCATACCCTTGAGAATCTTACGGTTATTGATTCGAATCGTAAAATTTTTAAAGTCAAGTTTTCCAAGTAATGTCGTTGTTGCCAGGATCAGTTCTATCTCTGCCAGATACGTCGGCTCACCGAGGATATCAATATCACACTGCATAAACTGGCGGAATCTCCCTCTCTGCGGGCGGTCAGCACGCCATACATTTCCCATCTGGAGCGCCTTAAACGGCGATGGAAGATCATTGGCATTATTTGCATAATACCGGGAAAGGGGAACCGTAAGGTCATAGCGAAGACCACTGTCTACGAGATCCGCTTCTGATTCTGCAGTCTCGAGATTAAGTTTCTGTCCACGCTTCATAATTTTAAATATCAGTTTTTCGTTTTCGCCCCCCTGTTTACTGTTCAGGTTTTCAATGTGCTCCACACAGGGAGTTTCAATGGATTGAAAGCCAAATGTCCGGTAAGTCTCCTTAATCTGTCCTATCACATAATCACGGATTTCCATCTCCCGCGGCAAAATGTCCTTCATACCCGTTGTCGGTTTTTTCTTCAAAGCCATAATAATCTCCATTCCGCCGCCTTCGGCTGGCGGCACAAATAGTAATGAAAGTGTTCCAACTCTCTGCACTGTGCTGTAAAATAGTTTGCAAGAAGCTACACTACAAAGCACGGGAGGAGGAGTTGTAATAACTTTCTTCGTTTTAGACAGCATAATAATCAGTGTAAGTTCTGCCTTTTCAAGCACAAATAAGTGGCATCATGAATCCGTACACTAAGAATTGTTTAAGCACCTTAGTTTAATTGTGTGGCAGTTCAGTCAATGGCTTCTTATCATTCACGAAAGGAGTCTGACTA
>JAXEJU010000021.1:0-44485 GCA_034101395.1 Eubacterium sp. | reverse complement strand
GGTAATACGGTTGCGGAGCAGACTGTTATCATAATAGTTTGCAAGCAGAACCCAGTGTTTGTTTGCACCCATGCCAAACAGGTCTGCTTTCTTTGCAAGCTTAATTTTATACGGCTTTTTGTCTACCATCCAGGTAGAGTTTCCACGTCCGCGGATGTAGTCGAGTTCATAAGTCGCCGCAGTGTCTTTCAGACTCTGCGCATCGCCAAATTCACAGGTGTATGTATCGGGAATGCGGATACTCATTTCACCGTAACATTCTGTTTCGTGATTGATATCGTTGTTCATGCCGGAGATAGACCCGAGCTCCTCATCGAGATTTAAGGAAACAACCGGGATGGAATCCGGCACAAACTGAATGTGGCGTAGCAGAATGGATGTTTTTTTATCTTCTGCGGTCGTGGTATCTATTAACTGAAAATGAATCGTATGTTTTCCGGTAAGTTTTTTTTCGAGTGAAGCAAGTTCAAAAGAATAGGTTTTGTTCCGGGTCCAGCTATCCTCCTTTGCCTGATTGGAGAGCCGGATATTTGCAAAGCATTCGGTCTCATCATCCAAATAAAGTTTTAAGTAGGTTTTGGTTGCCCGTTTGGCAAGCGCATTTACCTGTATGCGGTTAATGGTCTTGTCTCCAAAATCAAAAGTCTGTGTGAAATAGAAACCGGCTTTTGACATTAGGTTATTTTTGGCAGTTACCAAAAGGCTCCCGGCGACAGTTTCGGTATCGTATTTTATATCGCTGTCGTCGCATTGAAAATGTTTTTCGTTGTAAAGGTCAAGGAATTTCTGTGTCCCAAAAGGTTGTTTGATACAGCTGTCATCCTCTACGGTGTCTGTGGTTGCCTCTTCTGCTTTGACATCGGCCTTTATGGAAGAACCGGAGATGGCGCTTCCGCTGGCAGCCTGGACGCCGGAAATGTCTGTAAAGCTGCCGATTAACAGGGCAAATGTCAGTAGAAAACTAATCAGTTTTTTTCGTTTTCTGTTCATTTTACTACTCCCTTCATTATTGCTTGTGCTACGTATCATATTATACGCATTATGTATTGGTGTTTCTTATTCATTATACGTTGTACAGTCATATGAATCAAGAAGAAAGTGCTCTTGACTGCATAGTTTTTGTTATTGTGTAAATCGCAGGGAAATGATATAATTAAAACGTGGGAACTTTTGATTTACATGGAATGAAGAGTGAGGAAATTAATGGAAAAAACAGGAATAGATGAAAGCATTCAGAGAGAAGAGCGATTTACAGAACTTAGAGTTTTGATTTTGTATACAATTTACACGGTTGCCATGTTGATTGCGACAGTGAGCCTTGGGTGGGACCGGTGGATTATTCCGATTCTCGTAGCAGCTAGTATCGCAGCATGGGGAACTTATCTGGGACAGTATCGTACATATGAATTCCGTTCTTTTTTGATGTCAGGCATTACAATGGTCAATTTTGTGATATACGGAATTAATGCTCAGGACTTTATGGCAATGATTCCTGCCATGGGAGCAGTGGCGATCATGCTTGCTATTTATGGAGTGGAAGAGAATATTTGTGTAGTTATGGGGTGCTCGATTCTTGTTCTTCTTTATCACATTTTCTATGTCGGGGATGTGACATGGAGAGATTCTGCGATTGAAAATTGTCGTCAGATGATTCAGTTGATATCAGCTTTTGTTATGGAATATCTTGCTTGGTATCTGGTGAAAAAACAGGTGGAGGACAAAAAGAACCTACACGGAATTATTAACCGGATGGATATGGCGGAGCATAGCAAAAATGACTTTCTGGCAAATATGTCGCATGAACTCCGGACACCGATTAATACAGTTACGGGAATGAGTGAGCTTGTTCTGCAGAAGGATTTGCCAGCTGAGGCAAGAGAAGAGGTCTTTGATATCCAGATCGCCGGACGGGGGCTTCTTTCAATTGTCACGGATATTTTGGATTATACAGAACTTGAATCAGGAAATGTTGAGCTTGAAGAGGAGCCATATAACATTATTTCTACCATTAATGATGTTATCAATATGGCACTGGCCCAGAACCAGGAAAAGAAACTGGAGCTTATTATAGACTGCAATGCCTCCATACCATCTGGACTGTTGGGGGACGAGCAGAAAATACGCCGCATTATGACAAACCTTGTTGGAAATGCGATTAAATTTACCGATAAAGGTTGTGTTACGCTCACAATTTCTTATCGGAAAGAAGAATATGGAATTAATCTGAATGTCAGTGTAAAAGATACCGGTATTGGTTTGGAACAGCAGGAAATTGAACAGATGTTTTATGGGTTTTACCAGGCTGATGCAAAACGGAGCAGAAGGGAAGAAGGCGTAGGTCTGGGACTTGCCATCAGCAATGCGTTGGTTCACAGACTTGGTGGTTTCCTGACTGTTCAGAGTTCACCGGGGAAAGGAAGTGAGTTTTCTTTCTCCCTGCCGCAGGTCGTGCTGGATGAAACGCCTGCTATTGTTATCGAGCATCCACAGACGGTTAGTATAATATGCTTTTTTGATATAGAAAAATATTCGTTTACGGATATCCGTGATGACTATATGCGCAGCATGAATAATATGACAAAAACACTTGGTGTACCAATGAGTATCTGCCGCACGCAGATAGAGCTTGGCAGACGTCTGAAAGAAAACCATTATTCCCATTTGTTTGTAGGCATAGCAGAGTATTTTGCGGATAAGGAGTTTTATACAAATCTGACTAAGCAGATGGTAGTAACGGTTATTGTCGACCGTGTTGATGAGGCTCCTGCCGAACCGGGCGTGGGATGCATTTTCAAACCATTTTATGCGCTGTCAATTGCCAATGTCATTAACGGTAACATGGATACTGTTTTTGGAAAAGTATCGGATAACAGTAAACCGTTTGTGGCACCGGAAGCCAAGATACTCATAGTGGACGATAATGTTATGAATCTGAAGGTGGCGGAGGGACTTTTGCTGCAGTATAAAATCCGTATCGCAACTGCGATTAGCGGCGAGGAAGCCTTGGAAAAGATAAAGACGATGGACTATGATTTCATCTTTATGGATCATATGATGCCTGGTATGGATGGTGTAGAAACACTGCACAGGATTCGTCAGAAACCAGGGCGGTATTATCAGACGGTTCCGGTTATTGCCTTAACTGCAAACGCAATTGGTGGAGCAAGGGAAATGTTTATACAGGAAGGTTTTCAGGATTTTGTGGCGAAACCGATTGATCTGGTCATATTGGAAAGAGTTCTCCGCCGGTTTATTCCGGAACGTAAAATGATTCCATCTGATGAGTATGAGGATTATCGGAAGGGACAAAACAAGCAGGATTCGTTAGCTGTAGAACCTGTTATAACTCCAAAAGAACAGGATTTGGCAGATAAGGAAAATCCAGAAAATGAGGTTCTTGAAAAAGAAGGGATAGATGTGAAAAATGCTCTGGAATTTTTTGCTGGTGAAATTGAAGCCTATGCTGAAATAGCAGGTATTTATTGTGCTACAGGAGATGAAAAAATTCCAGAGATACAGTCTGCTTATGAGAGTGAGGACTGGGAAAACTATGTTATTTTGGTTCATGCTGTGAAAAGTACATCTCTGACAGTAGGCGCTGTACAGTTATCAGAACTGGCAAAAGCTCTGGAATTTGCCGGCAAGGAGGGCAGAATTGAGGATATAAGGGCAGAGCATGACGCAATGATGACAGAATATAAGCGGGTGCTTGAAGTGTTTAGAAAAAGTGGGATAATTTCTTCACATACAGAGGAGGGAATGTAAGATGAAATTTTGGAAAATGAGAAGGGCGTGGGTGGAAGATAATATACCTGTGCAGGAGAGGGTATTTCATCTTATTGTATCCATGGGGATTGCGGCTTGTGTGCTTGCTGCGGGCGTCGGCATTTTTGTCAGAGAATCACCGGTTATAGTTGCTTCCCTGATAGTGGGTGCTCTTTTCTTTACGGCATTACTCTTTATTGGTTACAAATTTAATGCCATAAAAATATGTTCCTATGTCGGCATTTCAATAGTAAATTTTTTACTGTTGCCGCTGTCGTTTCTTTTGACCGGAGGTGTAGAGGGGGGGTCTCCCCAGTGGTACATTCTCGGGATGGTTGTTGTGCTCGTGTTATTTCGGAGAAAAACACGGATTATTCTGTTTTTTCTTACATTGGTGGATTTTTGTGGTACTTATGTAATCGCAATGAAGGCATCCCATCTGGTGCATCCACTGGCGGGGATGGAGGCTGCTTATCTGGATTCTGTCGGTTCGGTTGTAATTGTAGGATTTATTATCTGTGTTCTGCTTTTGTTCCAGAATGACATCTACGAGCGGGAAAACAGAAAGACCGTGGCTCAAAAAGAAGAGATTCAGCATTTGAACCAGGCGCAGAATACTTTTTTTTCCAATATGAGCCATGAAATCCGCACCCCGATCAATACCATTATCGGTCTTAATGAAATGATTTTGCGCGAAGAGGTTTCGGATGAAATTGCAGAAAATGCCATGAATATCCAGAGTGCCAGCCGGATGCTTCTGACACTGATCAATGATATACTGGATCTTTCAAAAATCGAGTCCGGTGAGATGAAAATTGTACCTGTGCAGTATGAAACCAGTGTAATGTTTAGTGAGCTGGTAAATATGATCTGGGTGCGCGCTCATGACAAGGGGCTCGAGTTTCATGTCAATATTTCCGAAGAGCTTCCATCTATGCTGTATGGAGATGAAGTAAGAATAAAACAGGTGCTGGTAAATATTTTGACCAATGCCGTGAAATATACGGAAGAGGGCTCTGTGACCATGGAAGTCCGGAGCGAAGTGATTGAAACAAACAAAGTGCGGATTCACTACTCGGTGGCAGATACCGGAATCGGAATTAAGAAAGAGAGTATGCCGTATCTGTTTGAGTCCTTCCGTCGTGTAGACGAAAAGAAAAACAGGAAAATAGAGGGCAATGGACTGGGATTGTCGATATCCAAACAGCTTGTTGATTTGATGCATGGACAGCTCACTGTGGACAGCATTTATACAAAAGGTTCTACTTTCCATCTAATTCTGGAGCAGCAGATTGTAAATCCGGAACCGGTAGGAGCGATGGACTTTATGGTACGCCGCAAGGCCCGCATCCGTTCCCGCTACAAGCAGAGTTTTGAGGCCTCCAAAGCGCGTGTACTTGTCGTTGATGATAATGAGATGAACCGGATGGTGGCAAAGAAGCTTTTGCGGGATACGAGTTTACAGGTCGATACGGCAGACAGTGGTTTTACTTGTCTGGAAATGACAAAAAACCGATACTATCATGTAATACTCATGGATCATATGATGCCGACAATGGATGGCGTGGAGACACTGCAGAAGATACGCAGTCAGGAAAATGGTCTCTGCAAGGAAACACCTGTAATAGCCCTGACGGCAAACGCCGGAAGCGAGAGCCGGGAATTTTATCGTCAAAAAGGATTTCAGGGATATCTTGCCAAACCAATTCATGGTGCTCTGTTGGAGGCAACGATTGTCCGATATCTGCCGGAAAGCCTTTTGGAATACGCAGAGGAATCCTTGATGCCGGGGGAAGGAGACGGACTGTCTGTGTATAGCAGTAAAAAACCAATTATGATTGCCGCTGACTGTAGCTGTGATTTGCCACTGGCTTTGCGTCAGGAGAATGATATACGGGTAATGCCGATTTATATCAGAACCCGTGAGGGACGCTTTAGCGACGGCGTAGAAATTGATTCAGAAAATCTGTTTGAATATATGGAAAAAAACAATAGTTCCGTCACGAATGAATGTGCCGATGTGGAAGAATACGAGAGCTTCTTTGCCGATATGCTGAGTGAAGCAGAGGAGGTTATCTATATTACAGCGGCAACAGGAAACACCGATAGTTTTGAACGAGCAACTAATGCGGCCACTGCGTTTGGAAACGTGCATGTGTTTGATTCGGGTCATGCATCCTGTGGTCTTGGAATTATGGTACTGCTTGCAGCGAATATGGTTAGGGAAGGGAATACGGTGAATGAAATATGTGAACGGTTAGAGGAATTGCAGAGTGTTGTCATGACAACAATTATGCTGCGTTCAACAGAACAGCTCTACCGCAATGGAAGAATCAGCAAACCGTTGAATACAATATGTGGTGTGTTGCAGATAAGACCAATTCTACAAATGTCGAAAAGCAGGACAGTATGCTGGAAGATTGAAACAGGAAGTAATGAAAAAGCTCTTCGACGGTTTATACATCGCCAGCTTCGTGACCGGAAAAAAATTGACAGGAGAATTTTGTTTATTTCGTATGCAGGGTGTACGGCAGAAGAATTGGAACGTATTGTGGAACAGGCGGGAAAGGAAATTCCATTTGAACACATAATTGTACAGAAAGCGTCTGCTTCTGTGGCAAGTAATATCGGTCTTGGCAGTGTGGGACTTATGTATATGAAAAATACGGCGGGAGATTCCAAATAATCTGTGCAACACTTTTGACTCCTGAGTTATCTAATGTATATAGATTTGGAAAGGGGAAGTCATTATGAAAAAAATAGTTGCAAAGATGACAGCGGTTTCACTTTTTGTGGTAACAATTGGTAGCATCGTGATACCACAGGCACAGACGGTAGATGCCAAAACGCCTGTGATGAAAAAGAAGATAGAAATTACAAAAGGAAAATCAAAAACACTGAAGGTGACGGGAAAATATATTAAATCGTGCAGATTCAAAACGACAGACAGCAGAGTTGTCCGGGTTAACCAGAAGGGAAAGGTAACGGCAAAAAAGGTGGGAAAATGCAAAATAAAAGCATGGATTAAATACCGCGCAAATAAAAGGAGCAGAAAGATTCTGAAAAAGACACTTGTCTGTGCCGTTACGGTGAAAGCAGTTTCTCCGATACAGACAGAGGAACCATCTGATTTTGTAGCTTCTGACAGCTTTGTCGGGCAAAATGCAGAGTTTTCTGTAAATCTTGCAAAACACGCGATGGGAAATGCTATTGAGAAAGGGGAAAATGCCTTGATTTCTCCCGAATCTGTGATTTGTGCACTGGCACTTGCGGCAGATGGCACCGAAGGTGAAACAGGAAAGCAGCTTGAAAAGATTCTGATGGGAGATATGGATTTGACGGCATTTCGTGAACAACTGTCAGAGTATAATAAGTATCTCACCGCATCCGAGGATGTAAAATTCCATCTGGCGAACTCAATCTGGATACGGGATACGGATGAACTTACCGTGAATGAAGACTATTTACAGAGGATGAAACATTACTATGATGCTCTGGTATGCCGTTCCGGCTTTGATTCGCAGACCGTACAGGAAATTAATAACTGGGTCAAAGAAAACACACAGGGAATGATACCGTCCCTGATTGACGAGATACCGGCGGAAACAATGATGTTTTTGATCAATGCTCTTTCTTTCGAGGGCAGATGGCAGAGACAGTACCGGGATAATCAGATAAAGAGTGGAGAAAGTTTTACAAGTGCCTCCGGCATAAAGGAGACTGCAACCATGTTGCAGAGCTCGGAGTATGAATATGTAGAGGATCAGAGGTCAACAGGTGTGATTAAAAATTATGAGGGTGGAAAATATGCTTTTATGGGAATTCTTCCAAAGAAAGGAATTTCTCTGAAGGAATACCTGGACAGTATGACAGGAGAAAGTATTCTGAAATTATACCAGACAAGGTCGTATCAGGAGGTGTTGACGAAAATTCCGGAATTTTCCTATGATTACAGTATTGGACTTGCAGAATCTTTTAAGAAAATGGGAGTTGAGGATTTGTTTGATAGAGAAAAGGCAGACCTGACAGGCCTTGCCCGGATGAAGAATCAGAATTTGTATGTGGATGAGATACTTCATAAAACACATATGGAACTTGATCGAAACGGAACAAAAGCAGCAGCCGTGACAGCAGTGATAATGGAAGCTGCGTCAGCTGCACCGGTAGAGGAACCCAAACAGGTATATCTTGACAGACCGTTTTTATATGTTATCATAGATACAAACTCAGGTCTGCCGGTGTTTATCGGAGCAGTAAATACCCTTGAAAAATAGTATCGAAATCAGACCGGAGCTATAAAGGCTTCGGTCTTTTTGTAAGGATAACCCGGGATTAGGAGGCACATATGGCATATTTTCCCATGATGATAAATTTAAAAGATCGTTTCTGTCTTGTTGTGGGCGGAGGTATCGTGGCATTTCGTAAGGTTAAGGTTCTTCGCCAATTTGGAGCCCGGGTGACGGTAGAAGCTTCTGAAATATGTAAAGAAATTGAAGAAATTCCAAATATCTACAAATGTAGAAAAGATTTTGAGTCCACAGACTTGAAAGATGTTTTCCTTGTCGTGGCAGCAACGGATGACAGACAAACAAACCAAAAAATCAGCAGATTGTGCCGCGAAAGAGGGATACTTGTAAATGCAGTTGACCAGCCGGAAGACTGCGATTTTATTTTTCCTTCTTACCTGAAAGAAGGAGATGTAGTAGCGGCTTTCAGCAGTGGTGGCAACAGTCCGGTTTTAACCCAGTATCTGAAAGAGAAAAACCGCACGATTGTGACCGCTCATCTTGGGAAAATAGCAGATGTCCTGGGAACAATAAGAGATGAGGTAAAGAGCATGACTGCTACAGAGCAGGAGCGGAAAAAAATCTATCAGAATCTTCTTTTGGATTTATTGAATACGGATGATGTTCCGGAGAGCGAAGAATTGTTGAACAAAATAAAAGAAAGGTGATGACGGGACGATGGAGCGTGGAAGACGTTTGCGGAGCAGTGAGACTATACGAAATATGGTCAGGGAAAATTATGTGAGGACGGATGATTTGATATATCCTGTTTTTGTGACAGAAGGTGAAAATATATGTCATCCGGTGGAATCAATGCCGGATATCTGCCAGTATTCACTGGACCGTCTGCCGGAGGAAATTGACCGGGTGACGGATTTGGAAATTCCGGCGGTTCTCCTTTTTGGAATTCCTGAACATAAGGATGAAGTGGGCAGCGGAGCTTATGACAGAGACGGGATTGTACCTCGTGCAATTCGCATGATAAAAGACCGGTATGAGAATCTGCTTGTAATAGCGGACGTCTGTCTTTGTGAATACACGTCGCATGGTCATTGTGGTGTTGTTGCAGAAGGCGAGATTGTCAATGATGCGACACTGCCCTTGTTAGTAAAGGCATCTCTTGCTTATGCAGAGGCAGGAGCTGATATCATTGCCCCAAGTGATATGATGGACAAGCGGGTGGAGGCGATACGCAAAGGACTGGATGAAGCCGGTTTTGTAAATATTCCCGTTATGTCGTACAGTGCCAAGTTTGCGTCTGCGTATTATGGACCATTTCGGGATGCCGCGCATTCGGCACCCGGGTTTGGAGACCGGAAGACATATCAGATGGATCCGGCAAATCGAAAAGAGGCATTGCGGGAGGTGGAACAGGATATCCGGGAAGGTGCAGATCTGATCATTGCAAAACCGGCGATGGCTTATCTGGATATCGTCCGGGATATCACAACCCATTATAATATTCCGGTTGTGGCATATAACGTCAGTGGTGAATATGCCATGGTGAAGGCAGCAGCGGCGAATGGGTGGATAGATGAGAAAAAAATTGTGATGGAAAATATGATTGGATTTAAACGTGCCGGTGCGCAGATGATTATTACCTATCATGCCCTGGATGTGGCGCGCTGGCTTCATGAGTAACGGATAAAAAGATATAGAAATGAGGTTTTTCAGTGGAACAGAAGATTGAAACATCAAAGAAGCTGTTTGATTTGGCAAAAAAACATATTCCCGGAGGAGTGAACAGTCCGGTGAGGGCTTTTGGGGCGGTTGGAGGTACCCCGCGTTTTATTGAGAAGGCATACGGTGACCGGCTGATGGATGCAGATGGGAATGAATATATAGACTATGTATGTTCATGGGGACCGGGAATTCTTGGACATGCGCATCCCCGGGTTGTAGAGGCTGTGCAGCGTGCCTGTGCAGAAGGACTCAGCTACGGAGCCCCTACGGCAAAAGAGGTAGCACTGGCAGAATTGATTGCGGAGTTGGTTCCTTCGATGGAGATAAATCGTCTGGTAAACTCCGGAACAGAAGCGGTGATGAGTGCTATCCGTGTGGCAAGAGGATTTACCGGACGGGAGAAAATCATCAAATTCAGAGGCTGTTATCACGGACATTCGGACGGATTGCTCGTCAAAGCAGGTTCCGCGGCACTGACGACATCAGTGCCGGACAGTGCCGGCGTACCGGACGGTTATACGGAGAGCACATTAGTAGCGGAATATAATGACACTACAAGTGTAGAAGAGCTGTTTTCTGCAAATCCCGGACAGATAGCTGCGGTTATCGTGGAGCCGGTTGCTGCGAACATGGGAGTTGTCCTGCCGGAAGAGGGATTTCTTTGTTTTTTACGCAGGATTACAGAGGAAAATGGTGCGTTACTGATTTTTGATGAGGTGATTACCGGATTTCGTCTGTCTATTGGGGGAGCACAGAAATACTACGGGATAGAACCGGATTTAACGACGCTTGGAAAAATCGTAGGGGGTGGAATGCCATTGGCTGCGTATGGAGGCAGGAAGGAAATCATGGATATGGTGTCACCGGTCGGTCCTGTTTATCAGGCGGGAACACTTTCCGGGAATCCAGTTGCCACTGCGGCAGGACTTGAGACACTTCGGATTTTGCAGAGTGATTGCGGTATTTATGAGCGGCTGGAAAAAAAGACACAGAAACTGGCTGAAAAAGTAAGGGAAGCCGGAAGAGGAAAGATTCAGGTCAATCAGGTCGGTTCGCTCATGAGTATATTTTTTACAGAACAGCCGGTGGTTTCCTATGCGGATGTGATGACTGCAGATACAGGGCTGTATGCGAAGTTTTTTAACGATATGCTTAAGCACGGAATTTACCTTGCACCGGCACAGTTTGAGGCAATGTTCATCTCAGAAGCCCACGGGAAAGAAGATATAGACAAAACAGTTGAAATAATTGGAAGTTGTCTGAAAAATATTTACAGATAAAAACATAGATGATACAATAAAAAAAGATAAAATTGTGGCGCAAGAATGAATTTTTATACGGAATGCCTGCGCAGATGGAGGAAGTTATGGCTTGTACGATTAAACCGGAGGATATCAAACGGGTAAAGGGTCTTGGATTTTTGAACAATAAAGGAACTGATTTGTTTAATGGACGT
This sequence comes from Eubacterium sp., assembly GCA_034101395.1. Taxonomy (GTDB): domain Bacteria; phylum Bacillota; class Clostridia; order Lachnospirales; family Lachnospiraceae; genus Eubacterium_F. Next base: position 33,295 of record JAXEJU010000021.1, on the reverse strand, counting down.
GTGATTACGGTAAATGGGAAAATCACAGCAGAGCAGGCGAAGGTGATTGCGGAAGCTGCGGAGAAATTCGGCAGTGGTGAAATGGTATTTACGACCCGTCTGACCGTAGAGGTAAAGGGGATACATTATGACAATATTGAGCCTTTCCGTGAGTATGTTGCAAAGGCTGGACTGGAGACAGGCGGCACCGGGACAAAAGTGCGTCCGATTGTATCCTGTAAAGGGACAACCTGTCAGTATGGTTTGTATGATACTTATGATTTGTCGGAGAAAATCCATGAGCGTTTTTACAAAGGATACCGTGAAGTAAAGTTACCACACAAATTTAAAATTGCGACAGGCGGATGTCCGAATAACTGTGTTAAGCCGGATTTGAATGATATTGGTATTGTTGGGCAGATGGTTCATGCGCACAATACAGAGCTCTGTAAAGGATGTGGGAAATGTCAGATAGAGCTGAACTGTCCAATGAAAGCAGCAAAAGTTGTAGATGGGAAAATTCAGGTAGATGAAAGTATCTGTAATAACTGTGGACGTTGTATTAAGTTCTGTCCGTTTCATGTCAATGACGAGGCAGTACCTGGTTTTAAAGTGTATATTGGTGGTAGATGGGGTAAGAAAACAGCTCATGGACGGGCGTTGTCCAAAATATTTACGTCGGAGGATGAAGTGCTCAATGTAGTGGAAAAAGCACTCCTTTTATTCCGGGATAAAGGTGAGCCGGGTGAACGTTTTGCAGATACCATTTCCCGTATTGGATTTGAAGAGGCAGAGAAATTGATTTTGTCAGATGAACTGCTCGCAAGAAAGGCAGAGATACTGGCAGATTAACCGGAATCAATGGTCGTGTGCGATTGGAGACAGATATGAGATTTGGATATGCAGGTGTCCGCTATCAGGAGGCACCTTTAGCGGTGAGGGAGCAGGTCTCCTTCACCGATTCAAAAAAAATTGAGTTATGTCAGCAGATGCAGAGAATCGGCGTGGAGCAGTGCATGGTATTATCTACCTGCAATCGAAGCGAGATTTTCTTTTTTTGTCCGAAGAAAATGGATCTAGTGGCTGTGAAGGATTGTTACAGCAGCATTTTTCCGTCGGTAAAGATAGCTCCCTATCTGCAGTCTTTAGAAGATAGAGATGCCATGGAATATTTGTTCCGGGTAACTGCAGGACTTGAATCTCTTGTGTTAGGTGAGGATCAGATCCTTGGTCAGGTAGGGGATGCGATTGATTTTTCACGGACTATGGGTTTTGCCGGTAAAGAACTGAATAAAGTTGTCCGTGACGCCATCACATGTGCAAAAAATATTAAGACTACCTTTCGTATAAGCGAAACCCCTTTGTCTGTCAGTTATGTAGGAATCCGGGAATTAAAAAAGATTTCTTCTATAGAGGGGAAAAATGTACTTGTAATAGGAAGCGGAAAAACCGCCTCACTGGCACTCACGTATTTGTATGAGTGCGGCGCACAGCAGATCTTTGTATGCAGCAGAAACCGCAGTCATGCGGGGCGTTTGAAGCAGTCTTTCCCCAAATTGCAGGTACGGGATTACAAGGATCGGTATCAGCTTATGGAACATTGCAGCATCGTTGTTTCTGCCACAGCGTCGCCACATATTGTTGTGAGAAAGAAAGAAGTTATGAATGTGCTGAAAAAACGAGAGGGAGGCATTGTTTTTCTTGATCTTGCAGCGCCGCGCGATATTGAAGAAGAACTGGAACGGTTACCGGAGGTAGAGATTATTAATCTGGATACGTTGCAGCGTATTTGTTCGGATAACCGGAAGCTGAGGGAAGAGCTTGCCACAAAGAGCAGTTTTATGATAGAGGAATCGGTGGCAGAGACGGAGGAATGGCTGAGAGTCAGCCGGATGGATGAAACGATAGAATCCCTGCAGAGAAGGTGCAGCCGGATTGTAGAGGACAGTTTTTCCTACCTTGACCGCAAACTTGTACTTGAAAACCGCGAGAAAAAAATAGTTAAAAAGGTTTTGAATGCTTCCTTGCAGCGGCTGATCAGAGAACCAATTCAGGAGTTGAAGCAGTTGGATACGATAGAAGAACAGAATGAATATAAAAAAATGGTGGAGCAGTTATTCCGGATAGAGAGGTAACAGTATGCAGTATATAATTGGTACACGGGGGTCGAAACTGGCAGTTGCACAGGCTGAATTTGTGCAGAAAAAGCTTCAGCAGACATGGCCGGAGCATTCATTTATTCTTAAAACAGTTCAGACAAAGGGTGATAAAATTCTGAATAAATCCCTGGCGGCAATTGGCGGAAAAGGGTTGTTTGTGCGTGAGATTGAAGAGCAGCTTCTTTCAGGGGAGATTCACATTGCAGTACACAGCATGAAAGATATGCCGGTAGAGGCGGCAGCCGGACTTGCGTTTGCCCATTGTCTGACGCGAGAGGATCCAAGAGATGTTCTTGTTCTCAGAGAGGCATCTTCGCTGGACGAATTACCGCACGGAGCTGTGATTGGGACCGGAAGTATCCGGCGTAAGGTGCAGCTTCTACGATTGCGTCCGGATTTGCAGGTTTGCGGAATACGGGGAAATGTTGATACCAGACTGCGCAAAATGGAAGAGGAGAGAATGGATGGGATTGTACTGGCGGCAGCCGGACTCCGCCGGCTTGGTATGCAGGAAAAGATAACGCAGTATCTGTCTTTCGACCAGATGATTCCCTCGCCGGCACAGGGAGCACTGGCATTGGAATTTTGTGAAAAGGACCAGAAAATCAGACAGCTTCTCGCTCCGCTCTGTGACGAAGAAAGTGAAAAAACTACTAGCGTAGAACGCAAATTTCTCAAAATTTCCGGGGGCGACTGCCACATGCCGGTAGCAGCTTTCTGTGAAAAAACGAAAGATGGATACCGTCTGCGTGCCATGACGGGAGAGAGTGACGGCAGTCATCTTGTCTTTGCTGATGTCCGGGAAAAAGAGACAGACGGATTAGCGGAGAAAGCATTTTTTCAGATGAAGAGTGATAAGAAAAAGGGAACGGTCTATCTGGTAGGAGCCGGACCGGGGGATCCGGGCCTTTTTACCCTGCGCGGAGAGATGCTTTTGAAACAGGCAGAGTGTGTTGTTTATGATCGCCTGATACCAAAGGAATTACTAGAGCTTACAAGTGTGGAATGTGAACGGATATATGTCGGAAAAAGTAGTCATAACCATACGATGAAGCAGGAGGATATCCAGAAACTGCTGATTGAGAAAGCAGGGCGGTATGCGTCTGTTGTAAGACTGAAGGGCGGTGATCCCTATGTGTTTGGCAGGGGAGGAGAAGAAGCGATCGCACTGCGTGATGCGGGAATCAGATGCGAAGTTGTGCCGGGGGTGACATCTGCAGTGGCAGGGCCTGCCTGTGCGGGAATACCGGTAACCCACCGGGGTATCGCCGGAGGATTCCGGGTTGTAACTGCGCACGATAAAGGAGACAAACTTGCGGATATTGATTTTCCGTCGATGGCAGCAGGAACAGAAACCTGCATTTTTCTTATGGGACTTGGCAATCTAGGGGAGATTGTATCCGGGTTATTGCAGGCAGGAATGCCGGAGGATACAGGAGTGGCTGTGATTTCAAAAGCTGCTATGAGGGAGCAGAAAAGCTGCTTTGGAAATTTGACCAATATTGTTTCCCGTGTGCACGAGAAAGAGCTGGAGACACCGGCTGTCATTGTTGTGGGCAATGTTGTCGCGTTACATGAGAAGTTGCCCGGAGTGACCGATACGGGGAAAAAGATTTTAGTGCCGAAGATTGGGGAGGAACAGAGTAAACTGACAGAGCTTCTTTTGGAAAAGGGTTTGCAGACAGAAGAGGTTCAGGTTGGAGAGATTGTTTATGAGCCGGGAAGTTACACGGCGGAGGAACTTAAACAACCGGATTGGGTTATATTCACAAGCAAGCATGGGGTGCGGGGATTTATGAAACAGATTTTTAATTCAGCTATGGACGCGAGGAACCTTCACGGTGTGAGGATTGCCGTCGTGGGAGAAAAAACGGATGCCGCACTGCGCGAATACGGAATGAAAGCCGATTTTACCGCTTCCCGGGCAGACAGTAAAACCCTGTTTTCAGAATTGAATAGCAGGCTGGGGGAAAACGATATTGTGTGGTATCTGACCGGTGAAAATTCCCATCATTTATGCCGTCAGAATATATACCGCGGAACATGGGTGGAGAAAACGGTATATAAAAACCAGGAAGTTTCAGAAAGCAGGGGATTAAAATACGAAAATTATGAAACGGCTGTGTTTACATGTGCTTCCTCTGCTGTGCGGTTAATGAAACAGTTAGAAGGTAAAATCCCAGTGAAATGGAAGGAAAACGGTGTTTACAGTATAGGACCGGTATGCTCGCAAAAACTTTATGAGATGGGATTTGAAAAAGTAATCCAGCCGGAAAAGGCATGTTATGAGGAATTGGTGTCTAAGATTGCGCAAACCGTCAAATAATTGATAATTTATCCGATATATATTTTAGAATACTGAATGGATTCAAAAACAATTAATACCGGCAGGACCGGTGGAAATCAGGGAGGATGAGAAAATGGGAATGACACCACAAATTGCGGGCAATATGTCAGCAGCAAGTACCTATGGTACACAAAAAACGGATAATAAAGCAAAATTGAAAAACTCCAAGGTATATGGAAAGACAGTTGGACAGCCGAAATTAAGTGAAAAGGCACAGAAGTACTATGAAGAACTGAAAAAGAAATACCAGGATATGGAGTTTATCCTGGTAAGTGAGAATAAGAAGGATGATGTTCAGGCAAATGCTGGAAGGTATGCTGCCATGAGTGGCAAAGAAACCGTTGTCCTGATTGACGAGGAAAAGATTGAGCGCATGGCTGAGGACGAAGCGTATCGCAGCAAATACGAAGGAATCATTCAAAACGCTTCGAGCCAGCTTTCGCAGATGTCGAAGAAACTTGCTGACTCAGGCGCATCGGTTAAGACGGTGGGAATGCAGGTCAATGACAATGGGACTGCAACCTTATTTGCTGCTCTACAAAAAGAACGAATAGATAAAAAACAACATGAATCGGACGACATAGTAACGATTACAGCGAATTCACTGGAGGAACTGGTACAGAAAGTCAGTGACTACATGTTTATGGCGAAAAGTGATACGGTACAGACCGAAGCCGAAAAGATGGTGGGACAGAGTTTTGATCTCCGGGGATAAATAAAAAATAGTTGACATTTTAAAAAAATATGTGTTAAAGTTAGGAACGTCGAGTGGCGAAAGCGTAAATCCAGATATTGGATTTGCGCTTTTTTAAATATGGAAAGGGTGAAAGAAAAGTGGATAATAAAATGGGAACAATGCCTGTTCCTAAGGTAATGTTGACAATGGGAGTACCAATTATCTCATTCAATTATGGTATGGGAGACAAAAAGAGGGTAAAGCTGGGAGTAAAATATGGATTGATTTATTCGGAAATCATTATGATTGCAGGCATTCTGGTTTTGCAGATATTTGCCAGACCGCTTGTGAGTCTGTTTCATCTGTCGGAGGAAACAGCAGGATTATGTGTACTTGCCATCCGTATTATATCGCCGGGATTTTTGTTTGCTGGGGCGAACATTGCGCTTCAGGGAGTTTTCCAGGCACTGGATTGTGGGATTGGTTCCCTGGTTGTATCGACGCTTCGGCTTCTTGTTATCGTTCTTCCGTTGGCTTGGCTGTTTACCCTGCTGCCAAATGCATCTTTTATGATATGGTTTGCATTCCCGATTGCAGAAGCCGTGGCTTTTGCCGCTGCATTCTTTTTCCTGTCCCGTGTAAAGAAACTATACCAATAGCGATAGTTGATTTCCCCTGTCTTTTGGGCTATAATGAAACCATTAAAATGTCCATGTGAGAGGGGAAAGAGCCATGAAGCGTAAAATGACGGAAAAAGATGCAATAGTGATAGCCGGGATTCTTGGACTGGCGGTGCTCCTTTTATTATTTAAGGTCTGGTCCCCTCTGGTATGGGGTTCAGATGTAAAAGGAACCGGGACGGCAGTAACGGCAGATGGAGAGACTGCCACGGCATCGGGGATTCAGGCTGGCACCGTATCCGGTGCGGGAATCGGAAATGATGAGCCCGCTGCTGGTGGAGGAGATGTCCTTTTGAAAGCAGATCCTTCCGGTAAATCTGTAGAAACGAGAATTGCTGTACCGGAAGGATATCAGAGAACAGCGGCAGAGGCTGACAGTTTTGCTGCTTTTGTCCGGAGTTATCCATTAAAAAAACCGGGAAGTAAGGTAAAACTGTATGATGGCAGACTGAAAGACAATCAGGAGGCGCACGAAGCAGTATTCAGGCTTCCTATTGAAAACGAAGACTTACAGCAATGCGCGGATTCCGTAATTCGTATGTATGCAGAGTATTTCTGGAAAACAAAACAGTATGACAGGATTTCTTTTCAGTTTGCGGATGGATTTCAGGCAGAATATATAAAATGGCAGGAAGGGTTCCGCATTCAGCCAGGTGCCGCCGGAACGGTCTGGATTGACGCAGGTGCACCTTATGATGAATCCTATGAAAATTTTAAAAAATACATTCGTATGGTCTTTGCTTATTCCAGCACCATTTCTTTAAAAAGGGAGACAAAGAAAACAAGTCTTAAAAAGTTGCAGATAGGAGATATATTTATCCAAAGTGGAAGCCCGGGACATGTAGTTATGGTAGTGGATGTCTGTGAAAATACGGAGGGCAAAAAGGCTTTTCTGCTTGCACAGGGGTACATGCCGGCCCAGGAATTCCATTTACTTAAAAATCCGGTGCATGAAGACAGCCCGTGGTATTATGAAGATGAAGTGACCTACCCGTTTGAGACACCGGAATATACATTTGATGAGGGAAGTCTTAGACATCCGGTTTATTAATTGAGAATTACAAGATAGAAAGGGAATAGGAAAAAAAGGGGGCTGTAATCAGCCCCCTTCTTTGGATTTACATATACTGTCCCATAAGCTTTCCAATCAACTCTTTTACCGTATTCAGAGCATCTGCAACAGGAATTTTTTCCTGAACAGATTTGTCGCGGGTTGAGAGTTCCACAACGGATTCTTTCATATTTCGCGGACTGACAACTACGCGGATTGGAACTCCGAGAAGGTCTGCATCTGAGAACATAACACCGGGACGTACATTCCTGTCATCATAAATGACCTCAATATGAGAGCGTTGCATTTCTTCATAGAGTTTATCTGCGCATGCTTTTGCTTCCACGTCATCAGCACGCAGACAACACAGGTGTACCTGCCACGGAGCGATGGAAATCGGCCAGATTGGACCGTAATCATCATGATGTGCTTCACACACAGAAGCTGCCAGACGACCGACACCAATACCATAGCATCCCATGATAGGATACTGGCTGTTTCCTTCTGCATCGAGATACTGCATATTCATGGATTTTGTATATTTGGTTCCAAGCTGGAAAATGTTTCCGACCTCGATACCGCGGGAGAGACGAATCGTCGGTTTCCCACATTTTGGACAAATACCGCCCTCGATAATCTTGGCAACATCGATATATTCTGCGTCCGGTACATCGCGTTCCATGCAAAGTCCGGTATAGTGATATTCTTCCTCGTTTGCTCCACAGGACAGATTGTTCGTTCCCTGCAGGGATTTATCGTATACGACAGTATAATTTCCTGCTACCTTTAAATTCACAGGACCGATATAGCCGGCATTGAGTCCGCATTCAGGTGTTATGACAGCAGGGTGTATTTCTTCACCAAGGTAATTGGTTAGTTTCGTTTCGTTGATATCCAGATCGCCGCGTACAAAAACAACCACATAATCGTCGGTCATATTTTTCTGATAGACAACGGCTTTACAGGATTTTTCCAGAGGTGATTTCAAAAATTCACAGATTTCCTCAATGGTATGGATATCTGGTGTATATACTTTGGTTAATGCCTCGTCGGTGTCATCTTTCTCGTTTTTAATGATGCTTTCTGCTGCTTCCATATTGGCGCGGTAATCACATTCGCTGCAGATGGCAATGGAATCCTCGCCGATAGGAGTCAGAAGCATGTACTCATGAGAAAGGTTTCCGCCCATCATACCGGAGTCAGAGGCAACCGTTACGACTTCCGGAATACCGGCACGTGCAAAAATGCGGTTGTAAGCGTCGTAGCATACCTGATAATAGTTCTCCAGATCTTCCTGAGAAGTGTGAAAAGAATAGGCATCTTTCATGGTAAACTCACGGACGCGGATCAGGCCGGCACGCGGTCTTGCCTCATCGCGGAATTTGGTCTGAATCTGATATATCATAAAAGGATAATTGTTATAACTCTTCGCATAGTCGCGAACCAGTTGGACAGCGGCTTCCTCATGTGTCATGCCAAGAACCATTTTGCTGCCATTGCGGTCGCTGAAACGAAGCAGTTCGCTGCCTACACTGTCATAGCGTCCGGATTCATCCCAGAGAGAAGCGGGCAGAGCAACAGGGAAAAGAACTTCCTGTCCGTCAATGGCATCCATTTCTTCGCGAATGATAGTTTCAATCTTGTGGCAGATTCGTTTTAATGGCATGTACTGCGAATAGATTCCTTTGGCTACATCTTTCATATAACCGCCCCGCATCATCAGGGCATGGCTCTCTATCACGCAGTCGCTTGGCTTTTCTTTAAAGCGTTCGCCAACCAGTTTGTCGAGTTTCATAGTGTATATATCCTCCATTCTTCGAGTGTTTTTATAGCTATCTTATGATAGCATTATCAGGTTTGGTTGTCAACTTTGCGGAGGAGAGGTTTTTTTTGACATGCATCATTTTATATGATAAAATTTTTTTATCAGATTAGGATCGTTCGACTTTTGCGGAGTAGCGGCGCGAATCTCAGTCGCCGTTTTTTATAAGGGGGGATAATAGAATGATAAAATTGCAGGTGGCATGTCTTGTGACACTTTTGTTTATTGCGGTTATTTATTTTTCCGTTAAACGGAAGAAAACGTATTCCCATCGCTTGTTTTCGATTTCCCTGGGAGTCGTGGTAATAAACCTTATATTTGATATTATTACTGTATATACGGTAAATCATCTTGGCTGTGTATCGGAATTGCTGAACCGATTCTGTCACATCATATTTTTGGGAAGTCTGATTGTTGAAGTATATATATGTTTTCTTTATTCATCAACGTTGATTTTCCCAAATGATGAAGAGGCAAAAAGAGAGAATAAATGGAGTTTTATTCCGATGTGCTTTGCCTGTCTTGCCCTGCTTCTTCTGCCGTTAGATTATGTGCAGACAGATGAGGGAAATTATTCGTGGGGACTCTCCGTAATTGGAGTGTATGCGATGCTTGCCATTTATCTTGTGATGATTTTGTTTGAAATGCTTTATCATTGGAAACAGATACAGGTAAAAAAGAGAACGATTGTACTTTTGGCATTTATTATTGAGATTGTTGTTTCGACGATGCAGGCGATAAAACCGACTCTTCTGATTTCCGGAGCAGGATTGACACTTTTGAATCTTGCGTTTTTTTTGACAGTGGAAAGTCCGGATGTGCATTTGATTGAGAGACTTCGCGAGGAAAAAGAGCGCGCGGATGAGGCAAATGAAGCAAAATCAAAATTTTTGTCCAATATGTCCCATGAAATCCGTACGCCGATGAATGCCATCGTAGGCCTGACAGAGGTTCTGATGAGGGAGGATATCGGTGAAAAGGAACGGAAGTACCTTCAAAATATCAGAAGTTCAGGAGATGCCCTTCTTGGGCTTATAAATGATCTTCTGGATTATTCTAAAATAGAGTCCGGCAAATTTGTGATTACCGAAGATAACTATGAACCGTTAATGGTATTAGAAGATTTGAAACCTGTTTTTGAAGACCGTATCGGCGATAAGCCGATTACGTTAAATTATGATGTAGATCAGAATTTGCCGTGGACATTGTACGGAGATGGTCTGCGAATCCGACAGATACTGATTAACCTTACAAATAATGCCATCAAGTATACAGAGAGTGGCTTTGTTACGATTGCCATAAAAATTGTTGAGAAGAAAGAGGATGAGGTAAAAATAGAGGTCTCTGTGCAGGATTCCGGACAGGGTATCCGGAAAGAGGATTTATCACGCCTGTTTGATGCCTTTACCCAGGTAGATATCAAGAAGAATAAAGGAAAAGAAGGAACCGGACTGGGGCTTGCTATATGTAAACAATTAGTCGACTTGATGGGCGGAAAACTTGATGTACAAAGTGAATATGGCAAAGGAAGTGAGTTTTCTTTCACTCTCTGGCAGAAAGTTATTGGTAAAGAGACGGTAGGAGACAGAGAGACGAAAAAAGAGGAAATCAGTAAAGCGCTAGAATTTGATTTTACAGCTCCGGAGGCCCGCATTCTTATTGTGGATGATATGGAATTGAACCGGGAGGTTGCAATTGCGTTATTAGAACCTTTACAGATGCAGATAGATGAAGCAGAGAACGGTTATCAGGCTGTGCAGATGGTGCAGCAAAAAGATTATGATCTTGTGCTGATGGATCATTATATGCCGGTAATGGATGGGATAGAAGCTACCCAAAAAATCCGCGGCCTTACCGATGAAAAATACCGCAGATTGCCGATACTTGCGTTGACAGCGGATGTTGTGGCAGGAGAAAAAGAGAATTTTTTTAAGGCTGGTATGAATGAAGTAATCAGCAAACCAATACAGGTAAATGAAATGTGTGAAAAACTGCATAAGTATTTGGACGAAGCTCTGATAAAAAGTGCAGTTTAGATAAATTGTTGTTTAAAGGATGTGTAATAGTGAGTTATAAAGCAGTAATATTTGATCTGGATGGAACACTTCTTAACACCTTGCAGGATTTGACAGATGCGGTGAATGCTGTACTCTGCTCTCATCAACTTCCGGTCCGCACGATAGACGAAATTCGTCATTTTGTCGGAAACGGAATTATAAAACTTTTGGAGAGAGCGGTTCCGGAAGGAAAAAAGCATCCGGCATTTGATGAGATCTGTACTGCTTTCCGGACATATTATGGTGAGCACTGCCAGGACAAGACCTCGCCATATGAGGGAATTCTTCCTTTATTGAATGAATTAAAAGCCAGAAAAATCCAGGCGGCAGTGGTTTCCAATAAAGCAGACTTTGCAGTGCAGGAGTTGATTCCGTTTTATTTTGGTAATCTGATTGCAGTTGCGCACGGTGAAAATGAAGCAGGAGGAATCCGTAAAAAGCCGGCGCCGGATATGGTTTTGCAGACGTTGAAAGAGCTGGAATGCGAGGCTGGGGAGACGGTTTATGTCGGCGATTCCGATGTTGATATTGAAACGGCGAAAAATGCAGGACTTGACTGTATCAGCGTCACCTGGGGATTTCGCAGCCGGAGATTTCTGGAGGAACATGGAGCCTCTCGGATAATAAATAAACCGGAAGAATTGATTCCGATTTTGATAAAAAATAGAAAATAATAATAAAATCAGTAAAATTGGTCACACTATCCTTGTAAAAACCGAAAGGAAAGTGAGGAACAAGAATGATGAAAAAATTGATGACCGGTTTTCTGGCTGTATGCCTGGCTGCCATGATGGTAGGCTGTGGAAACAAAAATAATAGTGCAACAGAAGGAACGACTACTCCGGACACAACTGCGGGGACACAGGCGACCGCTTCACCGAATGGAACGGACAATACGACACCTGGAACAACTGACGGTACAAATAGTGATAATATCGGCAATAACAATAGTAGCGATAATAACGACGATGGTACTTTGTCTGGCGATATCAAAAATGGTGTCGATGACGTTGGCGAGGGTGTAAAAGATGCAGTGGATGGTGTAGGAGACGCAATAGGTGATACGGTAGATGGAGTAGAAGATGCTACAGACGGAAATAATAACCGTTAGTTAGAGTCCGTTTTTTTGTACACCTAAAATAGTATAATCCTCTCATAGACAAAAAACAGGGAACAAACCTACATGTACTATGGGAGGATAATTTTATGTCAACAGAAATTCGGGAACTTATCATTATTGCCGGTGTTTTTACCGTTATTGTTTTATTCTTTTTACTGATGCCATGGGGGATGTCATAAGTTGGCATGTCCCAGCATATGCCCCTGAAGAAGTTTTGTTTCATATCCTTCGGCGGTGTTTTTCAGCAGATCCTGACGGGGAATAACAGCGTCTTTGCGGGTCAGAACAATAATGGTAGAGCCGCCGTATTCAAAATAGCCTTTTTCTTCGCCTCTTGATACATTCGTGGAATGCTTGTGGTTGGTTATTTTCCCAACCATGAGAGCGCCAACTTCCATTTGAAGAATATCACCAAAGACCGGGTTTTGAATCAGTGTATATTCCCTGGTGTTTTCCTTATAAATCGGCAGATAGTCATTCGCAATAGGATTTACCGTGTGAAAACATCCCGGGATGTGATAATTTTTGGATTGTTTACCGGAAGCCGCATATACATAGCGATGATAATCATCCACTGTCAGCCTCAGAAGATACAGATAGCCCCCTTGAAAATACTTTGCAAGTTTTCTGCTGCGTAGTAGAGAACGGAGCGTATATTCTGTATGCTTCACAAAAAAAGTAGTGTCTGAATGAATCCGGTATACCGATGCCTTGCAGTCACACGGACTAATCAGAATTTGCGGGTTCGGATTAACAGGTCTCTTGCCTTCCTTTATCTCCCTTGTGAAAAAATCATTAAAGGAGCGAAAACGGCAGGTTTTATATTCATCCATGCAAATCCCGCTTTTTTTTATAAAAGACGGAATCAGCAGTGTAGAAAAATTCGTAGACAAAAGTTTCCCCGCAAGTTCAGAGGTTTTTGGCTGAACCAGCGGTTTCAGTAACATGCGGCCGACAAAATTGGTATACAGAAAGTCTAACAGTTTGTCCTGACCGGTTTTGTTTTTTACAATTTTTCCATTTAAATCAACGTAATCCATAATAATCTCCATTCTGCAGGCGTTTGCGCCGATTTTTTAAAAAATGTTGAGTACACGAAGCATCACAATGGCAACAAAAATCATGAGAAGGGTAATGATGCCATTGCCCGGTTTTTTCAGTTTAAAATCCAGAATGTATAAAAATGCTACAATTAAAAACATCGCCGTAAGAATAAGGTTGAATATTCCGCCGTCTACTAATGGATGAAACAGATATACCACAGGGAAAATAATGGTAATGGTTGTGATTGGTAATCCCCGGAAATATTTTTTTTCGTTTTGCGTAGAGGAAGCAGCAGAATGCTTGAGTTCCTCCTGTACATTGAAAAAAGCAAGACGGATGACCCCACAGAGGATGAAAATAATTTCAACGGCAATTCCCCAGATGGTATTAAGCCCCATATGATAGGCGATTACTGTTGGGGTGACGCCAAAACACACGAGATCACAAAGGGAATCAATCTGTACTCCGAAAATTTCCATTTCCTTCGTACGATTTTTCATGGAACGGGCGATTTTTCCGTCAAAAGTATCACACGCTCCTGCCAATGCGAGACAGAGTATGGCGTATTCATATCTTCCATTGCAGGCGAATGACATACCTATGACAGACAGTGCCACGCCGAGATAGGTTACGAGTACGGAATAGTTATAAAAACCAATCATAATTATCCTCCATTATTCTTTCTCTGCCGGGGTGCTTCCCCGGACAGTCAGATGCGTAATCAGAGAAATGATTCCACTGACTACAATCAAAATATAGTAGTTAAATCCCCGGCTCATTAAAAGCGATGCCGTGGCTGCAGTTGCCGATCCAAAGACTGGGATAAAAATCAGCAGATATAAGCGCTCGCTGATTCCCATTCCTCCCGGGAGAGGAAGCATATCCACAGATATGGAAATAACGGACTGTAACAGGGTAATAGTAAAGGCATTTTCTGTATGAAGTCCGAAACTTCTGTACGTAATGTATGTAATGAAAAACAGGAAAAAACGCTGGACAAAGGAAATCAAAGTTGTGTTTATGATTGCTATTTTGTTTGCCCGAAGGAAAACAGAAGCTTTTTTGTACATTTCCATGGAAGCATTCAGGCGTTCTGTACGGTTGTTTTTTTCTTTCATGATGTGAAGTTTTTTCAACAGCAGAAATCCTTTTGTGATAAGGAATTTTGCTGTTTCCGGCAAAAAAACAAGAAAACTCATAAATGAAACACAGAAAACATTCAGGGCAATTCCGAGATAAAGGAAGAACTGAACTTCCAGGCACATGTAATGCTGAATAAATCCCTGTCCCAAAATGACTACAGCAAGCCCGATAAAAACAAGGACAAACTTGTATTCAATGGTAACCAGCATCAGAATTATAGTAGCTGTTGGAATATCAATGTTCTGGCGTTTCATATAAAAAATCTGCATGGGCTGCCCCCCGGTAGCAGATGGAGTGATACAACTGTAGAAAAAACCCACAAAGGAATACCGGATACAGTCGAGTATCGGTACACGGATATGCACCGTGTGAAGCAGATACTTTATAATGAAAGATTCACTGCATACATATAATATAACAAGTATAAAGCCAATTAACAGATAGACCGGTGCAATTCCGGAAAGAGTATCAATGATATTTCCCAGATCCTGATCCTTAAAAACGGCCCATATGGTAATCCCCATAAGAGCTATGAGAAATAAGGCATTCAGTAAATTTTTTCGCTGTTTGCTGTTCACAGTATTCTCCTTTAATCTAATAGTAATTTATGATTCAGCCGCTCGAACATATTCTGTACCGGTACATAGATGTTCGTTTTCCGGCAAAGCAGGTAAAGTAACTCTGCCAGCAGTATACCTGCAATGGCATCTGCTATGTAATGCTGTTTTGTAAACTGGGTTGAGGCAACAACCAACAAGGCAAAAATGCAGGAAAATATTTTGTACCAAAGCGAAATCTTTTTGCTGTCGCGGATACAGACAAAGCACAGCCAGCTCACCAGACAGTGAATAGAAGGAAAAAGGTTTGTTGGCTGGTCAATGGAATACAAAAAAGCAAGCAGACGATCACTCAGTCCTGTTCCTGTGACTTTTGGCCGAATATTCGTTGTAGGGAATGCTATAAAAAATACCCCGCATACGAGCCTGGACAGCATATCTGTAGCAACAAAACGGTAAAATGCACTTTTATCGTCCCGATGAATCCTTGCGGCCATAATGTAATTTACAATCCAGAAAATGTAACAGCCGAAATAGATATACATCCATTCAGAAACCAGTGGTATGCTCTCGTCAAAAGCTGTCGTCAAATTATAGTGATGCCAGTCCTCACATAAAATCATAGTGCCACTGTATACAAGCATATTCAGCCCAAAGCACGCAAGAAGCGGAATGATTCCAAAAAGAGGACAGATTGGATCAATATATTTTTTTAACCAGTGATACATAATCCCATCCTTTGTTATTCAATTCGTAAATTTTTGTACATAGATATTATAATACAATATTTTTTCCAAATTTGCAACTTGTGATTATATATTGGTTGTGGTATTATAAATATGATTGTGTATTTATGTTTTATGAGCAATGGAGGATTATGATGAATTTTATTGATGTGATTATTGCTGTTATTCTCGGAGTGGTAGAGGGAATTACCGAGTGGCTTCCGATCAGCAGTACAGGACATATGATTCTTGTGAACCAGTTTCTGAGTTTTTCGGATAAAAACTTTCAGGAGATGTTTCTGGTAGTAGTTCAGCTTGGGGCGATTCTTGCAGTTGTTCTTGTTTTTTGGGAACGAATTTGGCCTTTCAATTTTAAAACAAAGAAAAATGGCAAACCTTTTGTAGATATGCAGATTATGCAGTTGTGGTTCAAAATCATTATTGCCTGTCTGCCGGCAGCAGTTGTGGGAATTCTCTTTGATGATATTATTGATGATATGTTCTACAATGCGATTGTAGTGGCAGGAGCATTGATTATCTACGGTATTCTGTTTATTATCATTGAAAAATGGAATAAAGGAAGAAAACCGGTCATAGGTACCGTTACAGAAATCGGATACAATACGGCCATTATCATAGGTGTATTTCAGCTGTTGGCAGCGATTGTGCCGGGAACTTCACGTTCCGGGGCGACAATACTGGGAGCGCTTTTGCTCGGAGTATCCCGTGGTGCTGCTGCAGAGTTTACCTTTTATCTTGCAATTCCTGTCATGTTTGGCGCCAGCTTGTTGAAAATAGTTAAAAATGGAATTAATTATGGCGCGATAGGAACCGTAAGCCTGATTGTTGGTATGGCAGTAGCATTTTTTGTGTCCCTGTTTGTCATTAAATTTTTGATGAGCTATATAAGAAAGCATGATTTTACCGCTTTTGGATATTATCGTATAGTACTGGGTTCAATTGTTCTTTTGTACTTTATAATCACTCAGGAATCGGTTGTGTAATGATTGCTGTTTATAATTGGGGAAGACCGAGATAGTTCAGCAATCCGACATAAATGGCATAAGCAAAGGCATAAGGTTCTTCGGAGAGAAGAATGGCGTCTTCATAATTTGTAATATAAGCGAGTTCAATTAATACGGCGGGCATATTAGTCCGCCGTAATACGTATAGAGAGGGGCGGGCATATACGCCGTTGTTTTTTGTCCCCAGACGCCGGACAATTTCTTTTACAATGTCCTCTCCCAGATAATATGCCTCGGAATTTGTCTGGTAAACATATGCTTCGGTGCCATTGATGGCGGGATTGACATTGGCGTTGACGTGGATGCTCAGGAAATAGTCGGCACCCCACACTTCTGCCATGTCAACCCGTTCCCGCAGGCTTGAATTTGTATCATATCCGAGAATTTCTTCCGGATTTTTACGGGAAGTCGTGGCTGTAAAGCGTGAGTCAGCGTTGAGTATGTCGGACAGATAGGAACCGATGAGGTATGTGATGTCCTGTTCCCTCAGTCCAAAGCCTTCGGCACCGGCATTAAATCCATAGGGGTTGTGCCCCTGATCGATAAAGATACGGATGGGCATAACAGATTCCTTCTTTAATATTTTATTTCATATTATGTAGAAAAGAGGTGTTTGGTGATGGGAAAACCAGTGCGCTTGGATAAATATTTGTCTGCTTATACGGAATTGAGCAGAAAAGATGCCAAAAAAGCAATCCGGTCGGGCCGGGTTCTGGTTGGTCATCAGACGGTTTTTTTCGAGGACAGTAAAGTGACGGATGAGGAGGAAGTCCGGCTGGATGGAGAGCCTGTACAGGCAGAACCGTATGTATATTATATGATGAATAAACCGTCCGGTGTCCTTTCTGCGACAAAAGATGCCAGAGACAAAACGGTACTGGATCTGATTGAAACCTCGAAAAGGGCAGTTTTCCCGGTTGGAAGACTGGATAAGGATACGGAAGGACTTTTGCTTCTCACGGATAACGGAGAACTTTCTCATATTCTCTTATCACCCAGGTATCATGTGAACAAAGTGTATGAGATCTGTTATGACGGGGAATTGAAACCGGATGCTGTCGCAGATTTTGAACGTGGAATCGATATAGGAGAAAAGCATCTGACAAAGCCGGCAAGACTGGAACTTCTCGGTGAGGGAAAAGCAAGGCTTACCATATCCGAGGGGAAATTTCATCAGGTAAAGCGGATGATAGCAAAAGAAGGTGGTCGGGTAACTTATCTGAAACGGATTGCCATGGCCGGCATTGTACTGGATGGTGCGTTAGGACCGGGAGAATACCGGAGACTTACGGAAAATGAGATTGAAATATTGAAGAAATCAGGAAGAAAGGAATAGGGAATGGCTAAGAAAAAATATTATGCGGTAAGGGTTGGTAAAACACCCGGTGTATATGAAACCTGGGATGCGTGTAAAAGTCAGGTGGATGGCGTGTCGGGAGCGGTATACAAGAGTTTTCCGACGAGAGAGGATGCCGAGGAATTTGCCGGAGTATGTGCCGGGGATTCTCTGGCAGAAAAACGAATGGAAGATGAGGCCTTTTGGGAAGAGGACGTGGAATATCCGGTTACCGGCAAAAAAACGGCAGTTGCGTATGTGGATGGGAGCTATAATGTTGCCACCGGAGAATATGGCTGCGGGATTGTTCTCTTTTATGAAGGTGAGGAAATTCATCTGGCAAAGAAGGGTCAGGATGAAGAACTGGCACAGATGCGTAACGTCGCAGGGGAGATTTTGGGAGCAGAGCTTGCGATGAAAGAAGCATTGGAGCGGGGAGCGGAAACTCTTACTATTTACCACGATTATCAGGGGATTGCGTCGTGGTGTCTGGGGGAGTGGAAGACAAATAAGGAGGGAACGAGAGCTTATAAGGCATATTTTGACTCGATAAAAAATAAAATCCAGATCTCATTTAAAAAAGTAAAAGGCCATTCCGGTGATAAATGGAATGACCTTGCCGATGAACTGGCTAAAAGCATGATATTCTGATGCCAGAATAAAGAACTGTTTAGCGGGCTCCTGCATGAGTAATAGCCTGTTCACAAAAGTACATTTGCGAATTGAGAGGTGACTTTCCTCTCTGGTCCACCTTTTCATAGCTGCCATCCGGCATGAGAATGTGGGCTTTTTTTGTATCGGATAACTGGATATCCAGTATGTGTTTGATTTCTTCCTTTAAAACAGGGTCTTCTACCGGAAACAGTATTTCAACTCGTTTGTCCAGATTTCTTGGCATCCAGTCTGCACTTCCCATATAGAATTCCGGCTCACCGTTGTTTTCAAAATAGAAGATGCGTGAATGTTCCAAAAATGTGCCGACAATGGAGCGGACATGGATATTTTCGCTCAGCCCCGGTATGCCGGCTTTCAGGCAGCAGATACCACGAACAATCAAGTTAATCTCCACACCGGCATCGGAAGCCGCATATAGGGCTTCTATGATTCCAGCGTCACAAAGAGAGTTCATCTTGGCAATGATTTTTGCCGGTCTTCCCTTTTTGGCATTTTCTTTTTCTCTGGTTATTAAAGAAATGAATTTATCTCGGAGCCAGAGAGGAGCAAGTGCCAACTTGTTCCATGCCAGTGGTTCGGAATAGCCGGAGAGCATATTAAATACGGCAGTTGCATCTTCTCCATACAGATTCTTGCAGGTAAACATGCCCATATCGGTATATAACCGGGCAGTTGAGTCATTATAGTTACCGGTTCCAAGGTGGACATAGCGGCGGATACCGTCTTCCTCGCGCCGCACGACAAGGGTAATCTTGCTGTGTGTTTTCAATCCTACCAGACCATAGATCACATGACAGCCGGCTTTCTCCAGTTTTCTTGCCCAGACGATATTGTTTTCCTCATCAAAGCGGGCTTTTAATTCGACAAGAACGGAAACCTGTTTGCCGTTTTCAGCGGCCTCTGCCAGTGCCGCAATGATTGGAGAATGACTGCTGACACGGTACAACGTCTGTTTGATTGCAAGAACATCCGGATCCTTTGCGGCAAGGCGCACAAAATTTACGACCGGATCGAAGGATTCATATGGATGATGTACCAGTATATCGTGTTCACGAATCTGTTCAAAAAGATTTCGTGAAGCATCCAGCATTTTTGGCTGCTGCGGCGTGTAGGCAGGCTCTTTCAGGTGGTCAAACCCTTCCATGCCATATACTTTCATCAGGAATGTGAGGTCAAGAGGCCCGTTTACCCGGTAGATGGCCTCTTCGCTGATATTGAGTTCCTTTCGGAGAACTTTTAGAAGCCGTTTGTCAATCGTATCCTCCACTTCCAGACGAATAGCTTCACCCCATTGGCGTTTTTTCAGCTGCTTCTCGATTTCAATCAGGAGATCGGCTGCTTCGTCCTCGTCAATAGTTAAATCTGCATTTCTCATAACACGGAACGGTGTGGCGCACAGAACCTTGTAGTTCAAAAACAGTTTCTGAATATTTTTTTCAATAATCTGTTCCAGCAGAATAATGGTTGTGCAGTTGTCCTCGTCTGGCGGTATCGTGACTACTCTTGGAAGGACGGAAGGAACCTGTACGGTGGCAAAATCAATCGTATCTTTTTTCTTCTTATCCATCAAAAGAGCACCGATGTTCAGGGATTTGTTTCGAATCAGTGGAAACGGGCGGGAAGAATCCACAGCCATTGGAGTCAGGACTGGAAATACTTCCTGCTTGAAATAGGTATCCACATATTCAGCCTGTTTTTCAGTCAATTTCTCATATTCTGTCACAATCTTCAGCCCTTCTTTTTTGAGAGCAGGCAGAAAAGAGCGATTATATGTAGAATACTGGGTTGCTGCAAAGGTATGGGTGACAGATAAAATGGCTTCTATCTGTTCTTTGCTAGTCATACCGGAAATATCTTTTTTTGTATATCCGGCGTGTACCTGGTCAATGAGCGAGGCAACGCGGATCATGAAAAATTCATCAAGATTGGATGCCGTTATACTTAAAAATTTTAAACGTTCCATAAGGGGAATGTTTTTGTCCCGTGCCTCTGAGAGAACCCGATAATTAAAATCCAGCCAGCTCAACTCACGGTTATAAAAATTTTCTGATGTCTGAAATGATTTATCCATTTTTACCACTCCTTTTTTGCTTTAACATAGGACGAATGCCGAATACGTCCTGAAAAACATCTGCTCTCTGATGAAATAACCCCTTTTCAAGCGTAATGTCTTCCATCGTATCTGCAGTGATAGTGAGAATACCATCCTGCAGAGTGACGCCGACTTTTTTAATCTTTTGCCGATTGCTTTTATCCAGTACATTTGCGGTTTTTAAAATTGCATTTAACTTTACGATTGTTATATATTCTTCCCGGGTGAAATCTTCATCCAGTTCTTCGTAGCGCGGAAAAGCCATGCTGTTGTAGCGCACCATATTGGCAACAATGGCGCGTTCCTTGTGGGAAATACCGATGATCTCTGTTGACATGATAATCCGGTAAGAACATTCTCTCGACTGGATTTCGTTGATATAGGTTCCGCAACTGTGCAGGATCACACCAATCTGAAGCAGAAGCCGTTCCCGTTTCCCCAGACCATGCAGTTTGCGGATGCGGTCAAAAATCTGCAGAGCCAGTGTCTCTACATTTTGTACATGCTGCATATCTACCTTATATTTACGTGCAATATTGCGGGAGGTAGAAAGGATATCTCCGGTGAAATCATGGGCGGAATGCAGGCGTAATTTTTTCTCGGCATATTCTGCCATCATACTGTCGCACAAATCAATTTTGGACAGAAAAAACTCTTCACAGTTTGTTATTTGGGAAATCTTGCGGCAAAGTAATAGTGTGGGAATAATAAGTCTTGCATTTTCCGGATTTGTCAGTTTGGGCAGATACCCCCGATGCAGTGTTTTGCGGGGCAGCTTTCCATCAAATTCCGGTTTTGCATTTTTAAATATATAGTAAATTTCCGGAATCATTTCGCCTACTGCAATAATGTGATGTATTTTTATTGAATCCAGATATAACCTTTTAAAGGTAACCAGATCCTTCTCGATATATTCATCAATTAGGGCGTGAAAATCATAGGCTTCATCCTGCATTACCTGTAATAATTCACGGATGCGGGAAGCACCAAGAAGAAGATTCTGGGTAACACATAATTTGCTTTCATTAAAAATCGAGAGCTGTACACTGCCTGCTCCGATATCTACGATCAGAGTACCCTCCCTGATAGCAGATTCAAAATAAGGTTCTTTTAAGGAGAGTGCTTTGTAGTAGAGAAAACGGGTTTCACTATTGCTTAGGACTTTTACATTAAAACCTGTTTGAATTTTTATCTGATCGATTACGACAAGTGCATTTCCGGCATCCCGCAAAGCCCCGGTAGCATAAATCTGCCAGCTTGTCGTTTTCCATTCTGACATTAGCCGTTTGAAATCATTCAATGTGTGACAGATTTCTTCAATGGTCTGATAGGAAATGATTCCATCAGCATATGTTTCCGAACTCATTGGAAGTTTGTGGCGTACGTGGGAAAGTTCCCGGATGCCGTGCTGTTTGGAAATTTCATATATTTTCATAGAAAGCTCGTGGGAAGCAATATCTATGGTAGCATAAGTGGATGCAGCCATTACACGCCCTCCTTTTTATAGTATAGTTATTATTAATCTTATTCTACACTTAAATATGAAAAAAAACCAGTGGATTTGTGCAAGATTTCGTAAAATATGAAAAGAGGAATGTTTCATGGATTGACGTTGATAAAAAGAAAGGATATAATGGGCGTTAGCGGAATGAAAGGAAAGGATGAAATTACGTGAAGACAAGTGATTTTTATTATGATTTGCCACAGGAGCTGATTGCACAGGATCCTCTGCCGGACCGCAGTTCTTCCCGGCTGATGGTGCTGCACAGCGGATCATGTGGAATAGAGCACCGGATATTTTCGGATCTTATAGATTATCTGGAACCGGGAGACTGCCTGGTCCGGAATAATACAAAGGTGATTCCGGCAAGGCTGTTTGGTGTGCGTGAGGACACCGGCGGTGCGGTGGAACTTCTTCTTCTGAAAAGAAGGGAAAATGATATCGGGGAGACACTTGTCAAGCCTGGCAAAAAGGCGAGGACCGGTGCCAGACTCGTGTTTGGCGATGGACTTTTACACGGTGAGATTGTAGATGTTTTAGAGGATGGAAACCGGCTGATACAGTTCCGGTATGAGGGAATCTTTGAAGAGATTCTGGATGAACTGGGACAGATGCCGCTGCCGCCGTATATTACACATAAGCTGCAGGATAAAAACCGGTATCAGACCGTATATGCCAGGTACGAGGGGTCAGCGGCAGCTCCGACGGCCGGGCTTCACTTTACAAATGATTTATTTGAGCGTTTGGAAAAAAAAGGAGTGATCATTGCCAATGTGACGCTTCATGTTGGACTTGGCACATTTCGCCCGGTAAAGGCAGAGGAAGTGACGTATCACCATATGCATTCGGAATACTACCGGATCGAGCCGGAGGAAGCAGATAAAATAAACGAGGCCAAAAGAAGGGGAGGGCGTATCGTATGTGTCGGAACGACCAGCTGCCGTACGATTGAGTCGGCAACAGACGAGTACGGTGTGCTGCAGCCGGGAGAGGGAAACACGGAAATTTTTATCTATCCGGGATACCGGTTTAAGATGCTGGATGTGCTGGTAACTAATTTTCATCTGCCGGAGTCCACCCTGCTGATGCTGGTCTCGGCGCTTGCCGGAAAGGATACCGTGATGAAAGCTTATGAGGAGGCGGTAAAAGAGAAGTACCGTTTCTTCTCCTTTGGGGATGCTATGTTAATACTTCCGGATTGATGTCCAGATGGAGAGAATGTGAAAATGGAGGTAAAAATGGAAAAGGTATTATTTGTTTATAATCCGCATGCGGGTAAGGGGACAATGAAAAACAAGCTGTCCGATGTAATGGAAATTTTTATGAGGGCAGGATTTGAAGTGACTGTGTTTGCAACGATGCAGCAAGGGGATGCCACGGAAATAGTCAAAACAAATGGTGGGAGCTATGACAGGGTTATCTGTTCCGGAGGAGATGGCACACTGCACGAGGTGACACACGGACTTATGGAAATTCCGGCTGATAAACGGCCTGCATGTGGATATATCCCGGCGGGAACTGTAAACGATTTTGCGTCGGGAATCAAACTGCCCAAGCGTATACTGAAAGCGGCAGAGATTGCGGCAGGAGGTAATAGCCGGGCATTTGATATCGGGCAGATGAATGGAAAATACTTTACCTATGTTGCGGCCTTTGGGGCTTTTACTTCCGTCTCTTATGAAACGCCTCAGGCGACCAAAAATCTGCTCGGAAAGACTGCATACATTCTGGATGGTGTTGCAAAACTGAACACTATAAAGAGTGTTTCCGTTCGGATTAATGTAGATGGTGAGGAATGGGAGGAAGAGTGTATTCTGGGGATGGTGACAAACGCCAAATCAATTGGTGGGTTAAAATTATACAGGAAACAAAAAGTCAGTCTGGATGATGGATACTTTGATGGCATTTTTGTCCGTACACCTAAAAATCCAATAGAGTTAAATCTGGTTATGAATTTTTTGGTAACCGGAGAGGAAAATGCACAGGTGCGGTTTGTACGGGGACGTCAGGTGACTATCACGTCGCAAAAGGAAATATCCTATACTTTGGATGGAGAAAATGGCGGACAGCATAAAAAAGCCGTGATTACCAATCACAGACAGGCAATCACGTTCTTTCATGGGTTGAAAAAATAAGAAGATTAATGGCGGTCTATTACTTCATAGCCTTTTTGTTCTAAAATCTGTTTTGACTTGTGGGCATCTTCCTGACTATTTAAATCCAGTTTTAACACACCGTCTGCAAACTCCCGGTTATGAATGATTCTTATATTTTTGATACTGATTCCATGTTCAGAGAGAATCGAAGTCATGGAGGCGATGGCACCGGCGCGATCGTCGATGTTAACATACAGTTCATAGGAACGGGCAATCATGCCGTTCTTTGTATTTGGAATAGAGTTTCTGTAATCGCCTGCTGTTTGAAAAGCATTATAAATGCCTTTGCCGTCACTGGAAGCAATCATTTCCCGGAATTCTCTTATCTGTGTCTCAAAGTAGCCAAGAAATCTGTCAATACTGTCTTTATTTGCAATACAGATGTCCTGCCACATAGCAGGAGAGGAAGAGGCAATTCTTGTGATGTCCTTGAACCCTCCGGCGGCAAAAGTTTTCATATTTTGCTCTTCCGTGTCGTTTTCACGAACCAGATTGACAAGTGATACTGCGATAATGTGAGGAACATGGCTGATAGCAGCCGTAATCTCGTCATGCTTTTCTGGAGATAACAGCACGCTGATTGCCCCGGTATAATCGACCAGCTTCCGAAGGAGTGCCAAATCCTCCGGGCGGTTATCCGGCGTCGGCGTTAGAAGATAATAGGCATTTTCAAGCAAACTGGCAGTGGAACTGATATATCCGGTCTTCTCTGAACCAGCCATCGGATGTCCGCCGATAAACTGGCGTGACAGACCATTTTCTGCTGCAGCCCTGCATATGTTTCCTTTTACACTTCCTACATCCGTGAGTATACATTCCGGTTTTATAATATTTTTCAGTAACGGAAGGAATTCCTCATTTTTCTTAACCGGAGCGCAGAGGAAAATAATGTCACAGGAAGATAACTGTTCATCAACTGTATAGAGAAGCCGGTCAATGATACCTTCCTCTACCCCCTGTTCCAAATCTGGATTGTGGCGTCTTGTATACACGCTTATTGTTAAATCCAAATTTTTCTTTTTTAGAGAGCGGGCAATGGATCCTCCGATCAGTCCAAACCCGATAAATCCTAATTCCAAATGTTTCATAAACCGGTTCCTTTCTCCTGGCAAAAGTTATTTCAATTGCCGTAGTATTTCCAGCAGATACTCCCATGTCCTGGCTACACTTTCTGTATCCATGGATTCTTCTGTTGTGTGAATGTTTTTTATGTCCGGTCCAAAGGACACGCAGTCAAGTCCGGGCAGTTTTCCGGCAAATATTCCGCACTCCAGACCGGCATGAATCGCCTGGATAACCGGCTTCCTGCTATATTTTTTTTCAAATATCCGAACCATCGTATCCCGGAGAGGGGAGTCCTTGTGGTATTCCCACGCAGGATAATCGCCGCTGATGTCGATATGTCCACCGAGAGCCTCCGTCAGACGGGAGATTCGTTCTGTGAGAGCTGTTTTTTCAGATTCTACGCTGCTTCTGAGAGAATAAGAGAGCGATACGCTGTCATCTTCGGTTATAAGAATTCCCAGATTTAAGGAAGTCTGTACAAGACCTTCGATATCAAGGCTCATTCGCTCAATTCCGTTTGGCAGACACGTCAGTGCCGTGATAACGCGGCGTGTACTCTCTTCTGTCATGGCTTGGGTGTCCGTCGCGGATGATGGTGTCATCTGTAAGGATATTCCGGGATCTGAAAGTTCGTATTCACTGCGGTAGATGCCATCCAGTTCCTGCATTTTTTTTTGAATCATGTGATATTTATCTGATGATTCAATAAGGATAACAGCATGTGATTCCCTTGGAATCGCATTGTCTTTCAATCCACCGTTTATCCGGATCAGGCGAAATGGAGTAACAGAGAAAAGAGCATTCAGTGTCCGCCCCAGAAGATGACAGGCATTCGCACGTCCTTTGTCGATTTCTACACCGGAATGGCCCCCGGTCATACCTGTTAAATCCAGGTTATACATAGTCCCATTCGCGATTTTTTCGCGTTCAACAGGAAAATGAGCGGTGACTTTTGAACCACCGGCACAACCGGCCAGCAAAAATCCTTCGTCTTCTGAATCCAGATTTAGCATGGTACGGGATTGGATTTCACTGCAATCCAGTGCTTCTGCGCCGGTCATGCCGGTTTCCTCATCCACAGTAAAGATTACTTCAAGCGGAGGATGAGGTATGTCATCCGATTCCAGAATTGCGAGTGCATAGGCAACTGCAATTCCATCATCGCCTCCCAGTGTTGTCCCTTTGGCAGAAATTATTCCGTGATTGAGTTCGAGCAGTAGTCCTTCCTTTTCCATATCAATCGGACAGTTATTTTCCTTTTCGCATACCATGTCTAGGTGTCCCTGCAAAATGACCGGAGCGGAATTCTCATATCCTGTACTTCCGTTTTTCCATAGGATGACATTGTGAAGGGAATCCTGTCGGTACCGCAATCCCTGTTTTTTGGCAAAATCGACGACATAATCGCTGATTTCTTTTGTGTTTCCGGAACCGTGGGGAATTCCACAGATTTCTTCAAAATATCGGAAAACGGCTTCAGGCTTTAAATGTGCCAATACTTTTTTCATTCTTTTTGCCCCTGGCATTCTTATAATTCTGAATATCCAAAACCATTGACAATCGCATCAATCTTCTCTTTGTTCTGGCATAATGGACATTCATTCTGGTTGTATGTGCGGTATTCCGGTAAATCTTCTGCAGAGAAAATGCAGTGTACAGGGTGACCGTGAATTTCTTTGGCAGCACTGAAAATAGCGGAAATTCCCTGAACAATCCCGCCATAATACTGAATACAGTCCAGACTTCTTGCAATCGTGCGTCCGGTTGTGGCAGATGCCAATAACAGAAGAACATTTTTGCCACGTACCATTGGCTGCAGGTTGTCACGGAAAATCATCTGTCCATTGCTGTCAAATTCCGGTGTGATTACATACAGGCTCTGATGTCTGTTCAGAGACATGATACCGTTTTTGGTCAGTTCTTCTGCAAGACAGGAACCGATAATTTCGCAGCCGTCCATGCAGATAATGGTATCGATTGGTTTGCTGTACTGGTACTCGTTTGCCATTTCCTTGGCAATTTCTGCGGCTTCCGAGTGACGCACTTTGAGAGTTGTCATATCCATATAGAAATTAATATGGGAGTGATTGGTCGCAAAATGTCCGGGAACCACTTTCAGGTTAATACGGTTGTTGATTTTTGATGGAACTTTATATTCTCTGTCCAGTAACATATAAATACCTCCTTGCATTCTTTTCGTTATAGAACCTCCAGTTTATCTGGTCTGTTCTCTATTTTATCATGTTTTCCGGAAATCGCCTAGTTTTTTTTGTGACAGTTTCCCATTCGGTGTCCGCTTCTTGCATTTATGCTGTAGATGTGATACAGTAAATTACTACGTAAAATGAAAAGGGGAGGACGCCTATGCCTACAAAACAGCAGAAAAAAGAAGTTATAAGACGTCTTTTAGTTCCTGTTTTCCTTATTATAGCAGCAATTTTATATCATCCGGTTATGGATTTTTTCGGACTTTCCGATTCCAAAACGTCAACATCCGTTCCCACAGATGGGAAAACGCTTACGGTTTCTTATCTGGATGTCGGGCAGGGAGATGCCACACTTATCACAAAAGGGGATTTTCATATGTTGATTGATGCCGGGAAAAACGAAAAGGGTGCCGATGTAGTAGAATATCTGAAAGAAGAGGGTATTGACAGGCTGGATATTCTGGTGGGAACCCATCCCGACAGTGATCATATCGGGGGACTTGATGATGTGCTGGAAGCGGTGCCGGTGGATACCATTTATATGCCTGCGGCGAAAAAAAGTACAAAAACTTATGATGAAGTAGAGTCGGTATTAAAGCGTGCAGGAAAAAAGGCCGGCATGCCGGAAATTGGAAAAGAATACATCTATGGGGAGAATGTTGTCCTGCGTTTTCTATCTCCGGATAAAACGTATTCGGACGCGAACGACAATTCACTTGTTGTTCAGCTTGCTTATGGAAAAAACCGTTTTCTGTTTATGGGAGATGCCGAAGAAAATGTGGAAAAGGATATTTTGGAAAAGGGATATGACCTGACGTGTGATGTGCTGAAACTTGGACATCATGGCAGTTATACTGCAACCAGTGATGCATTTTTGAAAGCGGCAGACCCGGCATATGGCATAATCAGCTGTGGGAAAAACAATTCTTATGGTCATCCCCATGCGGAGGTGCTTGCAAGACTTGAAGATGAGGATGTTCAGGTATACCGGACGGATACGATGGGGATGGTTCAGGCGGTTTCTGACGGGACGCGGGTAACACTTTCAACGGAGAACGGTAAAAAGTAAGAAAAACGTATCCGGACCGCAACAGTGGTTGCATTTTTTTCAGAACCTATTTATAATAAGTAAATGGATTTAAAACAGGGATAAAGGAGGATGACTATGGATAAGGAGAATTTTTCCGGTCTGGAAAAGACTTTTGATACCGGCGAATTATCTACAAAGTTAATTCCGCCCAATTTTACGGATCCGGATGTTTTATTCGAGATTCTTATAAAAACTGTTACGAACTATCATCCTTCCAGTGATTTGGAGATTATTAAGAGAGCCTATGAATTGGCAAAGGATGCTCATAAGGATCAGAAACGTAAGTCCGGTGAGCCGTATCTGATTCATCCGGTCTGTGTAGCGATTATTCTGGCACAGCTTGAGATGGATAAAGAGACGATTGTCGGAGGGCTGCTTCACGATGTGGTGGAGGATACCAGGTATACAACAGAAGATCTGACAGAGCTTTTCAGCGCAGAGATAGCGGCACTGGTAGATGGTGTTACCAAGCTGACACAGTTGAATTATTCTGCTGATAAGGTCGAACTTCAGGCGGAAAATCTGCGGAAAATGTTTCTCGCCATGGCGAAAGATATCCGTGTTATTATTATAAAACTGGCAGACAGGCTGCATAATATGCGTACGATGCAGTTTATGAAACCGGAAAAGCAAAAGGAAAAATCCCGTGAGACGATGGATATTTATGCTCCGATTGCAGACCGGCTCGGTATTTCCAAAGTGAAGGTAGAACTGGACGATCTGTCTCTTCGGTATCTGGAACCGGAATCCTATAAAGAACTTTCGGATCAGTTTAATGCCATTAAAGGAGACAAAGAGAGTTTTGTAAAGGATATCATGGATGAAGTAGATACGCATCTGCGGGAAAATGGTATCAAAGCTACAATAGATGGACGTGTCAAGCATTTATTCAGTATCTATCGTAAAATGATCAAACAGAACAAGACACTGGATCAGATTTATGACCTGTTTGCAATTCGAATCATCGTAGATAACGACCAGGAATGTTACACGGCACTTGGAATTATACACGAGATGTATAAGCCGATTCCGGGGCGTTTCAAAGACTACATTGCGATGCCAAAACCAAATCATTACCAATCGCTGCACACGACCCTGATTGGACCAAATGGACAGCCGTTTGAAATTCAAATCCGGACATATGAGATGCACCGGACAGCAGAGTATGGTATCGCTGCCCACTGGAAATACAAAGAGAGTGGCGGAAGCAATGCTTCTGATGGAAATAGTGAAGAAGAAAAGATGGCATGGCTGCGCAGGATTCTCGAATGGCAGCATGACATGGATGATAACAAGGAATTTCTGAGTGTGATCAAGAGCGATCTGGATCTGTTCTCTGACCGTATATACTGTTTCACTCCGGAGGGAGATGTGAAAAATCTTCCGGCAGGTTCAACACCGATTGATTTTGCTTATGCCGTACACAGTGCAGTCGGCAACAAAATGGTTGGTGCAAGGGTAAATGGAAATATTGTCAAAATGGATTATGAAATCCAGAATGGTGACCGGATTGATATTATTACAAGCCAGAACAGCAAAGGACCAAGCCGTGACTGGTTAAAGATAGTAAAAAGTACACAGGCAAAAAATAAGATTAACCAGTGGTTTCGGAATGAATTCAAGGAAGAGAACATTGTTAAGGGTAAGGAACTGCTGCATACTTACTGTAAGGCAAAAGGAATTGACCTGACACCGCTTTTGCGCAATGAATACACGGCTGCATGCATCCGCAAGTACGGTTTCCGTGACTGGGAGTCCGTATGTGCCGCAATCGGTCATGGTGGACTGAAGGAAGGCCAGGTGGTAAATAAACTTCAGGACGAATATGATAAAAAGAATAAACGTACCGTGTCTGATGCCAAAGTACATGAACTGATTGAGAATGTAAAAGAGGCAAAACAAGCGATAGACAGGAAACCGGGCGGACAGCCAAAGAGTAAAAGCGGTATTATCGTAGAAGGACTTGATGATTTGGCAGTCCGGTTCTCGAAGTGCTGTAGTCCGGTACCGGGGGATGAAATTGTCGGATTCGTCACAAGAGGTCGTGGTGTATCCATTCACAGGACCGATTGTGTGAATATGATTCATTTGCCGGTGGCAGAGAAAAATCGGCTGATTGAGGCAGAATGGTGTCCGGAGGCCAAAGACAGTGGAGAAGTTTATCCGGTTGAAATTGTTATTTACTGTTATAACAGAAGTGGTGTTCTTCTGGATGTGTCACGGATTTTCACGGAAAATAAAATCGATGTAAAATCGATGAATGTGCGGACGACAAAACAGGAGAAAGCAACTCTTACGATTGGCTTTGAAACGCATGGACTGGAGCAGCTGGATCGCCTGATAGCCAAGCTGCGGTCGGTGGAAAGTGTTACAGATATTGAGCGAAGCACAAATGGCTGATAAAGCCGGTGCATAGCAGAAATGAGGAAAAAAATGGAGATAACATTGTTGATGGTTGGTCCGATTCAGACCAACTGCTATGTTGCATCAAAAGAAGGCAGCACATCGTGTGTTGTGATTGATCCGGGGGAAGAGGCGGGAAAGATTGCAGATTATATGAAAAAAAAGGAACTTGTCTGCGAAGGGATTCTTCTGACGCATGGCCATTTTGACCATATTACCGGTGTGGCGGAACTCGCATCTTTAACAGGGGCAAAGGTGTATGCCTATGAGGGCGAGCGGGAACTGATGATGGATCCGGCACAGAATGGAAGTGTGATGGTAGGGTATGAGGTGGCGTTGGAGCCGGAAAATCTTTTGCGTGATAACCAGATACTGAGTATAGCAGACATGGACTTTCAGGTGATTCATACACCAGGGCACACAGTTGGCGGATGCTGCTATTATGCAAAAGATGAAAAGGTGCTGTTCAGTGGTGACACTATATTTATGGAATCTGTTGGACGTACGGATTTTCCGACTGGAAATGGCAGACAGCTCATCGACTCTATACGTGAGAAAATTCTGGTACTTCCGGAAGAAGTACAGATATATCCGGGACATGGACCGGAAACGAGTGTGGGATATGAAAAACAGAATAATCCTTATGCATAATTTAGACGAATAAATGTGGAATGGGAACGGATTTATATGATACACTATGAGATTAAAAAGCGGCCGGGATGTCCGGGAGAATTTTCCTATGATCTGAAAGCCCTTGCGCTGGATTTTTATCCGGAAAAAGGCTGTGAGGTAATGGAGCGGGAGGACTGGGCAGACCGAAAAGGATATCCTCTTGTATGCTGCATTGACGGAGAAGAAACTTTGTCCGTGACTTTGCCGGAAGGATATAATAAAAATTCAGTGAAGTCTGCATTGTACGAGATGTTTTCAAAACGGACAGGAATTCATCTTCCGTGGGGGATTCTGACGGGGATACGCCCGGCAAAGATTCCACTGCGGCTTTTGTGGGAAGGACACAGCAGGGAAGAAATTGAAGAGATACTTGAAAAAGAATATCGGATGGATGAAAGGAAAATAAGCTTGTCGGTAGATATTGCAGAGAAAGAGGATGCACTGACAAGCCGATTCCGTCACGAAAACGGTTACAATATTTACATTGGAATTCCTTTTTGCCCTTCTATCTGCCAATATTGCTCTTTTTCCTCTTTCCCTTATGAAAAATATAAAAAGCTGGCAGACGATTATCTGACAGCGCTGGAGAAAGAGATGAAATTTACCGGAGAATTTTTTTCGGAGAGACCACTTCATA
Source organism: Eubacterium sp. (assembly GCA_034101395.1). Taxonomy (GTDB): domain Bacteria; phylum Bacillota; class Clostridia; order Lachnospirales; family Lachnospiraceae; genus Eubacterium_F. Next base: position 1,076 of record JAXEJU010000021.1, on the reverse strand, counting down.
CGATTTATGTTGGAGGAGGGACGCCTACTTCGCTGAACGAAATGCAGTTAGGAAGGCTTATGGACATGATACACCGATATCTTCCGGTTGGACAGGCGGTTGAATTTACGGTTGAGGCAGGTCGTCCGGACAGCATTACAAAGGAAAAACTTCTTCTCATGAAGAAAGCAGGAGTGACAAGAATTTCCATCAATCCTCAGACGATGAAACAGCATACGCTGGAACTTCTGGGGCGAAGGCATACGGTGGAGCAGGTAAAGGATGCTTTTTATCTGGCAAGGGAGACTGGGTTTGATAATATAAATATGGATCTGATTGTAGGGCTCCCAGAAGAAGATGAAGTTGACTTTATGAATACCATAAACCGAATCCGTGAAATGGATCCGGACAGTGTGACGGTGCATACGCTCGTGATTAAACGGGCATCCAGAATGCGGCGCGAGCAGATGGAGAGCGGGAGTGACATACGTCCCGAAGATACGATGATTCCGTTTCTACAGATGGAGAGTGAAGATTACCTGAGAAATCTCGGGTATGAACCCTATTATATGTACCGGCAGAAAAATAAGGCGGGAACTTCCAGAAATACGAATCAGGAAAATGTCGCCTATGCGAAACCGGGAAAGGAGTGCCTGTATAATATTTTTATTATGGAGGAACTCGAAACTATCGTGGCGCTCGGTTGCGGTGGTTCTACCAAGCAGGTTTTTACCGGTGGGAACCGGATGGAACGCATTGAAAATATAAAAGGTGTGGAAGAGTATATCGCAAGAATTGATGAAATGATAGAGAGAAAGCGGACAGCTTTTTCTGAGAGTGGCTGGTAAAAGTGTGAAAATCACGTGGATGTGCTGATTTTTTGCACCGCTATTTGTGAAGGAGCGTTACAAATAGCGGGATGACACGCCGCCGCATAAACGCTCCGGAATGGAGGAATAGTGTGAAAGAAAGTAGAGGAAGACCATAAATTGGCGCACTTGAATAAGCTGTCTAAGGCAGGCAACTTTTTAAAGTGTTATAGAGTTAGAAAATTAAATCAAGAAGCTAATGGTTCATCAGGAGGAAGTAATCCCTCT
>JAXEJU010000020.1:0-3383 GCA_034101395.1 Eubacterium sp. | reverse complement strand
TCGCTATAGACGGGGATTTTGAAAATATCTCCATCGACTCTACATCCTGTAAGGTGCATCAAAGTGCCAATGGCGGGAAAAAAACCTGAGAATAAAGCCATTGGTGTGTCCAGAGGCGGCAGAAATACAAAGATTCATACGTTAGTGGATGGCTTAGGCAATCCACTGGCTTTCATGCTCAGTTCCGGCAGTGACCACGATTCTATTCATGCGGTTTCCTTACTCTGCCAAGTCCCAATGGAAGGAAGTAACATTCTTGGTGATAAGGCTTACGGTGCCAAAGCGATCCGTGAGTACATCGTTTCGCGGAACGCCTCCTATACAATCTCGCCGAAGTGTGACGTCATCGATCCGTGGCCTGTGGATTGGCATACTTACAAAGAGCGGCATCTGGTTGAATGCTTTTTCCAGAAACTCAAATGGTTTCGAAGAATTTTTACCCGTTATGATAAACTGGATGCTTCTTTCCTTGCCTTTGTTTATATTGCCGCTATTGCCATTTTGTTGAAATGATACAGGCTCTACCTATTTTTCAAACAAGGCCTAAGCAAAAGAAGCCACACAATTTGTATGGCTTCCATGAAATTCTACTTTGAAATTTTTACGGAATAACGGGCTGTTGTCTATCAAATTCTTGTGTGTTACTTTATGGCACATGAGCATTTAAGGCAGTGCTGAAGCTGCTGCCATCCGGTCTTGTATGTGAAAATACCCGCTTAATTTCATTTGCCCTTACATTTGCTGCCGTAGTGATATCTGCGTTGACGGTAAGCGCTGGCAGGCCTGCTTTGGTTCTCTCCTCGTTCACAAGTTTTACGACCTGTTCTGCCTGGGAAGATGTTTCCTCGACAGGCGTATTGATTTCAGGCTCCTGTGCGTCCGGAGTCTCTACAGCCGGTGTAGTTGGGGCTGGAGTCTCCGTGGCTGGTGGATTGGTGGCAGATGGGGGTGTGCATTCCGGTAATGTAACGCAAAAATCTTTTAATGCCTGTGAGAGATTACAACCGTTTTTCTGAGAGATGTATACCTTATAACAATTTCCCACAACCCCCTTTACAACGTTTACTCCTGCTGCGTTGGCATGGGATGGTGTGCTTCCTGCTGCGATAACAGCAGACAGCAGTGCCATGGATAATACCATTTTTTTCTTCATATTCATTTCCTCCTTGGTCATTACGAAAATATTTCATAAATGTTACATATTTGTTACAAGAAGTATACTAACATGTCATAGGGGGAAATTCTACAAGTAAATATTTCCATTTACATTGTCCGGCAGTGCGTATTTATATCGTAATCCCTCGTGAAGCCATCATCTTCATACAGAACATAGGAGGCATCTTTATATCCAATGAGCTGCATATTGTCCGTGTCAATTTTCTCCACACATTCTGCTACGTCGGCAACCGGGATACACTTGCCGGAGCGGATAAAGAGAGGGACAACGGTTAAGGGAACGGAAATATAATGATGTCCCGCAGGCAGGATTTCTTTCGAAATGTTACCATCCGGCAGGAATCGGATCAGCATCATTTCTTCCGGAAGATACACATATCGTCCGTTACTGTTTTGGGTATATACCGGGGCAATCATGATTTCATTGCCAAGCAACAGCTGGTCTTCGACCTTGGATGCCATTGCATCCTCCGGGTACTCAAATGCCAGAGGCTTGAAAAACATATCATCTGTCAGGGCAGCTTTCATATATTCGCTGTACAAATACGGAATCAGCCGGTAGCGGACGCCGATAATATGCCGGAAATCTTCGATGTGTTCAAAGCGGTAGCATTCCTGATTCCTTGTTCCGAGTGCGGAGTGGTTGCGCATCAGAGGGGTAAAAATGCCAAGGGCGAGCCACCGAAGCAGAAGATCTCTGGTAGTATCCGCCCCAAATCCTCCCAGATCCGCACCGATATACAGAAATCCACACATGTTCAGCGACGGCAGCATCTTCAGATTGAGCAGAAGGTGAGACCACCAGGATTTATTGTCGCCGGTCCAGATACCACCATAGCGGTGCATCCCAATATAAGAGGAGCGTGAAAAAAGCAGACAGCGCTTTTTCGGAGAAATCGCCTGCAGCGCTTCTCCTGCCGCACGCGTCATGTTGTAACCATACAGATTGTGTACCCTGTCATGACGAACCATAGTGCCGTTTACTTTATGGTAAAAGGAGGCATAATCATCCGGATTATTGGCAAGTTTCATAAACTGGTCACGGATGTCCCACAGGTCATCTACATTTTCTCCGTGCTCAAAAAAGTTGTTCATGGATTCCTTTACACGCTGAATGCCTTCAGGAGAGTGAAAGAGAGCAGGCTCGTTCATGTCATTCCAGAATCCCTCGATTCCCTGATCAGTCAGAAAACGGTATTTCGAACCAAACCACTGGCGCACCTGTGGATTCAGAAAATCGGGGAAATGAGTATAGCCCGGCCACACAGCGGCAGTAAATTCTGTTCCATCCTCATTTTTGCAAAAATACTGATTTTCGATTCCTTCCTCATACACATCATAGCCCCTTTCTATTTTAACTCCGGCATCAATAATCGGGATGAGGCGGAGATGCTGTTCCTTCATTTGGTCTACAAAAGTAGAAAGTTCAGAAAATTCACTGCTGACAGTAAAATCTTTAAAGGCATCCATATAATCAATATCCATATAAATCATATCGATTGGGATATGATTTTCCCGGTATCCGTTTGCAACCTCAAAAAAGTCCTCCTTTGTTTTGTAACCCCAGCGGCTCTGACCAAAGCCAAAGGCGAATTTGGGCGGAATATAGCTTCGACCGATTATTTTCCGGAACTGTTTTGTGATGTCATAGGCATTTTCTCCGTCAATGACGTAGAAATCCAGATTGGCATCCGGGCATTGAATAACCAGCTCGTCCATCCGGGAATAACCGATATCAAAGGTTACGGTGGAAGGGTAATCGACATAAATGCCAAAGGTATTCTCGCCGGAAACGATAAGAAAATTGTGGGCGCCATAGAGCGAAAGAGTATCCTCCTGATGGTTCGGATTGTCGCTGCAGTTGCTGATATAGCGAAAACCTCTCTTATTGATTCCCCGGTTTGCCTCGCCGAGACCATATATGATATCGTCGTTTTCCATCCGGTAAGTATAAGTAAATCCGTCGGTCAGACAGATTTTTCCATGTTCCGGTGTCCCGTCAGCTGTTTCCACGGGAACGAGAATGCTCTCGGTCGGAAACGGATTTCCAAATGTATATTTTTTAATCATAATAATCTCCATTCCGCCGCCTTCGGCTGGCGGCACAAATAGTAATGAAAGTGTTCCAACTCTCTGCACTGTGCTGTAAAATAGTTTGCAAGAAGCTACACTACAAAGCACGGGAGGAGGAGTTGTAATAACTTTCT
>JAXEJU010000019.1:0-13573 GCA_034101395.1 Eubacterium sp. | reverse complement strand
CGATTTTGAATAAATCATCGGAACTTACCGGGGAAGAATTTGAACAGATAAAAAAACATACGGTTATCGGCGGGGAAATGGTAAAAAATATCAGTTTCATACCCGGTGTGGTAAATGGTGTACGCTATCACCATGAGCGCTACGACGGAACCGGATACGCCAGGGTGAGCGGTGATAAAATTCCGGTGGTTGCCCGTATCATTGCCGTTGCAGATGCCTATGCGGCGATGACTTCGGATCGCGCATTCCGAAAAAGGAAGACGAAAGAAGAAGCAAGAGAAGAACTTGTGCAGGGTCGGGGAAGCCAGTTTGACCCTCTGATTGTTGATGCTTTTCTTGAACTGCTGGATGAGGGCTTATCAATCGATGAGGAAAATCTGGAAGAGGCTTTTTCCAACGAAGAGGCAATCGGAGAGACAGGAGATCTTCTACGGCAGATTTTCAACGAAACGGTACAGGAGGCACAGAGTGAGCGGGAACGTGATTCACTGACCGGTTTTCTGAACCGCAGGTATTTTGAAGAAAAAGTAAATGTGTTTCTGCAAAAGCCAAAAGCAAGCGGAACATTTTTTATGACGGATCTTGATGACTTTAAAAATGTCAATGATGTCTATGGTCATGTGATTGGAGATCAGCTCATTCTTGCGTTTGCAGAGGTTCTCCGGATGAATACGAGAGAAGGGGATTATGTATGCCGGATGGGGGGAGATGAGTTTGCCATCTTTTTCCCGGAACTGGATAAAGAGAGGGTAATCCGTAACCGTGCGGAAAACATTATTCATATGTTTTCCGAAAAGAAAAAAGAGCTCGGCTGCGAAGTGTGTTCCGTTTCCATCGGTATCATGACCAAGTATCCGGGGCAAAAAGCGACAGACTGCACGACCATGTATAATAATGCCGATAAAGCCCTGTATTATGTGAAAAATAACGGGAAAGATGATTATCATATGTACGCCAATATTCCGGAGGAAGAGAGAAATGCCGGAATCAATATCAAACAGATGGATTTGAAACAGCTAATGCGAAAAATTGCAGAGCGCAAATATCATCAGGGGGCGTATGCGGTTGAATATGACCGTTTTGCGTATATTTTCCAGTTTATCGCCCGCAATGTCGAGCGAAGCAAACAGCAGGTGCAGATTATTCTTTTCTCCATCCGACCGAAACAGGAGCGGGAAATGCAGGAGGAAGAAATTGAAGATGCCCTGATGCTTCTGGAAACTGCTATTATACGTTCTCTGCGACGCGGAGATGTGACAACACGTCTGAGTGCCACGCAGCAGATTGTCATTTTGATGGATACCAATATGGACAATGGAAAAATTGTTGCCAAACGTATTGTGGACAAATACAAAGGTCTGGCGATGGATCAGGAGATTGAAATAACGTACGACATTACAGATGTGCCGGTTAAGAAAGCGGAATAAAGTGTCGATAAACAGTATAGAAGCATAGCAATGGAGTGCTTGCTTTTTGCAACTGTTGAAATAGGCTCAAGGAGGAGATTAAAGCAAATGCAGAAATATTTAAAATCAATGAAGTTCAATCGGTTTATCCGGTAAACCGGATTATGCATGTAAACCGTCATACGGAACAGGAAAAACAGGGAGGCCAGTCTGACCAGAGTTTTTCCCAGGTACTTGAAACGGCAAAAGAACAATCCGAAAAAGCCAAGGAAGTCCGGAAAGAAGATAAGCTCCGGATGATGGGAGGCTTGAACCAGTATAACAGGCAGGCTGTTGAGTTTTGCTTTATGCTTTCAAGCGAAACCGACTTCAAAGCGTAGACGGCAAAAAAGCGCTGTGAGAATTCTGCGCTCTGCGAACGTCGAAATTTCCTATACGGTAAAAAGAATGTGAAAATCGCTTGACAACCGACTGTAAGTACGTTATACTACCACCTGTAAAGAAAAAGACTTTACAGGTGGTGTTTTTATGTCACGCATGCAAAGCAATGCGTCAGTATCCCTTGCGGAACCGGATGAGATTGTGGAATTATCCACTTTATATGATTTTTATGGCGCGCTTCTGAAAGAAAATCACCGTATGATTTTCGAAGATTATGTATGGAATAATCTTTCGCTCGGAGAGATTGCGGCAGAGAGGCAGATTACCAGACAGGGCGTTTATGATGTGGTAAAACGTTGCAGAATCCGGCTGCGGGAGTATGAAGATAAGCTACAGCTTGTGCATAAATTTGAACAGACGAAGGAACGGCTTCAGAAAATAGAGTCGATTGCCCAAAGTGCAGAAGACACAAAAGCAGCGGAAGCCATTACGAAGCTGGCAGAGGAAATCTATGATATGATCTGACAGGGAGAGACGCAGAAAGGTGGTTGTTATCATGGCGTTTGACAGTTTGACAGCAAAATTGCAGAATGTGTTCAAGGGTCTCAAAAGCAAAGGACGACTTACCGAAGCAGATGTAAAGGCGGCATTAAAAGAGGTAAAAATGGCGCTTTTGGAAGCGGATGTCAATTTCAAAGTAGTAAAGCAATTTGTAAAAGCAGTTCAGGAACGGGCGACCGGAGAGGATGTGCTCAACAGTCTTACACCGGGACAGACCGTCATCAAATATGTAAATGAAGAACTGGTCCGGATGATGGGAGAGACGACGACAGAACTTGAGCTTCGTCCGGGAAATGAAATTACCGTCATTATGATGTGTGGTCTTCAGGGTGCCGGTAAAACGACGACAACAGCGAAAATTGCCGGTAAACTGAAACAAAAGGGCAAGCGCCCGCTTTTGGTAGCGTGTGACATATACCGTCCGGCAGCGATTGAACAGCTGCAGATTAACGGTGACAAGCAGGAGGTTCCGGTGTTTTCCATGGGTACCGGACACAATCCGGTGGATATTGCAAAAGCGGGATATGAGCATGCAAAGGCAAATGGTAACAATGTAGTGATTCTTGATACGGCGGGCCGTCTGCACGTCGATGAAGAGATGATGGAAGAACTTGCAAATATCAAGAACAATCTGCAGGTGCATCAGACGATACTGGTTGTGGACTCCATGACCGGTCAGGATGCCGTGAATGTGGCATCCACATTTGATGAAAAGCTGTCAATCGACGGTGTAGTTCTTACGAAGCTTGACAGTGATACTCGTGGTGGTGCGGCACTTTCTATCCGTGCAATAACAGGACGTCCGATTTATTATGTGGGTATGGGTGAGAAACTCTCCGATTTGGAACAGTTTTATCCGGACCGTATGGCGTCCCGTATTCTGGGAATGGGGGATGTGTTGTCGCTGATTGAAAAGGCGGAAGCCGAGATTGATGAAGAAAAAGCCGCTGAGATGGCTAAGAAAATCAAAAAAGCCGAGTTTGACTTTAATGATTTTCTGGAACAGATGCAGCAGATGAAAAAAATGGGAGGACTTTCGAGTATTCTCAGTATGCTGCCGGGAATGGGACTGCCATCGGATCTGGAGATTGACGACGATGCGCTCAAAGGCACTGAGGCAATCATCTACTCAATGACAATTGAGGAGCGGACGAATCCATCGATTATTAATCCTTCCAGGAAAAGAAGAATTGCAGATGGTGCAGGTGTGGATATCAGCGAGGTAAACCGTTTGATTAAACAGTTTGAACAGAGCCGCAAGATGATGAAACAGATGTCGGGTATGATGTCCGGAAAAGGACGTCGCCGAGGCGGTGGATTTAAGTTCCCATTCGGGGGATTTGGTATGTAATTGCGTTCCAGAGAATATTTTCGGGGAATTGCTTCTGCGGAGATATTTCTTTTATGGATAAATAAGGCACTGAATTCAGTGCCCGAGAATTTTTCAGAGGAAGAAGGAGGTGAAAACATGGCAGTAAAAATCAGATTGAAAAGATTAGGTCAGAAAAAGTCACCATTTTATAGAATTGTTGTTGCTGACGAAAGAGCTCCAAGAGATGGTAAAAACATCGCGGAGATCGGTACTTATGACCCGAATCAGGAACCAAGTGTAGTCAAAGTTGACGAAGAGGCAGCTAAAAAATGGCTGGCAAATGGTGCGCAGCCTACTGACGTAGTTGCTCGTTTGTTCAAACAGGCAGGAATCGAAAAGTAAGGTACCGCCCATGCAAGAATGGAGGCTAGTATGAAGGAATTAGTAGAAGTGATTGCTAGTGCTTTGGTAGACAATCCGGAGGAAGTCGTAGTTACAGAGACGGAAGATGAAAACCAGATTGTTCTGAGTTTACAGGTTGCTCCTGATGATATGGGAAAAGTAATTGGCAAGCAGGGTCGAATCGCAAAAGCGATTCGTACCGTTGTGCGTGCAGCTGGTTCCAAGGGCAACAAAAAAATTATGGTAGACATTCAATAAAAGAATGCACGCCCGGTGCTTTTTGTACAGGGCAGAAAAGACCCTGTAGATAACACTACAGGGTTCTTTTGGGTCATAATCATTTTTGATGGAGGTTTGAATGGAAGATATGCTTCGTATTGGCGTGGTGACAACCACGCATGGTCTGCGGGGGGAAGTAAAAGTATTTCCGACGACAGATGACGTAAAACGTTATAAAAAATGTGATGAAGTTATTTTGGTAACAAGAGAGGGAAATCTGAACCTGCATGTGGAACATGTGAGATTTTTTAAAAATCTTGTGATTGTGAAGTTTAAAGAATTTGATACGATTGAACAGGTGGAAAAATTCCGCAAATGCGATCTAATGGTAACAAGGGAAAATGCCATTCCGCTGAAAGAGGGAGAATATTTTCTGTGTGATGTAATTGGCTGCAAAGTCGAAGATGAAGAGGGTTGTTTGATTGGCACGGTGACAGATACGATAGAGACTGGCGCCAACCATGTTTTTGCGATTGAGACAACGGAAGGTAAAGAAGTCCTTTTCCCGGTAATACCGGACTGCATAAAGGAAGTCGATGTTGAAGAGGGCCGTGTGGTAGCCCACGTAATGAAAGGACTTATGGATTTGTAAAAAAGCGGCGTTTTGGAGAGGAAAAAATGAAGTATTATGTGATGACATTGTTCCCGGATATGATTCGTCAGGGGATGAATACCAGTATACTGGGACGTGCGATAGAAGAGGGACTTTTGGAGTTGGAAATCAGAAATATCCGTGATTATACATTGGACAAGCACCGAAAGGTAGATGATTACCCGTATGGCGGAGGAGCCGGTATGGTGATGGAGGCAGAGCCGATTTACCGATGCTTTGAAGATATCTGCAGCGAGACCGGAGGCCGGCCGCGGGTTATTTATCTGACTCCGCAGGGGGCGGTTTTTAAACAGTCGATGGCAGAGGAACTTGCCGCAGAAGAGGTTCTTGTTTTTTTGTGCGGACATTATGAGGGAGTCGATGAGCGTGTTCTGGAAGAAATTGTGACGGACTACATTTCCATAGGGGACTACGTGCTTACCGGCGGTGAACTGCCGGCAATGGTACTCATGGATGCAATCGGACGGCTTGTTCCGGGTGTTCTGAATAACGGGGAATCTGCGGAAACGGAGAGTTTTTCTGATGGGCTTTTGGAGTACCCGCAGTACACGCGTCCCGCGGAGATTTTGGGAAGGACGGTTCCGGAAGTACTTCTTTCCGGTCATCATGAAAAAATAGAGAAATGGCGTCAGGAACAGTCCGAGATAAGGACAAAGGAGAGACGTCCGGATTTATTCGAAAAATGGGAACAGGAAAAGTTGTAGGGTGTGCCTTGCTTTTTGGTTTCTAAAAAGGTATAATATTTATAATTATATAAATATGGATTCAGAGAGGAGGCTTTGGCATGAGCCGTTTCGCACATTGTGAGAGAAATACCAGAGAGACACAGATTGATATTACGCTCTGTCTGGATGGAACCGGAGAGTATGAGATTGATACGGGAATCGGTTTTTTTAACCATATGCTTGAAGGGTTTGCAAGGCATGGTCTTTTTGATTTATCCATACAGGTTCAGGGTGATACCGAGGTTGATGCCCATCATACAGTAGAAGATACCGGAATTGTCCTCGGTCAGGCATTTCTGAAAGCTTTGGGCAATAAAGAGGGAATTTCACGTTTCGGATATTTTGTGCTTCCGATGGATGATGCGCTTGTACTGGCATCTCTTGATTTTTCAGGTCGTACATATTTTTCTTTTGATGCGGATCTGAAGGCGGATCGCCTGGGTACCATGGAGACGGAAGTGGTAAAAGAGTTTTTTATGGGACTGGCAAGTGGTGCACAGATGAATCTTCACATTCGCCAACTTGCAGGAGAAAATACCCATCACGTGGTAGAAGCGATGTTTAAGGCGGTTGCAAAAGCGATGGATATGGCATCGCGGATAGATGAACGGATAGAGGGTGTGCTCTCGACAAAAGGTGCACTTTAAAAATAAATAGTTAGGAGAATGAATGGTGGCATACAAAAAGATTATTCCATTTATAAATGGCGAAAACGAAATTGCAGCAAATATTATCAAACAGGCAGAAGAATACACATTTCACGGAGCCGATGAATTATTTATTTATAATTATTCCAAAATAGAAAAAGAACGGGAAGAATTCCTTGCCACCTTGAAAGAGGTGGGACGGAGGATTGATATTCCGTTTATGACCGGTATGTATACCGGCCGGTTTGAAGATGTGAAGAAGGCATTTTATACCGGCGCTGACCGCGTGGTTATCAAGTATGAGATTTGTCCGGATGAATCGCTGATAAAGGAAGCGGTAGGACGTTTTGGCAGAGATAAAATACTGATTGAGGTAGATGAAGAGCTGTCTTTTGAAAAAATTGCATTTCCGGTTGATACCCTGCTTCTTAAGCACGTGAATACCGGGGGACTGCTTGAGAATAAAATAAATAAAAGTGGCAAAAACGTAATAATCCGGGATAGTCTGCTGCGCAATGACCTGGAAGATCTGATGAAACTTCCGGGACTTCTTGGTGTGTCTACCAATTATTATGAAAATAAAGATCTCTTCAAAGTGAAACGAGGCTTAAAAGAAGCCGGTATTGAGGTGAATACCTTTGAGTCGGCTATGGACTTTTCTGAATTTAAGACAGATGAAAAAGGACTTATTCCATGTATTGTACAGGATTACCGCACCGGTCAGGTGCTGATGATGGCTTATATGAATGAGGAATCTTTCAATGCCACCTGTGCGACCGGAAAAATGACCTATTATAGCCGCAGCAGAAAAGAACTCTGGTGCAAGGGAGATACATCCGGGCATTACCAGTATGTAAAGGAGCTATCTCTTGACTGCGATAATGACACGATTCTTGCAAAAGTTCATCAGATTGGGGCTGCGTGCCATACCGGTTCGTACAGCTGCTTCTTTAAGGAACTGGCAAAAAAGGATTACAATGACTGCAATCCACTGACAATTTTGCAGGAGGATTTTGAGACGATAATGGAGCGCAAGAATCATCCGAAAGAAGGTTCTTACACCAATTATCTCTTCACTAAAGGAATTGATAAAATACTGAAAAAATGTGGCGAGGAAGCATCAGAAATCATCATCGCGGCCAAAAATCCGGATGCAGAGGAATTGAAATACGAGATTGCAGATTTTCTGTATCACATGATGGTTCTGATGGCAGAGTGCGGACTGACATGGGAGGACGTAACGAAAGAACTTGCTGACAGAAGGTAATTGTAAGAAATGAGGTGAACAAAAATGGAATTATTGGGTGCTTTTGGTTACTATCTGATTCGTCTGGTGATGTTTACAGCCGTAGCAGCGGCTGGCATTGCGATTGGCATTAAGGTTCGAAAGGCGAAAAATGCCAAAGAGGAACAGCAGATAGAAAAAAATGAGGAATTATTATGATTGGCAGGAAGAGAAAACGTCTGGGAGATTTGCTGGTTGATGCTGGCGTAATCACCGCAGAACAGCTCTCGGACGCGCTTACAAAACAGCGCGAACTCGGGATGCGTCTGGGAGAGACGCTGGTCGAGCTGAAGTTTACCGATGAAAATGAGATTGCGGAGGCTTTGCACCGGCAGATGGGATTCCCGATTGCCAAAATCCGTGAGGCGAAGCTTGCGCCGGAAGTGATTGGTCTTTTGCCGGAAAATATTGTCCGGAAGCATAATGTGCTTCCTTTTGAGCTGGATCCGGACAATCCGAATATTCTCCGGGTTGCCATGGCGGATCCTCTGGATATTATTGCAATTGATGACCTGGCAATTGTGACTAACATGCAGATTGATGCGATGGTTGCCACTCCTTCGGATATTTATTTTGGTATTGAGCGTTACTATGGGAACTCCCAGGTTTCCAAAATGGCAGAGGAGTATACAAAGGAAAAGCGGGAACAGCAAAGCGCCAGGGAAAAACTGCTGGAAGAGGGAAATGAAGAAGTTGACAATGCGCCTATTGTTCTTCTCGTGAATAAAATCATCGAGCAGGCGGTCAATGAGCGCGCCAGCGATATTCATATTGAAGCACTCGAGGAAAGTGTCCGTGTCCGTTTCCGCATTGACGGTGTCATGCAGGAGATGATGCAGTACGAAAAAGAGCTTCTCAATGCCATTGTTGCGCGAATCAAAATTATCAGCGGTATGAACATTTCCGAAAAACGTGCACCGCAGGATGGTCGTATGACACAGCGGTTCAACCGTGTGGAGTACGATATCCGTGTCTCCAGTCTGCCAACGGTGTTCGGAGAAAAGATCGTTATGCGTCTTGCCTCCAAGTCAGCACTTACCAGGGATAAGAGCGAACTTGGTTTCCTGGAGGAGGAAATGAAACGGTTTGATGAGCTTGTACATCATCCACATGGTATCATTCTGGTAACCGGTCCGACCGGTAGTGGTAAATCAACGACATTATATACAGTTCTCAGCGAATTAAACTCCGGTGATGTAAATATTATTACGGTAGAAGACCCGGTAGAGGCGGATGTGGATGGAATCAACCAGGTTCAGGTAAACGAAAAAGCGGGACTTACCTTTGCTTCCGCGTTGCGCTCCATTCTGCGTCAGGATCCGGATATCATCATGATCGGTGAGATACGTGATGAGGAGACGGCAGGAATCGCTGTTAAGGCGGCGATTACCGGACATCTTGTAGTAAGTACGCTGCACACAAACAGTGCGGCAAGTACGATTACCCGTCTGGAGGATATGGGGGTTGAATCCTATCTGATTGCCGACTCTGTTGTGGGTATTATTGCACAGCGTCTGCTTAGAAGGCTCTGCCCGAAATGTAAAAAGACACATGTCATGACGGAATTGGATAAAAAGCGTCTGCACCTTCGAGGGAATTCGACGCCGACAATTTATGAGCCGGCACCAAAGGGATGTTCGTACTGCAACGGTACCGGTTTTAGGGGAAGAATCGGTGTGTATGAGATTATGACGGTGTCACCGGCAATCCGGCAGGTAATAGCGTCAGAGGGAAGTGCGGATGAAATTCAGAAGGTGGCATTGTCAGAGGGAATGACGACACTCCGGCTTGGGGCTGCCAAACTGGTGCTTCAGGGAGTGACTTCAATTTCTGAGGTCGAGAGAATTGCTACAGACTAACGGGAGAGATTAACATGACTATCAATGAATTATTGACAACGGCTACAAAACTTGGGGCATCGGATGTCCATGTGTCCGTGGGTATTCCGCCAAGATGCCGTATTAATGGCGAACTGGTGACAATTGGAGAGGATAAAATCATGCCGGCAGATGCCAAGGCGCTTGTGGAACAGATGATACCGGGGCGTCTTGTGGAACGTTTTAACCAGGAAGGTGAAGTGGACTTTTCCTATGCGATTCGAAATGTTGGACGGTTCCGTGTGAATATTTTTAGGCAGAGGGGCACAATGTCTTTTGTTATCCGTCTTGTAAATACGACGATTCCGGCACCGGAGCAGCTTGGACTCTCAAGAGAGGTCGTTGAGCTGACAGCGAAAAAGCGTGGTCTTGTCCTCGTAACGGGGCCAACCGGAAGCGGTAAATCAACGACACTTGCTTCTCTGATTAATATTATCAATCAGAAATATAAAAAACATATCATTACCCTGGAGGACCCGATTGAGTACTTACATACGCATGCAAAGTCGGTAGTAAATCAGAGGGAAATCGGTATTGATACGCAATCCTATGCGGCAGCGCTGCGCGCAGCTCTCCGCGAAGACCCCGATGTGATTCTTGTGGGAGAGATGCGCGATCTGGACACGATTGCGACAGCGGTTACCGCTGCCGAGACCGGTCATCTTGTCTTTTCTACTCTTCATACGATTGGAGCGGTAGCAACCATTGACCGTATCATTGACGTGTTCCCGACTCATCAGCAGGCACAGATCAAACTGCAGCTTGCAACCCTTCTCGAAGCGATTATTTCCCAGCAGCTTCTTCCGACGGAAGACCGGAAAGGGCGTGTGGCTGCATTTGAGATTATGTTTGCAAACAGTGCTATCCGCAATCTGATCCGTGAGGGGAAATCACATCAGATCACATCGATTATACAGACAAGTAAACAGAGCGGGATGATAACGATGGATGATGCACTTTATGAACTACAGCATTCCCGCAAAATTTCCAAAGAAGATGCCCTTGAGTTTGCACAGGATAGAAATGCCCTTGCGCGGCGTCTTATGTAGGAGGAGGGGAAACTGTGGCAAAGTATAAATATCTTATAACAGATAAAAACGGAAAAGAGAAAAAAGGTACGATTGAGGCATCGGGTGAACAGCAGGCGATTAATAAGCTGAAAGCGGATGGCGCGATGGTTCTGGAGATTAAGGAACATAAGTCGTTAGATGATGCCAGCTGGAATATTACCATCGGCAATCCGGTGAAGAAAAAGGATATCACGATATTCTGTAAGCAGTTTTACAGTATACTGAATGCCGGTGTAACCGTTATCGACGGCTTGCGCATGGTCATTGACCAGACCGAGAATAAAGAACTGAGAAAGGCTCTGTACAATGTGCAGGTGAATGTGGAAAAAGGGGATTCGCTGGCAGATGCGATGGCTGCCGAGGGGAAAGTATTTCCGGATCTTCTGATTCACATGGTGGCAGCCGGTGAAGCTACCGGTAATCTTGAAATTGCCTTTGACCGGATCTGCCGACAGTTTGATAAGGATCTGAAACTGACTTCGATGGTGCGCTCGGCGATGATTTATCCGATTGTTGTACTGATTGTGGCGGTTGGCGTTGTCATTCTTCTGATGGTTACCGTTATTCCGGACTTTCAGGCATCATTTGCCGAGATGGGAGAGGAGCTTCCGCTTGCAACCCGTATCGTCATTGCAATCAGTGATTTTATGGTCGAACATATCGTGTGGATTGTCGGTGGTATCATAGCGTTTATCGTCGCCCTTATGGTAGGGAAAAGCACAGAGACCGGGAAGTACGTTACGAGTCGGCTTGCACTGTTCTTTCCGATGTCAAAGGGATTTTCTGTAAAAAATGCGGCGGCAAAATTTTCGATGACGATGTCAACACTGATTGCTTCCGGTGTACCAATCGTAGAGGCAATCGGAATTGTCGCAGATGTAATTCAAAACCGTATTATCCGGGATTCGCTGTATGATTGCAAGGTGCAGGTGATGGAAGGTGTTCCGATGTCGCAGCCAATCGCCGATGCCGGAATTTTTCCGCCGATGCTTCACCATATGCTGAAAATCGGAGAGGATACCGGTACGACCGAGCAAATGCTTGATAAAGTGGCGGAGTACTACGAGGCTGAGGTGGAGGAGACGACAAAAAACCTCACGACCGCGATGGAGCCGATGATTATCATTGTTTTGGCAGTCCTTGTCGGCGGTGTTGTCGGATCTATCGTCATGCCGATGCTTGGAATCTATCAGAATGCAGGGAATATGTAAAATATTGATAAAGTTTCCAATTATATTGTAAAAAAAATGTTGAAGTTTGTAAATAATTGGGCTATAATATAATTATAAAACTTGTCTTGGAGGTCAAGACAAGGCACTTCCCCTACATAAAATTATATATCAGGGAAGAAAAAAATATATTTATTAAAGGAGAGTATGAGTATGAAAAACAAAATTCAGAAGTATCTGGCTGGCGAGCGTGAAGGTTTCTCCCTCGTTGAGTTGATCATCGTAATCGCTATCATGGCGATTCTGGTGGGTGTAGTAGCATTGGCAGTACTGCCAAATATTGCGAAGTCAAAGGAAAGCAAGGATATAGCAGCATTGGATGCTGTTCTTAGTGCTGTAAATTCTACTGTTGCATCTAAACAGGTTTCTAATACGGGTACTATGGTTATTCCTATTTCTAGTGGCAAGGCTGATTTGAGTAAGGCTACTTATAGTGGAACTGGCACAGCTGACATTGGAAAGGAAGTTAAACAATTGCTCGGTAAAGATGAAATCTCACTTGCTTCTGCTGCTGCCCAAAAAGGTACTGCTATTACTTGTAGTTGGACATTTAATGGTACAAACATTACAATTAAAGTGGCAATTACAGGCGATGATGGTAAAACAACTGTTGTCAGTGATTACAATGATGATAGTTCTGGTAAGAAAGGCTTTGAGGTAACGAACTAATTTACATCATACGTTCGAATTGAAATCCATGTACAAGGAGAGAACCTGCCATGACTTTGGAACACTTCATCCTCTACGTTATCGTATTCTTATATGGCATCATCATTGGAAGTTTTCTGAATGTGTGCATATACCGGATACCAAAAGAGGAGAGCATTGTCACGGTAGGTTCTCATTGTATGAGCTGTCATCACAAACTTCGCTGGTATGATCTGTTCCCGGTATTCAGTTGGCTTTTCCTGAGAGGAAAATGCCGGTACTGCGGAGCGAAGATTTCCTTTCAGTATCCGCTTGTAGAAATGGTAAATGGTATCCTGTATGTGGTGGTATTTGCTGTAAACGGCTGGAATGTGGATAGCTTTTTGTACTGTGTGATGGTATCCGTGCTGCTCGTAATCAGCGTCATTGATTACCGCACGATGAAGATTCCCGTGGGAGCGGAAATCGTTCTTCTGGCAGTGGGAGTACTGCATCTGGTATTGCATTTAAATGACTGGCTTTATTATGTGATTGGCTTCATTTCGGTAGGCCTTTTTCTGCTATTATGCGCACTGGCTTTTCGCGCGGTGACAGGAAAGAGCGGACTGGGACTTGGAGATGTGGAGCTGATGGCATGTGCCGGACTTTGTATCGGCTGGGGTCATGGACTTTTTGCAGTGGTCATTGGTTCGGTACTTGGTCTTATCGTAGAGGGGACTAAGATTGTTGTAACGGGAAAGAAAGGAAAATTTCCGTTTGGTCCGTACCTGTCAGTCGGAGTGCTTGTAGCAGCGTTGTGTGGGGACTGCCTGTATAACTGGTATCTTGGGTGGCTTTTGGGATTTTAGTTTGTAACGTTTCAATCTTTTTATCGCTTTTAGAGTGCTCGGATTATTTTGAAAAAAGGCTACCGCAATCCCACTGGCTTTAGACGGTGGGTTAAGGTAGCCAAAAGTGGTGGCTTGTGCTATACTTGCGTTATGGGAACGTGGGAATCATCAGATGATATAAAGCAGTTTTCTTATGAGATATGTCAAAAGCACAAAGTCGTTATTAGATATATGGAGACCGATAAAGACCATATTCATTACATGATAGAAACAGAACCAACGATGTCTATTAGTAAAATAGTAAATCT
>JAXEJU010000018.1:0-4084 GCA_034101395.1 Eubacterium sp. | reverse complement strand
AACCTGTGGCTTAGCATTTTTTTAATCTCTCCATCGTTCAAAAAATATGACGTTAATGGTAAGTTTGTGATTTTTGCAAACTCTTTAATAAATGACGAACCTCTGGTGAGATTAATGTATTTTCTTTCAGATATTTTTGCTACTCTAAAGTTGCGAATAAATTCAAACAAATCTTCAGAACTATAGTTGTTTTTTAATATCTTGAACTGTAAAAGGCGTGTTAACAACACTGCCAGGTAGCAAATCAAAAAATGTCCTATAATGGTATCCTCTTTTTGTAGATATACAGGTCTTGCATCAAGCTGAGATTTCATGATTCGGAAAGATTCCTCAATTCTCCAAAGATTGTGATAGGCCTCATATATTTCTTTAGCAGACATAGAAAGTTCTGACGTGACTAGCATGTTATATCCTGCAAGTTCAAGAGATTTTTTTATGAGTTCTTCATTCATAGTCACTTTTATTTTACCATCTGTATCATTTCCTTTTTTATCAGCAGCAGTAAAAATGACGTATTTGGCACAGTCTCCGTACTCTGATTTTTTCGCCTGGGATGCCTTCAGTAGTCTTGCCTTTTCTATTTCTTTGTTAATCTCGTATCTCTGCTTTTTTGCAAGTTTCGGATTATATGTAACAATTCTTTTTTCTCGCAGTTTAAAGGTTCTGTAATGTCCTGTTGATGTGTCTTTGATTCTGTATTCAAAGTCATCAATGCATTCCTTGATTCGATACAGAACATCGCCCCTGGCATTTTTAACATCTCTATAATCATTTGGCAGGAGTACCCATGTTTTTTCTTTTTCCGGAAGTTGCTTTACGGACTTTGAAAAGATATACCCATCACCATTTTTAACCGCATGAAAAATGTTTTCAGAGCAGTTGAGCCCCTTATCTGCAATCTGTATGGTTCTTCCTAATACAGAATTTCTTGTTTTGAGCTCATCAATGACATTTCGAATCACTGGCTTTTCACTTTGATTTCCCGGAAACAGTTTCATGCCTATAGGAATCTGATTTGCATCAAGAAGGAGTCCAAGACCAACGATGGGTTCTTTTTTGTTTTCTTTAGAAGGACCTTTCTTTCTGAAATCATCTTCTTTATCTATTTCGAAATAGAAATTTGTGCAATCGAAATAGGTGTGCGAAGTATCAAAATGATAGAGCTGATGAATCTGATGATTGTAGATTTCGATAATCTTTTCGTACTCGCAGCCAATATATTCGAGCCCGTTGTAAAGCTGGTTTAAGGAAAAATCATATGTTTCAAAAAGTTTTGGAATTACTTCGTCATATGTTTTGGATTTTGAGCATGGGTGAACAAGCCTTGCATAAACAAGAGATGACATCATATCGAAAACATTAAAACGAAAATCAGTAGCCGTCTGCATCAGGTCAATGTATTTCTTGACCGAAAGTTTATCGTTGATATTTTTAAGCGGAAAATAGCCAATCAGTTTTTCAGGGGATTCATCCGATATCTGAAGAGTTTTCTTAGCATTCTTCGTTGTCCGAAAGTCCTGATTCAATTGATTAACTTCTTCCTTAAAATAGGATATGGGATCATCAATCCCCTTTGCTTGTAATTCGTGGACATATCCAATCGGCTTATAAGATTTGTGAGCAGTGTGACCACGTTCCGGGTCATAAAAACTTTCGTAAATCTGAAGATATAATCCTTTTTTGTTCTTTGTTTTTTTTAAGAAATATGCCATAAAAATGCACCCTCTTATAGTATAGCACCATAGCACCATAAAAGCAAGTATAAAATAAAAATTTTGTCAAGTTTTTTTGAGTAAGAAAAAAGCCAGCATTTAAGCTGACTTGCAATAAAGCGATATAAAGATAACTCTGAAAAAATATAGTGCTAAATCCTAAAGACGGGAATGGAAAGAAAACGGTGTTCATTATCAAAATGCAGGGCATTATCTGGGGAATCTCGGGGAATAGAAAAGTTGCAACTTTGAAGCGAAAGTAGTATAATCAGATGATATGGCTACATATATTAATTGTAAGAACCATTTGACAAATTTTGATAGGAAAGGACAATATAGCATTGATTATCGATAATGTAATTGACATGATTGGGAATACCCCGCTTGTAAGTTTAAAAGGAACAACCGGACTAAACATTTATGCCAAGGCAGAGTTTTTAAATCCGGGAGGAAGTATAAAAGACCGCGTGGCTAAAAATATGCTGGAGCAGGCGGAAAAAAGCGGGAAATTGAAACCGGGGATGACGATTGTGGAACCTACTTCCGGGAATACGGGAATCGGTCTTGCTTTTGTCGGTGTCCGCAAAGGATACCGTGTGATTATTGTCATGCCGGAGAATATGAGTGAAGAGCGCAAAAAGATTATTCAGGCACTGGGGGCAGAGCTTGTTCTGACGCCTCCGGAACTGAGTATTGGCGGCTCGGTAGAAAAAGCAGAAGAACTGGTAAAAGAGATTGGCAACTGTTTTCTGCCTCAGCAGTTTGAAAATCCGGATAATCCATCGATTCATTATCATACAACAGCGCCGGAACTGTATGAGCAGCTTGGCGGTAAGGTGGATATCTTTGTTTCCGGTCTGGGAAGCGGTGGTACTCTGCAGGGAATCGGAAGTTATCTGAAAGAGAAAAATCCGGATTTGAAAGTTGTTGCGGTGGAACCGAAAAATGTATCTGCTCTTCTTGGGCATGAACCGGGTCTGCACAGTATTCAGGGAATCGGGGATGGCTTTATTCCGGCAGTTCTTGATACAGACCTGATTGATGATGTGATTGAGGTGACAGATGAGGATGCGATAGCTACGACAAGAGAGCTTGCAAAAGTACAGGGACTTTTGTGCGGAACATCCTCCGGTGCCAATGTCTGGGCATCCAGACAGGTGGCAGAGAAGTACGGAAAAGATAAAGTGGTTGCAACGATTTTAGCAGATCGGATGGAACGCTATTTCAGTACGGGACTGTTATAAATGTTATGTTGCCGGACAGGAGTCATGATGCTTTGGAATGGAGGACGCAGATGAAACGTATCATCATTGTCTGCATAACTGTGTTGCTTGCATGGGTATGTGGAATGGGAAATACAAAGGAAGCAAAGGCGGGAACATTATCCACAAGGGGAGTGTGGGTATCGTGTTTTGAATACAGCGACATTGGACTGGCCGGGAAAAGTGAAAGTGAGTTCCGGGTAAATGCAGACAAACTGTTTAAAAATATACAGGCAAATGGGTGTAATGCTGTTTATTTTCACGTGAGATCATTTGATGATGCCATCTATCCCTCTTCGGTAACCGGGTGGAGTAAACGTCTGACGGCAGGAGGGGGGACTCCTTCCTATGACCCGCTGAAAATATTAATCAGCTATGCTCATAAATATGGGATAAAGTTTCACGCATGGATGAATCCATACCGTGTCACGGCGAAAAAGACATTGAACCCGGGAAAGGCGGCAACGACAAACCGGATTGTAAATCAAGTGAAGGAAATTTTAAATTCCTATGCGGTAGATGGAATTCATTTTGATGATTATTTTTATACCAATGAAAAAAAATACAAAAATGTCTCAAAAGCAACGCGAATGAAAAATGTCAATGACATGGTTCATAAGGTACATAAGGCGGTGCAGGAAAAGGGAAAAGTTTTTGGAATCAGTCCTGCGGGCGATATTTCCTACTGTGAAAAAATTGGCGCTGATATCCGGACATGGATGTCGCAGAGCGGCTATGTGGATTATATTGCACCACAGCTCTATTGGTCAGATGAATACAAACTGAATGGAAAAAAGACAAAGTTATTTCAGAAGAGACTTGCCAAATGGCGTTCGCTCAATGTGATTGATATTCCTATGTATATCGGACTGGCAGCATACAAGGCGGGAGAGAAAGTGGAAAATGATTTGGGGTGGCAAAGGTCGTCTACGAATCTGTCCAGACAGCTCAACCAGATTCGTTCCGGGAATACAGAAGGTTATATACTGTTTTGTTATACGGATTTATACCGGCCGGGTGCTCAGAAAGAACTCCGGAATTTCCTTGCCGGTATTGGAAATGTAAAACTGAGTCGGACGAAGATTACGATGAAAGCGGGCAGACGGATAC
>JAXEJU010000017.1:0-31806 GCA_034101395.1 Eubacterium sp. | reverse complement strand
CGCTAAAGGCCGAATAGTATATCTTATCATTTCTGGTTGAATACAGAGTAAGTGGATGTGAAGAAGTATATGACACCGTTCCTTTTTGTTCCAGTTTCTTTTCTTCAATATCATAAAAAAAGCATCTGCTGCTCATCCCTGTTTCAGATTCCTCTGAATAAAACGACCGGGTAATACTCAAATAGGGTGAAAGCTTGTTTGTTTCTGTGTTTTTGGTATGAATGGGGGCAACTTCTTCCGAAGCCCCCCCACAAGCTGAACATAGCATACAGAAAATTAATATCATTGAGATTATTTTAATTTTTTTCATGAATATCATTTCTCCTAATATGTATAGGTGTATTTAGCTGCTTTTTTTATATTATCATAATTTTTTGACAAGGTAAAGGTCAACCCTAGAGCAATCCGTGAATTAGACACATTTCCACAGTCCCATCAAGAGCGTAACGAGGGCAGATATGCCGGAAGAAGTTGTCAAATTCTTTATTTCTCTACAGACCTACTTAATTGCAATCTGACTTCTGCATGAATCATGAACACATATAAATGCTACCTTTGGTTTTGCCATTATCTGTACTTTCCCTTCGTTTTATTTGCTGTTTTTTCATAATCCTTCACATGGTCAATCGTTGTATCCATTCCCAGTTCTGTCAAAGCTTCCACGGTAGCAGCCTCCAGCTAGTTGCATTTTGCACAGCCACCGCCGAGGATTTTCACTCTTGCCAGAATTACTCCAAATGGATTATTGCTTCCAAGAAGCTTTCCTATCAGAGTGTTCAGCCACTTCATCCCAAGAACCTGATTCATTATGAAATCACGAATCAGGAACAGCACCCGCCTTTATTATCAGAACAAAAAACGTATCTTCATATGATGAGATAAAGTTGGCTGGGTAATCTCAAATCTCTCCAAAAGTTTACACCCACACTTTTCGCCATCAGACAGCATCTGCACGATTTCCAGTCTGTTTGAATCACCAAGAGCTTTACAGATTAAAGCTACATCCATTACCTCCACAAACTGACTTAGCAACCACACAAAAAGGGGCTACGCACTTAGTGCGACAGCCCCCTTCTTTCTTATATTCAGATACTAGTGTAGCGGTTTTTAATTAACCGCTTCACTAGTAAGTGAAACCGGCTTGCTGGAATTCGATTCCAGATTGGGAACGATTCCGCCGTTACAATCGTTATTTCTTTTTTATCTTTACACTCACTGGAATTCCGCGCTTGCGAAGCAGCTTCTTATATGACTTATACTGTTTTGCCGGAACAGTGATAACAACCTTTTTGTTCAATCCCTTAAAAGCATCTTTACCCACATTCTTTAGTTTCAATTTCGAAGACTGAATGAAAATTTCCTTTAATTTTTTACAATTTTTAAACGCATTTTTTCCTATGCTTACAATATTACTTCCGATTGTAACACGTTTCAGTTTTTTACAATCTTTAAATGCGTTTGTAGAAATAGATGTCACTTTATAAGAAACACCTTTTATTTTCACTGTCTTTGAAATATTCACTGAAGTAATGTTTTTGTTTTGTGGCTGTCGGTATACCACCGTTTTTTCTGTTGTAGTTACCTTTGTAACCACATAAACATTCTTTTGATTCTTTATCTTATTTCCTACATTCGGCACCTTTGTCGGCTGTGGTGTTTCATTTATTTCGGGACTCTTTGTTGGCTCTGACACCTCAGGTACCTTTGTTGCTTCCGGATTTGCACTTGCCTCTGGCTCTTTTGTCGGTGTTGCTGTTGGCGCTACGGTTGGTGCCGCTGTCGGCTCTACGGTCGGTGTTGCTGTCGGCTCTACAGTCGGTGTTGCTGTCGGCTCTACCGTTGGTGTTGCTGTCGGCGCTACGGTCGGCTCTACGGTCGGCGCTATGGTCGGCTTTACGGTCGGTGTTGCTGTCGGCTCTACAGTCGGTGTTGCTGTCGGAACCGGTGTTGGCGTCGCAACTATTATCTTAGGAATATCAACACTGCTTCCCGGCTTTATAGTGTCACAAATTGCACAATGAATGGATTTACTTCCCATCTCTGTTTCTGTTGCCGCTTTATCAATGGTATATTCTGTTTTCCATTGGTGTCCCTTTTCCGAAATCTTAAGCGCATCCAATGTGGTCTCTATATTACCATCTTTATCTGCAAAGACTTTGCCACATCTTGAACATTTCCAATGTGCCACCAGACCTGCTTCTGTACAAGTAGCATCCTCCTTTCGAACGGCTGTAAGATTATGACCAAGCGGATTCACCGATATATTGGATTCAAGGATCTTACCACAGCCATCTACCGTACATTCTGTATGACCGATACCGGCTTCTGTACAAGTTGGAGCTTTTTCTCCTTCACCGGTAAAGACAACCTGCCCGGCAACATGCGTGTGTTCTGCTCTTGTAATCGCAACATTGACACTTATCGTTTCATAATGTTTTGCATCGGCACCTTGATAGACTGCTGTCGCAGCAACCGGACTGCCCTCTGCTACGGAATCAAAACGAATGGATGCTGTTTCGGCTGTCCACTGCCAATCACCTGACAATGTCACATCCGAAACTGTTGTGCAATCGAGATTTGCGCTAAGCGTAGCACCCGGTTTGTACGGCGGGTTTGCTGCCTTTGCAACCGTCACAGTAATGATCTTTGCAGCAGCATCTCCCACAGCATTATAATTTGTACCTCCCGTCGCTGTAATCTTAATCTTCGCACTTCCACTTCCTACGATAGTAACCTTTCCATCAGCAGATACGGTGATTACTTTATCATTATCTACTGATTCCGATGTTTGATTCCCACTACCATCAGTGGAGAGGTATTTGCTATCCGTTACCGTATATGTCAGTGTACCATCGCCCGTATAAGAAACATCGGATAAAGCAAAGTCCACATTCTTATATACCTTGCTGTATTCTATTGAATCAACCGCGATTGTTGCAGCAGCTTTCTCAATCGTTCCAACCGCAGCTCGTGTTGTTGTACTGCTCAAAACGTAATTTTTGCTATCCGTGCCACTTAATGTAATATTGGAAGCAGTAATCGTCTTATTGGTACCGGCTGTCACGCTGTCATAAGCATATGTTGCCGTTGCAGAAACGTCTTCTCCTGTTATAGCATCAGCAAGCTCAATTGACAAACCGGTTCCATCACAAGTTATTTTTCCATCATACGTTTTACTTGTGCTTCCTGCAATAGAAGGTACTAAAACCAATTTCTTAATGGAGAAGTTTTTCTCTGCCGTGCCAGAATACTGTCCATCAGATTTTGCTGTAACCGTAACCTGCGCTTCCGTGCCGGCATCCTTATTTTTTGTATATTTTACCGTGTATTGGGAAGCATCAACGGTAACTCCATTTAACGTAACCGTAACAGATGGTTTCTTTTCTGTACCATCATAAGTATAGCCTTCCTCTGGTAGATTTAATGTAAGTTCCGCATCATTCAGACTTGTTGGTAATGTTTTTATTGAAGCTGAACTATTTGCAGATGCTTCTACATTATCACTGGCTTTAATTCTCTGATAAAAGGTGTATGACGTGTTTGGTGTTAATCCCGTAAATTTCGGACTATCCTGCCAGTTCGTTCCATCCTTGCTGTACTCACAACCTGTCACTTCAGTTAATGTGATTTCTGTGTCTTTGATATTCGCTGTCGTTGCTGTTGGAGCCGCCGGAGCTGCTGTTCCTGTTTTCTTCGTAATCGTCGCTGCATGTTCAATGGTCTCCGTTGCTGCCAATGTATAATTGCCATTTGTAATTGCTGTCGGTGTAAATGTGACCGTATTCGCTTCCGATACATTTGGACTATTATATTCTGCTGTTCCGGAAATGGAAACAGCATTTGTATCTACCACACCAGCCTTTATCCGAACGGTTGCCGTACTCGCAGTTGTGCCATCATAGACTTTCGTAATCGTATCTGATGTAAATTCCAGATGTCCTTTCGTCAGCACAAGAGGATTTACCGTCACTCTGACATCTGCTGACTTCTTACATTCACCGATAGACGCATACACACGATAGGTATATGTACCTGCCGGAAGCCCTGTCTCCATTGTATACGTTGCATTTGTTGCATCGGAAATCGCTGTTTCCGTGTTATCATCCGATACCTTATACCACTGATACGTCGGCACTTTTGTTACGCCTGTAGCAAGCGTTGGCGTAGCTGTTAAAGTAGCACCTGTGGCATATCGCCATGTCAGGTTTGAAACGGATGAGGATGCAGATACGCTCTGCACATCATCAACTGTTTCAACATAATCATCTGCGGAGAGATTAAGAATGCTGTCTACCTTAGTACCGAACATTTTTTCGGTCTCATCATCAAACTTATATGTAATCGTCTTACTCAAAATCGTTTTTGTATATCCCAATGAAATATCTCCCGTCATTCCCTTCAGGAAAAGCTGATCCGGTGCACCAATCGTTCCTTCATCACAGTTTGTGACATCTACCAGATAATTCTTACCTCCGATCGTCACATGATTCCACATATGACCTCCCGGGATCCCTCCGGAAACCGTATAACAAGTCACATTACCGGTAAATTTGGACAGTTCACAAAGATACTGAAAGGCTTTCGAATACCCTTCGCATACTACATTGGTTTTCGAATCATTATCAAACACATAAATTAATTGCCACGGATCACCGTATGGTGTTGAATCATTCTCTGCTGCATCTTTATCATAAGAAACCATTTCACAGATCTTATTACGATATGCTACCAACTTGTCATAATCTGAATTTCCTTCATTTTCCTTTACAATCGCCCGGGCATTCGTTACCGCAGTTGTTGTTGCTTTGGTTTTCGATGTGTCTGTTGTATACTTTTCGGCACCGGAAGCATACGCAGATGCTACCGTCATGCTAATCTGCAACCCAGTTAATTTGCACTCGGAACCATTAGTGGAAATACTATAGCCAATAGGCATTCTTTCCGTTTTATCATACCAATACAACTCATACGGACAGTCTGCCAACAGGCTGCATATAACGTTTCCCATATTTATACAATTATTAAATGCGGTTTTTGCTGCTGCTTCTTTTTCTTCCGAAGTTGACGAACCAGTTAGACTCAACTCTTTATAAGTAAAAGTCTTTGTCCAGTCAGAAAGTGTAATCACCGTCGAAGCCTGTTTTCCGTCAGCAATCTCTTTTACTGCACTTTTTAATGCTTCATAGATGATTCTTTCATCCTCATTCAGATTCATCGTATGATTTGTACTGCTAAACAGAGAAATACCCGAATCCCCTAAAAATGCTTTTTGCACATAACCGGCAAACAGTTCATCATTGTCTGCCTCTGCTTCTTCTTCTGAAAAACTGAAACTGTCTGTAATCAAAAGGTCTTTTTCCTGTGTTGCCGCTGAAACCTTTGACCAGTCTGTCGCAGTGATAAGCATCGCAGCCATCGAAGCCACTACTACTGTTTTCTTAAAATACTGCTTCCATTTACTCAATCAATTTCCCTCCTTTTTTAAGCATTACAATATACATGCCTACTTCCATATCTGCAATCATACGCTATATTCCTCTGTTTGTCACTAAAAAAACACCATCAGATAGGAATACGAATATTCCTAATTCACATTTGAATCCACTGTTGTCATAGAGTCTTCTGTAGTTGTTTCAGTACTTGTTTCAGTGCTTGTTTCGGTGCTTGTTTCAGTGCTTGTTTCAGTGCTTGTCTCACTCTGCTTCTTTGATGCTCTTATTCGCATCCAATGAGAATTTTTCTTACCCTTCTTATAGTAAGTTGTTTTACCAAATTTCACCTTTCCCGCCCAGTACTTTTTTGAACGTGTTTTTCATTTTTTCCTCCATTCTTCCAGCTTGTAAACTGGCTATAAATTTTTTGCAATAATCATTCTAGCACATAAAATCAGCCATGTATTGATAATGTAAGATTTAACCGCCTTTATGTAAGATATATCTTCCGAAAATGTCAGCTCCTGTTCTACTGAACGCATGTTTTAATATTTTTTTAGCCAAAAATTCACTGTTCGCAAGAAAAAAACTCATTTAAAAGCAAGTCTTAATTTGGGTAGTCACTGAATAATTCAACAAAAACATGAGATAATAGAAAACGCACAATAAAAATACAGGCAGCACCTTCCTTGGTTCTGCCTGTATTTTTATTTGTAGTATTTGCGGAATCCTCTCACATCATCATTATAACCGATTGCCTCGTAAAACTTATGCGCCCCCTTCCGATATCCCGATGAAGCTAACATGGCGTAACCACAGTTTTTCTCCTCCGCAAACCGGTCCAGCTCATCAAAAATCGCTCTTCCAACACCTTTGCCACGGCAGTCCTCACGCACAATCACATTTTCCACTACCAAAAACGGAGTGTCTAACGCAATACATACAATTCCAATCGCACTTCCGAGTACGACATTTCCCTCCTTTGCCACTAGCAGGGAATAGTTCGGCCGACTGCAAGTTTCTTCATAATATTTTTTTATTGTTGTCAACGGACACCCTTCCGGGACCAATTCCCTGTACAAAACCTGAATCTGCTCCAAATCCTCCGGCATCATCTTTTTTATCTGCATTTTACGACTCCATTCCTGTTTTTTCTCATATTACAATATATTAATATTTTTCGCAATGGCTACACGATTGTTTTATTATATAAGAAAAAGATTGCGCAACCGAATGAATATAGGATATACTGAATAAAGAAAGGTGAGTGAACATATATGTCGGAAATTTCGAAAGTATATCAGGAGATTGCCGCGTTTGGTAAAAAATATTCCGCGCAAAAAATAATTCTTTTTGGTTCTCGTGCGAGAGGAACAAATCAGAAAAAAAGTGATATCGATATCGCAATATACGGTTGCTCACAATTTAATGAATTAGAATACGCGTTGCAGGAGGAACTCTGGTGCCTGCTGCCTCTGGATATTATAAATATGGACGGGAATGTATCCGACGATTTGATAAAAGAAATTGAAAGGGATGGCAAAATTATATATGAAAAGATTTGATGAATTCAACAGTCATTTAAATGTGCTAAAACGGGCACCTCATGAGGACTTAACCAATGAGTTTATCATCAGCGGAATTATTGATAAATTTTTCATTCAGTTTGAGCTTTCATGGAAAGTTTTAAAACAGTTATTAATCTACGAGGGAGATTCTCTCGGAAAAACAGGTTCACCGAGAGATATTATAAAAGCTGCCTATGTCCGCTATGACTTTATCGAGGAAGATATATGGCTTACTATGCTGAAAGAACGAAACAATACTGCCCATATATATAATGAGGAGGCAGCCCTTCAGCTTGCAAATGAAATTATCAGGTCTTATATTAATGAATTTGAACAATTCCGGAAAGGCATCCTGGATTTATACGAAGATGTTCTGCCGGATATCTACTAACATAACAACCCCCCTGTTGTTTCATTTCCAACAGGGGGTTTTGTCACATTCTGTGACTTATAAGGGGAGGATAAGTATTCAACCTTCTCATAGGTAGAATACAACAGTTTGCAGAGCCAGAGGGGGAATCGGCTCTGTTCTGCTGTTGATAATATTCTTGCCCTTTTTCCTTTTTTTATTCAAATTACTTTTATTTTTTTTGCTCCACAAAAAGAGAACCATCGCCCACAAAAAACGGTTTGAAAACCTGCCAGAAAGCCTTGTTTTTTTGCCTGAATTATGCTATATTTTTTACTGTCGGTGCATACCGGCAGAATAAGCAACGAAAGAGTTACAGGAGGACTAAAATTATGTCTTTGTTACAGGAGTGGCGTGACTACGCTTATAGTGAAGAAATGCAGAATTCAAAAGAAGGACAGCAGTTTTGGCAAAACTATTTTTCTCTTGAAAAGGGAATTTATGAGCAGCTTTTATCCAATGTTTCTGACGTAGTAGAGGGAACTGTTGAAGAGCTGGCTGATAAATATGATGTACCGCTTTCCATGATGGTAGGTTTTCTGGATGGAATTAATGAGAGTCTCAAAGAGCCAAATCCAATCGATACCATGGAAAAAGACACAACAGTAAAACTTGATATCGAACCGGAAAAGCTCTATTACAACATGGTTGAGTGCGGAGCCGAATGGTTATATAAACTCCCGATGTGGGATGATATTTTGAGTGAAGAACGCCGCAAGGAATTATATAAAGAACAGAAAAATTCCGGAACAATCCACAACGAAAACCGCAAGGTTGGAAGAAATGATCCGTGTCCATGCGGCAGCGGAAAAAAATTCAAATATTGTTGCGGACGCTAGTATATAAATTAAATTTTCCTACACATCAAAAATCCACAGACAACAAAAGCATTTGCTTCAGTTGTTTGTGGATTCTCTTTTATATGCAAAATTAATACGATGAATCCTTATTCATAAATCGCCTTTGCAATCTCTACTTTATTCATGGAATACAGATGAACTCCATTGACTCCGTGTTTCAATAAAGCTTCCATCTGCTTTTTCGTATACGCAATACCCGCTTTTTTCATATCTTCCGGATTGTCTTTATATTTTTCTATCGCATCTGCCAGCTCTTTCGGAATCTTTGTTCCTGACATACCAACAATATTTTTTACCTGTGAAGCCGAGGTGAGTGGCATCAATCCGGCAAGAACCGGAACTTCAATTCCCGCTTTTCGAATCTCATCCATAAAGCGGTAAAAAGTTTCATTATCATAGAACAACTGCGTAATCAAAAAATCAACTCCGGCATCCACTTTTATCTTGAGATTGGCAATGTCTTCCTGTAAACTGGCTGCCTCCTGATGTACTTCCGGATAACATGCTCCAGCAATTCCAAACTCATACGTCTCCCTTACATCTGCAATCAAATCGGATGCATGTTCATAATAACGCGAATTAAACTGCTCATCACTCATCCACTGTGGCTTATCTCCGCGCAATGGAAGCAGATTGCGAATTCCGTTGCGATACAAATTGGTAAGGAAATTAGTAAGGAACAGTTTGTCAGGTATCGCCGCGCAGGTCAGGTGGGCAAGAGCCTCCACCCCGCACTGATTCTTGATATAAGAAGCAATGGCAAATGAATTCTCTACTGTATTTCCTCCTGCTCCATAGGTGACACTGATAAAATCCGGATGAAGCATTTTAATCTGATCCAATGCTTCATAAATTACGGAAACATCGGCATCCTTTTTCGGTGGAAATACTTCCAGCGAATATACTGGGCGGTTTGTGTGAAAATGTTCTCTTATCATTGCAACCTCCGCTCTATGCTAAAGCCGCTGTGACAATTGCCATTGAATAAACCTCAGAAGCATTGCATCCACGGGATAAATCGTTGATTGGAGCGTTCAGGCCAAGCATAATTGGACCATATGCCTCAAAATGGCCAAGACGCTGTGCAATTTTATAACCAATATTTCCTGCATTAATATCCGGAAAAATGAAGGTGTTGACAGAACCTGCTACCGGATTGTCAGGACATTTCGTACGGGCAACACGAGGCGAAACGGCAGCATCAAACTGAACTTCTCCAATGATTGGAAGTTCCGGTGCCGCTTTCTTTGCTTTTTCAGCCGCATTGCGCATCTTATCAACATCCTCTCCGCTTCCTGAACCAAAGGTAGAATAACTCAGGAAACCAACTTTCGGATCGATGCCAAATGTTCGTGCACATTCTGCACAGTCCAGTGCGATTTCGGCCAACTCATCTTCATTTGGCTTGATATTGATCGCGCAGTCGCCCATCGCCAAAACTGTATTTCCATCTGTCGCAGATTCACGAACAAGAATAAAGCAGGAAGCTACTATGTTTTTTCCCGGCTTTGTTTTAATAATCTGGAGTGCCGGACGCACGGTATCTGCTGTTGAATATGTTGCACCGCCAAGCAAAGCATCTGCCTTTCCCATTTTCACAAGCATTGTTCCAAAATAATTTGCCTGCAAACACGTTTCCTTTGCTTTTTCCAAAGTCATTCCTTTATTTTTACGGATTTCATACAAGCATTCTGCCATTTCATCTATTTCTTCATATTTTTCAGGATCAATGATTTCAGCTCCCCGAATATTAAAACCACTTTCCTCTGCCGCTTTTTCAATTTCTTCCCGATTTCCAAGCAAAATAGGGGCAAGAAAAGTGCTGGCAAGCAAACGCGAAGATGCTTCCAGAATTCTAGGATCACTACCTTCTGTAAATACAATTTTCTTTGGATTCTGTTTCAAAATACTGATAAGTTTTCCAAACATTTCTTAATTCCTCCTAAATAATATTCGTCAATATTAATCATACTATTTTTTTTTGAAAATACAAGAGCATTTTAGACATTTTTTATCAGTAAAAATAATTAATCCTGCTCCAGACGGTATCCAACATTCCGAACCGTTTTTATATATTCACCTGAGGCGCCAAGTTTTTTTCGAAGGGTTTTTATGTGCATATCCAGGGTCCGGGATTCCCCCTCATAGCTTGTTCCCCAGACCCTGTCCATGAGAATTTCCCTTGTCATGACATTGCCTGCATTTTTCATCAGGACCTTCAGTAATTCGTACTCCTTAAAAGTCAGTTCAATCTCCTGGTCGTCTACATATACTTTATGTTTCTCAACATTCATTTTTATTGATCCCTGCGCGATGATATGTTCTTCTTCCAATCCATGAACTCTTCTCATAACCGCCTTTACCCGGGATATCAACTCCAGTACCCCAAAAGGTTTTGCAATATAATCATCTGCACCGGCATCCAGTCCCTTTACCTTATCTATCTCTGCTCCTTTCGCTGTCACAAGAATAACCGGTACTTTTTTTAAATCCGGTTTCTTCCGGATTTTTTCCAAAATCGTTATCCCGTCTTCATCTGGAAGCATAATATCCAATAAAACCAGCTCCGGAACCTTATTGCTGCATATTTCCCAGAATTCCTTTGCACTGCCAGCTTCCACAGTCGTAAATCCACAGGTCTTTAATGCAAAAATCTCAATCTCTCTTATATTTAAATCATCTTCCACGACACATATCATTCCTGCTCTCCTCCTGTCTCCATATCCGTATTTTCCATAAAACTAAAAGCAATGTTTTCGCAATGATCTGCTATTCTTTCAAAATTAATCGACAATTCATTCAAATATAATCCGGTTTCCGGCGAATATTTGTCTTTTTTCAAGCGCTTCACCGTCTGTTTTTTTACCCGCTTATTTATTACATCTATCTGTTTTTCCATCTGTTCCACCTGTTGTGCAGCGATTCCGTCCTCCTGAATAAAAGATGATACCGTCAGACTGACTATATTGTGCACCCTGGAGACATAATCACTGAGTTCTTCTTTTGCCTTTTTAGACCAGACAATCTGGCTTTTCGCCATTTTGGCAGCCTGCTCAATAATATTACAGGCATGATCGGAAATTCTTTCCAAATCCCGGATACAATACAATATCATATTCATCTGATGACTATCTTCATCTAACAGACTCTGTGTTCCTATTTTGTGCAAATAATCTGTCAGTTCCTCTTCATAGCGGTCAATCCTCTTCTCCCTGTCTTCTACTTCCTGCCTGCACTCCGGCCGGTACTGTTCAAGTCCTTCCAATGCCTCCGTTATATTTTCCAGTGTCAAAAATGCCATTTCATTTGCAGAACGTTTGCATTGTTCAAGTGCTAATGCCGGGGTATCCAAAAAGCGCATATCCAGTTTTGCAAATTCACTCTGGATTTCCTCTTCCCCTTCCTTGACACTAATAAGAGCAAGTTTTTCCAGGCCTCTCGCAAATGGCAGAAGCAGCAACGTAGCTGCAATGTTAAATAAGCTGTGAATAACCGCAATTCCTGCCGGTGAGGCAGCCGAATCGAGAAATGTGAAATCCACAAAAACATTTATCGTGTAGAAAAGCAGCATAAACACTACCGTTCCTATCAGGTTGAAATACAAATGCACCAGTGCCGTGCGCTTGGCATTTTTGCTCGCTCCAACGGATGATAAAATTGCGGTAATACAGGTACCGATATTTTGTCCCATAATAATCGGAAGCGCTGTACTGTAATGGAGGCTTCCTGTTGCACATAAAGCCTGCAATATACCAACAGACGCGGAAGAACTCTGTATTATAGCTGTCAGAACTGCTCCCGCTAACATTCCCAGAAACGGATTGCTGAACATTGTTAAGATGCCGGTAAATTCAGGAACGTTTGCCAATGGTTCTACCGCATCACTCATCATTTCCATTCCGTACATCAACACAGAAAATCCAATCAAAATAGAACCAATATCTTTTCTCTTTTCCTGTTTTGCACTCATAATCAGTATAATTCCAATTAATGCCAAAACCGGAGTGAAGGAAGATGGTTTCAAAAGCTGGACAAAAAAATTATCACTCTCTATTCCTGTCAGGCTCAAGAGCCACGATGTAACCGTTGTACCAATATTAGCTCCCATGATAACTCCCACTGCCTGAGAGAGTTTCATAATTCCGGAATTTACAAAACCGACCACTGTCACCGTTGTTGCTGATGATGACTGGATTACTGCGGTAACTAAAGCACCTAATAAGACAGCCTTAATGCGGCTGTTGGTCAAACGTTCCAAAATCTTTTCCAGTCGCCCGCCGGATACTCTTGTCAACCCTTCTCCCATCACATGCATACCGTAGAGAAAAAGCGCAAGTCCACCTATCAGTGCCAACGCATAAAAAAACATTTCCGAAAAATTCATCACATACACTCCGTTCCAGAAGCCATTCATAAAAGACCTCTATTTTTTACTTTATCCATACTTTAACATGCTTATGTAAAGTTTAGATTGTTGGAATGTAAAATGTATGTAAAAAAGGTGCGGCTGAGAAGCGCGCACCTCCAAGAATCGCTTTGCGATTCTTGCTCCGCGATATTTAACTTTTTTGCAAAAGCACATAGGTGCGGCTGAGAAGCGCGCACCTTTTTTATTGAAACTGCATCTCGTACAGATTTTTATAGATTCCTCCTGCTGCCATCAGCTGCTCATGATTACCGCTTTCCTCAATTCCGTTTTCCGTCAGGACCAGAATTCTTTCGGCATTCCGAATCGTTGACAGGCGGTGGGCAATTACAAATGTAGTACGGTTTTTCGCCAGAACTTCAAGAGAATCCTGCACTACCTTTTCACTTTCATTGTCCAGTGCAGATGTTGCTTCGTCAAATATCAGTATCGGCGGATTTTTCAGAAAGACACGGGCAATGGAAATTCTCTGTTTTTGCCCTCCGGACAATTTGATTCCACGCTGTCCGATATCTGTTTCATATCCATCCGGCATCGACATGATAAATTCATGTGCATTGGCATTTTTTGCAGCCTGAATCACTTCTTCTCTTGTCGCATCCGGCTTTCCATATCGAATATTGTCATAAATCGTCCCGACAAACAGATATACCTCCTGCTGGACAATACCGATATGATTGCGAAGGCTCTTTAACCGAATATCCCGGATATCTTTGCCATCAATACGGATACACCCGTCCGTGACGTCGTAAAATCTCGGAATCAGGCTGCACAACGTACTTTTCCCTGCTCCGGAGCTACCTACCAATGCCATGTAAGAGCCAGCTTTTACTGACAAGTTCACATGATTGAGTACTTTTTCTGAATTGTCTTCGTACTGGAAGGTCACATTTTCAAATTCGATATCACCTTTCACATCTTTCAGTTCTATAGCATTTTCTCTGTCCTTAATATCCGGCTCAATATTCAGAATTTCCATGAAACGCTCAAATCCCGTATAACCATTCTGAAATTGCTCCGTAAAGTCAATCAAGGTTTTCACAGGCTCGGTAAAAATACTGATATACAAAAGGAAGGTAATCAAATCTGTCACACTGACAAAACCTTTTGTGATAAATACCGCCCCTGTCACGAGCACCACAATCTGAATCAGAAGTGTAAATGCACCGAGTCCCGCATGATAACCGCCCATATAACGATAACTGTCTTTTTTTGCATCCAGAAAACCATCATTTCCCACTTTAAATTTCTTTTTCTCTATGCCCTCATTGGCAAAAGACTTAACAACACGGATACCGGACAAATTATCCTCTATCTGCGCATTAATCTCTGCGATTTGCACACGGTTCCGCTTGAATGCACGTTTCATTTTCTTATTAAAGAAATAGGCATAAGCGAACATTACAGGAATCAGTATAAATGCTGCCAGTGTCAAAAGCGGGCTGATATTCATAAGAATAATAAAAGCTCCCACTATTTTGATAAGTGAAATCACAAGATTTTCCGGACCATGATGTAAAAGCTCCGTAATGTCAAATAAATCAGATGTGATACGGGACATCAACTGTCCGACTTTCTGGTCGTCATAAAAGGAAAATGACAGTTTCTGATAGTGGGCAAAAATCTCTGCCCGCATGTCATATTCCATTTTTGCGCCCATAACATGTCCATAGTTTGATATAAAATATTTACAATAACATTCAATTGCCACCAGCGCAACCATGAATACTCCCAGCAGGCAAATGGTACGAAGCGCCTCATCCGACGGGCGGTAAATGACATCCTGTGTGATATAGCGTACCAGAATTGGAATGACCAGAACCGCTGCCGCCTCCAGCAAAGCAAAAATCATGTCTGCTATAAATATTTTCATATATGGCTTATAATAACTGAGCATTTTTTTCAAATTATTCATTTTTTGCCCCATATTCCTCTGCCAGCTTTTTGAATGACGGCAGTGACCGTTCAATCTGCTCCGTACTTACACAGTACGAAATACGTACAAATCCCGGCGTTCCAAAACTATCTGCAGGCACGAGCAGAAGCTCGTATTTTTTAGCTTTCTCTGCGAATGCATTTGCATCCTTCTCCAAAGCTTCTACAAACAGATAAAATGCGCCATCGGGTTTAATGCAGCGGTAACCGTATTCGGTAAGGGCATTATAAAGCAAATCCCTGTTTTTCTGGTAAATCGAAACATCGGATGTTTTTCCGATACAGCGGGCAATCACCTGCTGGAACATACTTGGCGCGCATACATAGCCGAGTGCACGTCCTGCCCCGCAGACAGCCGCATATATATTTTTCCAGTCCTTTGCCTTATCCGATACCGCAATATAACCAAGACGCTCTCCCGGGAGAGAA
This sequence comes from Eubacterium sp., assembly GCA_034101395.1. Lineage (GTDB taxonomy): Bacteria > Bacillota > Clostridia > Lachnospirales > Lachnospiraceae > Eubacterium_F. Next base: position 16,747 of record JAXEJU010000017.1, on the reverse strand, counting down.
AGAGACTTACTGTAGGAATAACAAACAATCGTATTGTCATAATAATTCATCAAATATGGAACTTTAACATCTCCATAAACCAGTTCCCTGTATGGTTCATCGGCAATCAGAAAAATCTCATGGCCATATTCCTTCTGCTTTTTCTCCAATATACGGCACACTTCCTGAATGCACTGCTCTGTAAGAACAACTCCGGAAGGATTGTTCGGAGAATTGAGAATAATACCTTTGGTATGTTCAGTAATTGCCGCTTCAAAAGAACCGGTTTCAATCTGAAAATCCTTCGGATTACTATTTACCACAACAAGTTTTGAACCCGTCATCTCTACAAATACGCGGTATTCCGGGAAAAATGGAGCAAATGTAATGAACTCATCCCCAGGCTCCGAAAGTGCTTTGAGGGAAATGGTAAGAGAAGCAGCCGCCCCTACCGTGATGTAAAAATTGTCCGCTGTCAGACCGGTTCCATATGTTTCATTTACATACTGTGCCAGTTTTGCCCGCAGTCCGGCATCACCCTGTGCAGATGTGTATCCATGAAGGGCAACCGGATCGCCGTTCTCTGCCAGTTCAAGAATTGCCTCTTTCACACAGTCCGGTGCCGGTACACTAGGATTTCCGATACTGAAATCAAATACATTTTCCGCACCTATTTCAGCTTTCCTTTTATTTCCATATTCAAATAAATCACGAATTACGGAACGGTTATTTCCAAGTTCCATCATTTTCTCAGATACCATTTAATAACACTCCTTTATCTCAAATATTCTTTCTTATTTTATATCATCTGTCGTTCTTTCGCAAGAAAGAATCATTCACCGGATTTTTGTGATGGAAAAAAACGGTACGCATGATTGAGCGGTCCACTGCCATGGCCAAGATTCATACCATCTTTTAAGGCTCCGGTTATATATTCCTTTGCTTTTTGTATTGCCTGCTCCAGCTCCATATCCTGCGCAAGAAAAGCTGCAATCGCACTGGAAAGTGTACATCCCGTCCCATGTGTGTTGGTATTTTCCACACGTTCACCATGGAACCAGGTAATACCGTTTTTATCCACCAGCAAATCATCAGCATCCTGCAAACCGTGTCCACCTTTGCACAAAACGGCACAGCCAAAATGTTTCTGAATTCTCTTGGCGGCCTCCAAACGTTCTTCGGTTGTCTGAATCTTTTGAGCTGCCAATATTTCTGTTTCCGGAATATTGGGAGTAATCACTTTTGCAAGCGGAAAAAGTTTCTTTGTCAGTACATCAATTGCATTTTCAGAAATCAACCGCGAACCACTGGTTGCCACCATCACCGGATCGACGACAATATTTTGTGCCTCATATTGTATACACTTATCGGCAATCACATCAATCAGCAATTCCGAGGATACCATACCAACTTTCACAGCATCCGGCCGTATATCAGTAAACACCGCATCAAGCTGCTTCGCAAGAAAATCCGGATCTGTCTCAAAAATTGCGGTCACTCCTGTCGTGTTTTGCGCTGTTAATGCAGTAATGGCGCTCATAGCATATACGCCATTTGCCATCATTGTTTTGATATCTGCCTGAATTCCCGCGCCGCCACTGGAATCACTGCCGGCTATCGTCAATGCTGTTTTCACGCGATTTACAGCTCCTTTCCGTTGAGCAGTTAAAAGGAAATAATTCCTAAATGCTCTAATAATATTTTTATTCCCAGAAGAATCAGAATTGCTCCTCCGGTTATCTCAGCTTTTTTCTTATAGCGTGCTCCAAATACATTTCCAATTTTGATACCTGCTGCCGAGAGAACAAATGTAATACATCCAATCAGGGAAATAGCAAGAACGATCTGTACCTGCAAAAAGGCAAACGTTATACCGACCGCCAGTGCATCAATACTGGTTGCAACTGCCAGTGGCAGCATGGTACAGAATGAAAAAGAATCATTCTTCTCTTCTCCTTCTTCTCCAATCGCTTCCCTCACCATGTTTGCACCGATTAGTACGAGTAGCGCAAAAGCAATCCAGTGGTCGACTGATGCGATAAGACTTTGGAAACGGGTTCCCAACAAATATCCGATAAGTGGCATCAAAGCCTGAAACCCTCCGAAATATATCCCCACAGTCAGAGCATGCTTTATCTGTAATTTACTCACCGAAAGTCCTTTACAGACAGAGACGGCAAAAGCATCCATTGACAGACCGATACCCAACAATATGATCTCGATAATTCCCATTTGTCTCTTCTTCTCCTTGCTCAAAAGTATATGGTAAAAGCTACCATATTTTCCATTCTCTGTCAATGCGCAAGCATACGCATAATGTCTTCATATTCTGACAACCGGTGTGTTTTTCTGATGCTTTTCCAGAGTCTCTCATGTTCCGGGAACAAGATGTACATATAGGTCCATATCTCTTTCATTTTAAACAAAACCGGTTCAGAAGACATAATATCCAAATAAGAATTTCTTAATTCTTTCTCGAAGGAAAGTATCTGTTTTTTATCGGTCGGCTTTTCAAACGTTATCTGCTCTATAAGTGCCGGGTTCGCAATCAGCCCTCTTCCAATCATCATAAGATCAACAGAGGGAAAACGCTCCCTGAACCGTTCATAATCCTCTGCTGTGTTGATATCACCATTATAACAGACCGGATTTTTGCTCTCGGATAGCGCCATTTCAAAGATTTCCCAATTAGGCTTATTTTTATAAAAATCTTTCCGTACACGGGGATGTATGGTCAATTCGTATACCGGATACCGGTTATAGATTTTCAGTAATTCATAAAACTCATCCGGTGTATCCCTGCCAATCCGCGTTTTTATCGATATCGGAACTTTACTCTTTTCATAAATCTCATCTAAAAACCGGTCGAGTTCCTCCGGCTTTGCAAGGAAACCTGAACCTCGGCCTTTGGATGCCACAGTTCCGGACGGGCAACCGAGATTCAGATTTATTTCCTGATATCCGTATTCCACAAGTCTTTCTGCCGTGTACAAAAATTCATCTGCATGGTTTGTAAGAATCTGAGGCACAACAGGGACATCCCGGTTATGCTCCGGAATGACATCTTTCTTTTCCCGGCTCTTAAAATTATGATTGGAAGATGGTGATACAAACGGTGTATAGTATTTATCAATTCCTTTAAACATCCGGTGATGTATATTGCGGTAAACATATGTCGTAAGCCCCTCCAGAGGGGCAAAATAAAATTTCATTACTTTGTAAACTCCTTCATATATGTGCGGAAACGCAATGGCAGAAGCTGGCTTTGAAGATGGGGATTAATCCTTTCACGAATGGCTATCGTATCCACAAAAAGTTTCCACAGCTTCTGCATATCTTCTTCCTCTTCGGAATAGCGCAGTTCCAATTCATCAAATGCTGCTTCTTCCATTGTCGCATACAGACACTGTTGATTTTTCCTGTGTATCAGCACTGTCTGATGCACGGTGTCTGCGATAACCCACTCTTCGCCGGATAAGCGGTCGGCAAAATGGTCGGCCATATAAGGAAGAACTGCATTCTTAGGATTTATTCTACCAAATAATGTTCCATTTTCCAATTCCTCAAATCGAAGAAATTCTCTAAAATGACAGATTTCATTATTCACACTTTTATCTATCTGACTTAGTATCTGCATATAAGGTGCTGTCAAATACTGAAGTATTTTATTTCCCATCCGTAATCCATCGATAATAAAACGATAAATCGCATCTGCCTTTTCTTTCTGCCAGGATGCCGTAGTCCGTTCCAAAAGCAAATATGCCTCATTGGAAATTTTCCTCTGAACAGTCCGGGCAACCCTGACTGCCCGCTCAAAATCCGTGGTGACCGTTAAATACTGGCAAAACAATTCCCTGTTAAACGATGGTGTCTGAATACGGATTTCATTATCTGCGTGATCATGCCTGTCTTCATAGGCTTTATAGACAGCGGATAGAATTCCTTCCAGAGAATCCTCACACAAATATATATTTTTCATGCTGACCTCCTGTATTTATCCGATTTGCTCAAGTGTCAACTGTGTCATATCCTCAAGCGACATCTGGCGATAGCCATTGCCCGTAATCGCGGGTGGAAGTTTTTCATCAAGTCCCAGCAGATTCATCAAAATAAATTCCTTATTCAGCCGAATCGGCATCATCATTTTACCATGACAGGTAATAAAATACATGGCCCTCTTTAAAACTACACCAAACTTTTTCAGTGATGTAAAATCAAGGCTTCCCATTTGTCTGGCTGCAACGATCCGTTTTGCTGATTTGACACCGATGCCCGGCACCCGGAGAAGCGTGTGATAACTCGCTGTCCCGACTTCCACCGGAAAATATTCCAGATGAGAAAGTGCCCAGTTACATTTGGGGTCGATCTGTACATTTAACTGAGGATTGTCCGCTGTAATAATCTCATCCGCCCGAAACCGGTAAAAGCGCATCAGAAAGTCTGCCTGATACAACCTGTGTTCACGTAAGAGCGGCGGACCGCTCTCTGACGTATCCGGGAGAAGAGAATCACCGGTTGTATTTACAAATGCTGAATAAAACACCCTTTTTAAGTCAAATTTCTGATACAACGCCTCTGCCATATGTACGATTTCATAGTCACTTTCCGCCGTGGCCCCAATAATCATCTGTGTACTCTGACCAGCCGGGACAAAGTGCTGTCCCGGATGACTTTCCTGTAAATAATGTTTCCCCTTTTCCGGTAACGCATACGTGCTTTCCTGACGGGACGGCAAATGATGTAACGCATCCTGCAGGAGGGCGTTCTCTCTTCTTCCTCCCTGAATGAGCCGCATAGGGGTGAGAATTTTTTTCCGGCTCTTCTGGGGAGCCAGCATACGGAGTCCATCTGCAGTCGGAAGTTCCATATTTACACTCATGCGGTCCACAAGCCAACCTGTTTTTTCCACCAGAACAGGGTCGGCTCCCGGAATCGCTTTTACATGTATATATCCATTAAAATGATAGCCTGTCCGTAAGAGATAAACCGCTTTATATATCTGCTCCATCGTATAATCCGGATTTTTCTGTATCCCCGAGCTCAAAAATAATCCCTCTATATAATTTCTTTTATAAAAGGAAATCGTCAGTTCTGCGATTTCCTCCGGTGTAAATGTCGCCCGCTCCACATCTCTTGAAATTCTGTTCTGACAGTATTTACAATCATATACACATTCATTTGTCTGTAAAATTTTCAGAAGAGAAATGCATCTGCCATCCGCTGCAAAACAGTGACAAAGCCCTCCCGCCACAGCATTCCCCATCGTCCCTTTTACCCCGCGTCTGCTGGAACCGCTTGAGGTGCATGCCACATCATATTTGGCCGCATCCGTCAGTATTTCCAGTTTCTGAAATATCTCCTGTGAAAGTGCCATTTTTCCTCCCTCCCTTCTTTTTTCGAACATTTGTTTGTTTAATTCTAACACAAAGCATATGTTTTGTAAAGTCTTTTCAAAATATTAATTTTTGTGGTAAAATCTTAACTGAATCTTTACCATCAACGTGCTATAATCGAAAACGACCAGGAGGTGAACTATGAAACCCGGGAACAAATTGCTTAAAAACATAGTAATCACATTTGTAACGTTACTGGTATCCTTTTTTATATGCTTGGTTCTTAATCAACTGATTGACGCCAAATCAATTATACCTGCTATTTTTTCGCTGGCTGTATTTCTGATTTCGCGATACACGGACGGGTATTTATATGGAATTGCCGCCTCCCTTCTGAGTGTACTGGCAGTAAATTTTGCATTTACCTTTCCCTATATGGCATTTGGCTTTACAATATCCGATGATATCGTTGCAGCCTGTGTAATGCTTATTATCACGATTATGACAAGCACATTAATTACTCAAATTAAGTATCAGGAAAAACTGAAGATGGAAAACGAGAAGGAAAAGATGCGTGCCAATCTGCTGCGTGCGATTTCTCATGATCTGCGTACTCCGCTTACCACCATATATGGTTCAAGCGATGTGCTGCTAAATGACAGGAATAAACTATCACAGGAACGGACAGACGAATTATTAACGGGTATCCGCGATGATTCCCAATGGCTTATCCGGATGGTAGAAAACCTTCTTTCTGTCACAAAAATGGATGGAACAAATGGTGTCCGCCTGCAAAAGGTTCCCGTCGTTCTGGAGGAACTGATTGACACGGTTATTGTCGATTTTAACCGCAGATACCCGCATTTAAAGATTAATGTCTCAATTCCAAAAGACTTTATTTCCATTCCGATGGATTCTGTTCTCATCGAACAGGTTCTTCTGAATCTTTTGGCAAATGCTGTACAGCATGCAACCGGTATGACACGACTTACCCTGCAGGTACGCACAAAAAAACAGTACATTCTTTTTAATATAAAAGATAACGGCTGTGGAATTGAGAAATTTACACTATCTTCTCTGTTTGACAACAGTGAAAACAGACGCCTTACGGTCGGTGATCACACCCGCGGCATGGGAATCGGACTCTCTGTCTGCTCCTCCATTGTTGATGCACATGAGGGAAAAATGGGTGCTTACAATCGTCAAAATGGCGGATGTTGTTTCTGGTTTACGTTACCTTTGGAGGGATGAAAATGGAAAATCGATACAAAATCCTGGTTATTGAAGATGAAAAAAATATATCCAATTTTATTAAGGCAGATCTGGAAGCCAATGATTATCAGGTCATTACTGCATACACAGCAACAGAGGGAGAAATGCTTTTCCACTCCCACTGTCCGGATGTTATCCTGCTCGATCTGGGACTGGGTGATCAGGATGGACTATTTTTAATCAGTGAAATTCGAAAAGAGTCCCTGACCCCCATACTTGTGTTGTCCGCCCGTACAAACGAAAACGATAAGGTAGACGCACTCGACCGGGGTGCTAATGATTACATAACTAAACCATTCAGCAACGCTGAATTACGGGCTCGCATCCGTGCCAACTTACGGATTCGGTACCAAAGTACCCAGTCTATGGAATCAAGCAAAAAATACATACAGAACGGGCTTGTTATCGACTATGATCAGCGCCTTGTATTCGTTCATAAAAAGGAAATCAAACTGACTCCGACCGAATACAACATCATTGCATTGCTTTCGGAACATGCGGGACACATTATGACGTACGCAGAAATCATTAAAGCCATATGGAATTGGAGTGATGAAGGAAGTATCAAAAAATTACAGGTTAATATGGCTAATATAAGGAAAAAGCTTGGCTCCAGCGTAGGACAAAACCAGTATATTATCAATGAACTGGGTGTTGGCTACCGCATGGTAAAAAGCGACTGACACTTGCTGTATTGCCCACAGCATTTTAGAAACAGAGAGGTGTGATAATTATGGAAAGCTACAAATTTTTACTTGATCTTGCACTTATCCTGTTCAGTACTAAAATACTTGGACTTTTCACCAGACGCATAAATCTGCCTCAGGTTGTAGGAGCTCTGCTGGCCGGTCTGATCCTCGGTCCCGGTATGCTCAACATCATTTCACAGACGGATTTCATCTGTGAATCGGCCGAGATTGGTGTCATTGTCCTCATGTTCTGCGCAGGAATGGAAACGGATATTCAGGAACTGAAACGAACCGGTAAGGCATCTTTTCTGATTGCTCTTCTCGGTGTTATCGTACCACTGATTGGTGGATTTGCCATCGCCTATATATTTAACCGCCCATCCCTGATTGCCTCGGATGCATCATGTAACACTTTTCTACAGAATGCATTTATTGGTGTTATTCTGACAGCAACCTCGGTCAGTATTACAGTAGAGACTTTAAAAGAATTGGGAAAATTAAAAACAACTGCCGGAAACACGATTCTTGGTGCCGCCGTTATTGATGACATCCTTGGCATAATCGCACTAACCATTATTACCAGCATGGCTGATGACAGTGTACAAATCGGGTTTGTAATTTTAAAGATAATTGCATTCTTTCTCTTTGCCGCTATCGCAGGATTTGGTTTTTATAAATTTTATCATATATGGTGTCTCCGCTCTGAAAAAGGATTGCAGCGCCATACTATCATTGCCTTTGTATTCTGTCTGGTGATGAGTTACATCGCCGAACGATTCTTTGGCGTTGCCGATATAACCGGAGCCTATATCGCCGGCATTATTCTTTCCATGACGGAAAAAGAACCGTATCTGTCCTGTCGGTTCAATACGCTTTCCTATATCTATCTGTCACCAATCTTCTTTGCAAGTATCGGCTTAAAAGTGGTGCTTCCGGAAATGAGTGGTGCTATCATCGCCTTTGCGGTTGCTCTCACACTGGTCGCTATGATTACAAAACTGACTGGATGCGGTCTGGGAGCCAAAATCTGCCACTATACAAACCGGGAAGCGATTCAGATTGGTATCGGTATGATCTCCCGCGGTGAAGTTGCTCTGATTATTGCAAGCAAGGGAACTGCCCTTGGACTTATGCCAAGCATACTCATGGGGCCTATTATCATCGTTGTCGTGATAACTACTACGATTACACCGATTCTTTTAAAGCCGGTGTTTCATGAACATAAAAGGCGCGGCTGAAAAGCGCGCGCCTCTAAAACTAATTCAATTACTAATGAATAGACTGCAGAATATCGCCATAACGAATGAAAATTACAATCATGGATACGACAATCACGATAATGGTCGCCGGAACCGCAGCCTTACAGTATCTGCCCCAGCCAATCTTGTGTCCGGACTTTTCCGCTACGGAAATTCCGACTACATTGGCAGATGCTCCGATCGGAGTTGCACTTCCGCCAATATCCGTACCAAGAGAAAGTCCCCACGCAAGAACTGCAAGAAACTGCATATTTCCCATTCCAAGATTTTTGATTACCGGAACCATAGTTGCAGCAAATGGAATATTATCAACCAAAGCACTTGCAATTGCCGACAGCCAGATAATGATGGCAATCATCACATAAGCATTACCGCCACTGACTTTCTCAATAAATCCGGCGATTGCTTCCAATACTCCGGTTTTTTCAAGTCCGCCAACCACAACAAACAAACCGATAAAGAATAACAGTGTCTTGTAATCTACTTTTTTCATCAATGTTCTTGTATTTTTACCGGCAGCAATCACGGTCAGAATCGCAACAAATACACCGATTGTTGCCACCGTGAGATGTGTCTGTGCATGTGTCACAAGAAGGACTACCGCAATCAGGAAAATAATGGTGCTGAAAATGAATCCAGTTTTATCCTTAATGGCATTCGAAGGATTCAGATCCTCTTCTTTCACTTCCACTTCTCCGGTTTTTACCTTCAGTTCCCTGCGGAATACAAGATAAAAATACAGAACAATCAAAATGAGGCATATACCGGCAATCAGTCCGGTATTTGATACAAAATCAAAAAAGCTGTAATGCATTGATGTTCCAATAATAATGTTTGGCGGATCTCCACACATCGTTGCCGAACCACCGAGATTCGCACAAAAGATTTCTGACATAATCATCGGTACCGGATTAAATTTCAAAAGTTGCGATAACTTAATGGTAATCGCGGCAAGGAAAAGTATAACCGTAATGCTGTCAATAAACATTGCTAGAATTGCTGACATTATCATAAAAGTAATAAAAATTGGAACGGTTTTAAAATGAACGAGCTTTGCAATTCTCATACATAGCCAGTCGAAAAATCCGACATGCGCCATACCCTCTACCATAATCATCATACAGGCAATAAAGATAATGGTTGACCAGTTAATCCCGCTCGATTCGCTTTCCGTTATCTGATACCAGAAGTCCGTAGTAAAGATACTCTTGATATTCAGAACATCCCAAATAGCACCCACATCTCTCATGCAAATACCAAATACACCAATCAAAGTCAGTACACCACAGCCTAACGTTACATACTGCCTTTCAATTTTGTCCAAAACAATCAGAACAAACATTGCAAGAAATATGATAACTGCTAAAATCTCTGCTGCCATTTCCATTTTTCATACGCCTCCTATTGTTTTTTAAACATCCTTATTATACTCTTTCAATAAAAAAAATCAAGTCCAAATTCACTATATACAACGTCCTGTGAACTCAGACCTGAATTTTTATCAACTATTTATTTGCGTGAACTATTTCACTCCCGGCACCTTAGGAAGTTTGGCAAGACTTGCCGCGATTTCCTCATCTTTCAAATCATAATTCTTCATTTTGCCATTATGGAATGCTTCATACGCATACATATCAAAATATCCTGTTCCCGTAAGACCAAAAAGAATCGTTTTTTCCTCTCCGGTTTCACGGCATTTAATTGCCTCATCCATGGCAACACGGATGGCATGACTGCTCTCCGGTGCCGGCAGAATTCCTTCCACTCTTGCAAACTGTTCTGCCGCTTCAAATATCTCTGTCTGCTTTCTGCTGGTTGCCTCCATGAGACCATCATCATACAACTGTGACAGAATCGTACTCATGCCGTGGTAACGAAGTCCTCCCGCATGATTCGGTGCCGGCATAAAGCTGCTTCCAAGTGTATACATCTTTGCCAGTGGGCAGATAGCTCCTGTGTCGCAGAAATCATACGCATATTTTCCTCTTGTAAAACTTGGACAGGATGCCGGTTCCACAGCAATAATCCGGTAATCGGCCTCTCCTCTCAGCTTCTCTCCCATAAATGGTGCAATCAATCCTCCCAGATTGGAACCACCACCGGCGCATCCAATGACAATATCCGGTTTTTCTCCATATTTATCCAATGCAATTTTACTTTCAAGTCCAATAATCGACTGATGTAAAACAACCTGTGATAACACAGAACCAAGTACATAGCGGTATCCTTCCTGGCTCACTGCGGCTTCTACCGCTTCTGATATTGCACAGCCAAGACTTCCTCCTGTCCCCGGAAATTCTGCCTGAATCTTACGACCAACTTCTGTTTTGTCAGATGGCGAAGGCGTTACATTTGCTCCATATGTACGCATCACTTCTCTCCGGAATGGTTTCTGCTCATAAGATACCTTTACCATAAACACCTGGCAGTCCAGATTCAGATATGAACATGCCATAGAAAGCGCGGTTCCCCACTGACCAGCTCCAGTCTCTGTAGTAACACCCTTTAATCCCTGTTTTTTCGCATAGTACGCCTGTGCAATCGCAGAATTCAACTTATGACTTCCCGATGTATTATTTCCCTCAAATTTGTAATAAATCTTCGCCGGTGTATCCAGATATTTCTCCAGACAATACGCACGCACCAACGGTGCCGGACGGTACATTTTATAGAAATTCAGTATTTCTTCAGGAATATCAATGTACGCTGTCGTATCATCCAATTCCTGTTTTGCTAACTCCTCACAGAAAATTCCACTTAAATCTTCTACTTTCAGTGCTTCCCCTGTAGCAGGATTCAAAAGTGGTGCCGGTTTATTTTTCATATCAGCCCGCATATTGTACCACTGCTTCGGCATCTCATTTTCCTCGAGATAAATTTTATATGGTATCTCTTTGCTCATTGAATATGTACCTCCTTGTGTACGATATTTTTAAAAAAGGGAAGCTACAGAAACATCTGTACTTCCCCCTTCAGAAGTGCTGGTGGCCGGGATCGAACCGGTACGGGTATCACTACCCACAGGATTTTAAGTCCTGGGCGTCTGCCAGTTCCGCCACACCAGCGTAATAAGTTTTTGTACAGAACCTCTGTACAAACGACCCAGATGGGACTCGAACCCACGACCTCCGCCGTGACAGGGCGGCGCTCTAACCAACTGAGCCACTAGGCCAAAATGGACCCTCGGGGACTCGAACCCCGGACCGTCCGGTTATGAGCCGGATGCTCTAACCAACTGAGCTAAAGGTCCTCAGATGACTCCAAGGGGATAGAGCGAAAGCAAGTTTCGCTTTATCCATCTTAAGTCATAACTGACTCCAAGGGGATAGAGCGAAAGCAAGTTTCGCTCAGGAAGTTTGCTTCGCAAACTTCGGGGGTTCAAATCCCCCCGCTGTCTATCCATCTTAAGTCATAACTGACTCCAAGGGGATTTGAACCCCTGTTACCGCCGTGAAAGGGCGGTGTCTTAACCGCTTGACCATGGAGCCATATTATTCGCGCCAAATAAACGCGTCAACATTAAATATATTATCATAAGAATCCCTAAAATGCAAGTGATTTTAGGGATTCTATTTTGTAATTTTTTCAAAGCGTACAACTAGCGCTTTTTCATTCGTATCTTATGGATTCCCGGCATCTTTTTCTGTACTTTTTCTCTTACTTCATCTTCAGACAGATCCTCATAATCATAATCATCCTGATCATAACAATAGTCATAATAGGCATATGGATTTTTTGCACCGTACTCTTCTTTCCCATTCTCTGTATATTCACGGAAACCGGTTCCCGTATCATCCAGACGGAAAATGCATGTCTCCGACGGAATCAGAAACATACTGGTATAAGAAAACGCCTCCTGCTTTTCAGGAAATGAACGAATGGCAAAAATCATTTTTGACTCATCCGATACATACAGCTCGGATGCCGGAAATTTCTGTGTCTCGCATTTCCTCTTTTGATAATTATAATACACGATTTTCCCCGGATAAAATAGTTCTTTAATGCCATCTTTGTTCAAATCGATACAGGCAAATTTTGTTCCCAGCGGAAGTCTTTTCATCTTATTCCCCAATTTTTTATCTGCCTCATTCCTGACTTCCTTCAAAGGACGTATCGTTACTGTATAGCAATATCGGGTTTTAATACCTACCGGTTGAAAAGAAAATGATTCCTTTCCTGCTTTTTTTGCCCGAATCCTAATCGAATAGTCTCCCGCTTTAACCTGCAATCGCTTACTGCTCACTTCCATTTTTTTTACATCTGTAGAATTATACGGTATTTTCCGGTAATGTCCCTGTAATATCGTAATATTCTTTTTTATGGTTTTCGCATCACCGGTAACCGATGATGCAAAACACAATGTGATTAAAAAACAAACAGATGCAAATAAATACAATTTTTTTTCCCATTCAGCCTTCATATAAATCGCCTCTTTTTTTTTACAATGTAATCAGCGTTGCATTCGCTCCGTATGCCAGTTCACGCATTACATAATCATTTGGTCCTACAATAACGGCCAGACGGTCACACTCCTGGATACTGCCATAAGTAGCTCCATTTGACAACTTTCTTGTATTGAAAGTAACCGATTTTAACCGTTTTGCTTTATAAACAGAATGGAAATCCAGTTTTTTGAGCTTTGTTCCGATTTCTAGTTTCATCAGTTTTGCCGTATGGTCAAATGCCTCACTTCTTATACGTTTAACACTATTTGGAACTACAAATTGTTTATCGGTTTTCTGCGCTGGATATTTGATAAGTTCCGTTTTTTTCCTATTGTACAAAACACCATCTTTCACGGAATAAGATGGACTTTTCCCCCCTTCGAAAGCAGCCAGCTTGTGGCATCCTAAAAAGGCATCTATTCCGAGTTCTTTGAGTCTAAAAGAGATATGAACTGTCTGCAGGTTCGTATTCAAAAATGCTTCTGCCCCTATTTTTACCACGGAATCCGGAAGTACCACTTTAGTCATTTTCGTATTTCCGCGGAATGCTCCATCACCAATCCGTACAGCTCCATTCTGGATAATTACCGATTGAAGTTTACTCATGTTGGCAAATGCATAACGTCCAATCGTTTTAGCAGAAATAACTGCAGACTTTAAATATCGGTTTTCTGAAAACGCATTTGCACGAATATTTTTCAATGTACCCGGCGCGTGAAATGATGCATTGGTTTTGTGCAACGGATACTGAATTAATCGTGTTTTTTTCTTATTATATAAAACACCATTCTGACTGCTGTAGTTTTTGTTACCCTCTGCCACATTAATTTCTCTCAGGCTGATACAGTTATTAAAGGCACCCGGATTGATTCCCTTCACACTCGCAGGAATCGAAATTGTCTCTAATTTTCGGCAGTCAGCAAAAAGCCGGTTTCCGATATAAGTAACTTTATTATGAAATTTCAGTTTTTCCAATTTGGTGCCACGGAATGCTCCATTTCCGACAAACTGAAGTTTTTCATTTAATGTAATCTTTCTCAGACCACTTTGGGCAAAAACCTGGTCGCCAATTGCATAAATATTTTTATTCAACCGGAAATTTTTAAGAGAGCTACATCCCCAAAATGTATTCTTCTTAATAATAGAAACTGTTTTTGGTATGTTCACTTTCTCTAATTTGGTACACTGGTAAAAAGTTGCTTCCGGAATCGTTTTTAACTGTCCCGGTAAAGATACTCTGACCAGTGATTTGCAATTTTTAAACACCTGTTTACCAAGCTTTGTTTTTGGATTTGCAAACGTAACTTTTGTCAGTCCCTCACATTTTCCAAAAGCTTCATCTGCGATAGTTTTCAATCCCTCAGGTAATGCAATTTTCTCGAGATCATAATCTTTATAAAAAACACGGTTGCCAATTTCCTTTAGTTTTCTTCCTAAAGTAATTTCCGACAGTTTATAACATCTCCCAAACGCACCTCCCTCGATTTTTTTTACATTATCCGGAAGCGTAATTTTTTTAAGAGAAATACAATTACTAAAAGCATTCCTGCCAATTGTTTTTATCTTATTTCCCATCTTCACGTCAGTGAGTTTACTGCAATTATAAAACAAGTCCTTTTCGATTACCTTTAGATTATCTGACAGTGTAACTCGTTTTAATTTTTGATTTCTGGCAAAAGCCCTCATGCCTATTTCCTCTACTGTATCGGGAACCGAAATCTCCTCGTATGATGCATCAATAAATGCATAGCTACTGATTCTCGTGACAGTAAAGCCTCCAATTTTAGACGGGATTACCAGTTCTTTCGGCAGTTTTTCCTGCCAGACCCGCCCTGTAATAACCGCTTCCTTATCCTCAACCTCATAGTAAAAGCCATTCTCCTCATAGGCTTTGGCGGATTCTGGTGAAAGCATTATCATGCCAGCCGCAATCAACAATCCGCAAATAAAAACTCCAATTTTTCTCATGCTTGAAACCTCCTTCGTTTTGCTTTATATCAATAAAACGAATCAGGAATTGAAAATGTTGCAAAAAAGAAATTTTATTTATAATTTGCATATTTTTTCAACCATGCCTTGTAGGATTCCTGTAATTTTTCAGTCCATTCCAGCGTTTCATAAATAACACAGGGCTTTTCTGCACTTATATCTGCCCCTTCCATTATTTTTTGAATTTCTTTTTTGGATAACATTTTGTTATCATCCCTCAACTCCATCATATAAGAACCTTTATGAAATAAAATCCAAGCTCTGTTTGCTTCTTTACCTAATGCAATATACGCGATTCCCGCGGTTGTTTCGTACTTATCAATTTTATCTGCCTGTGGAAGAATATTCGTAAACTCACTCTGTAAATGAAAATAAGCGATATTTATAAAGTCAGTTTCACCTTTCGAACCATAGTAAATAAAAGTATCATCTCCGTCGCATTGATATCCTTTCGGCAAATAATTTAAAACAAGATAATATTTCTGTAAAATAGACTCTTCTTTGTTTCTTTCTTTTGTAATTGTTACTCCGCGACCATGTTCTATTTTAACATTTTCTGCGTGAAATGGGTTAAGCCATCCCCGGAATGTGCTATTCGTAGCAGCAAGAACGGAAGCACTAATTCCAACAACGCAAAGACATATTGATGCAGCAGCAATGATTTTTGCAGAAACCTTTGATTTATACTTACTTGTGTTCCCAGATTTATTTGCAGCCTCCGCTATAAACTTATCATCAATTCCATCAAGCATTTTTTCAATTTCTTTTCTATTCATTCTATCAATCCTTCCCTGTTTAAATATTGTTTCAGTTTTTCTCTGGTTCTGTGTAAATGTACTCTGACATAATTTTCACTTTTCCCGTATGTGTCAGCAATTTCAGATATCGAATCTGTAAACCAATATCTCCGCACAAAAAATATACGGTCCAATTTCTTTTGTCGTTCAAGAAACTTATTAATTGCTTTTTGTAGTTCCTTCACAAGCAATTTATCATCTATCATTCCTTTGGTTGAAATTGTTGCCTCCAGTTCACTTAAAGCAACTTCATAAGCAGAGTTTCTTTTCTCAGCATGCAGATATTCATATTTTTTTAATGCAATATTTTTAACTATTTTGCAGACATAAGAAATCAGCGGATTTGGATTTTCAGGCGGTATCCTGTTCCATACAGCAAACAGGGTGTCGTTCACACATTCCAAAGCATCCTGCTCATTATTTACAATTCGATATGCAATCGCTTTACATAATGCACCATATTTATCCTCCAGTGACTTAACAGCCTCTTCGGAACGCGTATTAAATAATTCTATAATCAGCTGGTCTTCCATTTTTTCACCTCCACTTATACACTACGGTTTTGTATATTAAAATTACAATAAATTCATAAAAAAATCCGTAGATACCTGCGTATCTACGGATTTTTACTATACTTTAACTCCCCGAGTAGGGCTCGAACCTACAACCCCACGGTTAACAGCCGTGTGCTCTACCATTGAGCTATCGAGGATCATTATACCTTCAAAACTACACATTGTTTAAACCATTCCAAACCGATTAAGGTCAAGCCTTCGACCTATTAGTATCCGTCAGCTCCATACATTACTGTACTTCCACCTCGGACCTATCGACCTCGTCGTCTTCAAGGGGTCTTATTGACTTATGTCAGGGATATCTTATCTTGAGGGGGGCTTCACGCTTAGATGCCTTCAGCGTTTATCCCGTCCCGGCTTGGCTACCCGGCTATGCATTTGGTAATACAACCGGTACACCAGAGGCCAG
>JAXEJU010000016.1:0-4935 GCA_034101395.1 Eubacterium sp. | reverse complement strand
TCTGCCAGGTCGATTACATGAATCGGATGGTCGGTAATCCACGGCTCCCACAGTTCTCTCTGCTCTTCCGGAATCTCCAGCATATCTTTTAACGAAAGCGGACTTTCCCACTTTTTTCCGCTGTAATTCAAGACAAAGGTAATGACGGGTTTCAGTTTCGTGCCGTCAGGAAGCCACTTGGTAAACAGCTTCTTTCCCTCTACCTTTTCTTTTACCTGAATTTTCTTGACCTGCTCCAGATAATTCACATACTGGTAACCCATGTCCCGCACCGGCATCGCATTGCAGATGTCCGACTGATTTTCCGCACACAGGATGGCGATTTCTGTCCCGCCTTTCGCATACCGCATCCGGCTGTCGAGGCGGTTTTCAACAAGACCTTTTCCGTCCGGCTTACCTATCAGTTCCGTCGGCAGTGACTCGAGTTCTGCCGGATTCAGTACCGTTTTACCATAAAACAGATTTACATTTCCAATGTCCGCAAATACATCCGGATAATTCATTAAATTTTTTGTTCCCATATCTTTCTTTCCGATAGTAACCCCTCCCCGTTAATTTCAATAAACATTCTCAATCCGTAGCCCCGTCCACTGTCTCTTTATATATCTCTTCCAGCTGTTCTTTCGACAGTGTTGTAATGCTCGCTGCCACGAGCTCCATGCTCACGCCGTTTTTAAATAACATCCGGGCGTTTGTTATGGCCTCTTCTCGCCGGCCTTCTCGTCTGCCTTCTCGTCTGCCCTCACGTCGACCCTCACGTCTGCCAGTTTCTTTGCCCAACTGTATTCCTTCTGTTTTGCCCTCTCCAAATACCATATCATATAATACACACATCTTCTCCGGTTCTCCTTCCTTCTTCTGCTTTTCCAGTGTTCTCTTCACTGCTCGATAGTTTCTTGTTCCCGCAAATGCATCCAGCATGTCCAGAAATTCTTCCGGATGCGTCACAATCCGCGTCTCATCCTGCCGGAACTTTTTCAGCTTCTCCTTGTCTCCTTTGCATGCAAGGTAATCCACGATATGACGAAAATCCGAATGATATTTTTTCCGTGTCTCTTCATCCTGCTCTGCCAGGTCTATTACATGAATCGGATGGTCGGTAATCCATGGCTCCCACAGTTCTCTCTGCTCTTCCGGAATGTCGAGCATATCTTTTAACGAAAGCGGACTTTCCCACTTTTTTCCGCTGTAGTTCAAGACAAAGGTAATAACGGGTTTCAGTTTCGAACCGTCAGGCAGCCACTTGGTAAACAAACGCTTTCCCTTTCCTTTTTGCTTTACTTGCCGTTTTTTTATCTGATCCAAATAATTTATATACTGGTAACCCATGTCCCGTACCGGCATCACATTACAGATATCTGACTGTTTTTCCGCACACAGGATGGCGATTTCTGTCCCGCCTTTCGTGTACCGCATCCGGCTGTCAAGACGGTTTTCAACAAGTCCTTTTCCATCCGGCTTACCTATCAGTTCGGTCGGAAGCGACTGTAGTTCTCCCGGATGCAGTACGGTTTTGCCCGAAAATAGATTTACATTTCCAATGTCCGCGAATACATCCGGATAATTCATTAAGTTTTTTGTTCCCATATCTTTCTTTCCGATAGTAACCCCTCCCTCTGAAGTTAACAAAGGGATGGAGATACCCACGATTCCCTTTGCTCTTTTGAATGTGTTGAAATGATTTCCTGAAAAAGCAAAGTGAATACGTTATGTTTCCATTGTTCCCAGAATATTTGAAAAAAGATTATAGACACTTGCTTTAAAATGAGTATACAGCAGAAAACTGCAAAAAGCAAGAAGAAAGTTTATTTTATTACAAGCGTAAAACAACGTATTAAGTCGAAAAACGACAAGAATGAAAAGAGTTGATTCTCTGTATCACAAAAAAACACCGGTGTGCTCCACAACAGAGCATCCGGTGCTATCCACATTCAATCTCTCATATACAAATCCCGGGAATATATCTTCTCTTCAACATCTGCCAGTTCTTCAGCATATCGATTGGCAATTATTACATCACAGCATTTCTTAGACTCATCCAAGTCGCAAATGACACGATTGCCAAAAAAGCGCTCTTCATGCAGGATTGGCTCATAAATAACTACTTCTGCTCCTTTTGATTTCAGACGCTTCATAACACCCTGAATGGAAGACTGCCTGAAATTATCCGAGCAAGTATGTATGCTGACTTGAACATAAGCATATACAGATAAATAATCAAACCTATATCATGCTAAATCCAAAAGACGGAAAATGCAAAAACTCAGGCAGAAATTCAAGCAGAAACTCAAGGAAAAAACTTGAGTTTCCGCAAAATGTAATCCAAAAATAATTAAGGTAATACAGAATATCAAATTTTCGATTTTTTAAAGCATAAAAAAGGAATTTCAGAAATTAGAGGCACTTTAATAAGCCCCGTTTCAACCGGGCTTTTGAAACAGTATTCTTTTGGATTTTTAAGAGATTAGTCTGAGTCGGTATTGACGGTATGCAGGATGCTTTGTTCGAAACCATTGCCTGACGCCTTCTTTGGCATAAGAAAGTATGCCAAAGATACCTTTTGCTAATCGATAATAGCAAAAAATACTTTTTGTTTTATTGGATTAGCTTTTTGAATAACGGCAACTTTAAGTGTATTTGTTTCTGACTTCATAGATATATGAGCCAGAAATGCCATGCATGTAGTGATATAAAAATTTAATGTATTAATGGCAGTAAGTTTTCGGACATGAAAGTTTTCAAACTGAAACATCTGTTTTTTGCAGCGGAAATATTCTTCTATTTTCCATCGTGAAAAATAACATTTTGCAACATCAATTACATCGTCTTTACACTTGATTTCTTTGTTTGTTGCAAGCATCATTGGATGTTCAGTTATACCATATACAAGTACAAGATATATGTCTTTTTTAGATGCTGTTATTTGTACTTTTACATGAGATAAATACGCTTCGTGATTTTTGCCTTTGTAGTATAAAGGCATTTTTACCTTGCCCTTCCGACGGTTTCGGAGTTCCGTTGCCATTACCCATTT
Organism: Eubacterium sp.; assembly: GCA_034101395.1. GTDB lineage: Bacteria > Bacillota > Clostridia > Lachnospirales > Lachnospiraceae > Eubacterium_F. Next base: position 1,901 of record JAXEJU010000016.1, on the reverse strand, counting down.
GTTATGATAAAAAAGCTTACGGTTTGACTTTAATCGGATTACGTAATCCTGTTTCAGTTTATCAAGTTTAAGAAACATCTTATTATCATCATAGCCACGATCCATTACAATGTTGCTCTTTTAAACATAGCAGCACCGCGTTCCATAGCAGCAAAAGTGATAGTATTGGCAGATGTAAAATTCTTTTCATGAGAAGAATGAATCCGGGAAAAAATACTAACCGGATGATTGCTGTCAGTTATAGCACAGGCTTCTGTTACGTGGTATCCTTTTTCATAAACTGATTTTTTGCTGGTACTCTTTGAACCATCTCTTACAATGCCAAGAGATTCGAACTTATAACCATCAGGTTTAATTACGTCACTATCATCGATGTGAATGACAGGATTTTTAGGAACCATGGTTTTTACAAGTGACAAGTAGGAATTCAGAGCCTTTGTAGAGACACCTTTGTTGAGGTGTCTGGTAAGACGTTCAACGGAGTTAACCTTTTTTGAAGGTTCATGAAGCTGGTCAACAATGTCTGTTAACAAGCAACTATTAGAAGCCAACATACCATAAGTCATGTCAGCAGAAAATTTTCTGTCGGGTTTAGAAAGCTGTCTGGAAATTTTATTTGAAAAAGTTAAAATTTCTCTTTTCATTTGATAAGTATTTGATGTAAAATTAGTCATAAGGAATCTCCTTGCTTTTTGTTTAGTGGGAATTATTAGTCGTGATATAATTTTACATCAAAAAGGGAAGAGATTCCTTATTTTTTCTGCAATTTATGAAAGATGTGGACAAAAGATAGGAAAAATAGATCAGTTGTGGATAAAACTGCGGAAACTCAAGCAAGACTTTTATTGAATTTTTCAAGGGAATATGATATTGTAGAATTCATGTAAATTCAAACATACGCAAAATAACATGGCTTCTAATATTCGCATTGTCGCTGTCAATGGAAACTGGCACTCTGTAATTGTCATGCAAAAAAGTGGGAAAACTCTGACCGTCGTGGAGAGGAATTTCAACCGTTCCGTGCATTGGGGACGGAAGATAACAAAATCCGAGCTGAAAAGCGAAGGATTTTATGTGGAAACCCGTTACTGATTTTTGTCTTTTTTAAAAATCAGTACTTTACTGAATACATAGTTAAGAATCATAACCAGAATGGAGGAAATAAATATTTTTGCAATCCAGTAATTGATGGACCAGACATTTACCGTAACCTCCATAATGACAATATCCAGAACCCATGTGGAAAGACGCGAAGCGGCAAATCCCATAAATTCTTTGAAAATATTTGTATTCGTACTCTGAAAAACCCATTTACGGTTCAGCGGATAGGCAAAGCAAACGCCTGCAACCCAGCCGAACGTGTTGATAAAGGCATTCTGCCAGGTAATGTTCGGGTCCATAAAAAAATGTTCACATACAAAACATGCACACCATGAGAAAATAGTAGTTAATACACCGACAATCAAATATATAATAATTTCTCTGTATTTCCCATATAATTGTTTACATTTATTAATCATAAATCACATATCCTTTTCTTATTGGGATTCCGGTGTCATAAGGGTGTTTCGCACCAACCGCACAAAATATGTGGTGTTGCAAACGAGCTTGCAAACAAACATATTTTAGCGGTTACGCCCCGAAGGGGCTTATGACACCGGAATCATATTTGTAAAATCACGTAACAAATTATATCCGCCCCGTCAGATTATGTCAAATTAAGATTCTTGAGTTTCCGCAAAATGTAATCCAAAAATAATTAGTGTCTGCTGATTAAGCAGATATTTGCAGTTTCCAACTCTTACATCTGCTCCAGCCATACCAGAGTTGGAACAGATGCAAAAGAGTACAAAGTATTCGCCTCTGAATCTTAAACAGATTCGTCACGAATACAGATAATG
>JAXEJU010000015.1:0-18674 GCA_034101395.1 Eubacterium sp. | reverse complement strand
TGATTCAATCCCCGGTAGTGAACACCGTCACTGCTCAGGGCCAGATGCATACTATACGCCAATCTCGGGTCATAGAGTACGCTGTCAACAGGTTTCCTTGTGTAACATAATACATAATTCGACATGATAAACTCCTTTCATCTCAAAATGTTTCCGTCTCAGGGCCGCCCCACCAATTTGGCACCGTAGGCATACCCATCGTAGCGGGCCGCCCAGCAGGGCATAAGCATCGGTGTGCTTCCATTGAATCCGTAACAGCGGTAGCCCACAAACATCTCGACATGGTAAATTCCTTTGTAGCGTCCGTTTTTCGCCCCTGTTTGAAAAACAAGGTCACCCGGCCGCAATTTCATTTTTGTTATGTTCTTCTCACTGACGCCACCCTTCACCATCTTTTTCTTGCCGGCACACCACTTTGCAATATCCGCAGCTACCGGGGCATAATTGCGATTCCCAAATGTTTTCCCCATCAGGCGGTAGGCTTTCCAGACAAGCGAACTGCAGTCATAATATTTACTGCTCATTCGCAGGGGCTGACTGTATTTATGAGATCATTATATAATCAACTTCTTAAATTCATATAGCAATATTTTGATTAAATTATACTAAAATTATGAAATGATTACAATAGCAAATGGGTAATCCAGATTATTATTTTGTAAGTGAGGTTCGGACTTCCCTTTGTCCGAACCCGTTTTACTTAATGTTTATTTTTTTATGGTTTGCTAAACTTTTTTGATAAAACAATTAATCGTAAAGTCATTATCTCAAATATATGAGAAACTATCAATGTACCCACTATGGAGCGTTTACTTATTGTCCTCTTGTTTTTGATAGTGTTAAGATAGTTTGCTTTTTTGAAATAATCTTGTTATTATCTGTGAAATTATTTATACTATATGTAAGTTGAGCAGATTGGAGGGGCATTGTATGGAATTCGCTGTAAAAATTCTATATACACCAGAGGAACAGGCAAGACAGGAAATCCCCGATTTTGTGAATGAGGGATTGAAAGATGTACAAGAAAATGCTCTTTGCCTTTTGCCCCCAACGTCATAATTATTAAAGAAGTGGCAAGTGAATTTTGAGGAGGTGTATCAATATGGTTACAGCAAGAGATATTAGCGACATTCAGGCATTAAAACCAGATGAACAGGTGTTGGTTCTTAGCCTTGTCAAAAGCTTTGCAAGGTCGCCTGAAAATACAAATGAAGATCAAAAACGATTAGCGCGAATGAGACAAAAGTATGTTGAAAAAAATTCAATGACAATGGACGAGATTAATTCAATTATAGAAGGAGAGTAAGCTATGCAGGTAGTTATAGATACAAATATTATTGTGTCTGCATTGCTAAATTCTAAAGACGCATGCTATATATTCCTTGATCGAGTTTTTGCAGGAGTATATGATGTTATTGATTTTATTATAGAATGGTTTTGGAAAAATTCACTGATTGTTGAGGTAAATGAGGTTGACTATAGACCTGATGAAGTAATCGACGAAAAAGATATTCCGTTTTATATAACAGCAAAGGCAACAAAATCAAGACTTGTTACGGGAAACATAAAACATTATCCGATAGAAGAAATGCGTACGATGATTTGGGAATTAAATTAGGTAGAGAAGAATTTCCTACAGCTAAGTTAAATGCAAAAACGCATCTAGTATTAAAGAAACTATAATTTACGAAACATAAGAAGAAGAAACACGAAATAATGCAGTACAGAATATACCCTTATTCGGCTTTGAGCCACGCGGTACAAGTGCTCGTACCTCGCCCTTGTCCCACGGGCATTCGCCTTATAGAATCAAAAGAAACTCACATCATATGAGCAAGCTCAAGATGTGAGTTTCTTCCGATTCTGCATGGCTCAATATCTTCGCAATGCCCAGTCTTGCGGATACCCGCAAGCCCGCGTGCTTCGCACTATAAAGCAAAAGAGATAGAAAAAGTTTTGAGTAAACTCAACTTTTCCTATCTCTTTCGCTTTGCATTGCTTCATTTTTCGCGAGTACTCCCGGCGGGAATCGAACCCACAACTGCCCCTTAGGAGGGGGCTGTTATATCCATTTAACTACGAGAGCATGGCACTCCGAAAAGGGATTCCTTTTCGGAGTTAAAAATAATTATAAATACTTTTTCAGCGCGTCAACTTTATCCAGTTTTTCCCATGGAAGGTCAAGGTCGTGTCGTCCAAACTGTCCGTAGGCAGCAGTCTGCTTGTAGATTGGACGGCGGAGGTTGAGCATCTGGATGATGCCGGCCGGACGGAGATCAAAGTTTTCTGTAATAATGTCCACCAGTTTTTCCTCCGGCAGTTTGCCCGTGCCAAAAGTGTCAATGCGCACAGAGGTAGGTCTTGCTACACCGATTGCATAGGAGAGCTGAACTTCTGCGCGGTCACACAGACCGGCTGCTACAATGTTTTTGGCAACATAGCGGGCTGCGTAAGCCGCAGAGCGGTCAACCTTTGTCGGATCTTTTCCGGAGAAAGCACCGCCGCCGTGGCGCGCCCAGCCACCATAGGTATCTACGATAATTTTTCGGCCGGTAACACCGCTGTCACCATTTGGTCCACCGATGACAAAGCGTCCGGTAGGATTGATGTATATTTTGGTATCCGAATCTATCATTTCTGCAGGCAGGACAACGTCAATTACCTGTTCGCGGATATCTTTCTGAATCTGTTCCCAGCTTACATCTTCGCTGTGCTGGCTCGATACGACTACAGCGTCTAGACGGACTGGTTTTCCGTTTGCGTCGTATTCTACCGTTACCTGAGATTTTCCATCGGCGCGCAGATATGGAAGAGTTCCGTCTTTGCGCACTTTGGAGAGCTGGCGGGACAGTTTATGTGCCAGGTGAATCGGATATGGCATATATTCCTCGGTTTCGTTGGTCGCGTAACCGAACATCATACCCTGGTCTCCGGCACCAATCGCCTCGATTTGAGAGTCCGTAAGTTTTGCTTCCAGTGCTTTATCGACACCCATAGCAATGTCAGAAGACTGTTTGTCAAGAGCCACCATAACACCGCACAGATTGCCATCAAAGCCTTTTTCTGACGAATCGTAACCGATTTCACAAATCGTATCGCGAACGATCTGCTGTATATCTACCTGAGCATTTGAAGTAATTTCACCCATAACAAGAACAAGGCCTGTTGTAATTGCGGTTTCGCAGGCAACACGGCTCATTGGATCCTGTGCCAGCATGGCGTCAAGAACAGAGTCGGATATCTGATCACAGATTTTATCAGGATGACCTTCCGTAACAGATTCGGAAGTAAAAAGTATTTTTCCCATGAATTTCCTCCTTACATGTATAACAAACATCATAAAGTGGGGCAAAAAAGCACCTCTTCTATATTACTATATGAAACAATAATCGTCAAGAATGGAATCTGTTTGTTCTGAAAAATACGAAAAAATAAAAGAAAACATTTCCCAAAATTTGTAAAATATTATTAAATTTCTGATATAATTAAAATTTTTTTAATTATTTATAAAAAAAAATACCGTTTGATGAAAAAAAATGTTATACTATTGACAAAAGAAATAAATGCAATACAACTGGAGCATTAATGCTCCGGAATGAGGATTATCATGCAAGAGAAAATAAAAAAGCAGCTGCAGCATTCTTTGTTTAGTACAATAGCTGTAGAGATTCTGGTTATGCTTTCGTTTGTCATCTTATATATTACCGGGGATTGGACGGGATATACGCTGCGAATGGTGATTCTTGGTCTTTTAGCTCTTGCTACGATCGGATTCAGTGTGATATTGATTGTTAATCAGTACCGTGTAAACAAACAGGCGCTTGAATCGGCAGAAAAAGTTGCCAGAGCCAGTGAAAAGGTCGAAGCGCTGATGCGTGAGGTTGTAGGAAATATTACCCATGACCTGAAAACGCCGATTACCGCTATTAAAGGATATTCCCAGGGAATATTGGATGGTATTGCCAGTACACCGGAGAGAATGACCAAGTATGTAACTACCATTCGGAACAAAGCGGATGATATGTCCGGACTTGTGGACGAGCTTTCCTTTTTTGCCCAGATTTACCAGGATAATATGCAGTATGATTTTCAGATGATAGACGTGGACTTATATATGAGTGACTGTGTAAGTTCATTATCCCTTGATTTGGAAATGAAAAGAATTGATCTGGTATATCAGTATCTCGCAGAAAGGAATATTCAGGTTAATATAGACAGGGAAAAGCTAAAACGTGTAATCATTAATATAATTGGAAATGCATCCAAATATATAAATGAGGAACAGGGAATTGTCTTTGTCCGTATCGAAGATACAGAGACGGATGTAATTGTTCATATCATGGATAATGGAATCGGTATCCAGAAAGAAGAACTTCCCATGATTTTTGAAAGGTTTTACCGCACGGACAGTTCCCGGAATTCCAGTACAGGTGGAAGCGGGCTTGGACTTGCTATCGCAAAAAAAATAATTGAAGATCATCATGGGAAAATTTGGGCGGACAGTGAACCGGAAAAAGGGACGGAAATTTCTTTTTCATTACCCAAATACAAAGGATTGGAGGAAAACCATTGAAAAAGATATTAATTATTGAGGATGAATTGCAAATTGCAGAGCTTGAGAAAGATTATCTGGAACTCAGTGATTTTGAAGTTACCATTGAGACGGATGGAACCGAGGGCGAAAAAAAGGCAATGAGCGGGGAATATGATCTGTTGATTCTGGACGTCATGCTCCCGGGGGAAAACGGATTTAAAATCTGTGAAAAATTCAGGGAAAAATATCTGACACCTGTTATCATGGTGTCGGCAAAGAAAGAGGATAGCGATAAAATTCACGGGCTAGGGCTGGGAGCAGATGATTATATGACGAAGCCTTTTAGTCCGAGTGAGCTTGTGGCCCGGGTAAAGTCACATATGAACCGGTATGAGGCTTTGACAGATAAGGCGGAAGAGCGGGATGTTGAGAACGAAGTGATTGTAACAGGGGATATCCGTATTGATAAAACGGCAAGACGTGTATTTGTTCGTGGGGAAGAAAAAACATTCACGATGAAGGAATTTGAACTTTTGTGTTTTTTTGCAAGTAATCCGGATAGAACGCTGGAAAAAGAAGTGTTATTTGAAAAAATATGGGGACTTACTTCTGTTGGAGGTGATATTGCAACGGTTACCGTGCATGTTAAGAAAATTCGGGAGAAAATTGAGGAAGACAGCTCACATCCACAGTACATTGAAACTGTATGGGGGGTGGGTTATCGTTTTAATACGAAAAAAAAGTAACCGAATAAAATCAGGACAGATACATATACTAAAATGGCTGGTGGATACCAGCCATTTTTAAGTTGAAAAAGCGTTGCGATTGGAGGAAATATGAAATCACGGTATCTGTTTTTAGGAATTACGGTGGCAGCGTTGTTTTTGTCTTTCCGTTATCTGCTGCCTCTGATTCTTCCTTTTGCCCTGGCATATATTTTTGCAAAGATTCTTTCACCGGTTATCAACTGGACAACACAAAAACTCCATTGGAATAAGAAGGTAAGCTCCGTACTCATCGTCTTACTCAGTGTAATCGCTGTGGGCGGATTTCTTGTATATACCGGTTTGACGCTTACCACCCAGTTAATGTATTTGTTAAAAAAGCTTCCGGTATATGAGCAGTTATTTATCCGGGAAATTGAGAAAATCTGCTGTCAGTGCGATCAGATGTTTGATCTGGCAGCGGGAACCAGCTATTATTATGCCCAGAGCCGGACCATGGAACTCTATGAGAATATCGGAACAGATGTAATCCCCCGGATTTCCGGTTTTATTTTCCATTTTTTGAAACGTGGGGCAGAAATCGCTGCCGGGACTTTTATTTTTTTACTGTCCACCCTGTTAATTCTTTTTGACAATACATTCCCGGGTATACACAGAAAATTCCATGGAATAGTAAAGAAATTTAAGCGTGCGGGTTTTGCGTATATCAAATCCCAGGCGATTATTATTTTTATTATTGCGGTCGTGACATCGCTTGGATTGTGCATAATAGGAAATGAATATGGGGTTTTGTTCGGGGTGGGAATTGCTGTTTTTGATGCGTTTCCTGTCGTCGGAAGCGGGATTATACTGATACCGTGGTGTCTGATAAAGATCATTGGTGGAGACTGGTTTGCCGCTGCGGTGCTCATTACCATTTTTGTAATTGCAACATTTCTTCGTGAAGTAATGGAACCCAGACTGTTTGCCAAAGATGTCGGATTAAAACCTCTTCCCGTATTAGTTTCTGTGTATGTTGGAATCCGGCTTTTTAATATAGGCGGCATACTTTTGGGACCGATAGCGCTGACGATTCTGAAAGCGGTAAATGAAGAGTTGAAAGAAGGAGAACTGTCTCAGGCAGGACAAGACTAGGATTACCGGGAAATCCACCGGCTCATACCTGAACCGTGATTTCCAAAAGGTCTTTTGTGGAAGCCCAGTTTTTCGTAGAAAGCTTCTTTGTTCATGGCTGACATGAGGTTGACCATGATGGTTTCATCCTGTTCAACCTGGCTTTCCAGCCATGAGAGAACCGTTTCAATAATCTGTCTGCCAAGTCCATGGGACTGATAGGATGGCCGTACAATCACATCACAAATGAAATAGACGTAGCCACCGTCTCCGACAACTCTTGCCATTCCAACCGGCGTGTCACCGTCCATAGCCACCAGTGTGTACAGCGAATTTGCGAGTGCAATGCGGGCACGTTTTGGCGTAATGGTAATAAAGTCTACACTGGCACGAAGATTATTGTAATCTGTAATAGAAATATTATGTGTAAAGGTTATATTTTTCATGAATTTCTCTCTCTATTAATATGAATCAGACGAACTGGTTGGTAATTTCATCATAATGATAATCAATGGTAGAAAGCGTCGTACGCAGTTCTTCTTCGTCTATCTCACAGGTCTGACAAAATTCCTCGAGAGTTGCAAACTGATCGCGTAATTTTGTATTTACATAGCTTACTAAAATAATGGGATCATGCGGTATGTCCAAAAAAAACACCTCCAAAATCATTTAATGTTGTGCTTCCTATTGTACATAGAAAGAGGTTTTTTTGTCAAGTATATATGTATACCAATAATTCCGGAGGTGCATATGTCAGAGGAAAAGAAAAAAAAGCCCGGAGTTTCCAGCAAATCAGAATTCTCGGGAGACTTTGAAAAAGATAAAGCCCGTATCGATAAGCTGCTGCGGGTAAACGAAAGTTATGATCTCATATACAGGGTGGTGACAATCGGTGGCAAAAAGGCTTGTTTTTATTTTGTTGATGGTTTCTGTAAAGACTCGGTTATGGAGAAGGTATTAGAATTTCTCTATGGAATTAAGCCGGAAGAAATGCCGGAAACGGCACATGAATTTCTGAAGGAAAAAATACCGTACGGAGAGATAGATCTGATTCGGGAAGAGAATGATCTGATCCAGCGGGTGCTGTCCGGAGTACCGGTACTTCTGGTGGATGGTTATACCGAAATACTTGCTACGGATTTCCGCGAATATCCGGCACGAAGTGTGGATGAGCCCGAAAAAGACAAAGTAATGCGCGGTTCAAGGGATGGTTTTGTGGAAACGCTTGTGTTCAATACGGCATTAGTCCGCAGGAGAATCCGCTCCACAGACCTGACAATGGAAATGCATACGGTGGGCGAAAGTTCCCGGACCGATGTAGTAATTGCCTATATGAACGGTCGTGTTGAACCGGAAATGTTGGAAAACATAAGGAAGCGGATTGATTCCATCCAGATTGACTCCCTTTCCATGAATCAGCAGAGTCTTGCCGAATGCTTATACGAACACAAGTGGTACAATCCATTTCCCAAATTTAAATTTTCGGAACGGCCGGACACGACAGCGGCAAGTATTCTGGAGGGAAGCATCGCCATTCTGGTGGATAACTCCCCGTCTGCGATGATACTTCCCACATCGGTATTTGACATTGTGGAAGATGCGGACGATTATTATTTCCCGCCCGTTACCGGGACGTATCTGCGTCTGTCACGTATGATAATAAATGTGCTGGCGGTCGTGATGACACCCATTTTTCTGCTGCTTATCATGCATCCTGACCGGCTGCCGGACTGGCTGTCCTTTATTCAGATCAATGACCCGGTAAATGTCCCCATATTTATCCAGATGCTGATTTTGGAATTTGCGATTGACGGACTCAAGCTTGCTTCTGTCAACACGCCCAATATGCTCAGTACACCGCTCAGTGTCGTGGCGGGTATCATTCTGGGGGATTATACCGTGAGTTCCGGATGGTTTAATTCCGAGATTATGGTATACATGGCTTTCGTTGCCGTCGCAAACTATACACAGGTCAGCCTGGAGCTTGGTTACGCGCTCAAATTCATGAGAATTATTCTGATATGCCTGACGGCAGCATTTGATATTTGGGGGTTCCTTGGCGGGCTTATCTTTGTAGTCGTGTGTATTGTATCCAACCGCACAATCAGCGGAAAGAGCTATCTATATCCGCTGATTCCATTTAACAGAAAACAGTTTGTGCGTCGGTTCTGTCGGGTAAGCCTGCCCCGGTCCGAAAAATAACTACTTGGAAAGCTGAGACCGGATTTGTGCGATTTCCTCCTTGTACGGAGGTACGGACTTTTTCGGATTTTCCGGATCTTTCAGGTAAGGAGTTTCCAGTATTTTTGGAACGTGGGAAAAGCGGGGGTCACGGATGACTTGCATGAGGGCATCAGCACCGATATGACCTTTGCCAAAATTTTCGTGCCGGTCTTTCCCTGCACCCCGCTCATTTTTACTGTCGTTGATGTGGAAAACGGCAATCTGGTCAAGCCCGATTATCCGGTCAAATTCTGCCATCACACCCTCGTAGTCACCGACGAGGTCGTATCCGGCATCATTGACGTGGCATGTGTCGAAGCAGACGCGAAGTTTTTCCGAGTGATTACAGCCGTCGTAGATTGCTTTTAATTCCTCAAAACTGCGACCCAGTTCGCTGCCTTTTCCTGCCATGGTTTCCAGGGCAATATAAACCGGTGTATCGGCAGTCAGAACCATATTCAGCCCTTTTACAATCTGGGCGATACCGGCCTCTTCGCCTGCACCTACGTGGGAACCCGGGTGAAGAACGAGGGTATCACTGCCCATCGCTGCTGTCCGGACTATTTCTTTCTCAAGAAATTCCGTAGCCAGCTCAAAAGTTTCCGGTTTTACCGTGTTGGCAAGATTAATGATATAGGGCGCATGTACGATGAAATTTGCCATGTCATGTTCTTTCATGTATTCTCTTGCGGCTTCAATATTCAGCTCATCAATTTCTTTGCGCCGGGTATTCTGTGGAGCACCGGTGTATACCATAAACGTGTTGGCGCCGTAAGAAAGTGCTTCCTTTACAGAGCCGAGAAGCATTTCTTTGCCACTCATACCGACGTGGGAACCAATTAATATCATACTTTCTTTCCTTTCTTATAGACATAGGGAAATGTCCCTTCCCTGTATTTTATCTGGCAGTATTGTACCATATCGTGTGCAAAATTAGCAAGAAGACGTGTTTATATTGTATTTTATCCCCTGATACGCTATAATCTAAAAGAAAACAAATACTTGTTTTGAGAGGTTTATGAAATGAAAAAAAGCGAAACCAAAACTATGGATGCGCAGTCAAAAAGTATACAGAGGATGTATTTTGAGACGGTGATATTTTCATTGTTTTCGATGCTTCTGCTGGCGCTATACAGTTTCGGCTCGTTTTATTCGAATGCAGTGAACAATGCACAGACAAATACGATTATGATTTCTGTTGCGAAGCGTCTTTACGATGGGGAAAGCGTGATATCCTATGACATTGCATTGAATAAGATTCAGGAGTTTACAGAGAGCATTTCCCTAAATAACCGGGGATACATATTCTGCTAAATTAATAATAAAAAGCCGTTCCATTTAATTACTGTAATCTTATGAGTGGGCGGGAACACTTGACAACCCTGTATTTTTTCCATAAAATAGGGAAATAGTCGATGCCGCGGACGGCAGATTGGAGGAATTTGGAAAATGGCAGAGAAACCTTATTATCTGACTACAGCGATTGCCTATACATCTGGCAAACCGCATATCGGAAACACATATGAAATAGTGCTGGCAGATGCCATTGCACGCTATAAACGTTTTCAGGGCTATGATGTCCGTTTTCAGACAGGAACGGATGAGCATGGACAGAAAATTGAATTAAAAGCGGAAGAAGCGGGAATAACACCGAAGCAATTCGTGGATGATGTCTCAACGGAGATTAAGCGCATTTGGGATCTGATGAATACTTCGTATGATAAATTTATCCGCACAACAGATTCTGACCACGAAAAACAGGTGCAAAAAATATTTAAAAAACTGTATGACCAGGGAGATATTTACAAGGGATTTTACGAGGGTATGTACTGTACTCCATGTGAGTCTTTCTTTACGTCATCCCAGTTGGTAGACGGAAAATGTCCGGACTGTGGACGTGAGTGCCAGCCGGCAAAAGAAGAGGCATATTTTCTTAAACTCAGCAAATATCAGGATCGCCTGATGAAGCATATTGAGACCCATCCGGAATTTATTCAGCCGGAATCAAGAAAAAATGAGATGGTAAATAACTTTCTCAAGCCGGGGCTGCAGGATCTCTGCGTATCCCGTACGAGCTTCAAATGGGGTATTCCGGTCGATTTTGACCCGGATCATGTCGTGTATGTGTGGATAGACGCACTTAGCAACTACATTACCGGACTTGGCTTTGACCTGGACGGAAACCACACATTAATCGATGGTGAGAACAAATATGAAAAACACTGGCCGGCAGACTTGCATCTGATCGGTAAAGATATTCTGCGGTTCCATACTATTTACTGGCCAATCATGCTGATGGCGCTGGATTTGCCACTTCCAAAACAGGTATTTGGTCACCCGTGGCTTCTGCAGGGAGACGGAAAGATGAGCAAGAGCAAAGGAAATGTTATCTACGCCGATGATCTGGTTGATATATTTGGAGTAGATGCTGTCCGTTATTTTGTACTGCATGAGATGCCGTTTGAGAGCGATGGCATCGTGAGCTGGGAGCTCATGGTAGAGCGCATGAACTCAGACCTCGCAAATGTCCTTGGCAATCTGGTAAACCGCACGATTTCCATGACGAACAAATATCTTGGGGGTGTTCTTGCGGATAAGGGCGTGGAAGAACCGGTTGACGCAGACCTGAGGGAAAAAGTTCTTGCAACGCCAATCACCGTGGAAGAGAAAATGGATAAGCTGCGTGTGGCAGATGCTATTACGGAAATATTCAGTCTGTTCAAACGCTGTAACAAATATATTGATGAGACCGAGCCATGGATACTCGGCAAAGATGAGGAAAAGAAAGACAGACTCTCGACCGTACTGTATAATCTTGCGGAGAGCATTACGATAGGAGCCAGCCTTTTAGAGCCGTTTATGCCGGAGACGACAGAGAAAATTCTTGCCCAGTTCAATACGACAAAGCGCCCGTCAGAGGAGATGGATGTCTTTGGCCAGTACGTTTCCGGAACAAAAGTAACCGAGTCTCCTGAGATACTGTTTATGCGACTGGATCCGAAAGAGGTTCTCGCAAAGGCGGAGGAAATCAAGCAGAAACAGATTGCAGAGGCAAAGGCAGAATCCGGAGAGACAGAAGATGCCGGAGATGTAATTGATATCGAGGCAAAACCGGAAATCACATTTGATGACTTTATGAAAATGCAGTTCCAGGTAGGAGAGATTGTTTCCTGTGAAGCTGTGGAGAAATCAAAAAAACTTCTGTGCAGCCAGGTACGTGTTGGCAGTGAGGTAAAACAGATCGTATCGGGAATCCGCAAATATTATTCACCGGAAGAAATGGTGGGTAAAAAAGTGATGGTTCTTGTCAATCTCAAACCGGCAAAGCTGGCAGGAGTATTATCCGAGGGTATGCTTCTGTGCGCAGAAGACGCAGACGGCAACCTTGCACTCATGACCCCGGAAAAAATAATGCCGGCCGGTGCGGAGATATGCTAAAGCACCGAGCCGTGCACTCCCAGAAAGATACCGCTCCTCGTGCTTGCACGAAGGAGTCGGTATCTTTCTGGGAGTATAGGGCGAATGCCATGCACCTCGAAATACAGGGCGAAAGCCCTGCATTTCGAGGTGCATGGCGCGGTGCTTTAGCATTGCATGGCGCGGTGCTTTAGCGTTGCACGGGCATTGTAGGAGGAAAACATGGCAAACAAACTTATTTTTGATACACACAGCCACTACGACGACGATGCATTCGACGCAGACCGCGGCAAAGTTCTCTCAGGTCTGCAGGAAAAAGGAATCGGCAGAATAGTCAACGTGGGGGCAGACTTAGAGGGAAGCAGGGCTTCACTTGCCCTGGCAGAGACATATGATTTTGTCTACGCCGCACTGGGTGTACACCCGAGTGAAGTTGAGGGGCTGACAGAGACGGATATCGAGTGGATTCGCGAAAATGCTGCTCATAAAAAAGTGGTGGCAGTTGGCGAATTTGGGCTCGATTACCACTGGCCAGAGCCATCTGCCCAAATTCAGAAAAAATGGTTTGTGCGGCAGATTGCACTGGCAAAAGAGGTTTCGCTCCCGATTATTATTCACAGCCGGGATGCAGCTGCGGATACTATGGAGATTCTCACAAAAGAAAAAGCTTATGACTGTGGCGGTGTGATTCACTGTTATTCCTATTCGGCGGAGCTGGCAAAAGAATATGTGCAAATGGGATTTTATATTGGAATAGGCGGTGTGGTCACATTTAAAAATGCAAAGAAATGCAGGCGCACGGTAGAGGAAATTCCACTTACCCACATTGTACTGGAAACAGACTGTCCGTATATGTCACCGGAACCGAACCGCGGTGCAAGAAATGATTCGGCAAACCTGGTCTATGTAGCGGAAAAAATTGCTGAACTGAAGGATACAACCATTGAAGAAGTAATCCGTGTAACAACACAAAATGCGGAAGCGCTGTATCGTCTGGACTCGATATAGAAAAGAAAGGAAAAAGAAGTGGCAAAACTTGGAAACCCACAGGAAACTATACAGGTACTGCAAAAACATGATTTTCATTTTCAGAAAAAGTATGGACAGAATTTTCTTATTGATACCCATGTGCTTGATAAAATTGTGGAGGCAGCAGATGTATCCGAAGAAGATTTTGTACTGGAAATCGGACCGGGAATCGGCACAATGACCCAGTATCTCTGCGAGCATGCCAGACAGGTACTGGCGGTGGAAATTGACAGAAATCTGATTCCGATTCTGCAGGAGACATTATCCTCATACGACAATGTGGATATTTTGCAGGGAGATATACTGAAACAGGATATCGGTGCGATTGCGGAAAAGTACAATGGAGGACAGCCGATTAAAGTTGTGGCAAATCTTCCTTACTATATAACAACACCAATTATAATGGGACTTTTTGAGAGCCGGGTGCCTCTTGCGAATGTGACCGTCATGGTACAGAAAGAAGTGGCTGACCGGATGAGGGCGGAACCCGGGACAAAAGAGTATGGGGCACTTTCACTCGCCGTGCAGTATTATGCTGAACCATATCTGGCGGCAAATGTGCCACCAAACTGCTTTATGCCGCGGCCGAAAGTTGGAAGCGCCGTAATCCGGTTGTCTGCCAGACAGAAACCGCCGGTTGAAGTGAAAGACGAAAAATTAATGTTCCGGCTTATCCGGGCAGCCTTTAACCAGCGGAGGAAAACGCTTCAGAATGCGATTACAAACAGCGGTGAACTGAACTTTTCCAAAGAGGAAACAGGTCAGGCGATCACATCTGTGGGACTGAACCCGTCCATCCGGGGAGAAAAGCTGGGACTTGCAGAATTTGCTGCACTGGCAGATGAACTTTTGAAATGAGGATCTTGGTGTCAAAAACCCTAATCAAAGGAAGAAATAAAAATGGAGGTATCCTATGAGTGAAGAAATGAAAAATGAAGAAACTATGGCAGATTTTGAGGAACAGATTAATGCATCGCTTCGGAGATTCCGGGAAGGTGACAAAGTGACGGGAACGGTAGTCAGTGTGGAAGAGGAAGAAGTCATTCTTGATCTGAACTCCTTTTCACAGGGCGTCATTCCTGCGGGTGAATACAGTGATGACCCTTCTTTTCATGCAATGGATGAAATCCGTACAGGGGAAACGCTTACGGCGGTTGTTCTTGACAGCGATGACGGGCAGGGAAGAGTTCTTTTGTCTCTGAAAGATGCCAGGGAGAATGAAGCGTGGGATAAAATGGAGGCAGCTCTTACAGACCGTACCATTTTTACCGTAAAAGTTCTGACAAGCGTAAATGGCGGGGTTGTAGCATTTCTAGAAGGGATTCGCGGCTTTATTCCGGCTTCCCAGCTTGCGCTGGAGTATGTGGAAGATGTGGACAGCTTTGTCGGGGAAACACTCGAGGTTGTAGTGATTACAGCCGATCGGGACAAAAACCGTCTGGTTCTTTCTGCGAAAGAGGTTGCCAAAGAAAAAGCGGCAAAAGAACATGAGAAGAAACTCAATGCGCTCCAGAAAGGATTTGTGACAGAAGGAGTTATTGAACGGATAGAATCCTATGGGTGTTTTGTAAATATCGGTGGCGGTCTGACCGGACTGGTACACATTTCCCAGATTTGCAATAAGTTTATCAAATCTCCAAATGAGGTTGTAAAACTTGGACAGAAGGTAAAAGTGAAAGTACTCGATGTGGCAGACGGGAAGATACGTCTGAGTATGAAAGAGGCAGAAGATATCGCGCCGGAAGTGGAAACAGAGGAAGAGGTTTCGATGGAATATCATGACGAGGAAGCCACCACTTCGCTGGCTGGACTTTTGTCCGGAATTAAACTGGATGAATAAAGATTGATTTTTCTAAGATATGAATCGTTTCAGGCAGGAACGATGTCCACAGCCATATTTTTCAAATCATCCGCATATACTGATAACGACAAAAAATCAGAGGTGCGCGATGGAAAAAATGTGGATGACAGGAGCTGTTCTCTGCCTGTGTTTTTTAACTGGAATTGTAATGAGTGGATGTAAGACCGTCAATCAGGGCGGTGCCAGGGGGAGAGACTGGGAATACACGGTAGTTCCTACGGCAGATTGCCCACAGGAACTTATGAAGGAGATAGAAAGCAAAAAAATTAATGCGTTTCAGATGACATACGATGACGGCGAGTACACCTATCTGGCGGTTGGTTATGGAGAGCAGGAAAAAGGAGGATTCAGTATACAGGTACTTGGTTTGTATGAGAAGGGGGAAACAATCTGCCTGGAAACAAGTCTCAATGGTCCGGAAGAAGATGAGGTGGTCAGCGATAAACCCAGTTATCCGTATCTGGTCATAAAAATAGAGAAGACAGAAAAACAGGTTATATATAATTCTTAATAAAATATAAATATACATAAAATTTTTGGTAATCGTTGTGATTTTTGAAAATTAGTGATACAATAAGAGTAGTTATGTTTCATAATTATTTCGAGACACTGAAGGAGGAATAGCGTAGTGAAGCAGATTTTATCCCGATTGAAAGCTTTTCTGGGAATTATGATCTGGGATTTGCTGACTGCAGTCGCTTTTTTCGCATTACTTATTGTATTTGCAAGTACCTTGGATAATCATCTGATTCGTGTAATCCTGGTGATAACATGTTCCATTTTTATTTTGCTTATGCTTACGTTGAAATTCCGGGTTATGTATAAGCAGTATGGAAAAGATGATGTAACAAGGCGCAAAAACAAGAGAGAATTTGAGCAGGTGGCAAAAGAATTAATCCGTGGGAACTGGAATTATGTTCTCGTATATGCGAATATTGATCGTTTTAAACTCATTAATGATGCTTATGGCGACAAAGTGGGAGATCATGTTCTCCGGAAAATTCATAAAATCATAGATGATGAGCTTTTATGGAATGAAGTATCCGGACGTATAATGGCAGATAATTTCGGTATACTGATGCATTATCATTCGATTGAGAAACTGGATGAGCGTCTGGAACGCATGAGCAGACAGTTTGCTCGGCTTGCAGATGAGAATGGAAACCGCTATGGTATCGAAATGTACTATGGAGTATACATAATCCAGAAAGATGAAGAGATTGATATAAGTGCGATGATGGAGCGTGCAAATCTTGCGCGCAAGAAGATTTCTCCATCTTACCGGGTATCTATGGGTATTTATGATGACAGGGACAGACAGCACTTGAGTCGTGAAAAGGTTTTGGAAATGAAGATGCGTAAAGCGCTTGAAAACGGTGAGTTTGTTCCATATCTGCAGCCGAAATTTGAATTGCAGACGGAGACGGTTGCCGGCGCAGAGGCACTGGTGCGCTGGATTGATCCGGAAGAGGGGATGATTTTCCCGAATGAGTTCATTCCATTGTTCGAGAGTAATGGATTTGTCGTTGATGTCGATCTGTACATGTTCGAGCAGGTGTGCAGGATGGTTGAGAGCTGGTACAAGCAGGGGAAAAGAATCATTCCGATTTCTGTCAACCTATCAAGAAGCCATTTTGCTGTGCCGGATTTTTTCCAGGCATATGTGGACATACTTAATAAATATGATGTTCCGCCAAAGTCAATCGAAATTGAGCTGACAGAATCGTTATTTTACAACGATATGGATTCCTTAAATACCCTGGTTTCCCAGATCCACGAACTTGGTCTTTCCTGCTCGATTGATGACTTTGGAAGCGGATATTCTTCCCTGAACATGCTGAAAGAAGTTGAAGTGGATACGTTGAAGCTCGATCGTGTGTTCTTTGCGAATGGTTCGGATGATAAGCGTGGAAAGGATGTAATCCAGAGCGTAATCAAGCTGGCACAGGCACTGAAACTTCATACCGTATCTGAAGGGGTAGAAGAACGTGGACAGGTGGAACTCCTCAAATCCATGGATTGTGATCTGGTTCAGGGATATGTGTTTGCAAAACCGATGCCTGTGCCGGAGTTTGAAAAGCTGGCCTTTGGTGGTGTCTGATATCATTGAAGCGATCAGAGGTAGAGCCGTTTGTGATTACGGTACCGGTTTCTGCGGTACATAACTTCATGGAACAGTATAATTTCAATCATATCACGGAGCATTTTATGGTATCCGTCAGAAGAGATTTCTCCTTGTGGGAAATCTTTTTTGTATGCATCCGGATATTTTTTCATGAAATCATTCATGATCTGTCCTGCCATAATCTGGAGAGAGGTTTTATCGGGATAAGCATCAAACATGAGACTTCCGTCATATTCCAGTTTGTCACAAGCTTCCTCGACAAAATCGCGAATCTGCCTGGTGATTTGCGGGTATAAATAATTCAGATATGCATTATCCTCTTCCATTTCCCACAACTTTGCGCGTCCGGATGCCGGCATCATGGATGGGACAGCAGGTGTATCAAAGGTAAAAAGGAAGTCAGGATTATTATATTGACCCATAGATTCCTCCATTCTGAGACATATTTGGATTTTTATTAATTAGTATATGCGCTGGGAAAATTTGTGTGTCGCCCTTGCACTTTTAAGGGAAAGCCGTTACAATAAAATGGAATAGTTGATTTTATCAGGAAAAGAGGTTATAGCTTTGCTTAAGCATATATATAAAGGATTATTTTTAGTAATAATATTTGCCGCTGCTCTGTTTTTCTTTGGTCATCAGTTAGAGACGGATATCGATGATGATGGAACCGAATACAAAGTGCAGGAGGAAACCTTTCCGACCATACAGATTATGACACAGGGGCGTGTGGTAAACCCTCTTTATGGATATGCGGCACCGATGGAGGCAGATATTGTGAGGGAATCCATGACTCCGCTTGGAACAGACCGCAAAATTACACTTTTACTGGAAAGTGCGGTCAGCTATCTCACCAGACTCCAGTATGAGATTGTAGACAAAGAGTCCGGGGAAATTTATGAGACAAAGACAATCAGTGCGATATCAGAGGGACAGAAGCAGGTTGATATCGTATTTGACTATAATTTTAAAACGAGTACGGAGTACATTTTGGACATCATGGGTATATCCAGTGATGGAAGGGAGATTCATTACTATACCCGTCTGAAATATTATCAGATGGATTCCAATCTCGGAAAAAAACTCGATTTTGTCCGCCAGTTTCACAAAAATACGTTTAAAAAGAGTAAGCAGCAGGAGCTGGAGAGCTATTTGGAGCCAAACCCTCAAAATCTGAATTCCAGCCTGGCATCGGTGGATATCACGTCAAGTTCCGATCTGGTGACCTGGGCAGGAATGTCTCCGGAAATTATTTCCGATGAGTATATCACAATAAAGGAATACAATATGGAGACCGCGTGTGTACAGTACAACTACTTTGTGCGGGCGCAGTCATCTTCCGGACGTGAAATTTACCATGTGAAAGAATTTTACCGGGTGCGCTATGCTTCCGGTCAGAATTATCTGCTGAATTTTCACCGGACAATGGAGGCGCAGTTTGATCCCAAACAGGCGAGTATGACAAGCAGTCAGCTGAAACTGGGAATTACCGGTGATACAGTCAGTCAGATGATGTCCACAGAGGATGAAAAAAAACTGTATTTTGCCCGGGGTGGTACCCTGTATCAATACAATATGGATACCGGTGATATCATGACGGTTTATGAAAGTTTCAGTGAAAAAGCATCCTACAGATATCGTGCATAC
>JAXEJU010000014.1:0-10357 GCA_034101395.1 Eubacterium sp. | reverse complement strand
AAAATGAGAACAATTCAGAAAAAAAGTAAAGGAAAAGAATAAATTACTATACTTCGTGACAACGAAAAAAATCGCTGCAGCCCAGTAAACACAAGGGATTCAGCGATTTTTTAATTTTCTAACTGTCAAAGATGGGATTTTATCACAGCATCGTCATCATTGCAACAAATCCTCTATGCGACGGCTAAATGTTCAGGGCAACTTATGGAGATTTTCGCCGGATGCACTATTAATTTTCTCTGAGAATCATCCGGTTCAGATTATCCACAAACTTATCTTCTGATGCCTCATGCAGTGTAGGATATAATTTTAAAATTTCACGCATCGTTATATGTTGCATAATATTTTTAAAACTACGTCCGGTACGCCATTGGTAATACGCAAGAATCCAGCCACACCAGTATTCCGGCGAGTAATCGTATTCAATTGCAGGTTCCGGGAGTTCACGCTCCTGTCCCGAACAGTTGACAACTTCCCAAACAAGCTCTGTGCCGGACATTCCGGATATATATTTCGGAACACCGGAACCAAACTGTTCTGCAAGACCAACGGTTATAAACATCTCCATAAATTTATCGAGGTCTATATTGCAATAATTCGCAGCGTAATCAAATGCCTCGCCGAGATTTTTCATGGCATCATCAAGGTATTACCCATTGTAAGCGTATGTCATCAGCTTTCATCCCCTCACGAATAATTTCCCTTAGATAAAGTCTTCCTTTTCCAAAAACCGGCTTTTCAATTATTTCTGAAGATCCGTGATATAATATTATATTACTCATTTGCCAACTCCTTTATCCCCGCAATGATTCGCGCGCCATTTTTCCTGCCACTCCTTTCGTCACGAGTCCTTCCATGCAGCAAGAACGGAAAATTTCTGATTGGAATAAATAACACTGACATTTTCAAAATTACTGTCTTTCAACATCTGCATTTCTTCCCAGACAGAACATTCACGGTCGAGCTTTCTGCGTTCTCTCCAAAGCTCTAAATCAGCTTCTGTCAGTTCTCCATCCTGCAGTTTCTTTTCCCAGTAGGAATCAAACCACTCATTCAGTCTGTCCGGTCCGGCACAGAACTGATCATAATTGACAAATAACCCTCCCGCCGGGAGTTTGTCATATATGCGGGAAAACAGTTCCTCTTTTTGTTCCTGTTCGAGATGATGTATCGATAACGCAGAAACAATCACATCAAATGCTCCATCCGGCAAACATTCCGTATAATCGAGAATCTCACAGGATACCCCGGACACTCCCTCAAACCGTTTTTTTGCAACCGCTAACATCTCATCCGCTATATCTACGAGCACGTACTCCGATTCCGGAAAATGGCGATACCAGAAAACAGATAACAGTCCGGTACCTGCCCCCAGATCCAGTATTCTTTTCGGAGGCGCGATATTAGCTGCAACAAATGACGTTGTACTCTCATAAAAATCATCAAAACAGGGAATAAATTTTTTCCGGTTCTGGTCATATTCTTTCGCAATCCGGTTAAATTGCTGTTCCATCTCTTTTGTCATGCATTTTCCCCTCTTCAAATGCTGTTTTTACTTTTTCAATCCATATTTTTCGAGATCCACTCTTCCATCACAAACCTCTATTCCATCTGCTTCCAGAAGCTTCTGCTGTGCTCCGGGACCGCCAAATGCAAACTCTCCCGCAAGCTGCCCCTTGGCATTGACCACACGGTAGCACGGAATCTGATCCGGATCCGGATTTTTGTGCAGCGCATTGCCAACAGCACGGCACATTTTCCGGTCGCCTGCCATCTCCGCAACCTGCCCGTAGGTAGCGACTCTGCCTTTTGGGATTTTCTTCACCGCCTCATAGATGCGGGCAGTCGGGCTGTCCGACAGGAGATGATAGCTCTCCGAAATCATCTGTTTTATATCGTTATCGGGAATGCTTCCATCCAGTATAATGGTATTCCAGTGCTCTTTGTTCTGATGCCAGCCCGGAACGACCGCTTCATAGGCAGCGCGCCAGAAGTCGCGTGATTCGGGATTTACCTTGACATTCAGGTTCACGCAGCCATTTCTCTCATAAGTCCAGAGAAATGCTTTTTTCGTTCTCCGGATACGTACAAGCTGCCAGTTCGGATCATGAAAGGGTGCCTCCTGATAACTGTCAGGAAAAGACAGCCCGTATGCGAGCGCTTCTTCACGTGTGGTCATACGGTCACTTCCTGTTCTTTTTTAATTCGCATTATATTTTTCCAAATCTATCATTTTTTCCGATTTTGCCACAAGTGTCGTAACAACTGCATCACCGGTTACGTTTGCAGCAGTTGTGCCCATGTCCAGAAACGTATAGATTCCCATTATAAGACTGATTGCTTCGACCGGAACTCCAATCTGAGAAATCAGAATTGAAATACTTACGAGACCACTTCCCGGTACTCCCGGTGTTCCTATGGACAGAGCAAGAATCGCAATTATCAGCGTCAGCAGTGTGGAACCAGTCACGGAAACACCGAAAATCTTTGCCATAAATAATACTGTTATGATTTGCATGATACAGCACCCATCCATATTAACGGTTGCCCCAAGCGGAATCGAAAAGGAGTAAATACTTTTCGCTATACCAAGCTTTTCATCACACTGTTTCATTGAAGATGGCATCGTAGCATTACTCGATCCTGATGTAAAAGCTGTCAGCATCGCCGGATAAAACCCTTTTAAGAATTTTATTGGATTTAATCTTCCTACAACAATGAGCAGGAGAAGATACACCACAACCATGAGTGCTAATCCCAGATAACATTCCGGTATCCATGCGGCCACTTTAACAAGACTCTTCATATCCATCGTAATTACCATTTTAGCCATCGAGCAGAATATTGCAACCGGCATAAATGAAATGATGATAGCCGTTATTTTTGAAAAAACAGCATTGGCACTAATAATTCCCCTTCGAAGTGCACCTTCGCGCTGCGATAACTGGGATGCTCCAATCCCCAGTAAAACTGCCATAAAAATAACCTGCAGCATATCGGCATTTAAAAACGGACTGATGTAGTCACTCGGTATAATATTTACAATCGTATCCTTTATGGACACCATCTCAGCTTCTCCCATTTTTACCGTAGAAGCCGCAGCACTGTCCACCGCTTTTACAAGCGAAGGATCTCCTATCGGTATAATATGATAAACCAGATACCCCACGCCAATAGCAAGTACCGAGGTAAAGACATAGCACCCCATAACCTTGCCAATCATTCTGCCAAGAGCTTTCAAATCCCCAAAATCCGCAATACTGGATGCGATTGAGAAAAACACGAGTGGTCCGACTATCATTTTCAGTGAATTCAAAAACATCGTGGATACTACTTCAAAGATATTGCCGGAAATGGCATCTGTCACAGAAGCAGGCACACATAATTTCATGATCAGACCGACCAGAAGGCCAAGAACCAGTGCAGACAACGTATAGATCAACTGCTGGTAGCCGGATGTTTTTACTTTTATATCCACTACATTTACGTTACGCCTGCTGCCTATGGAAATGTTGTCCCCAAGAATCTTATTGATCAGATTCTGTTTGACGACCGCGATTTCGGCATCCTCTTCTTCGGAAAAATCATAGACCCCCTTAAGATCAGCAAGCTCAAATTTTTCTCCTTTAGCGCTCATGTGAATGCTGATATTTCCGAGGAACGCTCTCACCTGCAGTTGAATGGTCTGCGACTCATCCGGGCAGTTTTCAATCATTTTTGCAAGTGCTTCCTCTGCAGTTAAAAGTGTACTCGTAATCTCTCTTTTCGACACTTTTCTCTCCAGGAGAGTGTTCCGGATAAATTCCACACCGCGCGGTATTTCATTCAAAGTGGCTTTCAATACTGTTTTTTTCATGTGCGTTTATCTCCTTCACAATATGTAACTGAACTCAATTTGCATTATATTTTTCAATGTCTATCATTTTCTCGGATTTTGCCACCAGCGTCGTGACAACTGCGTCTCCGGTAACATTTGTACAGGTCTGCCCCATTCCTGCTAACGTATAAATTCCCATGATGAGACTGATTGCTTCCGGCGGTACACCAATCTGTGGAAGCAGAAGAGAAATACAAATGAGTGCAGCTCCAGGCACGCCCGGAGCACCGACAGACAGCGCAAGAACCGCAACCACCAGAGTCAGAAGGGCGGATCCTGTTACCGGAACGCCAAAAATTTTTGCCATAAACAAAACGCTAACCATCTGCGTCACGCAGCTTCCATCCATATTAATCGTTGCACCAAGCGGAATCGAAAATGAGTATATCTGTTTCGCAATTCCCAGTTTCTCACACTGCTTGATTGACGTCGGCATCGCGGCATTACTCGAACCTAATGTATATGCCGTCAGCATCGCCGGATAAAATCCCCGGACGAACTTGAGTGGATTCATCCTTCCTATCACAAGAAGCAGCAGCAGATATACTCCTATCATCAGCAGATAGCCCACATAATTTACCGGAAGCCATGCTACCACTTTGAGCAGACTGTTTGTGTCCATGCTGATTACCATTTTTGCCATCGAACAGAATACAGCGACCGGCATAACAGAGATAATCATGGCCGTGATTTTTGAAAATACGGCATTCGCACTAACAATCGCATTTCGAAATCCACTTTCCCTGCCTGACAATTTTAAGGCGCCAATTCCCAAAAGGGCAGCCATAAAAATAAGCTGCAGCATATTTGAATTTAAAAATGGACTGATATAGTCACTTGGTATGATATTTACAATCGTATCCTTTATGGATATCGTCATGCCTTCTCCCTTTGCAATCGTAGAAGAAGCAGCATCGGTGACTGCCTCCTTAAGTGCTGCATCACCAATCGGAAACACCTGATACACCAGATAACCTACGCTGATTGCAATCACAGAAGTAATCAGATAGCACCCGACCACTTTGCCGACGATTCTTCCGAGCGCTTTCAAATCTCCAAAATCCGCAATACTGGATGCGATTGAGAAAAATACGAGCGGTCCGACTATCATCTTCAGTGAATTTAAAAACATCGTGGATACCGATGCAAAGATAGTCTCAGAAATGGCATCCGTGACGCCGGCAGGCACACAGATTTTCATGACCATTCCTGTCAAAAGACCGAATACAAGAGCAAACATTGTATATATGAGCTGACGGTATCTGGATGCTTTTACCTTTATGTCCACTGCATTCACGTTACGTCTGCTGCTTATCGCAATATTGTCGCCAAGAACTTTATTTACTAAATTCTGTTTGACAGCGAGTATTTCCTCATCCTCTTCTTCGGAAAAATCATAAATGCTTTTGAGGTCTGAGAGCTCGAATTTTTCTCCTCCGGCACTCATATGTATGCTAATATTTCCGAGAAATGATTTTACCTGAAGCTTTACATTTCCTTCCTTATCCGGACAGTTTGCAATCAGTTTGGCCAGCGCCTCTTCCACTGTCAGAAGCGTACCGGCAACATCTCTTTTGGAAACTTTTTTCTCCATAAGAGCGTTTCTAATAAACTCCACTCCCTTTGCAATTTCACCCTCATTTGCTTTCAGTATCATTTTATTCATTGGGAGGCACCTCTCTGTTTTTTTAATATATACTCAACAACAGGTTTCACATATATTTAAATTTACCATGTTTTGAGCGATTCAACAACCGAGTGATTTATTTTTTGTTGCTTTGTGAGTCTCGAAAAATGTTCGGTTCTCACATCTCCCATCAGCGGACAGGGTTTGTTTTCTTCGGTGTGGTGATATTGGAATCCGCATTTTTCCTGACACCGCTTTGACACATGTTCCCGGCACACATAATACGTCGCTGTTAACTATCTCAACGTAAATGAATCCGCCATCTGTTTCAAACTCTGTGCACATTCATTTAACTGCTGGCTGATAGCCGTATTTTCTTCCGCACTGGCAGCATTATTCTCGACGCTTTCAACAACTTCCTTTAATTCTTCATTGACGTCTTCAATTGCTTTCTGCTGCTTCTCAACAAAGTCCACAATCTCATCGATATGATGTTTTGACTTCAGCGAATCATCCATTCCCTGCTGAATCGTTTTCGAAGTAGTAGCAACCAGTTCTTTTCCTGCTGAAACAGCCGACTGGGATTCCACAATCAGTTGATCAATATTTTCGCTTGCCTGTGCACTCGATGCAGCAAGTGTACTGATTTCACCTGCCACTACGGCAAATCCTTTTCCTGCTTCTCCCGCACGGGCAGCTTCAATGGACGCATTCAGCGAAAGCAGATTTGTCTGGGCAGCAATGTCTTTAATTATTCCGACAAAACCTGCAATTTCTCCATAACACCGGTCAATGCTTTCCATTGCGCTTACAAGCTCATCCATCTCACGATTACCCGTCTCGAGATGTTCTTTTGTAACCTCTGCCGTGTCACGAATCAGTATTGCACGCTCCGTTATCTGCTTTGTCTGTTCCGTCAGATGTGCCATATCTTCCGATACATTGGCGACAGATTCATTCTGCATGGAAGCACTCGTTGCCACATTTTCCGTTGTCCTTCCCAGCTGATCCGCAAATTCCAGTACACTTTCCGCTTCATTACTAATCTGTTTGAAAGACTGGTTCAGATTGCTCACAATGCTCTCCAGTGCATCTTTAATCTGAACATAGCTTCCTTTAAAGTCTCCATCTATCGTAACTGTCAGATTCTTATCCGAGATTGCCGTAACCGTATCTGAAATACTGCCAATATAAAACTTGAGACTCGCTAACGTTTCATTTATGGAATCTGTCAGTCTCTCAATTTCTGTCGAATTCTTCTCCTCATCAAATACCACGGACAAATCACCCTGAGCAACCTGTTCCATTTTTCCACTGATGGATTCTATCGGCCGGAATAAAACACTGATTTTTCCATTGACATACTTTCTTGTTACCGTAGTTGCAACAAAGTAAATCACCAGATTCAGAGCGATAATCAGCGCAAAGAACAAAAGTATCATGTATAACGGTTTCACGGAAATCACTTTCCATCCTGTCACATCAGATGTATTTCCGATTCCAACCTTAAAACCGCCTTGATAATCAAGGAAAAGTTTTGTAGACATATCTTCATTCACAAAAGACTGATATCTACCGGAATTCACATCCTGCACAGTAGGCATGTTATCCACCTGAATCGAAAATTCGTCTTCCGGATGTACAAGGATTTTGCCGTCAGCAGTAGTCAGAAATACATAGCTGCTTGCGGAATAACTTTTTTCAATCAACGATACCAGATTATCCATATACATATCCATTCCTACTACACCTGCCACTTCTCCATTCCGACGGGTTGCTTTGGACAATGTAATACAGATTCCACCACTTTGTTCATCCACATATGGCGCAGAAACATAAACACTCTCCGGGTCTGCCTGTGCTTCTTTGTACCATTCACGCTCTGTCACAACAAACCCTTCCGGCGGCTGCCATCCACCACTCATTACCGTGACATTCTCATCATAGCAGCTGTACACGGCGGAAATCTGGTCATCCATCGCCACCATGGAATCCACATATCTAAGTATCGCTTCTTTGTCATTTAGCGTTCCACTGCTGATTCCGGATGCGATTGCGTCCAGCATGCTTACCTTACTCTGCATGGCACGGTCGATCTCTTCTGTATACTCCATTGCCGAACTCTGGTTGTCCTTCAACGTATAGAGAATTGCAAAGACTTCTCCAACCAAAATCGATTCCAGACATACAATAATCAGAGCACGACGCAAAAGCTTTATGAATGTGCTTCCGATTCTGCTGCTTAACCCCTGGTTTGTTTTTCCATTTGCATTCATATGTTTTGTCCCCCAAAACTATTTTTAAAATATTATAAATATTTTTTGCTTTTATTTCAACAATTTTCTTGTCTTTCAAAGAATTTCTTGACATACCAAAAAAAGGGAGCGTATACTATTCACAGATTCTATTTTATGAGAAGGAGATAATACACATGAAAAAATTTATTTGTTTCGTTTTGGCATTCACACTTGTATTTACACTGTCCACACCTGTAAATGCAGCAACTGTATCCGCAAAGCAGGTTAAAACTGCGTATACTTCCTATCTGAAAAAAGAAATTAAAAACGGAAATTTTGCAGATAATATTGAGTATAATCTTTTTGATTTTAACAAAGACGGCATAAAAGAACTGGTTGTATCTGATCCAAATGGAAACAGAGCCGCAGTTACCATCTATACTTATAAAAATAATCGTGTAACCGAACTTTCTGACAGCTATTTTAATGGTATCGGGTATATAAAAGGAAAAAAATATGTTGTTGGATACGGAAGCGGCGGAGCACTTAATTTTGATTACACAGTATATAAAATTTCAAACGGCAAATTGAAAAAAGTTATGGTATACGCCTGTGACGATGGCGTTTATAAGAAAAACAACAAAAAAATAAGTGAAAATACATTTCGCAAATTCGAGAAAACAATAAAATACTCGCTCGGAACATCCTACAAGGTTAGCACAAAAAAATATTATAGTCCGAAAAAACTTGGCATCACTGTTTTAAGCCTTTCAAGAAAAGAAACCTGTATTGAAAAAGCAAACAAGAACAATGTCTACTATCGTAGAATCACCATTGGCGACGAGGGAATGACCGCCTCCAAAAGTAAATTAAAATCTGCAAAAATTACAAGCAGCACTGAATTTTATTATGGTGATACCGCACACCTTTTTGGAGATAACTCTGCCGGAAAGGATATGGATTCGAAAAAATGGATTTACAAATTGAGCAAAACACAGTTCTTAAAGGAAATGAAAACCTATCAGGGTGCATGTGATCAGATTATTGTAAAAAACGGAAAAGCGGTGAAAGTTTTCATTCATATTCAGGTTGCAGGTTAACACCTTTGATTGATGAGCAATTTTTTATAACTTAAGTCAATTGCAAATGCTCCAAGCGGGGCCGTAAATACAATTGCAAGTACAGCTACCGTCAATACTATATCTCCACACCCAAGTCCAAGGCTTAATGGAATTCCTCCAATTGCTGCCTGAACGGTTGCCTTCGGTGTATATGCCATCATAGAAAATACCCTTTCCTTAGTATTTAAGTTTGTTCCAAGAAGGCAAACAAATACTCCAAGCATTCTAAGAACCAGGGCACCTGCAATAACGATAAGTGCTTTCATCCCCACATTACCCAGATGATTTACATTTATGGTTGCACCAACCAAAACAAAGAGGAACACCTCTGCTGCTACCCATAGCTTGTTATATTTTACAGATAACCGTATGGATGCCTCTTCTCTATATTTCTTCAGAGCAACGCCTATAAACATAATTGCAATAAGTGCAGAGAATGTTATTGGTGTATTCAATACATCCTCTATTGTCACCAGAATAAACGACCACGAAAGTATAATGAGAATCTTAATCGTATCTCGAATATGAACCTTCGCAAAATATTTTGAAAGCATCCAGCCACTGATCAATCCTATCAAAATGCCCAACACGATTGATACCGGAATATTTACAAATCGAACGACTGACACTCCCTTCCCCTGTATCATACTGATGAAAGTTGTAAACAGAACAATCACATACACATCATCAACGGAAGCTCCTGCCAAAATCAGCTGCGGAATACCTTTCTTTGTTCCATAACCTTCATCCATCAGTTTGACCATTCGTGGAACAACTACCGCTGGGGAAACAGCGGCCAGCACAGCTCCCACAATTGACGCTTCCAGTATTGATAGCCCCAACAATTTGGGTGCAAGTGCTATCACACCTATCAGTTCAAAACTTGCCGGAATAAAACACATCAGAATAGCCGGTCTTCCTATCTTTTTAATTTCTGTAAGGTCAAGGCTGAGTCCAGCCCTTGTCAGAATTATTATGAGTGCTATTTTTCTTATTTCTGATGATATAGACAGAATCGATGTATCCATTAAATCAAGTACATATGGTCCAAACAAAATACCTGTAGCTAACATCCCCAGCAGACTTGGCAGTTTGCATTTTTTACAAATCCACCCTAACACCATGCCAATCATCAAAATCAGTGCAATACTCAATAACATAAACATCCTCCGGATTCTTTAGTTCATTCTCAAAAGATGCAAAACAAACCTCTGCACCTTCCAATTAGAATATTCAACAAAAAGTTCTCTGCTTCATTGATATTAACAAGATAGAAAACTTGTAAATAAATCGATATTAAGTTTATGCAATTTCTTCAGAATTACGCTTAATCTGAGCAACCACTTCCATAATCTGTTTTGCAGTACCCATATCATCTTTGAACAATGAAGTAATACTTCCAACCGACTTAAATGGCTCTCCCATCAGCACCTTATTGTCGTCAATATTTCCATTGGCAACAATATAATCAACTATCAGATTTACAAAACGCATC
>JAXEJU010000013.1:0-9422 GCA_034101395.1 Eubacterium sp. | reverse complement strand
GAAAATAGATTTACATTTCCAATGTCCGCAAATACATCCGGATAATTCATTAAATTTTTTGTTCCCATATCTTTCTTTCCGATAGTAACCCCTCCCTCTGAAATTAACAAAGGGATGGAGATATCCACGATTCCCTTTGCTCTTTTGAATGTGTTGAAATGATTTTTTGAAAAAGCAAAGTGAATACGTTATGTTTCCATCAGAATATTTGAAAAAAGATTATAGACACTTGCTTTAAAATGAGTATACAGCAGAAAACTGCAAAAAGCAAGAAGAAAATTTATTTTATTACAAGCGTAAAACAACGTATTAAGTTGGAAAACGACCAAAAACCAGCAACTAAAACATAAACGCTCCATAGTGTGGATACTATGCCAAAAAAACACTCTGTTGGGAGTGCTCATTCTATTTCCGACAATGTTCCTGAATAATCCGTGTTCAAATGAGCCATCTGTCCGCACAAGAATATTCATGATCCGGCAAAAGACCAAGGTAACAGATTTTCCAAGAAAGTTAGATCCTTGTCATCCATTCACCTCAACCATGCATTTCGTCTTATCTGCTGTTAAATCCTTTAAGCGCTTTCCCAAACCTGCTACTAAAATTATCGCCTGCATATATCTCCCTCTTCTCATGTTTCATACTTTAATAGATGACCTATTTTTTGTTTTGTAATACCAAGATATTGTTCCCGTTTTTCCAAATCATCGATGTCCTTTCCATCTGCATCCACCATCCACATGTCATAGTCGCTTAAATCAATCACGTACTGCTCTTCTATCTTATTTAGATGAATGTAACGGAATTTGTCACACCTTATCGCCCTTCGGAAAAACGTCATTGGCATCATATCTTGGCAAGATTAATGGATTGTGTGTTCCTAATCTCGCTGTTTCTGCCACCACCGATACACCAAGTACACATCCAATTTCCCGAATATAATCCAGAACTTCAGCGCTATAATTTCCATACGGGTAGTTCATAACCCAGCACTCTCTGTCAATCACATCCTGAAAGCAATCCAATGCTTTTTCTATATCCTCATGCATCTTTTCCGGTGTAAGTTTACCGAGCCAATAATGGTCATATCCATGCAAGCCAAAAAACATGCCGTCCCGTTTCATCTCCCAAATCTGTTCTTCGTTCATATACAATTTTTTCGCAAATGCATCTTCCGGAATGCCGACATATTTTTTAAAAAGCTTCATTGCTATCGCCGTCCGGATATTCTCCGGAAGTGCATTCTGCAAAAGTCGTTTCACAAAGATGACTTCCCCCGGATCCCAACGATTTGGAATCGCAAGTTCCGTGTAATATTCCTCATTTGATTTCAACCTGACACCTTGATTGCGGTATTCATCCATAAGAGAAAAACATTCCTGCACCAGTTCCCTATAAAAATATTTATCTTTGGCCTCCGCAGCTGCCAGAATAAAATGAATTCGGTTCACTGTCAAAAGTTTGTGCTCCTTTACCGCCATACCATTCGGAAAAAAAGAGCCTTGTACTCCATATTTTTTTAAAATTGGATATACCTCTTGGTAATGATCAATATAGCCATCGTCAAATGTCAGCAACACCCCCTGATCCGGCAGCATGGAATCATCACCAGTCTTATAAGCGGAAATTATATCCTCCATCTCTAAAATGTCATACTGATTTGTCAGATATTCTAACTGCTTCTCAAAAATATTTACATCCAGTCCCTTAATTGCCGGATAATCACTTGCCTGTAAATCCCTGACATAATGATACATAATAATTTTAATTTCTTTATTCATTCTTATCTCCATTTCTCAACGTTTTCGCCCACTATTTGCAGTATCCACAACTTCTTCATATATCTCTACCAGCTTTTCCCTCGGTAGAATGGTAATGCTGGCGGCAACTGGTTCAAAACCTACTCCATTTTTAAATAGCATTCGGGCGTTTGTTATTGCCTCTTCTTGCCGTCCTTCCTGCCGTCCTTCCTGTAGTCCCTCTCCAAATACCATATCATATAATACACACATCTTCTCCGGTTCTCCCTCCTTCTTCTGCTTTTCCAATGTACTCTTCACTGCTCAATAGTTTCTTGTTCCCGCAAATGCATCCAGCATGTCCAGAAATTCTTCCGGATGCATGACAATCCGCGTCTCATCCTGCCGGAATTTTTTCAGCTTCTCTTTGTCTCCTTTGCAGGCAAGATAATCCATGTCCCTGACCGGCATCGCATTGCAGATGTCCGATTGGTTTTCTGCACTCAGAATAGCGATTTCCGTCCCGCCTTTCGTGTACCGCATCCGGCTGTCGAGACGATTTTCAACAAGTCCTTTTCCATCCGGTCTACCTATCAGCTGGGTTGGCAACGGCTCAAGTTCTGCCGGATGAAGTACCGTTTCACCACAAAACAGATTTACATTTCCGATGTCTGCAAATACATCCCGATAATTCATTAAATTTTTTGTCCCCATATCTTTCTTTCCGATAGTAACCCCTCCCTCTGAAGTTAACAAAGGGATGGTGATATCCACAATTCCCTTTGCTCTTTTGAATGTGTTGAAATGATTTTTTGAAAAAGCAAAGTGAATACGTTATGTTTCCATCAGAATATTTGAAAAAAGATTATAGACACTTGCTTTAAAATGAGTATACAACAGAAAACTGCAAAAAGCAAGAAAAAATTTATTTTATTACAAGTGTAAAACAGCGTATTGAGTTGGAAAACGACCAAAAACCAGCAACTAAAACATAAACGCTCCATAAAAACACTCTGTTGGGAGTGCTCGTTCTATTTCCGACAATGTTCCTGAATAATTCGTGTTCAAATGAGCCATCTGTCCGCACAAGAATATTCATGATCCGGCAAAAGACCAAGGTAACAGATTTTCCAAGAAAGTTAGATCCTTGTCATCCATATGATTTAAGAGCTCTGATAACAAATATTTATCCATTACGAACTTGCGCGCTCAGTCCACTCCATTAATCGATATTGACGAGCCACTATAGATGTTTCCGTTTTCATAGACTTTACCTTCAAATGTATGAAAAAAGTTTAGGCTAAACTTTTTTGACAAAACAATTTATAGTAAAGACATTATCTCAAAAATTTGAGGGAATATCTATGTACCAACTATGGAGCATTTGTGGAACCTCATTTGTTGCCTGCACTAATTCTTCAGCTGTTTCGTTTGCATCAGTAATCACTTTAAAATCCAAAGCCGTCATACGAGCTGCTCTATCGTCTTAAAACCTCCAATAAGCGCGCATTCTCTTCCTTTGTCCGAACAGCAATCCTCACATATTGTCTCTTCCCTTTTATCTTGTCAGACAAATCCTTAATTAGTATATTATGATCCACCAAAAGTTTCTCGGTTAACTCTTTCGAAGAGTATTTTCTCAACACCTCACACATAACATAATTTGCCTGACTCGGTATAACACGTAAAAAAGACACTTGTTTCAGTTCATTGATAAATAAATTTCGTGTATCCTTAAAATGCTCCATTGCATTCTCATAATCCTGCCTGTATTTTTCCTCAATCTGCATATAAAATTCGGCAAGAGAATTTATATTCCAAATAGAAATGTCATCCTTAACACGAGCAATGAGTTCCGTATCACCAGAAGCTAAAATCCCCAGACGCAAACCGGGAACACCATAAGATTTGGAAATACTTTTTACCACAAGTAAGTTATCATATTGCAACAAAATATCTTCCTTTATGAAAGAACTATCTTTTTCGGTCGCAAAATCAACAAAGCTTTCATCCAGCAACAGCTTAATATTTTTCGTCTGACACCATGAAAGCAGGCGGAGAACCTCTTTCTTCCCGATATAATTCCCCGTAGGATTATCCGGATTAATCAAAACCAACATCGTTATATCCTTGTCATCAAAAAAAGAAATTAATTCGTCCACCCCATATGAAAAATTGTCATTTGTTGGCTCAAATACAATATTGTTGATACTTTCATGACGATTCGGATATTCTTCAAAGGTAGGCCGGATAAATCCTATATTCCTTTCCTGATTTTCTATTAATGATTTAATTAATTCCGCCGCCCCATTTCCAACGACAATCTGTTCTTCTTTTATACCAAAATTCTTTGCTGCCAATAAAGCATTTACTCTGGCGCCGGAAGGATAATTCATAATTAATTTATCAGCGTTTGCCTTTATCTCACTTAACATTCTCTGTGGTGGAAAATAAGGGTTTACCAGATAGCAGAAATCTAATAATTTGGGATACCGCCAATATCCACCATATCGACTTTGTAATTTCCCTAATCGCTCCTTTGATTCCGTAAAGATGGAAGCCGCAATGTCCAAATCCTGTATATCATCAATTTCATACCATTTTTGACCATCGAGGCGTTTGGCACGAATCCAACTATTATCAAGCAGGGTAAGTACACGCAAAACCTGTTCGTAATATTCATTATCTCCCAGTGCCTTCGAGTAGGCTTCCAAAAAAGGAACATATTGATTCCTGGAAAATTCCTTGCTGAATTTATAAATATTAACTGTCTTATAATACTGGGGAATATCTTCAAAAACAAATTTGTTACCCGGAATAAACGCCTTAATCTCATCCTTTTCTGACAGTTTTACCACGGTTCCATCCATCCAGCTCTCATATTTATCCACAAGCGCCAATGTATCTCTTGAGTCATCTAGAAGCAACTGCAAAATCTCATCCTCAAATATCAAGTCTGATTCCAAAAGAAGAGTATCTTTCTCCAAGAGATACTCCTTGGCTAAAGCCAGCGAATAAATATTATTAGTCTTGTCGTAAATTTCGTTCTTCACGTATTCTATCGGTGTATCAATTTCAAGCGAAAGTATATATTTTATTAATGACTCGGCCTGATATCCCACAACAATCACAATACGCTCCAATTGAAGCATATCTAACTGCCCCAACATTCTTTTAATTAATGGAACACCATTCACCTCAACCATACATTTCGTCTTATCTGCTGTTAAGTCCTTTAAGCGCTTTCCCATACCTGCTGCTAAAATTATCGCCTGCATATATCTCCCTCTTCTCATTTTTTATACTTTAATAAATGACCTATTTTTTGTTTTGTAATACCAAGATATTGTTCCCGTTTTTCCGAATCATCGATGTCCTTTCCATCTGCATCCACCATCCACATGTCATAGTCGCTTAAATCAATCACGTACTGCTCTTCTATCTTATTTTTCGTCTCTAGATAACAATGTGCATCCTTTGCGTGGAATGCAATCCGATAAGGATCTCCAATAAATATACTCTGAGAAATAGCATATTGTCTCTCTTGCGTACCCCCAAAACATTTCGGTAAGTTAGCATCCTTATTCTCATAAGAATAAGGAATTCCTGCCAATGCGGAAATAATTCCTGCGTAATCCGTTGTCTCTATAATCTCGTCTATTTCACCTTTCACATCACTTCCCCGAAGAAAAAACGGAATATGTGTTCTTTGATCTGACACAAATGGCTGGTCATCCTCTACAATAAATGCTGTCCCATGATCTGAAAAAAATGAAATAATAATTTCCTCATCTTTGTAATTTTCTTCAATATAAGAATACAAAATGGAAAGGTAGAAATCTATTTTTTCCAATTCCTTTCGGAATATTATTTCACGGTTTCTACTATGTGTTTGCTTTACCGTAGTATCTATTTCATTATCAATATATCTCGTCTCTAACGGGCACCCCGCCTGCACTTCCAGTGACCGCATAAATCCGCCGGCAACATGATGCAAATCAACAATATCAAGCCAGACAAATTGGTCTGTATCGCGAAATGTCCTCAAATGTTCTAATGTATCAGATACAACCTCTTTCACTGTCAATCCCTCTGCATTCGCCTGATATATAAACCGGTCAAATCCTCTTATATACCCCTGCGCAGGGGTGACACTATCATTCCCACCAATTTTAGCAGTGACATAGCCAGCCTGTTGAAATAATTCTGAGAACGTCACTTCGTCCCCCATAAAATTGTGACGATATTCGTTACTCAAATTCATATGAGTCGATGGGTGTTTCCCCGTCCAATATGTCGCAATACTAGGTAATGTAAATTCCGAACAGGAATAGTAATTCGTACAATTCGCGCCCTTTTCAAAAAACTTAGCCGTATAAGGCATTAATGTATCAAGTCCATATTTTTCAATAACAGAATAATTGAAACTATCAACAAATATATTTAAAACTAATTTTTTTCTTTCTTTATTAGTTTCATGTAACGGAATCGGCCTTCCCCATACCGCATCTTTAAAGCTCATAAACCTTTGTACCTTTGTTGTTGGAATATAACTATATTTACAAAAGGCATTTTCATAATAAGCACTATCTAATTTCCCCGAAACATCCACCATACAATTCGTTTCTTTTTCATCTAGATTATAATTCAGTACAACCGGTACTAACATATCCTTTTCTGCTGTAAATTCTCTTCCCACATGGGCAACCGGGAAAAATTCACACTTTGCTCGCATAACATCTCGATTTCCCTCATGTTCAAAATATGCTTCAAACCAACCATCACAACGTCCGGCATAGTATTCCTGTCCCCAACAGTCAACAACTGCCGTACCTACCATATCCGCGGTAGCGCTTTTAAAAGGATCTCGAATCATATATTGATGAAGATATTTGTTCACATTTAACTGCTGCAACAGTTGTGCATTGTCCTGAATTTGCTCAAACACACCTTGTATCTGTTGTTCCAACACCTCTGCTGAGATTAGTTTTTCCTGTAAATTACTTTGTAAATAATCTGTTTTTATATAGTACGAAAAGGCTTCTATCAGCCGTTTCATTGCCTCTGCTACCGTTGCCAGATTATAATTTGCTTCTACATTAAACGGATTGACTTGGACAGCCTTTTTAGCCACATTATATGCATGTTCAAGGTCTCCTCTCCCTAAATAAATAGCAATTTTATAAGAAAACAATTCAAAATCATTAGGTACCACTTTTTCATAATTTTCTAGAATTTCTTCCGCCATACGATAATCTTGTATATGTATCGCATTTTCTATTTGCTTTTTCATATTAGCCTCTTCCCCCTCTTTCACTGCATATAAAAGGACAAAAGCTCTTCTTTCGTCTCTATGCCATATCGCTGTGGAATTCCGGTGTTTTTCAAATCCCTGCCAATAAACTTCCCTTCTATATACCACTCTAGCCCCATAAAATCTGCATACCAGCTTAACACCTTGTCCATAGTCGGAGCCTCTATGTCAAACAATTTACAAAAAGACCTCATAATTGCCAATCCCCAGGAAAAATCTTCTATAAAAAAGCGTGAATTGGTATTAACCACATATGAAGTTGTCTTTCCTGACACCTTTTTTAAAGGAACATAGATTGTTTGAAACGCTTCTATACTATTTATCTTTGCCGTCATTTCCTGCACCGAATGAACTTCATAATGTTCTGACAGCGGTTTTATCGCAGATGTATCAATTTCTGTAATTGCCTCAAGCAATCTATGCAATTCTTCATCCATAGAGAATAACACCCGGGAGGCCGTATCTGTCCAACCCACATAAAACTTAAACGGTGTAGTAAACTCATGTTCCCTGCTGTACTTGCTGAATAAATCATAAATTCTGGCTGTATGTAACACCGGATTGGTAGGTGTCAACGATACTGCAAGATAATTCTGTGCCTTTTTCACCTTTAAACCACAAGATTCTACGTATCGGCATACCTCATCCATAACATCTTTTTTTAACGTCCCAACTACACTATATGGCTTCCAGCTTTTCAAATCCACTTCCTGCCCATAGTTTACTAACCGTGCTATAAAGGGAACTCTTTGAAATCCAAAAAGAGTCACACTTTCCTTAAAGTATTTATGGAAAAAAAATTCACAGCCCCCTCCCCCCGGCAGAACACCAATTAAGGCACTATCCGCAACATATGGTGCAATATCTTCAAATGCTTTTTCCACTGCAAAATGAGGTAATGCTATAAAGACAATATCTGCCTTATCCGCGGCAAGAGATGCATCATCACTAACCACATCCAGTTCTGCAACATATGTAATTCCCTGTTCTATATCATTACACTTTAACTCCTTACTAAATTGACGTGGATGATTTGTTAATAGAGATACCCTCTTCTTATCATCCGTGTACTTAATATAACACGCTAATGCTGTACCAATGTTCCCACCTCCAACAATACATACTTTCATCAATTTTATCTCCTCTCGCAATTACCAGCCCATCAAATCCACAAACTCCATTATTAAGATGTACTTGATGCTGAACACTATTTTAAGTTTAGCACAATTATATCAAATTCTCCACTGTTTCCTTGTTTTTGTTACACTTTTTCTCCCTTCGAAAAACGTCATCGACATCATATCTTTGCCGTTCGAATATCGTCTGGAAGTGCATTCTGCAAACAGACGTTTCACAAGGTGACTTCCCCCGGTTCCCAACAGTTTGGAATCGCAAGTTCCGCGTAATATCTCCATTTCTCAGTGTTTACGCCCACTATTAGCAGTATCCACAACTTCTTCATATATCTCTTTCAACTTTTCTCTTGACAGAATCGTTATACTGGCTGCCACAGGTTCAAATTCAACCCCATTTTTAAATAACATCCGGGCGTTTGTTACGGCCTCTTCTTGCCGTCCTTCCTGTAGTGCAAGATAATTAACGATATGACGAAAATCCGAATGGTATTTTTTCCGTGTCTCTTCATCCTGCTCTGCCAGGTCAATTACATGAATCGGATGGTCGGTAATCCATGGCTCCCACAGTTCTCTCTGGTCTCCCGGAATCTCGAGCATATCTTTTATCGAAAGAGGACTTTCCCATTTCTTCCCGCTGTAGTTCAGGACAAAGGTGATGACAGGTTTCAGTTTCGCGCCGTCAGGCAGCCACTTGGTAAATGAGGGCTTTCGCTTTCCTTTTGGCTTTGCCTGCTGTTTTTTATCTGATCGAGATAATTCACATACTGGTAGCCCATGTCCCGCACCGGCATCGCATTGCAGATGTCCGACTGGTTTTCGGCGCATAGGATAGCGATTTCCGTTCCGCCTTTCGCATACCGCATACGGCTATCAAGACGGTTCTCAACAAAACCTTTTCCGTCCAGCTTTCCTATCAGCTCTGTCGGTAGCGGCTCTAGTTCTCCCGGATGCAGTACGGTTTTATCTGAAAACAAATTTACATTTCCAATATCTGCAAACACATCCGGATAATTCATCAAATTTTTTGTTCCCAGAACATTTGAAAAAAGATTTTAGACCCTTGCGTTTAAAAAAGTATACAGCAGAAGTAACTAGTGTCTGCTGATTAAGCAGATATTTGCAGTTTCCAACTCTTACATCTGCTCCAGCCATACCAGAGTTGGAACAGATGCAAAAGAGTACAAAGTATTCGCCTCTGAATCTTAAACAGATTCGTCACGAATACAGATAATG
>JAXEJU010000012.1:0-29963 GCA_034101395.1 Eubacterium sp. | reverse complement strand
ATAAGACCCCTTGAAGACGACGAGGTAGATAGGTCCGAGGTGGAAGTGCAGTAATGTATGTAGCTGACGGATACTAATAGGTCGAAGGCTTGACCTTGTTGGTTCGAGAAGAGAGAATAAAACAGTGTGTAGTTTTGAAGGTGCTAAAGCACCTCGGTACTGAAGTACCTCAGTGCTAAAGTAACTTCAGAGAGCAGGAGAAGGACGCTATGCGTTCTTTGATTGTTATAAAAAGTAATCCTCGATAGCTCAATGGTAGAGCACACGGCTGTTAACCGTGGGGTTGTAGGTTCGAGCCCTACTCGGGGAGTTTTTTGGGCGATGTACAGCCTGAATTTTGGCTCCATGGTCAAGCGGTTAAGACACCGCCCTTTCACGGCGGTAACAGGGGTTCAAATCCCCTTGGAGTCATTTTTGGTTTTAAAGTTAAAATTCGTGAGGGGATTTGAACCCCCGAAGTTTGCAAAGCAAACTTCTTGAGTGAAAACTTGTTTTCGCTCTATCCCCTTGGAGTCATTTTGATTTTAAAGTTAAAATTTGTGAGGGGATTTGAACCCCCGAAGTTTGCTTTTTTTGCAGTATCAATTCTACTGCAAGCCGCATATAATTAAATATGGCGACTTAGCCAAGTGGTAAGGCATGGGACTGCAACTCCCTGATCACCAGTTCAAATCTGGTAGTCGCCTTTCAAAAGAGCATAGCTCTAAAGAGTTACTTCCCTTTGGATGGGCAGACGGAATAAGCGTCTGTTACTTCAAAGGGAAGTATTTTTTATCGTATAGGAAAGTTCGACCTTTGCGGAGTAGCGGCGCGAATCTCAGTCGCCGCTTTTTATCGTATAGAAAAGTTTGACTTTTGCGGAGCAAGA
Source organism: Eubacterium sp. (assembly GCA_034101395.1). Lineage (GTDB taxonomy): Bacteria > Bacillota > Clostridia > Lachnospirales > Lachnospiraceae > Eubacterium_F. The sequence continues at coordinate 29,095 of JAXEJU010000012.1, read as the reverse complement.
ATCGCATAGCGATTCTTGTAGCGGCGCGAATCTCAGTCGCCGCTTTTTATCGTATAGTATTAAACCCCTTTTGGGGCATAACTGCACCAAATAATGGGTGATTTTAGCGAGTAAAACAGTTGTAGGGGGGAAAATTACTGATGCATGAAAAAGGACCTGAAAACAAGAAAATACGACGTTTAAAAGCGTTTTAGCCTCGCAAATAAAATTTTTCTATAAAAAAATTGGCTACCGAATAATTCGATAGCCAATTTCTTTATAAACAATTTATTATGCAACTTTGATGGTACATTTTTTAATGGTAACTGCATCACCTGGTTTGTATGGTGAAGAGTCTTTCATGTTAGGAATGTACATCATGATAGGATAGTTCAATCCTGTCTCCTCATCTTTATCACCATTCATAGCGTCTTTTGGAATTGTGAAGGTGAAGTTCCAGGTATATGTTTTACCTTTTTTGATTTTCTGAACTTTATATGTTGTATGTTTGTGCTGTTTGTCTTTCTTAACTTTGGAAGAAAGTGCTTTCTGGGATACATGAAGAGCGAATGGATAAGAACCATCTGCTCCACCCTTTGTATAGTTGAAGCATACACCAAGTTCTGGAAGATCACGTTTACCAGAGTTCTTTACGGTAAGAGAAATCTTCAGTTTTGTTCCACGATAATCAACACCGCCGTTTGCTGGGTCATAGAGAGTTGCACGGCAAAGCCAAATAGAAAATGAGCTGTATTTAAATGTCTCATATTTACTTACAACTGGTGGTGCCCAGGATTCACCGGTGTTAGGGTCAGAACCGGTCTCTTTTGCAAGATTGTAAATAACGGAACCGGACTTAGCCTTTGTTACTGTTACTTTACAAGTAGCTTTTTTGCTTCCTACAGTAGCAGTGATGGTAGCTTTTCCTGCTTTTACACCCTTTACTGTTGTAGATTTTCCGGAAGCGCTGGAAACAGTAGCAACAGCTTTGTTGCTGCTTGACCATTTTGCTTTTGCGTTAGCAGTCAGTTTAACAGACTTTGACTGTGCAACAGATACTGATTTTTTGTTCAGTTTAACGCCTGCTGCATCTGCAGTTGTATCATCTGCTACAGCGGCTGTAGTAACAGCCATGGCAGTAACCAATGCAACCGCAACAACTTTTTTTGAAACTTTTGTAAACATTTCAAAATCCTCCTTTTAATAAATTATTCTTGTGAAATTTTCACAAGAACGTTACGCTTTGCGTGAACATATTATATCATTTTACCATAGGAAAATCAAGGGGTATTGGGAAATTAAAGTAACTACTTTTTTCTGAATTTGTGACGGCTTTTTGACTTACTTTCCTTGATTTGTGCTGCCGCTGCTTCCTGTCGTGCCTTTTGGAAATTACGAATTGTCTCATCCAGATTCCGAAATCTTTTCTCATCTGCTTCTTCTTTTTCACGAAATAAAAAATCAAGTTCTTTATTGACGTGTTCGGATACGTGGGAGGCAATGTCTGTTGTCAGCTCAGTTGCGTTTTCACGAATCGCATCGCTTACAATTCGTCCAAGAATCTGTTTAAATTGCTGCATTTTCTCATCTGCCGCCGCCACATGTTCCTGTTGTGGGTATTGAATAACTTGTCCTGCATTTGCATTTGAAAGTATAGTATCAACCGGAGCAGCCGGGACGGTTACCGGAGATTCGCTGATAAATGAAACACCAGCCTGAACACATTTTTCTTGAATCTCTTTTAATGATAATCCCTGTTCTTTCCATCGCATAATCTGTTTAAAAAGCTCGATTTCTTTTTGACCATATATGCGGTGTCCCATTTTGTTTCGTGGAATTTTAAGGCTCAGTTCTTCTTCCCAATAGCGAAGAACATGAGCTTCTACATGAAGCAGTTTGGCTGCATCCGATATTATGTAATGTACCTGGTTCATATAAGTACCTCCCTCAGAATTAATCGTACTCAGTATAGCATGAGAAAATTGTAGATAGATGGGAAAATGAGTAAACGAAAAAAAAACGTGGGACAAAGAACGACAGAAATATACAGGAAAAGCGGCGTCTTAAAACACGCCGCCTAAAAACAGTTAATCTTCCGTTGTGATCTCCAGATTGGCAAATTTGGTGTATTGTCCCAGCCATTTGAGTTTTACTGTACAGGTTGGACCATTACGCTGCTTGCCGATAATAACTTCTGTTACCCCTTTTTGAGTAGAGGCATCTTTTGTATAATATTCGTCACGGTATAAAAACATGACAACATCTGCATCCTGTTCGATTGCACCGGATTCACGTAAATCAGAGAGAATCGGACGTTTGTTATCTCTTTTTTCTACTTCTCGGCTGAGCTGTGAGAGTGCAATGACCGGACAGTTGATTTCACGTGCCAGTGCTTTCAGAGAACGGGAAATATCTGAAATTTCCTGCTGACGGGAAATATTTTTGTTTCCGCTGCTCCCGCTCATCAGCTGCAGATAGTCAATCATGACAAGTCCGAGGCCACGCTCCATTTTCAGTTTCCGGCATTTGGTGCGCAGTTCGTTGATGGAGATACCCGGGGTGTCATCAATGACAAGTGAGGATTCGCCTAGAATAATAGAACTCTCTGTGATTTTTGCCCACTCATCGTCTTCCAGAGAACCGGTCCGGATGTGTTGGGAATCCACTTTTGAGTTCATCGAAATCAGTCGTTTTGCAAGCTGAACCTTGGACATCTCCAGGCTGAATATGGCGGTCGGAACATGGTTGATCATAGCGACATATTCGGCGATATTCAGAGCGAAAGCAGTTTTTCCCATTGAAGGTCTGGCAGCAATCAGAATCAGATCGGAAGGCTGCAGACCTGCGGTACGATAATCCAGATCGCGAAATCCTGTAGAAATGCCGGTTACGGTACCGGTACTCATGGCGGCACTCTGAATATTTTCCAGCGTTTCAAGGGCAACCTGTTTAATCGGTGTAAAGTCTTCGGATGTAGTACGGCTCTGAATCAGTTCAAAAATACTTTTCTCGGTATCGCCCATTAATTCATTGACATCCGAGGAGTCCTGATAACAGCGGTTTGCAATGTTTTCTGTTGTGCGGATCAATTCCCGCAGAAGAGATTTTTCCGAGACAATATCAGCATAATATTTCACATTGGCAGATGTGGGAACCGATGAGATGATGGCACTGATAAATTCAATGCTGATAAATTCATCGGATACATTATTTTCCCGCAGCTTTTCTGAAAGAGTAACCAGATCGGCAGGCTTGCCTTCACGGTATAGTGACACAATTGCAGAAAAGAGGACTTTAAACCGCTGGTTGTAAAAATCATTTTCATTCAGTTTTTCCGATGCGAGAATCACTGCTTCCTGATCCAGAAGCATGGCACCAATTACGGATTGCTCAGCTTCCGGGCTATTTGGCATGACCCGTTTGATTACGGCTTCCTCCATGAGTTATTTCCCTTTCACAATCACTTTTAATTCTGCCGTTACTTTTGGGTGAAGACGAATCGGCACCGTATAGGTTCCGATGTTCTTTATCGGCTCACGAAGCTGCATTTTTTTCTTGTCCAGATCATAATCCAACTGTTCTTTTGCGGCAGTGGCAATTTCTTTTGTGGATACTGAGCCGAATACTCTGCCATCCTGTCCGGCTTTTATGGACACGGTAATAGTTTTTGTAGACAGTTCTTCTGCAAACTTTTTCGCTGCCTCGAGATTTTCTGCCGCAACTTTATCATCATTCTGCTGCCGCAGTTTTAAGTCGTTCAGGTTTTTGGAAGTAGCTTCCATTCCAAGATTTTTTTTCAGAATAAAATTTCTGGCATAACCATCACTTACTGTTACAATCTCGTCTTTTTTGCCTACGGATTTTACATCCTGCAATAAAATTACTTTCATTCGATGTCACCTTCTTCTTTCATTTTATATAATAATTCTTTAATTTTATTAGCGGCTTCCGTCAGTGTGCAGTTTGTAAGCTGGGCACCGGCACTTGTAATGTGTCCGCCACCTCCGAGCTTTTCCATGACAACCTGTACGTTCAGCTCATCGATAGAGCGTGCACTGATATAGATTTTACCCTCATAAGAGGTCAATACAAAGGTTGCTTTGATGCCATTTATATCGAGCAGATCATCGGCTATTTTCGCGCCTACAATCGTCGGTGATATGCAGTTATCTGCATTGCATGGAGCAATGGCAAAAGCATCCAGATAAATCTCTGTATTCTGAATCGCCTCTGCGCGGACTTTGTACTCCGATATATCAGACCGGAACATTTTACGGATTCGGATAATGTCTGCTCCGCACCGGCGCAGAAAAGCTACTGCCTCAAATGTGCGCACACCCGGTTTGTTCATAAAGTTGTTGGTATCTACCATAATTCCTGCATACAGAGCATCGGATTCCAATGCTTTCAGATGAATTTCTTCCCCTGCGTACTGCAGAATTTCTGCCACCATTTCACACGAAGAGGAGGCAAATGGTTCGATATAGGAGAGGGTAGGATTTTCGAAGGACTCTCCGGTCTGCCTGTGGTGGTCAATGACAACCAGCGAGGTCACGAGTGATAAAAGCTCCGGGGCATCTGTATAGGACGGCCGGTTGACATCAACGACAATCAGAAGAACGCCGTTTCCGGAACCGATAAATTCTTCTGCTTCCTCTCCGTTGACAAACAAATCCTCCGGATAATCTTTGTTGTCTTTAAAACGGTCAAGCAGAGGGGCAAGTGAGGATGTGACCTGATTCACGACAATTTTGGTTGGCTTGTCGAGAGCCTGTGCAATGCGGTAAATTCCGATAGCACTTCCGATGGCATCCACATCCGGCAGAGAGTGTCCCATGATAACTACTTTGTCAGCTGCAATGATGGAATCGCGAAGAGCATGTGCTTTTACACGCGCCTTAACCCGCGTATTTTTTTCCTGCTGGATACTTTTTCCTCCGTAGTACAAAATATTATCTTTTGTTTTGACAACGACCTGGTCACCGCCACGTGCCAATGCCAGATCAATGGCACTGCGGCTGTATTCCTGCCGTTTGCGGAACGTATCAGCCTGGATGCCGATTCCCATGCTGATGGTGATGGAAGTATCTTCTCCGGCATTGATAGAGCGTATTTCATCCAGCAGTGAAAATTTATCTGCCTGCAATTTGGCGAGGTATTTGTGCTGGAAAAGGAAAATGTATTTGTCTTTTTCCAGCTTTCTTGTAATTGCGTCAATGTTGAGCATATATTTATTGATTTTTCGATCGACCAGGGCAGTAAGGAGGGAACGTCTTACGTCATCCACCTGTGCAAGGGATTCTTCATAATTGTCGATGTACAAAAGCCCGACATCCAGCCGCTGATCATAGTTTTCACGGATGTAGTGTACAATTTCCGTTTCATCGTAGATAAATACGACATACAGAACATTTCCAATCCCGATTTCGCTGGCTTTTTTTTCCATTTCTTCTGAAATATTTTGCGTGTTGATCCGCTGAATACATGCCTTATAAAAAATATCGTTTACATGAAAATGCATTTCACCGTTTTTTTCTGTTGTTTCCGGCAATGCCGTTTCAGTAAGGGAAGGAATTGCTTCCGTAATGACATACTTTTTCTTTAATCCATTGGAAAATGTTTTGTTAAACTGCTTATTTTCCCATATACACCGTGCATCCGGACCAAGAATCGCCACAGGGATATCCAGCTCGGAAGCAACTTTGTTGACGGTAACATGAAAGCGCATTGCATATTCTACCAGATCATGCAGTAAAGCAGACCTTTTAAAATAATATAAAAGGAATGCAATAATCAGGTAAACAATCACATAAACGCTCATGATTGCTCCTGCTCGCAGATTTACCGTATAGATTTGTATATTCATGACGATTAAGAGAACACCTAAAAGAAGCGGCCACCTTAGATAGGAGCGCAGGGTTCCCTTAATTTTATTATTATTCAAGAGTTTGTACCTCCTTTTTTGGAAAACAATATTCCCATGGGTATTATAGCATGTATTCGGGATGATGACAAATGCTATGTTGAAATTCGTGAAAATATCGTGTATCATAGTAATGGAATAGAGGCTTTATTATCGTATAAGGAGGGATTTTGATGAAATGTAGACGTTGTGGAACAGAGCTTAGAGGCGACGACGAATTCTGCTATCGATGTGGGGAGAGAACAACTGTTATGCAGCGGATGGTTGCAAGCCGCATGTTTGTCGGAAGTATCGTGGCTGTTGTGATTGTGGGAGTGCTGGCAGTTGTCGCGTATCTGATTTTGACGGACCGCCTGCCTTTGCCCGGTTTTGGAAAAAATCCGTTTACATCGGTGGTGGAAGAGAATGAGCCGGAGAAACCTGAGAATCCGGAACCGGTACAGACAGAGACACCGGAGCCTACCGTAACTCCATATGTTTTCGAACCGGCAGTTGTGACGAAACAGGTACAGTCGGCGATGAAGCCGTTGCTTGCCCGTGTAAAACCATTTCTTGCATTCAGCGCTTCCTTTCACGCAGATGGTTCCCATGCGTTTAAATGGGATGATGTGTCAGCAACTACCCTTGCACTGTACAAGCTTCAGTATGTGGACGGAAAAGTAAAATACGGAGATTCGTTTTCTTCTATCCGGAAAAAGGTAAAGAAGGAAATGAAAGATGTATTCGGAGATAATTATAAATTTAATCTGACATATGGTGGAAGTTTCCCGGACTATGTCTATGTGCGCTCCGGTGATACCGTCGTATACAATGCGGTCGGCATCAGTGGGAAAACATATCAGATGAAACCGGAAAAGATTATCGAGTATAAAGAAGGGAAATACCGTGTCATTGTGAATGCGTGCCTTGTCGTACAGGCGACAAAACAGACGGGGGACAAGCAGAAGTATACCCTCTTTTTGACGGATGATGACAGCAGTACTTATGGATATACGATAAGTAAAATCCGGTTGTATCGGAAAGAAGATGGAAAAGTTTCGAGGTAAATAAAGCCGTATTGGTTAATTTTGTGCAAAATCCACAAATCAGTACAGAGTAATGTTCAAATGCTCTTACTGGTTGTGGATTTTTTTAAATAATATGAACCAAAAGTGAGTGACAGGCATCTTATTTATGTAAGATCAAGAACTTGAAGCTTATGTTGTAAGGAGAAACAGAGAGTGAATAAAGATAAATTTATCGAAGAAATCAAAGCAATTAAAAATCAGATGTATATGGTTGCATTTTCTATATTAAAAAACCATGAAGATGCGGAAGATGCTGTTCAGGATGCTTTGCTGATGGCATACAAAAAACTTTATACATTGAAGAAAGATGAGAAATTTAAATCATGGATGATGCACATAGTTGTGAATCAGGCGAAGATGCATATTCGTAAAAATTCTAAAACTGTTTGCGTGGGGACGGTAGAAGAGTTACTTCAAAAATCCGCAGAAGATGAGCATGAAGATATTTGGGAAATTGTGTTGTCTTTGAAAAGTGAATTAAGTACAGCAGTTATCCTATATTATGCACAGGGATATACGATAAATGAAATTTCAAAGATTATGCATATTCCATCCGGCACTGTAAAATCGCGCTTGTCAAAAGCAAGAACATTATTAAAAAAGAGATTGGAGAATTGCGATGAATAAGTCTATTGATGAATTGATAAAAGTGAAATTTGCTACTGGTACTTTCGACATACCGGAAAGCTACGAAAGGAAATTTGAGGATACCATAAAACGGATTAATAATGGAAAAGTTGAAAATCATCGAAGCCCCTTTTTGTGGCTTGTTAATCATAAGGTGGCAGGTGTAGCCATTTTAGTAATGATGTTGTCTGTTGTTTCTATATCTTCTTATGCTGCGGTAAATATGTATCAGAAGAGAATGAATGCAATGCCTGATGAAGTAATAGAGAATTATAATAATGATGTTCAAAACAGTTCGGTTGATGTGGATACCTATTCCAGAGAACTGATGGAGAGCGAAGAAGAGAAAATGGTTAGTCTTCGAAAGCAATACGAAGAAAATGGTTTATTTCCGCGAAATGAAATAAAGCAGGTAAAAGGGAAAGAGTATGTCGTGGCGGGGGGGTTATGCTTTGTTACGGAAGAAAGTAAATTTTATTTACCGGAAAGAACTTTAACGGAAGAAGAAATGCTGGAAATCATAGACTTACAGGAAAAAAGGGCTTATAGTGTTCAGAAACAAAATTCAAAAGAAAAAACATCCCAAAATGAAAATAACCAGACAATTGGTGAAATGGAGAAGTCGTCAATTGCTATTGTCGGGGCACTTTATAAACTCGCCCAAAAGAATTTGAAAGTCATATCTGCTGACCGACAAAATGGTTTATGGGAATTCAGGTTAACGGGTGATGACTCTTTGTTTTCTGTATATTACTCCGATGAAGGTGTTGTGGAACGGGTGATATGTAAAAATAACAATTTGTCTGCGCACGAAGTTGGCGTAATAATGAAAAAATCTAAAATTAAGTTGATATCGGACAGTATAAAGCAGCAGGTAGAAGTTTTCACTGGCAAAGAAATTAAAAAGCAGAGTATCTACTGCCTGATGAATGCCGATGGGGAAATTGCATATGGAACGATAAGTTATTACTGTAGGATTTCTGATGGCAGCGGATGTGTTGCTGTCTACAGTACGGCGTACCAGAATTTATATGATGTTTATAGAATGGATAATGAGAAATCAATGCAGGATGAAATAAAGGAGAAAGAAGATAAAGCAAAGGGCAGTGGGTATGTTTACAGATTAATTAAATAATTACATGACATGGTATATGTACATTTTCATACTGGATATTCTTGCGCATACAAATTCATGGAAGAGTGAGGAAATGTGTTCAATGATAGCGGAATCGGTATTAAAAATCATGCATAGAAAAAAATCCACAAATCGCCCGATAGAGTTGATTTGTGGATTTTTCTTATAATTGAACTAAAATACGATGCAGATTAATCCAATGTGTATGGCATCAGTGAAACGTGGCGGGCACGTTTGATTGCTACAGTGAGAGCTCTCTGATGTTTTGCACATGTACCGGTAATTCTTCTAGGAAGAATTTTACCTCTTTCAGACATATATCTCTTGAGCTTGTTGGTATCTTTGTAATCGATATAATCATGCTCTTTATCTGAGCAGAATGCACAAACTTTTTTTCTTCTGCGAGGTCCTCTTCTTCTCATCGGAGAATCGCCTCTGTCTTTATTATAAGCCATCTCAAAACCTCCTTATAAAATCCTTTTAAAATACGTGGAATTTAGTTAAATGGTAAACCATCTTCGATTCCGTCCGGAATGTTCATGAAATCGTCATTTGCAGCAGCGTTTGGCTGTGGAGCACCACCACCAAAACCACTCTGACCTGCGGCAGCAGCTGCATTGGCATCTGCTGTGCTCTTTCTCTCTGCAAATTCAATTTCTTCAGCAATAATCTGAACACTGTAGACTTTTTCACCATTTTTGTTGGTGTAATTGTCATTCTGTATGCGTCCGGACAAAAGTACGCGGGAACCCTGACGGAAATATTTCTCAAGGAACTCTGCCTGACGTCCAAATGCGGTACAGTTGAAGAAATCGACATCTGTTTCACCCTGACGGGCAAAACGACGGTTTACAGCAACACTAAATCTGGCAATAGCCAGTGAATTTTCGCCCTGTGAATAGCGAATCTCAGGGTCACGGGTAAGATTACCCATCAAAATTACCTTATTCATGGAAGACTCCTCCTTATCTTATGCCTCCTGTTTCACGCATAAGTATCTGAGCACGTTGTCCATAATGCGAAGTCTCTGTTCCAATTCGCCTGGAGTATCGGTTCCAGCGTCGAACTGAATAAAGTAATAAAAGCCTTCACCCATCTTCTGAATTTCATAAGCAAGTTTTTTCTTGCCCCATTCATCGACGTTTGTAATCGTACCGCCAAGAGCTGTGATATACTCTTTTGCTTTTTCGACGGTGGCATTTCTTACTTCGTCCTCAACTTTTGCACTAACAACTAAAGCTAATTCATACTTATTCATAGTTGCTCGCACCTCCTTTTGGTCTCTGGCTCTCTCCTGAAGTGGAAAGAACAAGGAATATGATTTTTACATCACGGAATTACATTTTATCATAAAAAATTATAGAAAGCAAGAAAAAATAACAGTTTTTATTTGCTCATAATTTTTTATTTGCATTTTCCCGGAGCTCTTTATCTGGCACAAGTATATACGTTGCCGGATTTGGGATTCACATTTTTATAATAAAATAATTCCTCTATTGTTACAAGTTGAAATCCTTTTCGTGTTAAGCGGGGAACCAGTTTTTTTATTGCCTGTGACGTAGAGGAATATAAATCATGCATAAGGATGATGTCACCATCTCGGATAGTACGGCATCTTTTTAGTATCGATTGTGCATTCCGGCTTTTCCAGTCCTCGGTATCTACACTCCAGAGAATTAAGGGAACCGGTATGGTTTTCTTCGTTTTCTTATCCACAAATCCTCCCGGTGGACGCAATGCATTCGGATTTGAACCGATGACATCGGAAATTTTTTTGTTTGCCCGGTTGTATTCTTTCTGAAGTTGTTTTTTCTCTAATCTGTTCAAATAAGCGTGAGAATAAGTATGGCTGGCAATTTCATTTCCCTCGTCATAAGCTCTTTTCATTATTGATGAATAGGTTGGGACACGGTTACCCACGACAAAAAAAGTAGCTTTTGCGTTGTACTTTTTCAGAGTATCTAATATTGTGCTGGTGACAGGTGTGTAGGGACCGTCATCAAAGGTCAAGGCAACCATTGGTTTTTCTTTGTCCAGATTTTTTCGAAGCCAGTGTAATTCTGTTTGGGCTGGTGGGGCTTCGGTCTGTTGTTCGGGCAGGGGAGTAGAAAGTTTCACAGCACTTGGAGTAGATTCCTGCATTTTTTCGGGCTCTGATTCTGTATCTGCCAGTTTTGCATCTGTTTGCTTTTGATGCATAATGACACAAATGGCGCATAGGCAGAGGATAAGAAATGCCACCATAAAAATAATCCATGTTCTGTACAGGGGTTTTTCTACCCGTTTTGACCGGTTCCTGTATGTTTGCTTCATTGTTCAACACTTCCTTTTTTGCATGTTGCGATATCATTCCGCAGATACTGTTGATATACCTCTTTGGAAATGGTAAAGCGTGGAGTGCCCATTTGCCCTGGTCCTACCACATATTTATTAAATAATATTACAAGATCTCCTTTTTTGGAAAAATAATAATTCCAACCATCTTCCACACCTGTAAAATCCCATTCGTCACCTACAGCGTCTATCCAGTATATACTTTCTTTCGCTGATTTCATTCTCTCTTGCATTTGCCGTAAAAGGTCTTTTCGGATTGATTCCCGGTATGGTGTATTTTCCTTGAAGAGATCCTGGAATTTTACAACTTTTCCGGTTGTTTTATTAATATGGTAATATTTATAGGTGAAATCACTACTTGCGGAAGTTTCCAATATTTCCAGCCTCAAAGTAAACCAGTCCTCAGTATTTGTAATTACACGATAATCCATATGAACTGCTAGATGAGAGTTGTTCATTCCCTGGTCTGTTTCCTGATAAAAACGGCTTAAAATTTCATTTGTAAATGTTGCAATATCATTATTAACTTCTTGTATCTGAGTATTTTTGTCACTTGGTACAATCTGTGGCTGTACAATCTGTACTTCCTGCTCATCATTGGAAAAGCTAAACTCTCGGACAGTTACTGCTTTAAATAAATTGCCAAGTATCGGTAGTTTTTCCATTGCTTCGGCAATGTGGGCGTTTGTGTTCGGCAACACCAGAAGAGTGATAACCGCTGCTGTTGCTGTTAATGTCCCTATAATACGCTTTTTTCTATAAAAATGCAAAACTTTCCCTCCCTGTTCTGGAAGACTATCCAGTGCTTCTTCAACTGCTGCGCAAACATCTGCTGGCAGTTTGGGCTTTGATTTTATAGCAAGCCTTTTGAGTTCCCGATTTTTCATTTTCCATCAGTTCCTTTCCTTTAATAGTTCTTTTAATATTTTTCTTGCCCTTGAGAGGCGTTGGCGGACAGTAGCAGGATTTACGCCTGTGATGCGGGCAATTTCTTTTACACTTCTATCATCATAATAATAGAGATAGATAACTGTCCGATAGGAAAAATCCAGTTTTTGTACCGCTTGATACAGATCGACTTTTTCTTCTATTGATATGCTGTTATTGTCCGGCATAACCCACTCATGATCTAGGACTTCGTATTCTTTGCGGTCCCTCATTAAATCATATATGCAATTGCGCAATATAGACATAATCCATGGTTTGAATCGATCGGGATTTTTTAACTGTTCCAATTTTTGGAATGCCTTTATTATGGCATCCTGCATGACATCTTTTGCATCGCTGTCATTTCTCAGCATACAGAACGCGTATCCATACATAACGTCCTGATACTCGCGGATTTGTCCGCTAAACCATTCTTTTTTATTTTGTTTCATACCGTATCTGTTCTTCTCCTGTACCCTCCTTGCTTTTTTAATTCATAGATATGACGTGTTTACACAGGAAAATGTGACAAAAAATTTAAAACCACTCATTTAAAAAGAAGAAACAACAAATCAGCGAGAAGCATTATTTGCAACTCGAATTCCCCACGAACCTTTGGTTAATTTTGGGGTCGATTTGTAGTTTCTTCTTTTTAATTCAAGGCTTTTATAGTGTGCAACAGCCCCGCTTATTCGATTAATCCTTTAAATCCCTTTTCCACTGTCTTGCGCGGCACCATAATCTGGTGTCCGCATCCAAGACACTTGAGGCGGAAGTCCATACCGACGCGGAGAATTTCCCAGCGGTTTTCCCCGCACGGATGTGGTTTTTTCATTTTTATTTTTTGACCGACAGAAAAATCCATACGAACCTCCCATTTCAGAATACTGTTTTTTACAGCATTTTTAAAATCATAACAATCCAGAAACCGAGACCAAACAAAAGCAGAAGAAACTGGAAAATGCCGTCTGCACGGTCGATGTTTCCCTGCATACTCGCTTTGCGTTCCTTGTCGTAGTCAACGGTTCCGTTAATGATGTCTTTCAGTTTTTCTTTGATACTGTATTCTTCGGACATAGAAATCTCCATTCCGCAGGCGTCTGTGATAAGGGCTGCTTGGTGACGCCTCCTTATTTATTTAAAACATCGTCCAGATTGATGTTGTCGGTAATCGTGACAGTGTAGGAGTCTCCGGTAAAAGATACTTTGATAGAAATTCCCAGTGCCACCTTTTCGACTTTTTCTCCGTCAACTTCTTCCGAAGTGTCGGAACTCTCAATCGCTTTCCGGTCGCCCAGATATGCTGTATAAGTTCCTGTCTTCTCGGAAAAGTCATCAATTTTAACACAGGATTCTTCGGCAGCCAGATAGTCATGGTAGGTTTTGGCATCCGTTACCCCCTTGTTGTCAGCAACATTGGTGTAAAAATATGAGGCAGAACAGTTGCTTCCGGCAGTCGCCACCTTTATATCTGACAGGGAACAATCGGTGCCGCAGACAGTTGTAATGGAGTCGGCACCAAGACTCTGAACATTATACTGCTCCGGTTTTTCATAGCTGCAGGCCGTCAGGAACAGTGCAGCTATGAAAAGGAGCAGAACAAGAAAATTCTTTTTCATAATCAATCCTTTAATGTGTCATACAGTGATTTGACAGTAGGATAAATTTCTTTGAATTTGGCATATCTTTCATCGTATTTGGCAGCCAGCGCCGGATCCGGTTTTTCCGTTCCGATGACTTTTACGATTTTATCTGCTGCCTCCTGAACAGAAGTATATTCACCACAGGCAACAGCAGCAAGCATAGCACCACCAAGACCTGGTCCTTCTTCACTTTCAATGATGTTAACATTGATGTTCAGTACATTTGCCATAATCTTGCGCCACAGCGGGCTCTTTGCACCGCCACCGCAGATTTTGGTTTCTGTGATATTGATTCCAAGGTCTTTTGCAATCTCATAGCAGTCGCGCATAGCAAAGGCAACACCCTCGAGAACGGCCTGTGTCATGTCGGCGCGGGTTGTATCCATGGACATACCGATAAACATAGCTCTTGCATCCGGATTGTTGTGAGGAGAGCGCTCGCCCATCAGGTAAGGGAGATAGAAAACATTGTTTGTTCCCAGTTTGTCATCGGTAATTGGCTCCTGCTCTTTGCCGTAGTCTTTTGTTCCGATGATTTCATCCATCCACCATTTGTTGCAGGAAGCGGCACTCAGCATACATCCCATCAGATGATAATTGCCGTCTGCATGGTCAAAGGAATGAAGGGCATTGAAACGGTCAACACCAAATTCTTTGCTGGAAATGAAAATGGTTCCGGAAGTTCCGAGGGAAATGTTACATCCACCGTCACCAACCGTTCCGGTTCCGACTGCTGCAGCCGCATTGTCACCGGCTCCGGCAGCTACTTTACAGTTTGTCGTAAGACCGAGAACAGAAGCTGCTTCTTCCGTGAGCGTACCGGTTACTTCGTAGCTCTCATATAGTTTCGGAAGCTGTTCTTCCCTGACATCACAGATTTCCATCATTTCTTTTGACCAGCATTTATTTTTTACATCCAGAAGAAGCATGCCGGAAGCATCCGAATAGTCACAGCTGTGTACGCCGGTCATTTTGTATGCGATATAGTCTTTTGGAAGCATAATCTTTTTAATCTTTGCAAAATTATCCGGCTCATTTGCTTTTACCCAGAGGATTTTCGGAGCAGTAAATCCGGCAAATGCAATATTTGCCGTATATTCAGATAATTTATCTTTACCGATTTCATTGTTCAGGTAATCAACCTCTTTTGTTGTACGTCCGTCGTTCCACAGAATGGCCGGACGGATTACGTTGTCGTTCTCATCCAGAATAACAAGACCGTGCATCTGGCCACCAAAGCTGATACCGGCCACCTGGGAAACGTCGAATCCGTCTACCAGTTTTTTGATTCCGTCGACAACAGCATCCCACCAGTCTTCCGGCTTTTGCTCAGACCAGCCCGGATGAGGGAATGAAAGTGGATATTCGTTGGAAACGATGTTGCAGATTTTACCGTTTCCTTCCATAAGCAGCAGTTTAACTGCGGATGTTCCTAAATCAACACCAATATAATACATAATGTACCTCCAATAATCTGATTTACGCTGTTTGCAGTTGCAGACTTATGCAAGTGCAAATCTCTGTATGGATAGAAAGCGACCCGCAAGCGAGCCGCTCTCTGTAAATTCCTATATGAATAATCCTTATTTGAAAGGATTCTCTGTCTTATAAAGCATTCCTGCCGGCTGGTTAAATCCGATTTCCTCTACCGGAACACCGATGTATTTGAATACTTCGTACAATGTTTTTCCGAAATGACCGAACGCAACAGCACCGTGATGTGGGAAGTTGCCTTCAATCAATACATGACGGTAGAAACGTCCCATCTCAGGAATTGCAAAGATACCGATTGCACCGAAGGAACGGGTAGCGACCGGAAGTACTTCACCGTGAGCGATGTAAGCACGAATCTTAGCATCTGCTGTACTCTGCAGACGGAAGAAGGTAATGTCACCAGGAACGATATCTCCCTCAAGTGTTCCGTTTGTAACCTCGATAGGAAGGGAACGTGCCATAATCTTCTGATATTTCATCTCGCAGAAGGAGAGCTTGCTGGAAGCTGTATTTCCGCAGTGGAATCCCATGAAGGTATCTTTCAATGTGTAGTTGCCATATTTGCCCTTGATGTCTTCATCATAAAGATCTGCAGGTACCGAGTTGTTGATATCAAGCAGTGTAACTGCATCCTGGCTGATAACGGTTCCGATAAACTCGGAAAGTGCGCCGTAAATATCAACTTCGCAGGATACCGGAATACCCTTTGCGGTCAGACGGCTATTTACATAGCAAGGAACGAATCCAAACTGTGTCTGGAATGCCGGCCAGCATTTACCAGCGATAGCAACATATTTACGATAGCCCTTATGTTCTTCAATCCAGTCAAGAAGAGTCAGCTCGTACTGAGCAAGTTTCTCAAGGATTTCCGGTTTTTTATTGCCAGCACCAAGCTCGTTTTCCATATCTGCAACAACATCCGGGATTCTCTTATCTCCGGCATGTTTGTTGAATGCTTCAAACAGGTCAAGCTCGGAGTTTTCTTCGATTTCAATACCAAGATTGTAAAGCTGTTTGATCGGAGCATTACATGCAAGGAAGTTCAACGGACGTGGTCCGAAGCTGATGATTTTGAGCTCGGAAAGAGCGGTAACAGTACGTGCAATCGGTACAAATTCATGAATCATATCCGCGCACTGCTCAGCAGTTCCAACCGGATACTCAGGTATGTACGCTTTAACATTGCGCAGTTTCAAGTTGTAGCTTGCATTCAGCATACCGCAGTAAGCATCTCCGCGGCCGTCCATCAGACCGTTGCCGGATTCCTCAGCAGCTGCGACAAACATTTTCGGACCGTCAAAGTGTTTGGCAAGAAGTGTTTCGGAAATCTCCGGTCCAAAGTTTCCAAGATATACGCAAAGAGCGTTACAGCCGGCTTTTTTGATATCCTCCAAAGCCTGAACCATGTGAATCTCACTCTCTACGATACAGATCGGACACTCATAGATGTCTGCTGCATCATACTTTTTCGTGTAAGCCTCAACCAGTGCTTTTCTTCTGTTTACAGACAGTGACTCAGGAAAGCAGTCACGGCTTACGGCTACAATACCGACTTTTGTTTTTGGCATATTTTCCATTTTGGTAAACCATCCTTTCGTTTTCTCTTTTTTTAATAACAGTTTTAGTAGTTATATTTTAATATATTAGAGGGGAAAATGCAACAGAATTGTTTTTTTACTTGTGGAAAGTTCATTCTTAGGGTAAACTATTATTAAATGTACAGAAGGAAAGGAGTATGACCATGAGACGAGTAGCTTTTTTGACCAGTGGTGGTGACTGTCAGGCATTGAATGCAACGATGCGTGGCGTCGCAAAAACATTATACAATGCGGATCCGGATATCGAGATTATCGGTATTCTGGAAGGTTATAAGGGGTTAATGTATGAAAATTATGTAAAAATGAAACCGTCCGATTTTTCCGGTATATTGACCGAGGGTGGAACGATTCTCGGTTCTTCCCGCCAGCCATTTAAAAATATGAGGAAACCGGATGCCAATGGTATGGATAAGGTACTGGCAATGGTGAATACCTATAAAAAGTTGAAGCTGGACTGTCTGGTAATCCTCGGCGGAAACGGAACACAGAAGTCAGCGAATATGCTTCGGGAAGAAGGGTTAAATGTAGTCGGACTTCCAAAGACGATTGACAATGATATCTGGGGAACCGATATGACATTTGGTTTCCAGAGCGCGGTGGATATTGCCACAAGTGCGATTGACTGCATCCATACGACAGCTTATTCGCATGGACGTGTATTTATTGTGGAGGTAATGGGACATAAAGTGGGATGGCTGACCCTTCATGCCGGTATTGCCGGTGGAGCCGATGTCATTCTTCTGCCGGAAATTCCATATGATATTGATGCCGTAGTAGAGGCAATCCAGAAAAGAAATGATGAAGGTAAGCGTTTTTCGATTCTTGCGGTGGCAGAAGGCGCGATTTCCAAGGAGGATGCTGCACTGTCAAAGAAAGAATTGAAGGCAAAATTGAAAAATAATCCGTATCCAAGCGTTTCCTATAAAATAGGAGCAGAGATTGAAGAGCGCACGGGGCAGGAAATCCGTATAACTGTACCGGGACATACCCAGCGTGGTGGCAGTCCATGTGCATATGACCGCGTGATTTCCAGCCGTCTGGGTGCAGCGGCAGCGCAGCTTATTCTCGAAGAAAAATACGGCTATATGGTTGGCTTTAAAAACAACGAAATCGTGCCGATTCCGCTTGAGGAAGTGGCAGGAAAACTGAAAATGATTGATCCGGAGTCTTCTATTATTAAAGAAGCTATGAATCTGGGAATCAGTTTCGGTATTTAAGTCAGAATGGAGTAGCGGACATGTCATATCAGGCATTATACAGAAAGTATCGCCCGACGGATTTTTCCAGTGTAAAAGGGCAGGAACACATTGTGACGACACTCAAAAACCAGATTCAGGCAGAAAGAATCGGGCACGCCTATCTTTTTTGCGGAACGAGGGGAACGGGAAAAACAACAGTTGCGAAGATATTTGCGAAAGCCGTAAACTGTGAAAATCCGGGATCCGACGGCCCGTGCGGGAAATGTGCCATGTGCCAGGCGATTGCCGGAAAACAATCCATGAATGTGGTAGAAATTGATGCGGCATCCAATAACCGTGTGGACGATATCCGGCAGGTAATCGATGAAGTACAGTACTCTCCGGCAGAAGGAAAGTACAAAGTGTACATCATTGACGAGGTGCATATGTTATCAGTAAGTGCTTTTAATGCACTTCTAAAGACGTTAGAGGAGCCGCCGTCCTATCTGATATTCATTCTGGCAACGACAGAGGCACACAAGATTCCGCTGACCATTCTCTCGCGCTGCCAGCGTTATGATTTCAAAAGAATCAGCGTGGAAACTATAGTGGAGAGACTAAAGGAGCTTTTAGATCAGGAAGGCGTGGAGGCAGAGGAGCGCGCACTCACGTATATTGCGAGGCAGGCAGACGGTGCCCTCCGCGATGGACTGAGCCTTCTGGAACAGTGTATTTCTTTTTATTTCGGGCAAAAACTTACATATGAAAATGTACTGAAGGTGCTGGGCGCCGTGGATCATTCCGTATATCAGGAAACGATGGAGGCACTGATAGAAAACCGGGCACAGACGCTTATCGAAGTCATCAGCCGTGTGGTTGAACAGGGAAAGGATCTGTTACAGTTTGTCAATGAATTTATCTGGTATCTGCGTAATCTTCTTGTTGTGAAAACAGCGGAAGATCCGGGACATCTTGTGGATGTATCGGCAGAAAATCTTGAGGAAATGAAACGTGTGGCAGAACGTGTGGAAATGGAGATGCTGTTCCGTTATATCCGTATTCTTTCTGAACTGGTAAATGAAATGAAATACAGCAGCAATAAAAGAGTTTTGTTAGAGATTGCTTTTATCCGTCTCTGCCGGCCACAGATGGAGAATGATTACGATTCGCTTATTAACCGTCTCCATAATCTTGAACAGCTCAATGAAAACTTTCAGGATGCGCTGGAGAACGGTCAGTTTAGTGTGGTGGCACAGCCATCGGACAGTCCGGCAGCTGTACCGGTTAAGAAGAAGGAAATCCGTCCGGAAGCTGTACCGGAAGATGTGAGGGCAGTTGTGGAAAACTGGAAACAGATACTCAGACAGCTCAATCCGGTAACGCGGAATATGCTGGTGGATGTCGTGCTTTCGGTATCGGACTCAGGAGCGTTAGTGATGGCTTTTGCCCAGGAAACGCCGGCAGAGTATTTCAAAAAAGAAGAAAATCAGGAAGAACTTACAGAGGCGGCAGGACAACTGACCGGTAAGGAGATTTCACTCGATGTCCGGTATATCGAAAACAAACAGGAGATACAGGCTTTGCCGGAACTCCGGAATGTGATAAAAAATGTTACAATTGAAATGGTAGATTAGTGCCAAAATAGAAAAGAGAAAGGAAGTATAAAGATGGCAAGAAGAGGTGGATTTCCGGGAGGCGGAATGCCGGGAAATATGAGTAATCTGATGAAGCAGGCTCAGCGCATGCAGCGCCAGATGGAAGAAAACCAGAAAGCAATGGAGGAAAAAGAGTATGAGGCATCTGCCGGAGGCGGAGCTGTGACAGTGAAGATTTCTGGCAAAAAAGAAGTGCTTTCCGTGAAATTGAGTGAAGAAGTTGTTGACCCGGATGATATTGAAATGTTAGAGGATCTGATTGTGGCAGCTACCAATGAAGCGTTGCGCCAGTTGGAAGAAGATAATGCCAAAAACATGGAGGCTCTGACCGGTGGTTTGAATCTGGGTGGAGGATTTCCATTCTGATGAACTATTACAGTGATTCCATTAATAATTTAATAGAGGAAATGGCGAGCCTGCCGGGTATCGGTCCCAAGTCAGCGCAGCGGCTTGCCTTTCATATTCTGAATTTACCGGAATCCCGTGTAGAACATCTGGCAGACACCATCCTGACGGCAAGAAGAAAAATCTGCTTTTGCAAAAAGTGTTATAACTTGACGGATCAGGAAATCTGCCCAATCTGCAGTAATCCCAAAAGGGATTCCCAAACAATAATGGTGGTGGAGGAAGCAAGTGATCTGGCCGCCTATGAGAAAACCGGTCAGTATCAGGGTGTTTACCACGTGCTTCATGGCGCGGTAAACCCAATGGTCGGGGTACAGCCGGAAAATCTCAAACTGAAGGAACTCATGCAGCGTCTCCAGCATGAGGAAGTCAATGAGGTGATTATAGCGACTAACTCAACGGTGGAAGGAGAAGCTACTGCTCTCTGGATAAGTAAATACGTCAAGCAGGCAGGCATTAAGGTGACGCGTATTGCCAGCGGTGTACCGGTGGGCGGAGCGCTGGAGTTCATCGATGAGATGACATTATTCCGCGCGTTGGAGGGCAGGACGGAGCTTTGAACTGCGTAGACTCCGGTAGATACCCAGACTGATAAAATCAGCGAGCTGCATGACCAGATTCAGGTGAGTCGTCTGTAAAAGCATCTGACCGCCAAATCCGGACAGGTTGACAATCCCGGTGATAAAAATATCACCAACGGACGGTAAACTTTTATCTACTCCTACTCCGGGGCAGAGAGAACCTTCCCCGAGTGTGATGTATCCCACATGATTTGCTACTCCGAGCGAGGCATCAATGGCAATCACAAGCGATCCGGGGTGGTACATCTGAATAAAATGAATAGAGGCTTCCAAATTTTTGGCATGTACCGGCTTTTCCAGTGTGCCATAAACATGGAAGCCTTTTTTATTCAGATGCCGCTCGTGGAAACGGAGCTTATGACCGACAATCGGACCTAGACAGTCACCGGTTGCCCGGTCGGAACCAATACAGATTAATACAATTTCCCGGTTTTCGAAATCATGTTTTTCAAGCAGTTCCGAAAAAGCATCGGTAAATTGAAAAAGAGCCTGTTGTTCACTTGGATTAAAATACTGTAACATATATTTCAAACCTCTCTACGTACATTTTTCTTACAAGATTCAGGTTGATGCCTGAATTCCTACAAAAAAAGTATTCTCCGAATAAAACATTTTCATGCATGTAAATATAAGTAAAAAAATGAAAGTATGTATTTAAATCGACAAAAACAGCGTGGGACATGTGTTATAGTGGTGGACAGGAAATCGGACATTTACGCCGCCCTGTCGCGTAAACGCTCCAGAATGGAGGGAAATATGTTGTGGAATAAACCAAAAAGTGTACGACAGATTGGAGAGATACCGGGACGTGAGAAAGTGTATGTGGAAGACTATGTAATCCGTTATGCAAAGAAACTTGCCAGAGAAGGGAAAGGGGAAGAAAGAGGAGCCGTTCTTCTTGGCTCGTCATTTCTCCATGAAGATTCCAAAATTTATCTGATATCCGGAATTGTCGAGATTCCCGGATTCGCGAAACGTGTGAGCCCGGAACTGTCACAGGATACCTGGGAGAAAATTTATACGGAAATAAAAGAAAATTTTACGGATTTGGAAATTGTCGGGTGGTATTATACCTGCCGGGGATTCGCGGTAAAAGAGGCTTCGCGTCTGCTCGAAATACATAAGCGGAATTTCCAGCACAGAGACAAGGTGCTTTTCTTATATGAAGAAACAGGTCAGGAAGATGGTGTCTTTTTGTACAGAGCCGGAAAGTTTGAAAAACAGAGAGGCTATTATATTTATTATGAGAAAAATCCGGAGATGCTTCGCTATATGGAAAAGGAGGCGGAGCGGCATGTTCATATCGTAGAGCAGGAGGATGACAGGGTACTTCGCAATATTCGCGGAATTATTGCAGAGAAGGAAAAAGAAAAGCAGCAGAAGAAACAGAAGGAGAGCAGGCTCAGTTATGGGGTGGGGGCAATGGTGGCCATGATTGCTCTTTTGATTGGGGCAGCAGCTTTAAAAAACCAGAATACACTAGAACAGATGAAGGAGGAACTGAGCAGTCTGCAACAGTTGACAACCGCAGTTCGGGAGTCCGGTCAGACAACGGTTGAGACAATAGGCAGTTCGCTTATTAAGGCAACTTCGGCGACCGAGACGGCTGTTAATGCTTCCGAAGGGGCGGCAGCGCAGGAGACATCCACGGCGGAAACGGCGATGCCATCCGAGACACCAGAGACATCCGGACAGTAGGATAATATGAAGGGGAGACCTTGCAAAGGAAGCAGTTGCCAAATGAATGTGTATTATGGTAAACTAAACATAGCAAGGCAAGGTCAGAGAGGTGCAAAGGATGGCAGAACTTTTTCAAATCCGTGAGAAATATCGTTCCGAGATTGAGGACAGAAAAAAGACCCGGTGGATGATTGCGATTGTCGTATCAATTCTGGTTGTGGGAATCGGAATTGTGATCGCAGTTTCGTATTATTACAATAATCGCTGTTTTAACAGCTGCCGGGTGGAGAGCCAGGTGCAGCGAAATGACAGCAATAGTGTGAGTTACCGGTATTTCCGAGGGGATTTTCTGAAATACAGCAGAAACGGCATCAGTGCTGTGGACAGTGCAGGAAAGAGCCTGTGGAATGGCGGCTATGAAATGAAACAGCCCCAGGTTGACACCTGCGAGGAATATGTTTCTGTTGCTGATGTGATGGGAAAACAGGTTTATGTGTATAACGGACTGGATGAAGGGACAAGCATAGAGACGGCACTGCCTGTAGTCAGGGCAAAAGTGTCGGAAAAAGGGATTGTGGCTGCACTTGTTCAGGACAGTGACTCCAATGTATTGAATATATACAATCCTTACAGCAGTGCAGACGGTCTGCTCGTTGAAATTCCCACCAATGTCAGTGAGGAAGGATATCCACTGGATTTTGATATTTCTCCGGACGGAAACAGTGTAGTGACTTCGTATCTGTCGGTTTCCGGTGTCGCTGTGGAAAATAAGATTAGTTTTTATAATTTTACCGCAGTCGGCCAGGATAAAAATACACTGGTTGGGGGGAAGTCTTTTGGCGATAAAATGATCTCCTGTGTTGAATTTCTGGGAGAGGATACCGTTGCTGTTTTCCACGAAAACGGATTTAGCCTGTTTACCCAGATGAAACAGCCAGTACTTCTTTTTGAAAAGGAGTTTGAGGAAGATATCCGGAGCATTGCTTATGATGAAGATTATATTGCAGTTGTGACAGGAAATTCCGGCAAAGAGGAAAAACAGATTCTGCGCCTGTTTTCCCTCAAAGGGAAAGAAATTTTTAACCGCCCGATTTCTTTTGATTATTCCAAAATGGAGTTGTATGAAGACGAAATTATTTTCTCAGGAAATCATCACTGCAACATTGTTCGCCTTAACGGGCGTGACAAACTGGACTGTGAATTTGAAGATGTGGTTGAGGGGGTATTTCCGACAGAAAATGGCAGCATTTATACGCTGATAGACGCTGCTGCGATAAAACAGGTAAAACTTGAAATGAAGTGATAAAAAAGAAGAGTACGAAAGGATGAGAAAATGGAAGTGTGGATGGCAGAGCTTGCGGCCTTGCTGCTTATATTGGCGTGCATCGCACATGGAGCATATCAGGGACTGCTTCTCAAAATATATTCACTGGTAAAAATCATTCTTTTAATAGTAGGAACAGCTGTTGTTGCGCCGCTTTTACTTACTTTTTTTCCAAAAACAGTTGATGGAAGAGAAGTTTTTGCCTTTATCGCTGCACTTATACTGGTGAGCATTGTTTTGGGAATTGTGGCGAATGCACTGAGAATTGTGGATCACATACCGGTGGTCAATAAGCTGAATAAAATCGGAGGAGCGGTAGCAGGTGCGTTCGTAGGAATTCTTCTGATATGGCTGTTGCTGTTGGTTTTAGAGCTGTGTGGGGATGCCTCGTGGTGTCAGGAAGTTAATCAGGCAGTATCAAAAAGTGAAATGCTTGCACAGATGCAGCGGATGAATCCTTTGCTGAAAATTCTTTTTAATCTTTTGAAATGAAAAACCATCGAACCGGTGGGGATTTCCCCTTGCCTGGTCCGATGGTTTTGATTTCGGTAAAATTATTTAATCTTTATTTTCTTTTTCGTGCTGTATGAGCTGTAAATCGTTTTCCCGCCTCTGTTTGCATAGGCGCGGATACGGAAATAATAGGTCTTTTTGCTGGTAAGTTTCATAGGATAAAGCTGAAAAATAACAGAAAAAACAGGGTTGACAAAGAAATGTCTGCACGATATAATAGTTTAGCATGCGTTTGCGTACATTTATATTTCCGCGAATGCAGAGTAAAAATAACTACAGGAGGTGAAAATTAATGCCAACTTTTAACCAGTTAGTAAAGCAGGGAAGAAAATCGGTTGCTAAGAAGTCAAATTCTCCAGCACTGCAGTCATCCTACAACTCTTTGAAGAAGAAATCTGTAAATACCAGTTCTCCACAGAAGCGTGGTGTTTGTACTGTTGTTCGTACTGCTACACCTAAGAAGCCTAACTCAGCACTTCGTAAGATTGCCAGAGTTCGTCTTTCCAACGGTATCGAGGTAACAAGCTACATTCCGGGCGAAGGTCATAACCTTCAGGAGCATAGTGTTGTTATGATTCGTGGTGGACGTGTTAAGGATCTTCCTGGTACCAGATACCACATTATCCGTGGTACTTTGGATACAGCAGGTGTTGCAAACCGTAAACAGGCCCGTTCCAAGTACGGCGCTAAGAGACCGAAAGCTGCTAAATAAGCTAAATTAAAAGTACCGGATTAATTTTTGCATCTTAATTTATATATGCTGTCTGACAGCAATTCGTAATGAAAGTAAGCAAACTTTAAGCTGGTGCGGACACAAGTCGTGAGTACCTGTGAATTAATTATTATTAAGGAGGGAAGTAACGTGCCACGTAAAGGACATATTCAGAAAAGAGATGTATTGGCCGATCCAGTTTACAAAAACAAAGTTGTTACCAAACTGATTAACAACATCATGCTGGATGGTAAAAAGGGCGTTGCTCAGAAAATCGTATACGGAGCATTTGAAACCGTTGCTGAGAAAACAGGTAAGGATGCTTTGGAAGTATTCGATGAAGCTATGAACAATGTTATGCCTGAGCTCGAGGTAAAGGCAAGACGTATCGGTGGTTCCACTTATCAGGTTCCGATCGAGGTTCGTCCTGACCGCAGACAGGCCCTTGCTCTTCGTTGGTTGACTACCTATTCTCGTAACAGAGGAGAGAAGACCATGAAAGAGAGACTGGCCAATGAGATTATGGATGCTGCCAACAATACTGGTTCATCTGTAAAGAAGAAAGAGGATATGCATAAGATGGCTGAGGCAAATAAAGCCTTCGCTCACTATCGTTGGTAAGAAGAGGTCATGGCGACCGCGAAGGCTCCAGCCTTCGCTCACTATCGTTGGTAAGAAGAGGTCATGGCGACCGCGAAGGCTTCAGCCTTCGCTCACTACCGTTGGTGTTTTTAATGCATATCAGTTAAGAATAAATGAAGGAGGAACTAGCTTTGGCTGGAAGAGAATATCCATTAGAGCGTACCAGAAATATTGGTATTATGGCTCATATCGATGCCGGTAAAACTACATTGACAGAGCGTATTTTGTATTATACCGGTGTTAATTATAAAATTGGTGAGACTCATGATGGTGCTTCTACGATGGACTGGATGGAGCAGGAGCAGGAAAGAGGTATTACAATTACCTCCGCTGCTACTACCTGTCACTGGACATTGGAAGATCATCACAAAGCAAAACCGGGTGCGTTAGAGCATCGTATCAATATCATTGATACCCCGGGACACGTTGACTTTACTGTAGAAGTTGAACGTTCCCTGCGTGTTTTGGATGGTGCAGTTGGTGTGTTTGATGCAAAAGCAGGTGTTGAACCGCAGTCTGAGAATGTATGGCGTCAGGCAGACACTTACAATGTACCACGTATGGCATTCATTAACAAAATGGATAAAATGGGTGCTGATTTTTATTACTCTGTTCAGACAATTATTGATCGTCTTGGTAAAAATGCGATTCCTGTTCAGATTCCGATTGGAAAAGAAGATGATTTCGTTGGACTGATTGATTTGTTTGAAATGGAAGCATACTTTTATAAAGATGATAAAGGCGAAGATATTGAGATTACAGCGATTCCGGATGATATGAAGGATCTTGCTGATGAATGGCACAATAATCTGGTTGAGAAAATCTGCGATTTGGATGATGATCTGATGATGCAGTATCTCGAAGGAGAGGAGCCATCTGTTGAGGATCTTAAGAAAGCTCTTCGTAAAGGAACAATCGCTTGTGAAGCAGTACCTGTATACTGTGGTTCTGCGTACAAGAACAAGGGTGTTCAGAAAATGTTGGACGGTGTTATTGAGTACATGCCGGCTCCTACAGATATCCCGGATATTACCGGTGTAGATGAAGAGGGCAACGATGTTGTTCGTAAATCTTCTGATGATGAACCATTTTCGGCATTGGCATTCAAAATCATGTCTGACCCATTTGTTGGAAAACTTGCATTCTTCCGTGTGTATTCCGGTACATTGAACTCCGGTTCTTATGTATTGAATGCTACAAAAGGAAAGAAAGAGCGTGTCGGACGTATCTTGCAGATGCACGCCAATAAACGTAGCGAGCTGGATAAAGTGTATTCCGGTGATATCGCTGCAGCAGTTGGTTTCAAACTGACGACAACGGGTGATACTATTTGTGACGAAAAGAATCCGGTAATTCTTGAGTCCATGGAATTCCCTGAACCGGTTATTGAGCTCGCAATCGAGCCGAAGACAAAGAATGACCAGGGTAAAATGGGTGAAGCCCTTTCCAAACTGGCAGAGGAGGATCCGACATTCCGCGCGCATACGGATTCGGAAACTGGTCAGACAATTATCGCCGGAATGGGTGAGTTGCATCTGGAAGTCATCGTTGACCGTCTGCTTCGTGAGTTTAATGTAGAAGCAAATGTAGGTGCTCCACAGGTTGCTTATAAAGAAACATTTACAAAAGAAGTCGAAATCGACAGCAAATATGCAAAACAGTCTGGTGGTCGTGGTCAGTACGGACATTGTCGTGTACGCTTTACACCAATCGATCCAAACGGCGAAACCACTTACGAATTCGAATCTACCGTTGTCGGTGGTGCGATTCCGAAGGAATATATTCCGGCTGTTGATGCAGGTATCCAGGAAGCTGCGCAGGCAGGTATTCTTGCCGGATTCCCAGTACTTGGTATCCATGCAAACTGCTACGATGGTTCCTACCATGAAGTCGATTCCAGTGAAATGGCATTCCACATCGCCGGTTCTATGGCATTTAAAGATGCTATGAAGAAAGGTGATGCTGTCCTTCTTGAGCCAATCATGAAGGTTGAAGTAACAATGCCAGAGGAATACATGGGTGATGTAATCGGAAGTCTGAACGCAAAACGCGGTCAGATTGAAGGTATGGATGACATTGGCGGCGGTAAGATCGTCAGAGCATTTGTACCATTGGCAGAGATGTTCGGTTATTCAACAGAGCTTCGTTCTGCTACTCAGGGACGTGGTAACTATTCGATGTTCTTTGAGAGATATGAGAAATGCCCTAAAAATGTTCAGGAAAAGGTTCTTGAACAGAGAAATGGGAAATAAGGGGTTGCAATTTTGCTGACAATCCCATATAATTAGGCTATATGTAAATGGCAAAATTTCTAAATTAAAATTATTAAAAAATGTTAGGAGGACGTTTAGAAATGGCTAAGGAAAAGTATGAAAGAACCAAACCGCATTGTAACATTGGTACTATTGGACACGTAGATCATGGTAAAACAACTCTGACTGCTGCTATCACAAAGGTATTGTCAGAGAGAGTTGCAGGAAATGCTGCTACAGATTTTGAGAACATTGATAAAGCTCCAGAAGAGAGAGAGCGTGGTATCACAATTTCTACAGCACACGTTGAGTATGAGACTGAAAAACGTCACTATGCACACGTTGACTGCCCAGGACATGCCGATTATGTTAAAAACATGATTACCGGTGCTGCACAGATGGACGGTGCTATCCTTGTAGTAGCTGCTACTGACGGTGTTATGGCTCAGACAAAAGAGCACATCCTTCTTTCCCGTCAGGTAGGTGTACCATATATCGTTGTATTCTTGAACAAATGCGATATGGTTGATGACGAAGAGCTTATCGAGCTGGTTGAGATGGAAGTTACTGAGCAGTTGGAAGAGTATGATTTCACAGATTGCCCAATCGTAAAAGGTTCCGCTCTGAAAGCTTTGGAAGATCCAAACGGCGAGTGGGGAGACAAAATCATGGAGCTTATGGCTACAATCGATGATTATATCCCAGATCCAGAGCGTGACACAGATAAGCCATTCGTAATGCCTGTAGAGGATGTATTCTCTATTACAGGTCGTGGTACTGTTGCTACCGGACGTGTAGAGGCTGGTACACTTCACCTGAATGACGAAGTTGAAATCGTTGGTATCAAAGAAGAGACTCAGAAATCCGTTGTAACCGGTATCGAGATGTTCCACAAAGAGCTGGATGAGGCTCAGGCTGGTGATAATGCTGGTGTACTTCTTCGTGGTATCCAGAAGACTGATATCGAAAGAGGACAGGTTCTTGCTAAACCAGGTTCTTTGACATGCCATACAAAGTTTACTGCTCAGGTTTACGTTCTGACTAAGGACGAGGGTGGACGTCATACTCCATTCTTCAACAACTATCGTCCACAGTTCTACTTCCGTACAACTGACGTAACAGGTGTTGTTCAGCTTCCAGAAGGAACTGAGATGTGCATGCCTGGTGATAACGTAGAGATGACCATCGAACTGATTCACCCAATCGCTATGGATCAGGGTCTTACATTCGCTATCCGTGAAGGTGGACGTACTGTAGGTTCTGGTAGAGTTGCTACTATCATTGAGTAATTTCAATTGATAGTGTCACAAAGCTAGTAATTATAAGGCTTTCCGTGTTTTTACACGGAGAGCCTTTTTTACGTTTGCACGTAATAAATTTTGATTAGTGGCTCCAAAATGGCTCCATGATACGTGATAATACTTGT
>JAXEJU010000011.1:0-59549 GCA_034101395.1 Eubacterium sp. | reverse complement strand
CGGAAGCGGCTGCAAAGAAACTGATCGAGGATGCGCAGGCAGTCGAGGAAGCCGGTGCGTTTGCCGTAGTACTGGAATGTGTTCCGGCCAAACTCGCCAAGTTGGTGACAGAGAAGGTAGCTATCCCGACGATCGGTATCGGCGCCGGTGCAGATTGTGATGGACAGATATTGGTTTATCAGGATATGCTGGGGATGTTCTCCGATTATACACCGAAGTTTGCAAAACGTTTTGCAGAGGTAGGCGAAGTGATGAAGGCTGGTTTTTCTGCTTATATTAATGAAGTAAAAGAGGGAACATACCCGGCAGAAGAACACACATTTAAAATAGATGATGATGTATTAGGAAAATTGTATTAAATAGAATGGAGATAGTGTGCAAAATACTGCGGATGCAGTATTTTTACACAAGCCCATACAAGGATGGGCGGGCTATTTGTGCCACAGGCGTCACAAAATAGCTCTGGACGCAGAGCAAAATCTGCTATTTTGCTCGCGTTTCCTTCGACAAAAAGCGTCTGCAAAATGGAGGGTAATTATGAACATAGTAACTACAATACAGGAAGTAAGAGATACCGTAAAAGCATGGAAACAGCAGGGACTCAGCGTTGGTCTGGTGCCGACGATGGGTTATCTGCATGAGGGACATAAGAGTCTGATCGACCGTAGTGTTGCACAGAACGACAAAACAGTTGTCAGCATATTTGTCAACCCGATGCAGTTTGGACCATCCGAGGATCTGGAGAGTTATCCGCGTGATATGGACAGAGATGCGGCACTTTGCGAAGCTGCCGGTGCAGATCTGATCTTTCATCCGGAACCATCCGAGATGTATCATGACGATTTCTCCAGCTTTGTGGATATGAACACACTGACAGGCGGTCTGTGTGGAAAGACACGTCCGATCCATTTTCGTGGCGTGTGTACCGTTGTATCAAAGCTGTTTCATATTGTGACACCGGATCGTGCTTATTTTGGACAGAAGGATGCACAGCAGCTTGCCGTGATCCGTCATATGGTATCAGATCTGAACTTTGGGATCGAGATCGTAGGCTGTCCGATTGTCCGTGAAGAGGACGGGCTGGCAAAGAGCTCTCGTAACACATATTTGAATGAACAGGAGAGAAAGGCGGCATTGGTGCTCAGCCGTTCTCTGAAACTTGGAAAAGCAGCCGCCCTGGCAGGAGAGAAAAATGCAGCCAAAGTCATTGCAACGATCCGTGCCGAGATCGAGAAAGAACCTCTGGCAAAAATTGATTATGTAGAGATCGTCGACTGGAACAACCTGGAGCCGGTAGAGACAATCGACCGCGAGGTACTGATCGCAATGGCAGTCTATATAGGCAAAACCCGCTTGATTGATAACGTGATATTAGGGGCATAAGTAACAAAATATGCATGCAAGCATGCAAATATTTTGTTACTGGCATGCCCCGTTCGCCATCGAGAAGGAGCAGGTTTGCGAAGCAAAGCTGTGGGAGTCGAGATGGCGCAGAATTGCGAAAGCTGCGAAGCAGGGGAGCAATTCGTAATATCACGAAAAGAAAAAAGTAATAAAACAGAGATGAGGATAATTATGAAAGTAACGATGTTAAAAGGAAAGATTCACAGAGCAGTCGTACAGCAGGCAGCCCTGGATTATGTCGGCAGCATTACCGTTGATCCGGAGCTGATGGAAGCAGCCGGAATCTATGAATACGAACTGGTGCAGATCGTAGATGTGGAAAACGGAAACCGCTTTGAGACGTACACGATCGCCGGTGAACCGGGCAGTGGCATGATCTGCCTGAACGGTGCAGCAGCACGTCAGGTACAGGTAGGGGATCATGTGATCATTATGTGCTATTGTCAGATGGAGCCTGAAGAAGTAAAGGATCACAAACCATATGTTGTATTTGTAGACGAGGATAACAAGATCAAGAAAGTATCCCGTTATGAAAAACATGGTCAGTTATCAGATGAGATGATCCGTTAGTAGTGTTGGATTTATGACAGAGGAGAGGTTGTTTATGCTGAAAGGAAAAACAGTTGTATTAGGTGTAACCG
This sequence comes from Eubacterium sp., assembly GCA_034101395.1. Taxonomy (GTDB): domain Bacteria; phylum Bacillota; class Clostridia; order Lachnospirales; family Lachnospiraceae; genus Eubacterium_F. The sequence goes on along the minus strand of JAXEJU010000011.1, from coordinate 57,504 downwards.
GCAGTATTGCCGCATATAAGATTGCAAACCTTGCGAGTATGCTGTCGAAGCTGCATGCCAATATTCATGTATTAATGACACAGAATGCGACCAATTTTATCAACCCGATCACATTTGAAACATTAACAGGAAATAAGTGCCTGATCGATACATTTGACCGGAATTTTCAGTTCAGCGTCGAGCATATATCGCTGGCAAAGCAGGCAGATGTTGTGCTCGTTGCACCGGCGTCTGCAAATGTGATCGGCAAGCTGGCAAATGGCATTGCAGATGATATGCTGACAACGACGATCATGGCATGCAAATGTCATAAGATCATTTCTCCTGCCATGAATACCAATATGTATGAAAATCCGGTTACACAGGCAAATATTCAGAAACTGAGAGAGTATGGTATGGTTGTGCTGGAACCGGATACCGGACATCTCGCCTGCAATACCGATGGAAAAGGGAAAATGCCTTCGGAAGAAGTACTTTTAGAGTATATACTCCGGGAAATCCAGTTTGAAAAAGACATGTGCGAAAGAAAAGTTTTGATTACAGCGGGAGCGACACGGGAAGCCATTGACCCGGTTCGTTTTATCACGAATCATTCAACAGGGAAAATGGGTTACGCTCTTGCAACCGTTGCGATGCGCCGGGGGGCAGACGTTACTCTGGTAAGCGGTGTGACAAATCTGACTCCTCCGATCTGCACCCGCATGATTCAGGTGGAGAGTGCTGCGGATATGTTTGATGTGGTAACAAAAGAAGCACAGACACATGATATTATTATTAAGGCGGCAGCAGTCGCAGATTATACACCGGAAACCGTGAGCGAGCAGAAAATTAAAAAGAAGGATGGGGATACATCGCTTGTTTTAAAACGCACAACGGATATTCTTGCATGGCTTGGTGAGCACAAAAGAGAGAATCAGTTCCTATGTGGTTTTTCGATGGAGACAGAAAATGTGATAGAGAATTCAAGAAAGAAACTGGAGAAGAAACATGTGGATATGATCGTTGCCAACAATCTCAAAATAGAGGGAGCCGGATTTGGCGTGGATACCAATGTCGTTACCCTGATTATGGAAGAGGGAATGATAGAACTTCCGCTTATGAGTAAGGAAGAAGTGGCGGCAGATATTCTGGATGTAATTTTGAAAAGTATGTAGAATAATTTTGACCCGAGTTTCATATACTGATAATAGCAGAATCGTATGGTGGCTGCATCTGGCGAAAATTGACAAATGCTACAAAATGTGGTAAAATATCATACAGATGCTATATGTAGTATAGAACGGAGGTTGTTTAGATGATGAATACCAGTCTTGGAAATGTCCGGCGTGCATTGAATAAGCACGTGGGAAGTAAGGTCCTTGTAAAAAGTAATTTGGGAAGGCACAAATACGATGTGATGGAGGGAGTCATCACAGAAACCTATCCGTGCATTTTTCTTGTACAGGTGAAAAATGAAGAAGAGGACAGCGTGCAGACGTTGTCCTACAGTTATACAGACGTGATTACAAAAGACGTGCAGCTCACATTGTGTTGAGCAGCACGTCTTTTGCTATTACGCTTTATTTAAGGCAAGCAGTTCCGGAAGTGTTTCAAACCCCAGATCATTGTAAATAGCAGAATACTCATTTCCAGCACCCGGTGATTTGTATCCGTTAAAATAAATCAACTGGTTATTGCCCCGGAATGTACGGACGACAAGATTGTCGCCGAAGTCATTGCCGGTTATCGTCACTGTTTTTTGTACACCGCGAAAATCCATACACTGGGCATTGTTGACGAACTTGTTGCTGTCAATCGTTACATTTTTCCAGTTCAGCATAAAAATTCCCATATTTTCTATGTTCGAAAAGACATTGTTCCGTACCACTACATTTTCATGATACATATTGATAGCCCAGACGCCATTTTTCTTCTTTTGGGAATATTTGTGTGTTCCGATGCCCCGCTTGAGATTTAAAAATTTACAGTTTTCAATCGTCATATTGATATTTGGCAGTTTGTCCGGTTTGCTCCACGAGCAGCCAAGGCCGTGAGTGATGTCATCCGGAGTGTCAAGATTAATTGCCTCTTTTGTGTAAGGAGTGCTTTTTGTGACACCGGTAAATGTGCAGTCGTGGACGTTCAGATTTTTAGTGGCGTCCACTTCCAGAAAATGTCCGACATTCATATTTTTGAACTGAATACCGGATACCTCGACATCCTGGCAGTGCGCCATGAGAATTCCCTTGGCTTCTTTGATGGATTTCAGGTCGATGACGACATTTCCGGTTCCAATAAATTTAACATTTTTACAAGCCGTGTAACCGCTGGCAGATTTTTTCTTCTGCGCATTCTTTTTTGTCACAATCTGGAAAATAGATTCGGCTGGTTTTAAAACAGCTTTTCCGGTTTTATTTAATTTCTCGATTCTTACACCATTTTTAAATTTAACCGTTACATTATTTGGCACAAAGAGAGAATTCGTAATTTTGTAAGTTCCCTTTTTGATGGTCAGTGTACCGCCCCCGGCGGCTTCCAGCTTCTCCAGATAAGTGCGGATTACAAAATAGTCTTTTGTATATTTGTTATAGCTGTCGCAGTTGCGATAGCCTTTTTTGGCTTTTGTGCTTTTGCTTACCGTATAATTTTTCGTTTTCGCCATCGTATAGTCAGGATTGGCAGTGATGCTGTATAGTCCGGCAGTGATGAGAAAAATGCCGAATACAGGAATTATTTTTTTCATAAGAATCCTCCTAAATGTTTATAACCAGATTGTAACATATCAGGTCTATTTTTCCAATACCTTGAATACAATTTAGTAAGTGTGCAAAAAGCACAGAAATTGTTCAGGCTAAGGAGGCACAACATGCGACTGATTTCACAGCGGGTTCATATGAATAAATGCAATTGCCGGGAAAGCAGACAGATTACCCTGGACCGGGATTTCAATGTACCGGATGCCAAACCGGATGCGCTTTCCATTATGAAAGAGCAGGGAAATGTACAGATTGAGGAAGTACGAATGACGGAGGGACGTGCAAATGTGCGGGGGGAGCTTATGTTCCAGATTCTGTATGCAGTGGATGGGACAATGCCGGTCTGTGAAATGAGTGGCAGCATCCCGTTTGAGGAGATGATCCCCCTCTCCTGTGCTGACAGGGATGATGACCTGACAGTAAATGCAACCGTTGAGGATCTGCGGAGCGAACTGATTAATTCCAGAAAGCTTGGTCTGAAGGCAATCCTGACATTGGAAGTAACCGCTGAGACCGTATGTGACGGGGAAGGTGCGGTGGATGTTGAGGATGCAGAGGATGTGTATACAAAGAAAAAGACGATGGACATATCCCGTCTTGTCTTCACGAGAAAAGATACGCTGAGGGTGCGCGATGAGTGGAAAGTACCCGGCACGAAGGATGCCATTGGCAAAATTCTGTATTCGGATTTCCGACTCGGGGAAATAGATACGAGACTCATGGAAAATGAGCTGCAGGTGAATGGCCAGGCACAGCTATTTGTCATATATCTCAGCGATGGTGAGACGCCGGAACTGAATTACTTTGAGACCACTATGCCGGTAGAGGGAAGACTTGAATGCAATGGATGTGATGCCGGAATGGTCGCACAGGTGACCACCGGAATACACAGCAGGGATCTGGAAATAAAAGAAGATGAGGACGGCGAGAGCCGTGTACTGGATGCTGAACTGGTAATCGAATTTGCCATTAAAGTATTTGGTCAGGACAGTTTGTCCCTGCTCACAGATTTTTATTCGACAAAAGAAATCTGTGTTCCGGTTTATGAGGACTCCTATTTTGAAAATCTCATTGTCCAGAATAAGAGCAAAGCGAGGATTAGTGGAAAGATATCCGTAACAGGACCCGCCCCGCTTCAAATCTGGAATATAACAGGGGATCTGAGGATTGACAGGAAAGAACAGAAAGAAAATGGGATGCAGGTAGAAGGGGTCATTGATGTGAGCATTCTCTATCTGACAGGAGATGAAAAAATTCCACTCGCATCCATCAAAGGTTCAATTCCGTTTGAACATAAAATTGAGGTGGAAGGAATACGCCCGGACAGCAATATATGGCTTCAGTGCACGATGGAACAGATCAGCGGAAGCCTTGCCGGGGAAAAGGAAATGGAAATCAAAGCTGTGGCCGGTATGGAGGTCGTGGCATTTGAGAGAATAGAAGAGCCGATTATCTCCGGATTTGAAAGTCAGGAAATCGACTGGAAAGCACGCAGCCGTGAGCCCGGTATCATCGGATATGTTGTGCAGACGGGAGAGGGCCTTTGGGATATCGCCAAAAGGTTTTATACGACGTGCGAAAATATTGCTCAGGTAAATCATCTGGAGACAGAGGATGTGAAAGAAGGTGATGTGCTGCTTTTACTGAAAGAACCGGTCTGAGAGACACGGATATTTCAGTAAAAAAGAAAAAGTATAAATCATGGGAAACAAGAATCTTCCCGTTGATTTATACTTTTTCGCATTTTAAACCATCACTTTATTCGGTCACATCGGAAATTCCGTCGCGCCAGTTTTTCATTTTTTCCACGGCAGTGTCAATTGTCTGCTTACAGATATCCGGCAGCTCGTCGCCCCATGCTTTAGTCGCCTGCTCAAAGCCTTTCTGGATTGCGTCAATCAGTTGGTCTGCTTTGGATACATCTCCGCCGCTCAGCGCCTGTGCCATCGAAACAATGCGGTCACTTGTCTGCTCTACTCCCCAGTAACCATCCTCGCTGATGTCTTTTTTTGCCTGTTCAATCGTCTCCGGATCCGCTTTGATATTTTTGAACATTTCAGCAAGAGAAGTGTATTTGTTTGCCTGTTTGCCAAGTAACTGGTCAACCAGATTCTGCAACTGCTGGTTTTTGTTCGACAGCTCCTGTTTCATACTGGACACAATCGAAGAATAATCGGTAATCTTTTTTGAACTGCTATCCGTAGCCTTGGATGGCTCATATACAACACCGGTATTTGCATCTGCTTTTGGTGTGGCAGCCTCTGTCTGTTTAGCAGAAGCAGATTTGACCGTGTCTGGTGTATAAGCAGCCGTACTGTTTGTAATTCCGTTTACACTCATAAGATTCCTTCCTTTCTGTGCCATCTGCACGTGTAGATTTATTATTATATCGGACAGGGTCAGGGAAAACTTTAGCGGTAGAGGTCGGTCACAAAGACGAAACAGCGGTAAGGGAGTTCCCGGCATTTTTCCCGTGCTTTTTTTGCCTGTTCCAAATCATCAAATATGCCAAATACGGTAGGACCGCTTCCGCTCATCAGAGAGCCGATTGCGCCATTTTCCATCATGCACTGTTTGATGGAAGCGATTTCAGGGTGTGCGGGGATGGTTACAGTCTCCAGTACATTTCCCATCAGGGCACACAAAGTTTGCAGATCCCTTGCTTTCATGGCCCTAATCATTTGGTCGATATCCGGATGTACGGTATTTTCATCAAGAACCAGATTGTCATAGACAAACCGTGTGGATACGTGAATTCCGGGTTTGGCAATCAGAATATAGCAGTCCGGCATTTTCGGAACTGTGGATAGTTTTTCGCCGATTCCCTCTGAGAGCGCAGTTCCCTTCAAAATACAGTAGGGAATGTCGGCTCCGAGCTTCACGCCCCGGCGCATCAGCTGGCGCTTGCTGAGTCCCAGATCATACAGGCGGTTCATCGCAAGCATACAGGAAGCGGCATCCGTACTTCCGCCGGCCATTCCGGCAGCCACTGGAATCCGTTTGTCCAGATGGATATCAAGACCATCGTCAATCCCAAATTCATCCATAAGGAGTGCTGCGCTTTTATATACCAGATTATCCTCATTGACGGGAAGAAAACGCAGATTGGTTGTCAGATGAATGCCCGTTTCATGGGATTTTGTGAGTGTCAGCCGGTCGAAAAGGCGGATGCTCTGCATGATCATTTTTACCTCATGGTATCCATCCTCCCTTCGCCGGATCACGTCAAGACCGATATTGATTTTGGCAGGAGCATTTATCCAGGTAGAATCCATATTTTTCATTCCTTCCATTTTATAAATTTCCGTGTATCTGTTATTTGCAAGTGTACCACATAATTATCAAACAGGAAAGTGTATAAATTATTTTCCGGTTGTCAATGCTGATAACATAGAACAGAAGCTACATAGGGAAAGAAAGGAAAGAAAAATGAAAAGGAAAATATGGATTGCGGGAATTGCTATCGGACTTGTGATAACCGGAGCGCTGATGCATTTTTATGGAGAAGCGGTAAAGGGGCAGACAAGACAGCGGGAAATTGCCGAACAGATTATACGGTTACATGTGATTGCAAACAGTGACAGCGAGGAAGATCAGGCAGTAAAATTAAAAGTAAAAGAGACAATCATTACTTATCTGCGGGGCGAAATGATGGATGCGCATAGTGTAGAGGAGGCAAGGCAGACGATACGGGAGCATTTGCCGCAAGTAGAGGAAATTGCGAGAGAAAAACTGTTAAAAGAAGGATACACTTATGAAGTCAATGCCAATCTGGAGGACTGTTATTTCCCGGTAAAAGAGTATGGAGATATGACATTTCCCGCCGGACAATATGAAGCCTTGCGAGTAAAACTTGGAAAAAGCAGCGGCCGCAACTGGTGGTGTGTTATGTATCCGACGCTCTGCTTTGTGGATTCCACCTATCAGGTTGTGCCGGAATCGTCAAAGGAAAAACTGAAAGAATCTCTGACGGAAGAAGAGTATGATTCCCTGCTCGATGGCGGCGAAAATATATCTTACGGTTGTAAAATATGGGACTGGCTGTGCGGACTCGGAAAATAAGAATACAGGAGTACGAAAAAGGGTAGCAGATGATGTTGGTACTTGAATTTATGCCGTTTCCATGGTAAAGTAAAAGTAACTATAATTATGCTAAGGAAACGTTTGCCATGAAGAAAAATATTGCTGTTATTTTTGGTGGTCAGTCGTCAGAGCATGAGATTTCATGTCTGTCGGCGGCCAATGTAATTGAAGGTCTTGACAAAGGAAAATATGAAATACATATGATCGGGATTACCCGAGAGGGACACTGGCTTTTTGTGGACGATGCAGACTCCCTCAAAGATGGAAGCTGGCAGGAAAGTAAAATTACCGCAGTGATTTCCCCGGACCGAAAAAACCCGGGAATCTGGAAAATGAATGGCGGGGCAATAGAGATTGTTCCGGTCGACGTGGCATTTCCGGTACTACATGGACGTTACGGAGAAGATGGAACGATTCAGGGACTTTTTGAACTGGCAGGTATTCCTTATGTCGGATGTGGTGTTCTTGCATCTTCAGCGGGCATGGACAAAATATCAACGAAAATATTTGCTGACTGTATCGGAGTCCGTCAGGCTGCCTATGTGGCTGACATTTCGCGGAACATGGAAACGCTGGATGAGACCGTAAGGGAAGTAGAAGAAAAACTGGGTTATCCGGTATTTGTCAAACCGTCCAACGCAGGCTCTTCCAAAGGTGTCAGTAAAGCACATGACAGGGAAGAACTAAAGGCTGCGATTGCACTTGCAAAACAGCATGACAGCCGTGTCCTGATTGAAGAAACCATCGTAGGAAGGGAAATTGAATGTGCGGTACTTGGCGGAGAAAATCCGGAGGCATCCATGGTAGGTGAGATTCTTGCAGCAGCAGAATTTTACGACTATGATGCCAAGTATCATAATGCGGAGTCAAAGACGGTGATCGATCCGGATCTGCCATCAGAGGTGAAGGAAAAGATCCGGGCAGAGGCGATTGCAGTATTCCGCGCAGTCAGCGGATTTGGATTATCCCGTGTCGACTTTTTTGTTGAGAAGGATACGAACGAGGTAATCTTCAATGAAATCAATACACTTCCCGGCTTTACCAATATCAGTATGTATCCGATGCTGTGGGAGGCGATGGAAGTAAACAAAAAAGAGCTGTTAGACCGTCTTATTGCTATGGCGTTTGAGCGGTAACCCGGTAAGGAGAGAGTACATTTTGGAAGTTAAAATCAAAATACGAGGAGAGCAGGGAGAAAATGATGATTTCGTGGAAGTAGTTTCCATCGGCCAGATGTTTCATGAAAATGGATTTCTCTGCCTGACTTATGACGAAGTTGTAGACGAAGAGGAAACCGGCGTTGTGCAGGTAGTAAAAAACACAATCAAAATCAGCGATGAACAGGTGGAGGTGATAAAGAAAGGGCCATCCCAGAGCCATATGGTGTTTGTTCCCGACCAGACTACATTCACATATTATTCCACTCCTCTGGGGGAACTCGAAGTAAGCATTTTTACCGATGAAATAGAAAAAATTTCAAATGATAACGGGTTTACGCTTAGTATGCATTATCAGCTGGAAATGAACCAGACATTTGTATCAAACAGTAACGTTAATATTGCCGTTGAATATTAAGGGGGGAATGCTTTGAAACTTCATTTTACAAAAATGCATGGAACCGGAAACGATTATGTGTATGTAAATCTATTTACGGAAACTGTGGAAAATCCGGAGCAGTTGTCAATACAGATCAGTGACCGGCATTTTGGAATCGGTTCGGACGGATTGATTCTGATTGCTCCGTCCGAGGTCGCAGACTGCCGGATGATTATGTTCAATGCCGATGGTTCCGAGGGGGCCATGTGTGGAAATGGTATCCGCTGTGTTGCTAAATACGCATACGAGCACGGTATCGCCAAAGATACCCATATGCGGATAGAGACCAAGAGTGGGATTAAGACACTCGAACTTACCGTAGAAGAGGGGATTGTAACTTACGTCCAGGTGAATATGGGACAGGCGATTTTGAAGCCGGAAAATATTCCGGTAAAGGCAGACGGTGATGATTTTGTCGACCGGGAAATATCTGTAGACGGAAAAGACTATAAAGTAACCTGTGTATCTATGGGAAATCCGCACTGTGTTGTGTTTACAGAGGGAATTGATGACCTGGAACTGGAGAAGATTGGTCCAAAATTTGAGAACCATGAATTATTCCCGGACAGGATTAATACAGAGTTCGTAGAGATAATTGATGAGCACACGGTCAAGATGAGAGTATGGGAACGTGGCTCGGGGGAGACAATTTCCTGCGGTACAGGAACGTGTGCCGTGACAGTGGCAGCTGTGTTGAACGGGCATTGCAAAGGGGGGGAAGAAATTGAGGTACAAATACGTGGGGGCAGGCTTTATGACACCTGGCTTGACAGTGGAGAGGTGCTTATGAAAGGTCCGGCAACAACTGTTTTTGAAGGTGATATTGAAATCTAGAGGGGGATACAAAAGTGCGATACGTAAATATGAATCACGCGGAACCGGGGATGATAGTTGGCAAATCTATATACAATGAAGACGGACATGTTCTTGTCAATTACCGCGTGACTCTGACAGAGAAGCTTATCAAGCGCATGAAGGACAAAGGACTCAAAGGGCTTTATATTGAGGATTCCCTGTCCGATGATATTGAAGTCGAAAATCTGATTACCGATGGTCTGGAGATAAAAGCGGCACAGGCATTGCGGGAAATGGACATTGATGCTGCCATGGATGTTGCCGGTGAAATTACGGATGAGCTGAGTCTTCAGGGAGATATCAGTGTGAATCTTGTCAGTCTTCGCACTATTTCAGACTACACGTATAAGCACTCTGTAAATGTTGCGGTGTTGTCGGTTCTGACCGGAATGGGACTTGGATTTAAAAAACCAATGTTAAGAGAGCTGGCGGCAGCAGGATTGTTACACGATATTGGAAAGATCAATATCCCACCGGAGACAATGGAAAAAGCGGGACCACTGACGGAAGAGGAATATGAGTTAATAAAAAAACACTCGGAGTTTGGTTATGAGAAAATAAAAAATAATATCTCAATCAGTTCAAAAACCAAAATGGGTGTTTACATGCATCATGAGAATTATAACGGAACCGGATATCCGATGGGACTTTCCGGAGACCAGATTTATTTGTTTGCAAAGATTATCCACATTGCAGATGTATACGATGCGATTACAAGTGAACGTGTGTATAAAAAAGCACAGTCGCCAGGAGAAGCCGTGGAATTTCTCATGAAAAATTCCGGTACAATGTTCCAGCCGGAATTTGTAAAAGCATTTATTACCTATATCCCGGTTTACCCGAAAGGACGGAATGTTGTTCTTTCTGATGGAAGCACAGCAGTTGTTGTCGAGAACCGTCAGCATCATACCCTGTACCCGGTAGTTCGCCGGCTTTCCGATGGAAAGACCATTGATTTGTCCGAATATGAAAATCAGGATTTAATAATTGTTGAATTGGAACCGATAGCATCAACATCAGGTAATTAGTTTTGTGAGATAGTCTATTTTGTTCAGAGAGAGAGGAGGGTTTTTGGTGAAAGGGAAAAGACGACTAGTGCTGGTTTTCAGCCTGTGCTTATGTCTCTGCGCATGTATTGAAACCGTATCGGTGGCAGCTGCCAGAACGTATTATTCCCGAAACCAGCTCGGTTTTAGGAATAGTTGTTACAACATTATGGCGGTTAAAGGAAATAAGGTAACTTACCGGACAGCGGCTGAGGGATCTGACCCGGAGTCAAAGGCGGGGCCGAAGAAAACTGCGAAGCTTACTTCAAAGACCAGGTATTATTTTGGAAATAACAAAAGGTATTTCAGAGCATGTGATAAATTAAACGGTGACTATTCAAAAGAAGGGCGGATAAAGTGGGTTTACCGGGTGAGCAAATCCCAGTTTATCAAACAGATCAAAAAATGTCCTTATGGTTATATGGATGTTGTTATGATTAAAAACGGGAAGGTAACAGCCCTTTATACGAAGATGGAGGTTGCCGGTTAAGGCAGAAAATTAAATACGAAAAGAAAGGTGAGTTCAAACCGATTTCGATTCGATCTGGACTCACCTTTCTTGAAGTTTTCGAATGTGCTGGATTCTCACAGCACTTTTTAATCCTGATTCTGTTTTAATGCCTTCAGTTTCATTCGTTGCCAGAAACCAAGTTTTTCCTTTGGACTCTCCAGAACATTACGTCCTTTTACATCCATGATATAGATGCCGCTGATGACCACTTTTAATTCCTTCTTTACCGGCAGAAGTGGGAAGATTTTTTCGTCACACATCAGAGACATAATTTTCGGACCAATTTTTGCTTTGACAATCGGGACTTTTGAGCCACGCAGGTACTTTGGAGTGTTTTCCAGAACAAGCTTCGGAAGTCCCGCATCTTTTAGTTTCATCCGCTTTTTATCTATAACCAGAATGGAAGTCACCTGAGAGGCAGCCTGCATCTGGGCCTGCGATTCATCCTGCTTTTTCTGCATTTTCTTTCCGACAAAATACAGAACAACCATTAAAATGAGAAGAACCAGAACAATGATTCCGAGTACAATTAATACGGTTGACATGTTGTTATTCCTCCTTGCAATAAAAATTCAATGAACATTGTACCATTATTTACCTTAAAATACAATGAAAAGTTAGAGATTATCTGTTTGCGGCATACATTTCGGAAATAATATTTCGGACATATGCGCCGAGATGCTTTTGCTGATCTTTTTCCAACTGATCCGGATAAATAGGTTCTCCGTATTCAATGCGGATTTCACCGCGGTGAATCCATGGCAAATGTTCCTCAAAAATCTTTTCTGTACCGTAAATGCAAACGGGAACGACCGGACATTTTCCCTTGGTAGCAATCTTCATACTGCCCTCTTTAAATTCCAGCAGTTCGTCGGTTGCATTCCGTGTTCCCTCCGGAGCAATGTAAATGGAATATCCGTTTTTTACAAGATCGATAGCTTTGAGAATTATATTCAGATTTTGTTTCACGTCGCCTCGGTCCAGAAACTGGCAGTTCAGAAAATACATCCATTGTGCCACGCAGGGCATTTTCTTGATGGACATTTTGGATATAAATGCCGTCTGGTTCGGGACTGTTGCATAGGCAAGAATGATATCATAAAAACTGCGATGATTGGCAGCATACATAACAGGTGTGCCTTTTGGAATATTTTCAACACCGACAATTGTCTTTTTACAGCCGGATACAAAAAGAACCAGATGAAAAACGGCATGTACAATTGCCTGAGCTGTTTTTGCGGCCGCCTTTTCATTTATTTTGCGGATAATGAATTCCACCAGATACATGGGAATGCTCAGAATTGCAATAATGATGTATAAAATAAGTATTATAATTGTTCTCATATTTAAACTTTCCTTTTATGTGTTATATCTTGGATGCCATAATACTCCTCAAGGGTCAGATTATTTTTGTAAAGGTAGGTCGCAGTGGTAATTCCTACATAACGGATATGCCATGGTTCATAATGGTATCCGGTAACTTTTGTTTTACCTGCCGGATAGCGGACGATATAGCCGTATTTGTGTGCGTTTTTGGCAACCCATCGTCCCTCTTTCGTATTGCCAAAAGCGGGGATGAGAGCGCAGTCGACACTTTTTGCAGAAATATCAATCGTAAGTCCGGTCTGGTGTTCACTGCTTCCTGGTGTTGCAGAAACGACATCGGTAGCAGAACGGCCACGCAGTGCCACATTGCGCAGGTATATTTCGCGTTGTCTCTGATAAGAGCGGTATGCCGATACCCCATAAAGTATCACGTTTTTTTTCTTTTTGGCATCTCGAAACATTTTTTCCAGGGCGCGGGCAGCGTCTTTGCGCATCATTCGTCTTTCGGATTTATAATCGAAACTAAACCGGACTTTTGGTTCCACAAGATGTGCCGGAATATAGGAGGATGACAGCAGGTAATCGCGATTTACCAAAACCGTAAGGCTGCTCGGAATGGTATCCAAAGGAACGGTTTGTTCATTCACAAGAATGGTGTCAAGATCCTCTGGAAGCAGGTCGTCTTCTTCGACAGTTTCTTCCGCTGTTTTCGCATTCGTAACAGCACTTCCGGTATCCGGACAGAATGACGTACGTGTGCCCATACCGGTGCGCCGTGGAGCATAAAAAACAAAGAAGCAAATAGCGGTAGTGATAAGTGAAACTACCAGAAAAGTAATCAGTATTTGCCGCATTTTCATGTTATTTGTCTGACTGCGCATAGGCTTCTTTTACTGCCTGTGCGAGCTGGTCACCACAGGAAGTATTTTTAAAGCCGCAGCGGATACCTCCACATTTATTTACGATCTCATCTACTGTAAGTCCATCAGTCAGTGCGGAAATAGCTTTCGTATTGCCATCGCAGCCACCGAAAAAGGTTACATTGGTGATGATATTGTCATTGATATCAAAATCAATTCGCTGGGAGCAGGTTCCCTTTGTCTTATATGAATAGTGCATTTTTATTCCCTCTTTCTTTAAGTACATTTATTCGAAAATATATTATACCTAAAAAACGCTTGTTAGTCAAAAGAAAAAATTATATAATATATGGGGGTGATGATTTGAGAATACCGGACAATGTTACATTTATATTAGATACATTAGAAAAAAATGGATATGAGGGCTATGCAGTGGGCGGATGTGTCCGTGATACGGTGCTTGGCCGGGAGCCGGAAGACTGGGATATTACTACCTCCGCAAGACCGGAGCAGGTAAAAGCACTGTTCCGCCGTACTATCGATACCGGAATTCAGCATGGAACGGTAACGGTTATGCTTGGTGGCACCGGATACGAAGTTACAACTTATCGGATGGATGGCGAATACGAGGATCACCGGCATCCTAAAGAAGTTCTATTTACCCCCAATCTGATTGAAGACCTGAAACGAAGGGATTTTACGATTAATGCGATGGCGTATAATCCCGGCACAGGAATTGTAGACGAGTTTCAGGGAATTTCAGATATTGAGCGCAAGTGTATCCGATGTGTTGGCAATGCCTGCGAGAGATTTGAAGAGGACGCATTGCGCATGCTGCGGGGAATCCGTTTTGCCGGACAGCTGCAGTTTGGAATCGAAAAAAAAACACTGGAGGCAATTCGGGAAAAAGCACCGACCTTAGTGAATGTCAGTGCGGAGAGAATACGGACGGAATTGACAAAACTTCTTTTGTCAGATGGAGCTGACCGGCTTTTAGTCGCAGTTGAAACCGGTTTGTCCCGGTATTTTCTTCCAGAACTGGATGAGATGCTTGCAACGCCACAGAACAATCCGCATCATGCCTATGATGTAGGACATCATTCCATGGAGGCCGTATGCCGGGTGAACAGGTTGTGGAAAGAACATCCGGAGCTTGATGATAAAGCACATGTCTGGCTTTCGTATGCCGCACTTTTACATGATGTGGCAAAACCGGACTGTAAAACAACCGATGCAAAAGGTATTGACCATTTTTATACTCATAATGATCTGGGAGAAGAAAAAGCGCGAGGGATTCTCCAGAGACTGAAATTTGACAATGAAACGGTATCCGTTGTGTCAAGAATTATTAAGTACCATGACAGCCGGCACGAAAGCTGTCTTATCGATGGAAAATACTCGGATAAAGGGAAGCGGGCAATGCGGCGGCTTATGAACCGGATAGGTTCCGATATCATGCCGCTTTTATTCCTTTTACAGGAAGCGGACCTGCTCGCACAGAGTTCTTATAAACAGAAAGAAAAGTTGGAAAAGCTATCTGCAGCCAGAAGATGTTATAAAGAAATCTGTGAGGCAAAAGATGCGGTCACAGTAAAAGAACTGGCAGTGGACGGCAGAGATCTTATCCGTCTCGGGGTGAAACCAGGACCAATGCTTGGTGCAATCTTAAAGAGCCTTCTCGAGATTGTCATGGATGAGCCGGAGAAAAATAGTAAAGAAGACCTGATTCATATCGTAAAACAACAATATGTACAACAATAACTACAGAAACAGAAAGGAGAAGATATGTTTTCCAATAAAAGAAAAACGATTGGTGTATTTGTAGAAAATACAAAGAGTGAGTTTCAAAATGAGTTATGTCAGGGGATTGCCCAAAAGTCAAAAGAGCTCGGTTATAATGTAGCCGTTTTTAGTCCCTTTGGAAATTATGGACAGAATCTCAGGTTTTACAGAGGTGACCGCCAACTGTATGAACTGCCTCCTTATGAGTCTTTTGCTGGTGTAATCATGGCTCTTGATACGATGGAGGATCCGGAGAGCCGCAAGGCGGTATTGACGCAGGTGCGCAAACGGTGCAAGTGCCCGGTCGTCAGTATCCGTGAAGTTATTTCCGGCGCCAATAATCTGCTTGTTGACAACACGACATGTATGGAAGGCATCATCCGCCATTTTATCGAGGAACACGGTTTTACAAGAATCTGTTTTATGACAGGTCCTGCTGATCACTGGGATGCCCAGGAGCGTGTGAATTGTTTTAAACGTGAAATGACACATCATGAGCTCCCGATTGAAGATCACCAGATATTTTATGGGGATTTCTGGAAAAATAAAGGAAAAGAGGCCTGTGACTGGTTTCTTGATGTAGAAGAGCGTCCACAGGCGATTCTCTGCGCCAACGATTATATGGCACTGGCAGTTACCAGTGAGTTGATTGGCAGGGGATATCGTATACCGGAGGATATCTGTGTGAGTGGATATGACGGGCTTCAAGATACCCTGAATTTTACACCTTCTGTGACAACAATGGCAGTTCCGTTTGAAAAAATGGGAATAAAAGCCGTTGATATTATCGAAGAAAAACAACAGACTCCGGACGAAGTGGATGACTATTATTTCGAGGCAGAGGTAATTCGTCGTGAATCGTGTGGCTGCATCCGGGGAAATAAAGAAGAGATTGTGCAGACAAGGCGGGAGCGGCATGAACAGATAGAGATGGATCAGAACCGGGAAATGCAGTTCTGCTTTATGTCTATACATCTGGGGGAATATAAGACAGTTGAGGAAATTGCGGATCGTATAGCGTATTTCGTATACGATGTAGAAGGGTTTGACCGATATTGCCTCAATCTTTGTGAAAATCTGGAAGAAAAAAGTGAGTTCGTAGGTTACAGCGATACGATGGAAATGCGCATTTTTGTGGATGAACAGGAGGGAGGCCACGGTCCCATCCGGGTTTCCTATAAAAGAGAGGAGCTGCTTCCGGCAGTTGCGAGCGGCGAAGAACCGCAGATGTGGTATTTCTGTCCGGTTCATTTTGAGGATTACTGCTATGGATATGAGGCATTCCGTTTCAAGGATGATGTGACCGGAAAACTTTATCTGCAGTGGAATACAAATGTAGGAAACAAAATAAGGGATATATTAAACCGGAATAAGATGCACAGTCTGATTGCACAGCTCGAAGAGATGTATGATAAAGATGCGCTGACCGGACTTTATAATCGTCACGGAATGGAGAAATACGGAACCGATATTATCCAGCTGGCATCAGAGAGAGAGCAGTCTCTGTTCGTTGCGAGTCTTGACCTTGATGACATGAAACACATAAATGATACATTTGGACATATTGAGGGGGATTTCGCTCTGAAAACGATTGCACAGTTGATAAGCGAGGTTTGTCCGGAAGAAGGTATCGCTGTCCGCTCCGGTGGTGACGAGTTTATTCTGATAGCCAGAGATCTTACGGATCAGCAGGCGGTTACGATGCTAAAAACATTTGAACAGAAACTCAGCACTTTTAATGGAAATGGTCAGAAGCCGTATGAGATTCACGCCAGTGCCGGTTTTGTGAACCGTATACCAAAACCGGACGAGTCCATAGAGAGGTTTATAAAAGAAAGTGATGTCATGATGTATGAAGAAAAGACCAAATATAAGGAGAAACGGGGCGGGAGAGTCCGTTAAATGGACTCTCCCGGTAAGTCTCCCAAATCAGCAAATGGCTGAATGCTTCGTTTTAACACGCCTTTGAGCTGTGCAATCAGTGTTCCGTAGTTGACAATCGGAATGCCCTGATCCTTTGCCTCTTTGATGCGGAAAGCCATTTCTCTCGGCGGTAGTGTACATCCGCCACAGTGTACAATCAGTCGGTATCCGGAAAGATCATCCGGGAATCCGCCTCCGCTGCTGGTTTCAAAAACAAGTTTTTTGCCAGTATATTCCTGAAGCCAGTGTGGAATTTTGACCGTACCGATATCGTCACACTGGCGGTGGTGTGTGCATCCCTCTGCCATAAGGATGCGGTCCCCATCCTTTAGCGTTTCTACGGTACGGATACCACGAATCTGTTCTGCCAGATCTCCCTTGTACCGGGAAAAAAGAATGGAGAAAGAAGTCAGTGGGATGTCATCTGGTGTATTTTGCGAAACAGCAGCAAAGGCCTGGGAGTCAGTAACAACCAGACGTGGTTTTGTCCCGAGTTTCTTTAATGTGGCAGAGAGTTCGGTGTCGCGGCAGACAACAGCGGCAGCTCCGGATTCCAGTACGTCACGGATTACTTGTTGCTGTGGCAAAATGAGCCGTCCTTTTGGCGCAGCCGAATCGATTGGCACGACAAGAACAACAATATCTTCAGGGGATAAAAGATCTCCAATTAACTTGCCCGTCTGTTCTTCGGACGGCACTTTTTTTGCAATCATTTCTTTTAATTCCTGTATGTGGTAGCCACTTTTGGCACTGACGCAGATGTCGCCAAGCGACAAAATTTTCTCTTCTCTGCCAGTCCACTCATCCTGCTTGTTCAGAACGGTGATAGCGGGAATTTTTTTTTCTTTCGTCAGAAAGAGAATCGAGTCTTCAAAAGAAAAATCTTGTGCAGCCTGTGCTCCATCTGCTACGATCAGGGCAATGTCGGTTTTGTTTAGAACACTTTTTGCTTTTCGGATTCGTTCGTTTCCAAGTGTTCCTGTGTCATCGAGCCCCGGCGTGTCCACAAGCATAACAGGACCGAGCGGAAGTATTTCCATTGCCTTATAAACAGGGTCTGTTGTCGTTCCCTTAACTTCTGAAACAATGGAAAGCTTCTGTCCGGTTATTGCATTGATCAGGCTTGATTTGCCGGCATTTGTTCTGCCAAAGAGAGCGATATGTATACGTTCTCCCTTTGGTGTATCATTTAGTGACATGATTTCTCATTCCTTTCTGATTCGCGCGGTGGCGGGGGGTCCCAGCCGACGCTTTTATCTGTTGTGGTAAAATCCTCCGTACATGGCAATTTATTTGAGCAGTGTAAATCCACCGATAATCGGCAGTCTCTTAGCTTCTCCGGAACATGCGTTGATGATTCCGATAGCAAGATAAGCAATTGTGATGGCGCTGATTGCAACAGAAACAATCGTATTGACAACATCATTGATTAGGCCGAATGTAGCAACTTTAAGAGCAACTCGGATAATCCTTCCAACAATATTGAGGGCAAACTCAGAAATTAAGAGAATAAGCCCCTGATTTGCATGAAATCTTGCATAAAGTGAATCTTTGGCTGCCAGAATGGGAACAAGGACAAGGATTCCAAAATAGGCCAGTATCCCATAAACTTTATTTTGGTTGACGTCTTCGGTTGTAAAAATAATATCTTCATTCATTTGCTAAAAACCTCCCTGATTTGTTAATATTGGGACAAAATAACCCAACCTCATGGTACTCTATATTTGTAAATTTTGCAAGCAAAACCCCTTGTGATAATCTGGAAATTGTGATACAATCATTTTAAAGAGAGTATAGGGTTATAAAGGAGGCAGCACATGGAGCAATTTCTAACAGATGATGATTTGTTCGGTCTCTTGGAGGAATTGGAACAGGAGGAAGCTGAAATCGAGATTATGGAAGTGGAAATGGAAGCATCCAACCGCAGGTTTGAGGAAATTATCAAAAAGCACAAAATGGAATGACAGGCATTCGTGATGGTACGAATGCCTGTTGTTTTATTATTTATGTTCAATTCGGTATGCCCATGCAGTCAGGGCACCTACAATAACAACTGCAATAATGATTTTTGTTATCATATCGGTCATGCTCCTTTCCTTCAGAATTTAGATCTGAAGGAAACCATCTTTTTCCCCATCCTGGTCATGAATATATCGGATTATCGTATCCGTAGAAGAGACCGTATATGGGTGAATACAGATTTCGGATATGACATCATCGTCTGAAAAAACCGGTATCCATGTCTGCCAGAGGGCTGCGTTTTGGCAGCCGGTCCGGCAGAGAGAAGAATCTTTTTTGGCTTCTATTCGATAGGAGTCCGGCTCTCTGCGCAGAAGTTCTGCTGTTGCGATATCATGATGCGCGGCATAATGAGTCCGGTAATCAATGGAGGGAGCCAGTGAGTCCGTATAAGCGCAAGCAGAGATGATGTTCTGGTCGGCGTGTATTCCTGTCAGGAGCATGGAGACAAGAATACAAAACGACAGCATAATTCTTTTTTTTCGCCGGAACATATGGCCCACCTCCTTTTTTGTTATCCGATATGGAGAAAAAACCATCAATCGGTGATGTCATCTTATGTCAGGATTTCACCACCGGTTAATGGTTTTCGTTTATTTATGATATAGTAAAGTTATACCTTTAGTTCAATGCGTCAACAAGTTTCTTCAAAGCTTCAAGAGCCTCATCCGGAAGCTTGTCATAGCCCTCTTTTTCTGTAGAGAACTTCTCAACTGCATCTACACGGTTCTGCATAGCTGCTTTCAGAGCTGCTTTGTATTCCGGATCATTCAGGTCAGGCTTAAAGTCAGCTGTCTTTCCGGACCAGTCATACATAATCTCGATATCATCGAAGTTGCCCCATTTCTCAAATGTTGCTTTGCCTTCAACGATTGTCTCAAGGATTCCAAGAGTATCAGCAGGCTGGCACTTGGTTCCCATGAAGTCGCCGGTATTTACGATGTAGCAGTCTACATTTTTCTCTGCAACGAGTTTTTTGAACTTATCGTAGTCATTAACCAGAGGATAAGTACGGAATGGGTTTGCGTAAGGAACGATACGAAGTGCATTCATATCGGTGCCGGCAGCAACACGCTCTGCAGTAGAAGTCTTGGTAGCAAGAGTAGCACCCATTACGGAAGCAAGGGCAGCACCTTTCAGTTTAACTACCGGTGGAATTGTAGGATCTTTCATAATCCAGAAAATAGCATTTACAGGAGCGTCAATCTTGTCTACGCGGTTTGGAGACCACAGCTTTGACTTGAGGGCACGACCGTTACCGTTACGGATATCTTCTGTAACAAGCTGGATTTTTCCATCCTCATCCATCGTTGCAGAGCAGTTCTGAACTGTGAGCAGATACTGGTTGTCCGGACATCCGGTAGGATAATCTGCTGTCTTATCAAAGTAGGTAGGCTCCAGTGCGATAGAAGCACAGGTATCTGAGTTGATGATAAACGCATCATCATGAAGTACCTTAATGCCACCAAATGCATCGTACTTGCCATTGTGTTTTGCGTGTGTCAGTGTGGATTTACCGGAGCCTGAAAGACCATATACGGAAGCAACGAATTTCTTTCCACCTTCCAGAGAGTACTCTTTCTGTCCACCGTGGCAGGAAGCATAACCATTGCGGTTAGCCAGTGCCCATGCCATTGTCAGGGTACCTTTTTTGTGCTCACCGAAGTATTTCATACCAAGGATAGCGGCACAGTTCTGGTTTGTATCAAAATAGCAGAGAGTCAGAGGATCGCTCAGGCAACTGTAATCAACATCCGGGCTTGTTCCCGGTACCCACTGAGGATCGGAGAAAATATAAATATCCGGTTCTTTGCCGTCACCAATCAGTTTGGATTCCTTGTACATTTTTACATACTCATCTGACATATACTGGAAATTCAGCATCCAGTTGTAAAGGAGGTTTTCTTCTCCTTCCGGAATCAAAAGATGAGCTTTTGCCATAAACTCGGTGTCAAGACCTACAAAACAGGTTGCATGATACAGTTTTTTGAAACGTGTTTTATAAACCGCATCCATTACTACTTTGTCCAGCTTGGCAGCGTCAACACCCGGCTCTCCTTTGATGCGGCGGGCAGCAGCGTAACGTCCGGTTACAGCACCGTCATTGAAAAGCAGCACCTTTGCGTCTGCGTCAAGACCAAATTCCTCACCTCTGTAAACCGGCATATCGGTTACGATGGTTCCTGGTGAATTTTTTGCAAGATTGTAAGCTTCTTTCAAAGTGTTTACTTTTACTACATTATTTCCATAAAATGCAGCTTCGATGATAGCACGTGTGTTGGTTACAGCTTCACCCGTTTTTGGAAAACCAACTTTGCCAGCACCAATTTCACTAAGTTTGTAGTTCGCTTTTGTTGCCATGAAAGATTACCTCCTAATAATAAAATATTAAGGCGTTAGCGGAACGCCATACCTCGCATACTACAGAGACGGATAAAATCAAATCGTCTCCCGATTGTAATTATAATCAACGCAAAAAGAAAAGTCAACCGATTATTGATTTCCAATCCATTTATCGATGTATGCTTCGAGCACATCAAAAGGAGCAGTCCCCATATCGAGCACAAAAGTATGGAACCGTTTATCGGTATAATTTTTACCGTCTTTTTCCCGGAATTTTTCTTTTAGCAGAGTAAATTCAAGATAACCGACTGCGTATTTGAGGTAAGATGCCGGCTCATCAATGATGGCGTCATAAAGTCTGGTTATGGAATTTTTGTCCCAGGTGCCATACTCGTTTAAAAACAGATACAGAGCATCGGCATCCCATCCCTCATAATGTATACCAATATCAGAGAGACCATACAGACAGAGTTTTGCCGTCATATTGCTGCGAAGAATGGCGACCTCTCCGTCTGAGGCGCCCGTGTATTTGTAGGAATAGATTTCTGCATAGGACGCCCACCCTTCTGTGTAGCCCCCGTAATCCAGCGTGTACCGCAGCAGAGGCAGATTCTTTTTTTGCATATAACAGGTCTGAAAAAGATGTCCCGGATAACCTTCATGGGCAAGCGTATTGAACAGGGATGAGGTGTCATAGCGGTCGGCTCCGTTTATGTAGATGATATTATTTTCGTTATCGTCAAGGGGCGGTGTCAGGTAAAAGGCAGGGCTTAAAAAGTCTTCCAGTGCCTCATCGACGTATTTTACCGTGTAGGAGTTGCCTTCGGCAGGGGGGAAATCGGCAGATACACATTGTTTTAATGTTGAAAGAATCTGTTCCGGCGAGGTGAATTTTCCGGAATAATCCTGACAGGTGGTAAAGAGAGAGGGGTCATTTGCAGCATAGGAAATCAGGGTGTCCCGTGCATTTTTTAAAAGCATTTTCAAGTGTGACTGGATTTCCGGGATAGAAAGCGAAGAACCTGTCACAGAATGTACCAGATATTCATAATAACTCTTTCCACGGCTGTAGCTGCATAAAGATCCATTTTCGCCTGCGCTCGGAATGAGAGTCGTAAGACCTGCCATTAGATTTTGGTAGGCCGGCACGACTTTTTTGCGGACAAGGTGGTGGTTTTTGCGGATGGCATCTGCGCGTTCTGTCTCTGAAAGAAAGGAACAGGATGAAATTTTTTTGTTAAAAGCGGTTTCTAATAAAGCAGTTCCGTTTTCTCCGAGATAATTTTCGCACTGGTTTATAATATGGGAGAGCGTTGAACGGCAGGGAAGTGTGCCGGGACTGATCTTGCTTTTTTCGAGTGAGAGAAGGGATTCAAAGTAATGCGGAATGCTGCGAAGCAGGGCAAAATACTGAGATAAATCTGTTGTGTCGTCGATGCGGAATTCAGATAGGAGGACGGGAAGCTGTGCCTGAATTCCGGTTGTAGGACCAAGGCTTTCTGTGAAAGTAAGATAATTTTGCCCTTGAATTCTTGTTTTCAGTGTATCTTCCAAAATATCATAAAGAATCTGCTGTTCGTAGGAGAGCGTTTTTTTATCAAATTCCTGCATAGAGGCAAGCAGATTTTCAAAGCCGAGCGATTGCTCAGAAAGGTCTTTGTAGGAAAAGGAAGAAAAGCCCTCTGGCAGTGTATGTATACCATAATTTTCCGGATGGGACAGAGAATAATTCAGTGAGAGGGAATCGGAACAGACCTGGGAGCAGAACAGATCTTCCGTAAAATTATTGAAGTCTTCGTTTGCGGTATCCGAATATCCTCCGGTGACTTTGCAGGAAGAAAGTATCAGAATTACTATAGAAAGAAATAGCAGCAGGCGTTTACGCATGGCAACCTCCGCCGGTTAACATAATCTCTATTATATATGTACAGATAATTGGGAAAATGCAGAGCATTTTTCTATCTTCAGAGGTGTGCGTTTTTCAGCCAAACTTTTTTGTTGGAATAGTATACTGCGTGACTTCATAGAATTAAAGGCAGACACTCGTATCCGTACAGCTGTCCTGATAAGTATTCAGAAGGAAATGAGGAGGGATTTTGTGGACGACAAACAGGAACAAACAATAATAAAATATGGCTTTCAGGTAAAAAACCGTTACCGGGTCAGGGGAGCTGTGCTTCTTGATACAGACCAGGGACTTCGCATGCTGCGGCAATATGACAGACTGGGGGAACATTTTGCCTTTGAAAACCGGATTAAGGAGCATCTGGCACAAAAGGGATTTTCAATGACAGACCGGGTAGTAAACAATCTGGAAGGCGAGAGTGTTACCGAATGGGAGACCGGTGAAAAATATGTTATGTATCAGTGGTACGCCGGCAGCGAGTGTGATTACCGCAGCCGTCAGAATCTCAGTCAGGCAGCGGCAAATCTAGGCAGGCTTCATCTGGCGCTGCGCGGGATGACCGGCGAACCGGTACATCTGGAAGAAAATCTTCTGGAGCGATATAGCAGGCGGGGCAGAGAACTAAAGAGAGTATACCGGTTTATGAAAGAAAAAAAGAGAAAAAGTGGGTTTGAACTGTATGCGCTGTCTTGTTACCCGGAGTTTGCCAAAAAGGCACAGGCAGCAGAAAAAAAGCTTGCGCAGTCGGAGTATTTCCGTAAAAGAGGACGGGAAACGCAGGATTTATGTCACGGGGAGTATAATTATCATAATCTGATTATGACAGCGGACGGGGTTGCCACTACGAATTTTGAGAGGCTGTACTTTGGTATGCAATTAATGGATCTGGCTTATTTTTTCCGTAAGGTAATGGAAAAAAATAACTGGGACACCGAAAAGGGGGAAGCTGTTCTCGAAAGTTACCAGGCGGTGGCAGGGCTTTCCGGAGAAGAGAGGGAATTTTTATGGATCATACTGTCTTATCCGGAGAAGTACTGGAAGCTGATGAATCATTATATCAATGGAAAAAAGACATGGATATCCGATAAAAACATGGAAAAGCTCAAAGCGGTGAAAGAGCAGGAACAGGCAAAGGAAAATTTCCTGAATACAAAAATCTGGCAAAAAGAATGATACTTTTATCTAAGAATTACTGGTCATGAGAATAAAAATATGGTACAATTACAGAATAGTGAACTCTCTTTCGGTAGGGTGGGATTTCTGATAAAAACGTATAAGGATGAATAAGCGGGTGATGCAAGTGAGAAAATGTTTCCGGCTGCTTTTGACAATGTGCATAGCGTGTGCTGCTCTGGGTATGGGGGGATGTAGTCTGTCCGGGAAAAAACCTTCCGCTACTGCGCAGCCAAACAGTCAGGTGACCTATATCGAGGGTGCAGATTTTGTAGGGGTGGTCAAAGCCGTTGACAAAGAGGCAAATACAGTGACGCTGTATAATACCTCTTTTGAGGGTACGGATGAGTATACCTATTCTGGAGCTACAGAGATTTACTCCAAAAACGACCGTGATATGGTGATGGATGAAATTTCTGTGGGAGAAGCTTTTGAGATATATACGGGTGATGACGGAAGTAAAATACAGAAAATGAAGGAAACATCCGATATTGTCGTGGCAGAGGACACAGAAGTATCGGTGGATTCCTCTCAGAAAAGGCTTACGGTACAGGGCGTGACCTATGCCTATACCGACAATATGGTTGTGTATTCAGATGGGCAGTACATTGAACCCATGGAGATTACCAGTGGTGACAGGGTGACTTTCCGTGGAATAAAGGGACAGGCGTATTCGCTTGTTGTCACGCGGGGACACGGATATATCAAGCCGGAAAAATACAGCGATTTTGTCGGAGGAAAGCTGATTATACACGGGGAAGCAATCCTTCCGGTGAGTGAGGATATGCTCCTGTCTGTTCCGGAAGGTACACAGAAAATTACGATGGCAAATGATGAATTTACCGGAACAGCCTCCGTACTGGTAAAGCGCGGGGAGGTTACAACCGTTGATATGTCCCGTTTTATTGAGCAGTCTCCAGACATCGCAAGAGTGAAATTTGACATTCGGCCGGAGGGGGCGGAGTTGTACATTAACGGTTCACTTGTTGATTACAGAAAAGCGGTAAAGCTACGGTATGGAACCCATTCGGTACAAGTTGTGCTGGAGGGGTATAACGACTACAGCGGCATCTTAAATATAAAAGAGGCGAATCCGACAGTGACGATTAATCTGTCACAGGAAACGGCTGAGGTTGAAAGTGATTCCGATTCTTCCGGTGACAGCAGCGGAGACAGTTCTTCCGGTAGCAGCACATCAAAGACATCCACGGCTGAAGCAGAATATGACACCGACCACAACATTACGGTCAGCGCGCCGAAGGGTGCTGCCGTTTATATAGATGGTACTTACAAAGGGGAAGTGCCATGCAGTTTTACAAAAATGATAGGAGAAGTAACCCTGACCCTTACGATGGATGGCTATACGACAAAGAGCTACCAGATAGAGATTACGGACGACAGTCAGGATATTACCTGGAGTTTTCCGGAGTTGACAAAAAAGGGAGAAGGTTAATAAATAATAAAATAAATAGCCGGGACAGCCGGCAGACAGGAGGATATTATGGATTACAGAGAAACTTACGAGGCATGGCTTGCAAATCCTTATTTTGATGAGGAAACAAAAAAGGAGCTGCAGGGGATTGCAGATGATGACAACGAGATTAAAGAACGTTTTTATGCAGACCTTGAATTTGGTACGGCAGGACTTCGCGGAATAATCGGAGCCGGAACAAACCGCATGAATATTTATACGGTCCGCAAGGCAACACAGGGACTGGCAAATTATATCATGAAGGAGAATGGCCAGAAGAAAGGTGTGGCAATCGCTTATGATTCACGTCGCATGTCACCGGAATTTGCAGATGAAGCTGCCTGCTGTCTGGCAGCAAATGGTATCAAGGCGTATGTGTTTGAGTCACTTCGTCCGACACCGGAGCTTTCGTTTGCCGTGCGTGAACTTGGATGTATCGCCGGTATCAATATTACAGCGAGCCACAATCCGCCGGAATATAATGGCTACAAAGTATACTGGGAAGACGGCGCCCAGATTACACCACCGCATGATAGCGGAATCATGGATGAGGTAAAGGCCGTGACAGACTATGCGACGGTAAAAACGATGGACAAGACAGAAGCACAGGCTGCCGGTCTGTATGAAACGATTGGACAGGCAGTAGATGACCGCTATATGGAAGAACTGAAGAAAAATGTATTACATCCGGACTGCATCAAAAAAGCGTCCGCTGATCTCAAAATTGTGTATACCCCGCTTCATGGTACCGGTAACCTGCCGGTGCGCCGTATTCTTTCAGAACTTGGATTTACCAATGTATATGTGGTACCGGAGCAGGAACTGCCGGATGGTGAGTTCCCGACGGTCAGCTATCCGAATCCGGAGGCGGCAGAAGCATTTGAACTTGCTTTGAAGCTTGCAAAGGAAAAAGATGCCGACCTCGTTCTTGCAACAGATCCGGATGCTGATCGCCTGGGTGTTTATGTGAAAGACACAAAATCCGGAGAATACATCTGCCTGACCGGTAATATGTCCGGAAGTTTTCTGGCAGATTATGAGATTGGTCAGAAACTGGCACTTGAAGGAAAGCTGCCGGAAGACGGTGAACTGATCAAGACCGTTGTTACTACAAACATGGTAGATGCGATGGCAAAACATTATGGCATTAAGGTAACCGAGTGCCTGACCGGATTCAAATGGATTGGAAAAGAAATTCTGCGCATGGAAACAACCGGTAAGGGACATTACCTGTTCGGATTTGAAGAGAGTTACGGATGTCTGATTGGAACCCATGCAAGAGATAAAGATGCGATTGTTGCATCAATGGCTCTCTGCGAGGCGGCTGCTTATTATAAACTCCGCGGGAAGACAATCTGGGATGCCATGCTTGAAATGTATGAGAAATACGGTTACTACAAAGACAGTGTGATTGCGATTACGCATAAAGGAATCGAAGGACTGGCAAAAATCAAATCCATCATGGATGGTCTCCGCGAGAATCCACCAATGGAATTTGGCAAATATAAAGTGACAGCGACAAGAGATTATCTGCTGGATGAAATTAAAGATGTTAAGACCGGAGAGGTAAAAGCGACAGGTATTCCGAAATCCAATGTTCTTTACTATGAATTGACAGACGATGCATGGCTTTGTGTGCGTCCTTCGGGTACAGAGCCAAAGATTAAACTGTATTTTGGTGTTGTCGGTGAAAATCTTGAGGATGCAGATAAAAAATCGGAAGAACTGGCAGAAATCGTAAAGGACTTATTAAATAAAATCGGATAAGGAAATGAGGGATAGCGTGAATCATTATCTGGAGGAATGGACCAGCAAAGCATTGCTAAAAGAGCTGGAAGAGGGAATTATCAATGCTCCGCAGGATTTGCTTGGATGTCATATTTTTAAGGAAGCGGATGTACAGATTTTCACTGCGTACCGTCCCTGCGCAGAAGCGATGTGGGTATTAGATGATAAAGGTGAAAGCATCGGTGAAATGGAGCCAATGTCTGTCGAGGGCTTGTTTGGCTTTGTCGTTGAAAAGAAGCGGGCACGTCTGAAAAAATACCGTTTTCGTGTGAAATACAGTGATAATGATGTCGTTGATATTGACGATCCATATGCATTCAAACGTACGATTTCGGACTTTGACAGCTATATTTTCGGCGAGGGAAAACATTTCAAAATATATGAGAAACTGGGGGCTCACAGAGAAACGGTGGATGGTGTCGAGGGGACGCGGTTTGCCGTTTGGGCTCCAAATGCCCGAAGCGTCAGTGTTATCGGTGATTTTAACATGTGGGATGGGCGCCTTCACAAAATGGTGCTTCTTGGAGTAAGCGGCATTTATGAGTTGTTTGTACCGGGGGCATGGGAAGGTGCCGCCTACAAGTATGAAATTACGGCAAGAGATGGCAAACGCCATTATAAAACAGACCCATATGGCAATTATGCAGAACTGCGTCCGGGAAATGCATCCAGGATCACATCTCTGGATGGCTACGAATGGAATGACAGCGAGTACCTGACAGCCCGCGACAAAAAAACGAATGAAAAGCGTGACAGGGAGCCAATGAGTATTTATGAAGTGCATCTGGCGTCCTGGAAAAAGCGGGTGGAAGATGACGATAATGGCAATTACAGTTACCGTGAACTAGCGGGGATGTTAGGAGATTATCTTCTGGAAATGCATTACACCCATGTGGAATTAATGGGAATTGCGGAGTATCCGTTTGATGGTTCCTGGGGATATCAGGTCGGGTGTTATTATGCGCCGACGAGCCGATATGGAGAGCCAAAAGATTTCATGTATTTTGTAGATGAAATGCATAAACGCGGCATCCAGGTAATTCTCGACTGGGTACCTGCACATTTTCCAAGGGATGCCCACTGCCTCGGTAATTTTGACGGACAGGCTGAGTACGAGCATCCGGACAGACGCCGGGGCGAACATCCGGATTGGGGAACCTATATTTTTGATTATGGACGTGGACAGGTCAGAAGTTTTCTGATTGCAAATGCGCTTTACTGGGTTGAAAAATATCACATTGACGGGCTTCGTGTGGATGCCGTGGCATCCATGCTGTATCTGGATTATGGCAAGCAGGATGGCCAGTGGCTGCCAAATAAAGATGGAGGAAATGAACATTACGAAGCGGTTGAATTTTTGCAGCGTCTCAATTCTATTATGGAAAAAGAACATCCGGGCGCATACATTATTGCCGAGGAATCTACTGCATGGCCAAAAGTTACAGGTCCGGTAGAAGACAATGGCCTTGGTTTTTCCTATAAGTGGAACATGGGATGGATGAACGATTTCCTGGAATATATGAAGCTTGACCCATACTTCAAGCAGTTTCATCACGGTCAGCTTTGTTTCAGTATTGATTATTATCTCAGTGAGAAATATATTCTCGTATTGTCTCATGATGAGGTTGTGCATGGAAAATGTTCTCTTCTAAATAAAATGCCAGGACTCGAAGGTGACAAGTTTGCATCACTGCGGGCTGCCTATGGATTTATGTACGGACATCCGGGTAAGAAACTTCTGTTTATGGGGCAGGAGTTTGCGCAGAAACGTGAGTGGGCAGAGTACCGCAGCCTTGACTGGTTCCTTCTCGAAGACGAGAGACATAAGAAAATGCAGGATTACATAAAAGAATGGAACCGTATTTATACGGAGTATGACGCTCTTTATTACAATGATTTTGATGTCATGGGCTTTGAGTGGATGGACTGCAGCCGCCCGGAGACAAGTACGGTTTCATTTGTCCGCCGTGGAAAGACTTCCAAAGACCAGCTTATGTTTATCCTGAATTTCACACCGGTAGCGCATGATAAATTTACCGTGAAGGCTCCATGTAAAGGCAGATTCACGGAAATACTGAATTCCGATGACGTGAGGTTTGGTGGCGAGGGGCGTCTGAACAAAAAGCCACTCACAGCAAAGAAAGTGCAGAAAAAAGACAAGAAGGGTAAAGTAGTGCCCGGCTATCAGCTGGAACTGTATCTGCCACCGTTGTCGGCTGTTGTGTTGAAGTATAATTATACTTGCTGATCAAGAAAATGTTTTATTTAGGATGATGATAGGGAGTTGCCTGTACGGGCAACTCTCTTTTTCACAAAACTGTACTACTACATTTTGTACATTACTGCCAATTGATTTCCCCAACATCTGGTGTTACAATGAGCTTCACTCGAGAAAAAAGCACGACGGTGCATAGATAGGAGTCTTGTAACAGGTGGGTCAGAAGGACAGAACAGAAAAATATCTGGAAAGCTACAATGACGTATTTGCGGACATTTTTAATGTCCTGCTATTTAAGAAGAAAATAATTAAGCCGGATAGATTGCGCGCACTCAGTGTGGAGACCGTCTATAAGGCAGCCAATGGATATCTGGGCATGCAGGAGCGTGACATTATAAAAGAATACCGGGGGAGCCGTTTTCTTGTGGCGGCACTCGGCATAGAAAATCAAAGCACGATTGACAAAGATATGCCCATCCGTGTCATGGGTTATGATTATACCGCATATCAGGAGCAAATAAAGAACTCGGATAAACGGGTTCCGGTCATCACAATAGTACTCAATTTCAGCAAAACAAAATGGACGTCACCATTATCTCTTAAAGATATTTTACATATGCCGGAAGAGCTTGCAGGATATGTTCAGGATTATAAAATTCATGTGTTTAATATCGCGCATCTGCCCCGGGAAGTGCGAAACCAGTTCACAAGTGATTTCAAAGTAGTTGCAGATTATTTCAGTGAAAAGGGAAATCCGGATTATCAGCCGGGGAATGAGGAAATACATCATGTCGAGGCAGTATTGTCTCTGCTTCGAGTCTTTACAAACGATGACAGATATGATAGCATAATAAGAGATGTGAAAGATAATAAATTGGGAAAGGAGAGGATAACGATGTGTACATTTGTAGACAGAATGGTCAATATAGGTGTAGAGCAGGGCATAAAAGTATTAGTAAAAACCTGTCAGGGATTAAACGTATCAAAGGAAAAGACGAAAACTCAGATTGCGGATGGTTTTTCTATTTCCGACGAAGAGGCAGAAAAGGAACTGGAGAAATACTGGAGTTGAAATGAGAAAAATTAAGTATTTGGTAATGGACGTTGACGGGACACTGACTGACGGAAAAATCTATATGGGTAATGATGGCGAACTTTGTAAAGCATTTAATGCGAAGGATGGATATGGTATTCATGAGATTCTTCCCCAAGAGGAAATAATTCCCATAATCATCACAGGGCGTACATCAAAAATTCTCGAACTGCGTTGTAAAGAGCTGGGTGTGGCAGAGGTTCATCAAGGTATCAGGAATAAAGTTCAAAAACTGAAAGAGATTTTAAATGAAGATGGGCTTGAGAATGTTGCCTATATTGGGGATGACTGTAATGACCTTTCCTGTATGCGATCGGTCAAAGAAGCCGGCGGTGTAGTCGGATGTCCGGGCGATGCTGTCAAAAAAGTTGTAGATATATCGGATTTTGTCAGTAGCAGAACTGGTGGAGACGGAGCAGTGAGAGAGTTCATAGACTGGGTGGTTGAAAATAAATAAAAAGGTAGTATTTATTATTCTGTTGCGTTATAATATAAAGTACAAAAAAACTGAAGGAGAGGTAAAAATATGGGAAGATTTACATTACCAAGGGACATTTATCACGGAAAGGGCTGTCTTTCAGAGTTAAAGAACTTAAAAGGCAGTAAAGCAATCCTTGTTGTCGGCGGGGGGTCAATGAAACGGCAGGGATTTCTTGACAAAGCAGTAAATTACCTGAAAGAAGCAGGAATGGAAGTTGAAGTGTTTGAGGGGGTTGAGCCGGACCCATCGGTTGAGACTGTAATGAAAGGTGCAGAGGTGATGCGCAAATTTGAGCCGGACTGGATTGTATCTATGGGCGGTGGCTCACCGATTGATGCGGCAAAAGCAATGTGGGCATTCTATGAGTATCCGGAGACGACATTCGAAGATTTGTGTATTCCGTTTAATTTTCCGGAATTAAGACAGAAAGCCAGATTCGCTGCAATTCCTTCCACATCAGGCACGGCAACAGAGGTAACAGCATTCTCTGTCATCACGAATTATCAGACAGGGGTAAAATACCCGTTAGCAGATTTCAACATAACACCGGATGTTGCTATAGTGGATCCTGAGCTGGTTGAGGGACTTCCAGCAAAGCAGGTAGCCTATACCGGTATGGATGCTCTTACTCATGCCATTGAGGCATATGTTTCAACATTAAACTGTGCCTTTACGGATCCTCTGGCACTGCAGGCGATTGAAATGGTATTTGATCATCTGGAGGCATCCTATAATGGGAATATGGTGTCGAGAGAACAGATGCATTATGCACAGTGCCTTGCCGGAATGGCATTTTCCAATGCACTGCTTGGAATTGTGCACTCAATGGCACACAAGACAGGTGCAGTGTTCTCTACCGGGCATATCACACATGGTTGTGCCAATGCCATGTATCTGCCATATGTAATCAAGTACAATGCTATGGACCCGATCGCCAGCAAGAGATATGCTGAAATAGCTCGCAGAATGGGACTTGTTGGTGCTTCTGAGAAAGCTTTGGTAAAGGCACTTTGTGAGAAGATTGACGACATGAACGTGAAGCTGAATATTCCTAAGACGCTGAAAGAATTTGGAATCATCGAAGATGAATTTAAAGAGAAGATTGCCGGAATTTCCGAACGTGCAGTAGGAGACGCATGCACGGGTTCAAATCCAAGAGAAATTGACCCGGCAACTATGGAGAAACTTTTCAACTGTATTTATTATGGAACAGAAGTAGATTTCTAATATGTAAAAATTGTGCATCCCCGGAACCGGGGGTGCACAATTCATTTCAGAAGCTTGAAACAGAGGGGGGATAAGCATGTGGTTTGTATTTGCAATCTTGTCGGCAGTATTTGCTGCACTTACGTCAATTCTTGCAAAAGTGGGTATTGACGGAGTACGCCCTAATCTGGCAACAGCTATCCGTACCGTGGTCGTTGTGATAATGGCATGGGGAATGGTGTTTCTGACAAAACAACAGGGCGGCATTACTGATATCAGCAAAAAAAGCTGGTTGTTTCTCATTTTATCGGGACTGGCCACAGGGGCTTCATGGCTCTGTTACTATAAAGCACTCCAGATGGGAGATGCCTCAAAAGTGGTTCCGGTTGATAAGCTGAGTGTTGTAATTACGCTTGTACTGGCATTCGTATTTTTGCATGAAGAATTTACGACGAAATCAATTATTGGCGCGATTATGATAACTGCGGGCACGTTGCTGATGGTAATCTGAAAATGTATAAAATAAATTATTCTGTGGTACTGAGCCTGATCTTCAGAGCATGAATTTCGGTATCTGTCATGCCAAACTGTTTCAGATAACGAGCAGCTGCTTCGGCTGGATTGACTTTATCCTGGTTTGAGGAAATAATGGTTTTTGAGAGCAGAGCTTTAATATTTCCATCTGCAATGATTTGATATTGTCTGCTCCCTTTTTTGACACCATAATAATTTTCAAAAGAAAGCATGTAATCTTGAATAATTTCTTTGTAGGAGGCACCCATTAGAGCTTCCAGAATAGCACATAACAATCCGGTACGATCCTTTCCGGTATTACAGTGTAGATAATAAGGTGCTGGATGCTCAATCATAAATCGGAGAATCGGTATGATTTCCCGGCCAAATTGTTCAGAGGTCATATCAACTGTTACATGGCCAAGGTAAACAGTGCCCTTCAGGTAGCGTTTTTGATAATAAGTGGTGTATGGTTTCTTTCTGAAGTAACTAAGTACTTCTGAAGTATTGTTTTCCAAATTCAGAATGGTCTTTATTTTTCTTTTTTTCAATAGTTTTGCGGAAAAAGCAGGGCGGTTTTTAAATTGATAACAGCCGAGCGGATTGCAGCCACGGTAAAGAATATTTCGTGCCATGCCGGTTGTGCGGATTTCCCTGAAATTAGCAAAAACAGCATCACTTCTGTAGTCCTTTCTCCGGTCAGTAATTTTGTACTGGTGTGCTTTGTATTCCTCCCTGTATCCGTTTTTCTTTTCCCTCTGTAAGCGGATACTATCATTTTTTTTGATGCCATAAACGGAGGCAAATTTTCCGTGGTTAAATGAAAGATAGGCGTGGCCGCTTCTTTTATCAAACCGGATATAAGGAGTCCGGAGATTGACATCCATAGTTTTTTTGCATACAGGAAGAGACAGTGTCACGCTGGCAAGTTCAACCTTTACAACATCACAAAAATGAATTTTATGTTTATTCAGACGTGAAATAGAAGAGGACAGAAGAACTTCCCCGTTGTCCATGATTTTTTTTGCTAACATAGGGCAGACCGGAGTTGAAGCCGCACTGGTAACTGGTCGAAAAAGGGATAACATAAGGCTGCATGCCAGTAAAAATGCAGGTATTCGTATTCTCATAAAATTCCACCCTTTCAAAATCAGCAAGCCATCCGTTCGCTGTGATAAAACCGATAAACAAAGAAAAGAATGACAAAAATATAAACAGTCATAATTGCTATCGTTATCGTATCATTTGTGAGCACATCTGCCTGGCTGAGATAAACAGGTATGTAGCCAATCACATTTAACACGATGGCAATCGGGAAGAATTTAAAATCCTCTTTGTGGGCAATGGCCTGATATATAAGGATGGTAAGAGCTGTCTGCAGACACATGGACAAAAATTGTAACAGGGCATCACTGTAAATGGAAGATGCCGGAATTGTGGCACGGTCAAGTATCAGCTGTCGCTGTGTTTCCATTTCTTCACTGGCAATCTGCATCTTTTCGAGATATCCATCCAATCCGAAACTATTAACGAAAAGAGCAAGTACAAGAGCCGTTATATTTACAATACCGCCATAAAGGATACATTCCAGTCCACCGGCACCGAGACCAAAAACAAAGGCATTTTGTTTGCCCGGCCGGTTTTTCATCGCATATTTCAGACCGAAATAGCTTCCGAGAAGACCGCAGAGACCTGCGGACAGAGCATAATAAACAGAGAGGTAAACCGGATGGTCAGATAAAAGACGACCAAGTCCCAGAATGGATAAAAAAAGCATATTGAGGATACTGCCGCCAAAAAATGAAAAGACAAAATATATTCCCATGCCAATAAAGAAAGAGGCGAGTTTTACTCCTGTTTTGGCACGGTAGTAGCCAAGAAATACGAGAGGAATCAGGGAACATCCAACTGCGGACACAATCATGGCGCGGACAATTTCCCCCGAAAATACTGGTGTCATATAAAAAACTTCCTTTCTGTCAATTAGTATGAGTATCAGTTTAGCACATATCCCGGCATTTCTCAACAAACAGATTGTTTTTGTGTGGTTTGAGAATTTATGGTAACACTTGTCTTTTTTAAAATTTCCGTATAGAATAGTGTCAGAGACAGAAGCAGAGAGAGGTATTTGGCAGTTGTACGATTATTTGATGAAATACACAAAGAGTAACAGCTATCCGATGCATATGCCGGGACATAAGAGAAATCCGGAGTTTATGATGGTCAATCCATATTCCATCGACATGACAGAAATAGAAGGGATGGATAATCTGCATCATCCGGAGAGCATAATACGTGATTGTATGGACCGGATGAAGCGGATATATGGAACAAAAGAATCATGGCTTCTGGTGGGAGGAAGTACCTGTGGTATTCTGACAGCAGTTAGTGCCTGCTGTCACAGGGGGGATACCGTACTAGTGGACAGAGGATGCCACCGCTCCGTGTATCATGCGATGTATCTTCTGGAGCTGAATCCTGTTTACCTCATGCCCGAAATAGAGCCACAGACCGGTATATCTGTCGGTATTTCACCGTATGAGGTGGAGAAAAAACTGGAACAGGCAGCACTCGGACAGCATGCCGGGAAAATAGCTGCGGTTATTCTTACATCCCCTACTTACGAAGGTGTTGTATCGGATATAAACGGAATAGCAGAAATTGTGCATCGGGAAAATCTTCCACTGATTGTTGATGAAGCGCACGGCGCACATTTTCCGTGGGCGCATAATGTTGTAGAGGGTATGCCGGAATCGGCAATTTGTCAGGGAGCGGATCTCGTAATTCAGAGTATTCACAAAACACTGCCTTCGCTGACACAGACAGCACTTCTTCATCTCTGTTCCGGAAGGGTTTCACATGAGATGGTGGAGCGGTATCTCGACATTTATGAGACAAGTTCCCCTTCCTATGTACTTATGGCAAGTGTAGACCAGTGTATGACCTTTCTGGAAGAAAAAGGAGAGGACACATTTATCCGGTATGGGAAAATGCTATCAGAGTTTTACCAGAAGGCAAAACAGTGGAAAACTCTTGTTTTATGGGAACATCCGAAGAAAGAGCCTTCCAAGCTTGTCATCCATACAGGGAAAAGCGGTATTACCGGTCCGCAGCTTGGGAAACTGCTTCGGAGTTCGTATGGCATAGAGATAGAAATGGAAGCACCGGATTATGCGCTTGCAATGACAAGTGTGGCAGACAGTGAAGAGGGATTCAGACGCCTGATGGATGCGTTGACGGAAATTGATTGGAAAATATCCGAAACAACACATTTGTTAACGGATAAAGTCTCCGTGAAACACAGCATTGCACAGCCGATAATCTGTATCAGTGCTTATGAGGCAATGAACCGTCCGTATGTTACATTGCCAGTCGGGCAAAGCAATGGCAGGGTATCCGCAGAATATGCGATGGTGTATCCGCCAGGGGTGCCGTTTCTCGTTCCGGGTGAGAGTATCACAGAAGCAGTGGTTCAAAAAATAACAGAAGCAAAGAGAAAAGGTCTTTGTCTGCTTGGACTGGCAGATGACAAAGGAGAAGTAATCCGGGTATTGTCAGAGGATTAGAAATGAGGAAAGTATGGGTAAATTATTTGTTATCATGGGAAAAAGTGCCTCGGGGAAGGATACCCTTTACCGGCTCATTATGGAGCGTCATCCGGAACTGAGACCGGTGGTGCCATATACCACCCGCCCGATTCGTGCGGGAGAAAAAGAAGGCAGGGAGTATCACTTTGTGACAGATGAAACGCTGCATCGGATGGAAAAGGAAAACCGGGTAGTGGAATGCCGTTGTTATGAGACGGTCAAGGGACTGTGGAATTATTTCACGGCGGATGATGGTCAGATCAATCTGGAAGAGGCAAATTCATGTCTGATCTCCACGCTGGAAGGATACATGGGAATCCGTAATTATTACGGCGTACAACAGGTGGTTCCGCTATATATAGCAGTAGATGATTTTGTGCGGATGGACCGCTCTCTGAAAAGAGAAAAAGAGCAGAAGAATCCCTGTGTGGCCGAGGTGTGCAGACGTTTTCTGGCCGATGAAGCTGATTTCTCTGAAGAAAAACTTCAGCAGGCGGGAATAACGGAAGAAATTCTGAATGTGTCACTGCAGGAAGCATTGGAAGAAATTGAAAAAAGGATAGATAAATCCCTTCAGAAGTGATATGATGATACCAAGGTCAAACGCTTACGTTTTTTATGTATACATAAAAAACGTAAGTAGTTGACCTGCCAAAACATGAGAAAGAAGCCCGATAGGGCGAATTTCGAATGTTTTTAGAATTGCGAGAGCACGAAGTGCGAAGCAATTCGTAGTAGATAAGGAGGTGACAGGATGGATATCCGCGTAGATAACATGCAGCAGGTAAATCAGGCAACCCAGACAGCGCAGACGCAGGAAACGGGAGAAGATTTCAAGTTCACGCTTATGAGTTCCATTGAAGAAGCCGGACTGAAAGAACGATTATCTGTAATGATGGAAGAAATTACCATGCAGGGGAAGAAACTTGGCAAGCGGATGGATGTCCGTGACATGAAACATTACCGTCGCCTCATAAAAGAATTTATGAATGAAATAGTAAATCGTTCTCACAAATTCAGCCGTGAGAACTTTCTCGACAGGCGGGGAAGGCATCGCGTATATGGAATGATTAAGTGGGTGGATGCAGCATTGGATGAGCTTGCGGGAGAACTGATCAAAGAAGAAAAAGATGCCATCGCCATACTCAGTAAAGTAGATGAAATCCGGGGGTTGTTGCTTGACATTATCACATAGAGTTGCGAGAGCACGATTAATACAAAGGAGGCCTGTATATGTTTTCATTTTCAGAAATTGTAGGGCACGAACAGATAAAAGAGCATTTGCAGACAGCAATCAAAGAGAAGAAACCATTTCACGCCTATATTTTTCAAGGAGATGTAGGCGTTGGCAAAGAAGCCATGGCAAAGACTTTTGCAGCAGGACTTCTCTGTCAGGGAGAGGGTGAAAAACCGTGCAGGGAATGTATATCCTGTCACCAGCTGGAGTCTGGCAATCATCCGGATGTCGTGTGGGTGAAAAGAGAGCGGTCAAGCCTCGGAGTTGATGAAATTCGTGAGCAATTGTGCAATACCATGGACATTAAGCCATTCTCCAGTCCATATAAAATTTATGTGGTACCGGAAGCAGAGAAAATGACAGAAGCAGCACAGAATGCTCTTTTGAAAACAATTGAAGAACCGCCGGAATATGGTGTTGTTATACTTTTAACCAGCAATATCAGTGAGCTCCTGCCGACGATTCAGTCCCGCTGTCTCACATTGGAGTTTCGCCCACTCACTTCAAGTGCAGTAGAGGAATATCTGAAAACACAATGTCAGGTACCGGATTATCTGGCGAAGGCCAGTGCGGCATTTGCCCAGGGAAATCTTGGCAAGGCGATGCGGTATGCCCAGTCCGAGGATTTTATCGAGAGAAAAGACAGTATACTGTCACTGCTTCGCAGAGTCGAGAACATGACGGTGACAGAGATGCTTGAGGTCATAACAGACCTTGGAACACGAAAGGATGAGGTCAGGGACTATATAGACCTGATGGAACTCTGGTACCGGGATGTATTAATTTTCAAGGCGACAAAGAATATAAACCAGTTGCTTTTCCGGGAGGAGTCGTCCCATATTTCCAAAGAGGCTCAGAGGCGAAGTTATGAGAAAATAGAAGAAATACTGCAGGCATTTGAGAAGGCAAAATTCCGTCTTAAAGCAAATGTAAGTTTCGAGGTGGCGCTGGAACTGATGCTGCTTACGATGAAAGATAACTAGAAAACGCATTTCGGAATTAGAGAGTCCGGGATTGCAGAAATGAGGATAGAAATGAAAGTAATAATCGGAGTACGTTTCCGTCAAGCGGGTAAGGTGTATTATTTTGATCCTGGAAATGAGGTGCTTGAACGGGGACAGCATGTTATTGTAGAGACTGCAAAAGGTGTTGAAATTGGAACCGTAGTACTGCCAAACAGGGAGATGGCAGAAGAGAAAATAGTTGCGCCGTTAAAGGGAATTCTTCGTGTTGCAACGCAAGAAGATGAGGAGACAGAGAAAAAAAACAGGGAGAAAGAAAAAGAAGCATTTCGTATCTGCCTTGAAAAAATAGCAAAGCATAATCTTGAAATGAAATTGATTGATGCGGAGTACACGTTTGATAATAATAAACTGTTGTTTTATTTTACAGCAGATGGAAGAATTGATTTCCGTGAGCTGGTTAAGGATTTGGCGAGTGTTTTCCGAACCCGTATTGAGCTGCGTCAGATTGGAGTGAGGGATGAGACAAAAATCATAGGTGGTATCGGAATCTGCGGACGCGCTCTCTGTTGTCACAGTTACCTGTCTGAGTTTGCGCCGGTATCAATTAAAATGGCGAAAGAGCAGAATCTGTCTTTGAATCCGACAAAGATTTCCGGAGTCTGCGGACGACTGATGTGCTGCCTGAAAAATGAAGAAGAGGCATATGAGGAGCTCAACAGCCATCTTCCGAATGTGGGCTCTAAGGTGAAGACTCCGGAGGGACTTTCGGGTGAAGTACAGAGCGTCAGTGTCCTCAAACAGCGGGTAAAAGTTGTGGTAACAATGGAAAATGATGAAAAAGAGGTTCGTGATTATGCTGTCGATGATCTGAAATTCCGTCACGGAGGACCAAAGGGAAAGATTCAGGCGAAACATGAAAAGGAACTGAAGAAGCTTGAAGATATGGAGAAAAAGGAAGGAAAGTCGAGACTCGATGGCTGACAGAAACGGGTTACAGGAGGAATTCCCTGAGAATTTAAAAAAAACATCACCAGATGTTCTCCAGCCAGGAGAGCGTCTGGATGACTTGCAGCGGGACGGACTGAAACTGATTCAGAATCCGTCCTGGTTCTGTTTTGGCATGGATGCGGTGCTTTTAAGTGCTTTTGCCAATGTGAAAAAGGGACAGAGATGTCTGGATCTCGGCTGCGGAAATGGAGTAATTCCCATTCTGATGTCTGGTCGGACAGAAGGAGAACATTTTACCGGTCTTGAGCTGCAGAAAGATGTGGCGGAGATGGCAGTGCGAAGTGTTGCTTACAACCAGATTTCCGACCGGGTTCAGATCGTAAATGGTGATATCAAAGATGCGGTGGATATTTTTGGTGCATCCGTGTTTGATGTCGTTACAAGCAATCCCCCGTATCTGTCCCAATCCCACGGGCTTGTGGGCCAGGCAGACCACAAGGCAATCGCCAGACATGAACTTTGCTGTACCCTTCGTGATGTGATCGGGAATGCGGCAAAGCTGTTAAAGCCGGGTGGACATTTTTATATGGTGCACCGTCCATTTCGTCTCGCAGAAATCATAAGTGAAATGGTAGAACACCGGCTGGAGCCAAAGAGAATACGGCTTGTGTATCCCTATGTGGACAAAGAACCCAATATGGTGCTGATCGAGGGAGTACGCGGTGGCAACTCGAGACTGGCTGTTGAGAAACCACTAATTGTTTACCAGGAAGAAAACGTATACACCGAAGAAGTGGAAAAATTATATTATTCATAGTGCAGGAAGGAGCGCAGCGCAGAAATGAGGGAAAATATGGCGGGAATGTTATACTTGTGTGCGACACCGATTGGAAATCTGGAGGACATAACTCTGCGGGTGCTTCGCATGCTGGAGGAAGCAGATGTGATAGCGGCAGAGGACACGAGGCAGACGATAAAACTTTTAAATCATTATGAGATCAAAACCCCTCTTATTAGTTATCATGAACATAATAAGTATGAAAAAACACCGATACTGGTGAACCGGCTGCTATCGGGCGAGACGATTGCGCTCGTGACAGATGCCGGTACGCCAGCGATATCGGATCCCGGGGAGGAACTGGTGCGTGCCTGTTATGAAGCCGGAATCGAAGTAACTTCTCTTCCCGGTGCATCAGCAGTAATAACAGCACTTACACTTTCCGGAATGAATGCGAGACGGTTCACGTTTGAGGGATTTCTGCCAACGGATAAAAAAGAGCGAACAGCGGTACTGGAAAGGCTTGCCGGTACAACCTGTACCACAGTTTTTTATGAGGCGCCTCACCGGCTTCTCAAAACATTACAGCTCTTTGTGGACACTGTGGGCGGTGAACGAAAAATAGCGGTCTGCAAAGAACTTACCAAAAAGCATGAAAATGCTCTGCACTTTACGCTTCAGGAGGCGGTTGCATACTTTACAACAAATGAGCCAAAGGGAGAGTTTGTACTGGTGTTAGAGGGAGCGGATGCTGCTGTACTTCTGCAGGAGACGCATGAAAAATGGCAGGAAATGCCGCTGGGGGAGCATATGGAGTTTTATATGTCGCAGGGCATTTCAAAGAAAGATGCGATGAAGCAGGTCGCAAAGGACCGCGGGGTATCAAAACGGGATGTGTATAATGCACTTCTTTAGCAACACATAGAATAAAGACAAAACAACGCCAAATTCTGTCAATGTTCCCAAAACAGGACAGAGTCTGACGTTGCTAAATAATCGTAACTGTTCAGAGCCAA
Organism: Eubacterium sp.; assembly: GCA_034101395.1. GTDB lineage: Bacteria > Bacillota > Clostridia > Lachnospirales > Lachnospiraceae > Eubacterium_F. The sequence continues at coordinate 16,045 of JAXEJU010000011.1, read as the reverse complement.
CCTCAAAAACTGGCGTTTTCTCGGTGTGGCGTATCCGCCAAATAAAATTCAAAAGAAAAAAGTTCATGGATGCAAACATCCGTCACATTTTCCTTTTGAATTTTGCCTGGCTCTGAACAGTTACAAATAGTCATATCAATCCGGCTAATTTTGCCATTTTTTTTACGGAATCCTTTGAGACGAGTTTCCCCTCAAACTCAATCAAATCTTTTGTCGAACCGGTAAAAATATCTGCGGGTTCGGAACATTTCTTTAAGATAATTTTATCGTCTTCCGTATAAATTTCCAATACTTCACGTTCCGCAAAACCGAATGCTTTTCTCAGTTCTTTGGGGAGAGTAATACGCCCGACGGAATCGAGCTGCCTCGCAATGCCTGTGTTTATCATGTCAATTACTCCTTTGTAATAAGTATGTTTTTTTTGATAATAACACTTTCATTTCTGATAGTCAACAGTCCGCCGGGGTTATTTTTGACATGTTTTTCGAGTACAATTTCTATAATAAAAACAAAAGTACATAAGATGCTTTATTTTTTCGGAAAAAAATGCTAAAATTAGGTTAACTGACCCGGAAAGGAGCGGATTCTATGAGAAAAAGTAAAATTATGGGTATGCTTTTGGCTTTGTCACTCTTAATATGCAGTATTTTACCAGTGAATGCGTCTGCCAAAACCGTGATTTACCCAACAGAAGCAAGCGGTGTAATGGCGAAAGAAACGGATCAGTGTGTAATTGATTACTCAAACACGAGCAATGGTTACGTTATGGTAAAATACAAAGAAAATACAAGCAAAACGATAAAAGCCCAGGTGGAAGGACCGACCGGAAACACTTACGTCTACACACTGTGTGATAATAAGTATGAGGTACTTCCTCTGACAGAGGGAAATGGAACTTATAAAGTAACTGTGTTTTTAAATGTGACAGGAAACAGTTATGCTACCGTCATGTCAGAGACCATATCAGTGACTCTTCGCAATCAGTTTGAGCCGTATATCCGTCCGAACCAGTATGTGGATTATAAAGCTTCTACCAAGGTGGTTAAGAAAGCAGCGACACTGACCAAAGGTTGTAAGACAGATATTGCCAAAGTGAAAAAAGTGTACAAATATGTAATTAAATATTATAAATACGACAAGAAAAAAGCGGCGACAGCAAAAAACGATTATTTGCCAAATCTCGACTCGATATATAAAAAGAAAAAGGGAATCTGTTTTGATTATGCGGCGGTGATGACAGCGATGCTCCGCAGTCAGGGGGTTCCGACCAAGCTGGTAATCGGTTATACAGGAAACGCCTACCATGCATGGATTAATGTTTATTCGAAGAAAAAGGGATGGATTACGGGAGCCATTTATTTTAACGGAAAAAAATGGAAGCTGATGGATCCGACGCTGGCATCGACAGCAAAATCCAGTAAATCCATTATGAAGTATATCGGTAACGGACGCAACTACAAAGCAAAATACAGTTATTAGGAGAAAGTGTGAAAAATCACACGGATGTACTGATTTTTCACACCGCTATTTGTTTCTGAGCGAAAGCAAATAGCTTTGATGGCAGACGAGAAATCGCATACGCGAGTTTCTCGTCGCCTCTTCGCGACAAGTCGCTCAGAAATGGAGATTAGCATGAGAAGACGGACACTGAGCAATGAATATGTTTCCTCCTTCTGTCTGGAAATGTCCCTGCTGATGCATGCGGGAATTGGGACAGAGGATGGTTTATATCTCCTCGTGGAGGATGAAACGAATACAAAGAATAAAAAAATGCTGAAAGAAATGGCGGAAATGGTAGCAGAGGGGCGGCCATTTTCAGAGGCACTGCGGGAGGTTAAAGTATTTCCCCGGTATGTTAGTGACATGGTGCAGACAGGTGAGCAGTCAGGAAGACTGGAACAATCGTTCCAGTCTCTTTCCGCGTATTATGAAAGACAGACACAGCTGGGCAATCAGATACGGAGTGCTCTGATGTATCCGCTTATTCTTATGATATTGATGTTAGTGATTATTGTTGTTCTGTTAGTAAAAGTACTCCCTATATTCAATCAGGTCTATGAGCAATTAGGTGGCAGTCTGAACGGTACAGCGCAGGTTCTTCTCCAGGTGGGAAATGTGCTGGGTGAATTTATGCCTCTGCTCTGTGTGATACTTGGAATCATAGTACTTGCTGGCGTGGTGTTTGGAAGCAGCACGGTAATCCGTGGGGCGATTATAGAAGTATATAAAAAGGTATTTGGAGATTTCGGAATAACAAAGCAGCTTTGCGAAGCTCGTTTTGCGGCAGCGATGTCGATGGGAATGCTGAGCGGACTAAATACAGAAGAGGCGTTCCGGACAGCCATGTTGTTTCAGAATTCGACAAAAAAGACAAAAAAACGATATGAGAATTGTCTTGAAATGCTGGAAATGGGTGAGCCGTTGGCGGAGTGTTTTAAGAAAAACCATATTCTCGATGCTGCATACTGTCGGATCCTCGACCTGGGAGCAAGGAGCGGTACGTCGGATACGGCAATGGAAGAGATTGCCAGACGCATGGACGACAATGTCCAGGTGGCGATTGAACGCAAGGTTGGGCGGATTGAGCCTACCATCGTGATTATTACATCCATACTTGTGGGCATAATTCTGATTGCGGTTATGCTGCCGCTCATCAATATAATGTCATCGATTGGCTAGGAGGGTAGTGTGAAAAAATCGCACGGATGTTCTGATTTTTCACACCGCTATTTGTGCCGGAGCGTCACAAATAGCTTGTTGGCAGACGTAAATTTGAAATTTGCGTCGCCTCGTCGCGAAAACGCTCCGGAATGGAGGATTACATGAAACGAGAGTGGAATCTGATACCGGTTAAGGTACTTATTATGGTGGCAGTACTGGTACTTGCGCTCTTTTGCCTGAATAAAGGCGTGCAGAAGATGGGAAACGGACAGCAGGCGGAAAGCCTGAAGCAACTGGATAATTCCATTCGAAAAGCGACGCTTACCTGCTATGCCACAGAGGGCGTATATCCGCCGACAATTGATTACCTGGAAGAAAATTATGGAATCCAGATTGATGACGAGCGGTTTACCGTATTTTATGAGGTATTTGGCGATAATGTAATGCCGGATATCACGGTGATGGAAAAACAGTAATATAACACAGGAATGAAGGGATAGGATACAATGAAAATGAAGTTTCCCAAACATAATATAGAAGGTGTCTTTATTCTGCTGCTTTTTGCTGTATTTGCCGTGACAATTGTGGCAGTGCTGGCACTTGGTGCGAACAGCTATAAGAATCTGGTAAAGCGGGATGATGATGCATACAACAAACGGATCATAACCTCTTACGTCACTGCCAGAATCCGTGATAATGATGTGAGTGGAGCAGTAGCGGCAGGTGGCTTTGCAAAGCCGGAGAAGCCGGATGGAGTGGATACCCTTCATTTATATCAGACAATTGAGGGACAGAAATTCGATTTGCGGATTTATTATTATAACGGGTACATATATGAACTGTTCACAACGGCAGACAATGAAATTGAACCGGAGGCCGGAAACCCGATTATGGAAGCGGAAGGTCTTTCATTTGAACAGAAAGGGTCTCTGATTGAGATATCTGCGGTAGATGCCGGTGGCCGCTCAAATACAGCGACCGTAGCTCTCCGCTCTGACAGGGAGGTGGCATCGTGAGTTATCATAGGAGTAAAGCACCTCTGGCACTGATGGAACAGATAATAATGATTTTTGTTTTTGCCCTGGCGGCTGCAGTCTGTCTGCAGGCATTTGTGTATTCCGATACTCTGTCAAAAAAGGGAGAGCAGCGGGATCTCGCCGTGACAAGGGCGCAGAAGCTGGCAGAATACTGCAAGGCGGAACAGGGAAATCTGGATGAAGTCAGTCGGATATTTCCTGCCACTCGGAAAGAGGACGGGCTTTCGGTACAGTATCCGGAAGAAAAAATGCGCATGTATCTGAGGGTAATCCAGTCAGACGAATATTATGAAAAAGCAATAATCTCGGTAGAGGATGAAAAGGGAGAAGAGATTTTTTCGATTCAGACAGCATGGCAAAAGGGAGGGGCATCATGAGTAAAAAACGTACCATGTCATTTACAACAGTGGGTGGAAGCTCCATATTAACTATATTTGCGGTGTTGTGTTTCATCGTATTTGCGCTATTGTCCCTGTCAACGGCAAAAGCGGACAGTGCTCTGGCGGATAAGTCTGCTATGGCAGTAAAAAAGTACTATGAAGCGGATGCCAAAGCAGAGGATGTCCTTGCTGAGCTGCGCAGGGGGGAGTTGCCGAAGATGGTGACAGACGAAGGTAACGGAAGGTATTCTTATGCCAGTTCGATTGATGATAATCAGGAAATTCAGGTAGTGGTACAGGTAAAGAACGGAACATATAAGGTTCTGCAGTGGCAGAAAAAATATATTGGAGAATGGAAAGCCGATGATTCCATAGAGGTCTGGGGTGGAACGGAAATTACGGAATAAGGAAAGGAGAAACGTACGATGGGTCTGAAAGATTTGTTGAAAAAGGCGGTACAGGACAAAGCTTCGGATATCTTTATCATTGCGGGTGGATGTCTGAGTTATAAAAAGGCGGGAGAAATCCTGCCATTGGATGAGAATAGAAAACTGACTCCGGCTGATACGTCAGCATTGATTGATGAAATATATGAAACGGCAAACCGAAAAAAAGAAAATTTTATAAACGATGGAGATGACGATTTTTCATTTGCGATTGAACAAATGGCGCGTTTTCGTGTAAATACATATTTTCAGCGCGGCTCCCAGGCAGCTGTTATCCGTGTTGTTGCATTCAGCATTCCGGTTTATAAAGAAATTGGGATACCGGACAGTGTGATTGACCTTTCCAGGCTTTTGCATGGCATGATCATCATATCCGGAACTGCCGGCAGTGGGAAGTCGACCACACAGGCGTGTATCATTGATGCGATAAACTCTACCAGAGAGGCGCATATTGTAACACTGGAAGATCCGATAGAGTATCTTCACAAGAACAAAAAATCCATTATCAGCCAGCGGGAGATTGCGATAGATACCGAGAATTATCTGACGGGACTGCGAGCGTGTCTTCGTCAGGCACCGGATGTTATCCTGCTCGGGGAAATGCGTGATGCGGAGACAATCCGAACTGCCATGACAGCGGCAGAGACCGGGCACCTTGTCATTGCCACGTTGCATACAAAAGGTGCGGTAAACACGATTGACCGAATTGTTGACTCATTTCCGGCAGACCAGCAGGAGCAGGTAAAAATCCAGCTCTCCCTTGTCCTTGACAGCATCGTGTCCCAGCAGCTTCTGCCCGGAAAAAACGGGGGTATGGTTCCTGCTGTGGAAATTATGCGTACAGTACCGGCAATCAGCAACATGATTCGTGACAGTAAAAATTATCAGATTGATAACCTGATTCAGACATCCGGCAATCTCGGCATGATTTCGATGGACCAGTCGATAATCAGCCTTTATCAGAAAGGTGAAATTACAGAAGAAACGGCGCTGATGTTTGCCACGAATCCGGAACAGATTAAAAGACGGCTCGGGAAATGATGTTGTCCTCTCAGACAACAATTTTAATGACCGCTGTCTTGTCATATACGAGCGGCTCGTCTGCCATCAGCACGAAAGCGCGCAAATCGGCTTTCCTTGGCACTCGCTCACCATTTTCCATAATGTCCAGATCCTTTTCGATAATTCTGGGGATGGAATCGAATGGAAAAAGTTGTTCTTTAAATGTGTTGTTTTTATAAATTCCGAATTATTTAAAATCTATACTTTATAGACTTGAATTGAAGAAGAGCAGTAAAGGAGAAAATGATGGGAAAGAAATTTATAATTGATAAGATAATGAGCGGTCTTGTGGGGATATTTTCCACAGTGGTAATGCTTTTTGCCATTATGTTTGCGATTGTCAGGGAAACCAGATGGCCTTTTCTTATAGTTGCGGCTCTGACCTGTCCACTCTGGCACTGGCTGCTTCGCAAATATATTTTAAAAGATAAACTTCTGCCCCTCTGGCTGATTCGAGGTGGAGCCATACTTGCCGGATGTATTTTCTTTGTATATGCAAGTACGTGGTTTCCTTTTTACAGCTGTATGGATGTAATGATTGAGGACCGTATGAAAACCCAATATGAAGAAATAATAAAGACGGAAACGACAGAGTTTGTAGATGTCACCGGTATAGAGAAGGAACTGGTGGCAGATTATTATAAAATCAAAGCATCCGTAAATTATAAAGATACGAAAACCGGGGAGAAAAAAAGCGAGGAAGTCGGACTGTACTTTGACCGCTATAAAGGGCAGTATTTTGCCAATTTTGAAAATATGAGAAAATATCGTCAGCACTACTGGGATTATGCGGAGGGAACGGATATCTCTATGTTCGAGCAGGATCAGGTCAACGACACAATGACGAAGTTTGGTCAGTGCCTCCGTGCCGGTGATTTTGATGCGACAAAAAAAATGATGTGTGATGCCCTGAAACATACAATTACAAAAGAGCAGTGGAAACAGTGGCAGACCCTTCTTGCGGATAAGGGGGAGTTTATGTCTGTCAAATCCCCGGCATCCATTTCACTTGACTATGAGACAGAGGATGGAACCGCAGATGGCAAACGGATTGGTCAGCTCCTGAATGTCTCGTGGGTACTGGAACTGTCTCAGGGTGAAGTTACCATAAATGCAGTAATCGGGGAAGATTTACTGTTTCGGAAAATCGAAATTCAGGCTTAGGATAACCCTAAGCCTGAATTTTAACTTTACAGAATACTTTTTTACTGGAATCGGCTTTGGATACAGCATAAACTTTTACTGTATGGCCGATTCCTTTTTTCTTTGCCGTGACAACCCCTTTCTGGGTAACTTTTGCATATTTGGCTTTCGACACACTCCATTTAACATTTTTATTTGTAGCATTCGAAGGAGAAACTGTTGCTTTCAGCTTGAGATTCTTTTTATAGCGAAGCTTTGCCGTCTTTTTGTTCAGAGTGATTTTTTTAACGGCAACTTTCGAGGAGACCGGAGATGAAGGAGCTGTGTTATCCGAAATATCGCCTTCGTCTGAAGATGGCAAGTCTGTATTTTCTGAAAGATTGCCTTCGTCTGAAGATGGCAGGTCCGTACTTTCTGAAATATCGCCATCATCTGAAAGTGGCAAGTCCGTATTTTCTGAGATATCACCTACACCGGAAGAGGAGGATGAATCGTCGCCCGTATCAGAAGGCGCTGCCGTTTCAGCCGGAGCTTCTGTAGTGGCAAACAGACTCATATCCAGTATGCCGCCGGTTTTACATTTGTTTGCAAGATCAGAAACTTTGCGAACACAGGAAAAAAGTCGCTCTTTCCTCCGAGAGACGCTATCCGATGGATAAAGACCGGATAAGGCCGCTACGGCTCCGGAGACAATAGGTGCAGCCATTGACGTTCCCTCCATATAGTCATATTTGCCAAAGGAAGCGGTATCCGGGTTTGCACAGGAGATGGCAATGTTGTCCAGATAAATTCCCGAATAGGAGCGTAAAGTGGTTGTCAAATTCAATATGCGTAAATATGTCTTTCCGTCCTGGGTTACAAAGTCAGAGGCACTTGTCTTTTTTGTATAGTGTGTCCAATCCCTCTCTTCTGCCACAAACAGGCTTGAACTTTGGAGAGATAGATCGCTAGCTGTGTAATATGTCTGTGAAGGATCCAGTGATAATCCGGTAACATCCATGTAGACATAGAGAGAGGCATCTCTTTTGGAGAGCGCACAGAATGGTACAAAATAGCTGCCATTGTCACTGTTCCCGTAAAAGTCTTCAGAGGAATGTTCAATGGTGCCATATAATAACGCTTGCCGGGACACAAGATCCAGGTCGGATGGAGTACAGAGAGTAACACTCCCCGCTGTGCCATCGCTGTAAAGGCTTGTCAGGGTATTTCTCTGTTCTTCAGAATATGCCGCCGGTATGAAATTTGCATGATTTACTGTTGAAAAAATTTGCACTCCGGGCGCAAAAATATCGACACTTTCCGAGCCGTAGTTAGAAAAGGAGGCCGCTTTGTCCTCCAGATTTGAGGCACCGACAATAACGACATATTCACTTGACATATCATAAGGGCATTCTTTACGCATGGAAGACACCATATCCTGATTCGTGCTGTCATTTCCCGATGCAAACAGAAACAATGCTCCCTGCGCCCCAATCTTGTTTACCAGAGATTGCATTGTCTGACTTGAGGAACCGCCGCCCCAGGAACAGTTGACTGCTGTCACATTCACGCCGAGCTGTTGCGCCTTATAAATATAATTAAAGGCAGCAATAATGGAAGAGTCCGCCGCATCGTCTCTGGAATCGAATATTTTTAGTGCCATGAGCCGGACGTCGCTGCTGACACCCGCAATACCCGTCTGGTTATCCGTTACGGCTCCTATTACACCGGCACAGTGAGTACCATGTCCATCGGAATCCTCGTCCATCGGATCGGCATCATTGTCACCGAAATCGTACCCGCAGCTTCCTTTTAAATCGGGGTATGTATTTTTCCACATGTGGTCTTTCAGATCTTCGTGTGTATAGTCAATACCGGTATCAACGACTGCAACAACCGGTATTTGATCGGAATCTGCTTTGCCCTGCTGGTAACGGATTCCCTCGCTTTCGCTTTTATATGCGTCACTATTGCCCAGATACCATTGTTGGTCAGAAAAGGTATCCGATGTCATGGACATTTTTTTGCGGTAGTAATTGGGCTCCACTGAGACAACATATGCCTGATTAGACAGTTTCTCCATCAGTTTTTCGGTAGAATATGTATCGGATGAAATTTCGGATACATAGAAACGTTTGTCGTCCAGATAGTTTTCCTGTTCTTTTGTCTCAGCAAGAACTTTGGCATCTCCAAAATTCCAGCTCTCCTCAACGGTCATTTCATCGTCGAAAGAAACGATTCCTTCTTTTGCGAGAGTCGTCCGTTTTGGGGTCGCAAGTGTTACGATAACTTCCCCCTCTACATAATCTTCTTCTCCTGAAACCGATATTGTTTCGTCGGGAACAGGAGAATTTTCGGAAGCTGCCCTTGCCGGTATAGCTGGGGATATAAGAGAGGCAGATAAACCTAGGGATAATAAGAGGGATAATGCCCCCGGGAACATTTTTTTCTTCATATGGGGTGCTCCTTTCTGATAAAACTATTGCGTCCGACAATTTTTATTGTTACAATGATACTAGAAATTTGTGACCAAAATAAGACGAAATATTGAAACTTGAATGGAGGGAAAATTGTGTTATTTGTTAAAGTTGATGATTTAAAGAGCGGAATGCGGCTGGGAAAGCCGATTTATAATAAAAATGGAGTTCTTCTGTACGATCGCGATACCCGTCTGACTACGCAGGCGATTTATGGTATCCGCAATTTCGGACTGATGGGACTTTACATACTGGAACCGGCGGAACCGGTGCCGCCAATGACAGAGGACGACATCAACTTTGAGCGCTTTCAGACAATGGCCGTATTCAGCATCCGGGAGGATCTGGATCTGATTGCCTCCGGAAAAAAAGACAAGGGGCTTGACTGGCTCTGCAGTCTTGTGATTAAAAATTATGGTGAGCTCAACCGCAAAATCAATTTTGTTCAGAGCCTGCGAAGCAATGAGGATTTTGTCTATAAGCATGTGTTAAATGTTGCGATTCTTGTCGCAATCATTGGCGGACAGATGGAACTCCCGGTCGGACGCATCAACGCCTTGGTAAAGGCAGCCATTCTGCATGATATCGGTGCTCTCAAGTTCCGCGAGAGGCCGGACGGTGAGGATGTTCCGATGGATATACGCTGTGCCATCCGTGACCAGACAAAAGAAATTCTTGACCGGTATAAAGATCTAGACATTGATATCGCAAAGCTTATCTTTCAGATGCAGGAACTGTACTGTATCGAAGAGGGCGAGCCGGTACCGGCAGCACTGAAGGCGAGTTCCAACGTCAACATCCTGTATGTCGCAGATGCCTATGACCGCATGACAGCGATGAAATCCCACGAAGAGCCGACCTCCGAAGTACAGGCGGTACGGAAACTTTTAGATGATCCGGACAAATACGACCAGAAGGTCGTAAATGCCCTCATAAAAGCAATCAATATTCTGACACCGGGCGTATGCATCGAGCTTAACAACGGTCAGACCGGACTTGTCATCCGTGAAAATGAAGAAAATATCTTTGAGCCGCTTGTCTTAAATTTCCGGAACAACCAGCTGTATGACCTCGCATCGGAAGAGATAAAGGATGTCATGTGGATAACGGACGTTATGAAAACAATGGATAACCGTATTAAGCTGGACTCTTCCATTCTGGAGGAATATGGCCCGGCGTCGATTTAGATAGGGACGGATTTTAACCCCCTGCAAATCAGGATAGTTTGCAGGGGGTTATTGATTACTGGAAATCCGACTCAATAGAAGTTCTCCCCCAACGGATGACTATGCCCCTAAAGAAATCCCCCTTTTCAGTCGAAATATAGGTATAGAGATTGGAAAGTGAGAGTGAAATCTATGGTAATTCAGACAAACAGGATTTCCCCGAACTTGAACGACACAGAAAAAACTGTAAAAGCAGGAGTGTCCGTACCGAATGCCATGGATGGCAGATTTTCCAATAATATATGGGATTATACAATGGATTGTACCGTACAGAAGGAGACGGGAAAAAGCAGTGTCTACACAGAGGCACAGGCAAGACAATTACAGAGCGAAGAAGCGGAGCTGCCGGAGGACGGAGGCATCTCTCCGAGTGCGTTTATTAATAGCTGCATGACGGGAGAGGACTTTAAGGATTTGTCCGAAGAAGAAACTCCGCTTGAAGAATATACTTCATCTCAGGTAGAGAGAGCGGTGAGCCGTGTCAAAAAACAGCGGACAAAGAAACAGGAAGCGGTAGACGGTGAAGTGGAGAAGCAGCAGGAGCGACAGGAGAGTTTAGAGCGCCACCTGCAGGATAAAGCACCGGTTACCGAAGAAAATCTGTCACGCTTGTCTCATGCTGTCAGCATGGTGGCAGAGCTCTCGGTTTTTTCGGATGCCTCGATGAAGTTTTTTATTGGCAGTGGAAGAACAACGATTTCGCCGGAGAGCATACGCGGAAGTGTGATGGCGGCCAGTGGGGAAAATGTAAAGGCAATGCATAATTCGGATGGATATCGTGGAAATAGATTATCCGGTACATCGGAGGAAGATACTTTTGTCCAGATGGAGAATCAGGTGTGTGAGATTCTGGACGAAGGCGGCGTGGCAGTGACGGAGGAAACTCTCGAAGTTGCCAGAACCTTATACGAGAATAATCTTCCGGTGACGGCAGAAAACGTGAAGATTTATGAGGCACTCACAGAATTAAAGGAACTGGACCCGTCGGTGCTTTTGGCCCGGATTGTGGATAACATGGCGGAGGGTATTTCACCGGAAAAGGCAGATCTGACAAAGATTTCGGCAGACGAGGCAGCAGAGCTTGTCGAAAATCTGGTGACAGCGGATGATGCCACACTCCGGAAAACGTATACAACAGAAGCTGACTTTATCCGCGCAAAACGCCAGCTCGAGGAAATCCGCCTGACTATGACTGTAGAGGCAGCGAGAACGATGGCATCAAAGGGCATTGAGATTGACGTGACCAATCTGGAAGAGATCGTCGAGGAATTGAAATTACAGGAGCAGCAGGCGACAGAAGAACTGTTGCGCGAAACTGGTGTACCGGTAACAGAAAAGCATACACAGGTCATGGGCGATACGCTTGCGTGTGCCCGCCAGGTTCTGGCGGCACCGGTCGAAATGCTCGGTGCGACGAGACCATTTTTCGCAACCCGGAGCCTGCAGGAAATGGGGGAAACCGCAGCCCAATATACAGCAGAAAAGCTGGAGCAGACGTATGAGGCGGTCGGGACAGAGGTGCGCCCGGATCTGGGCGACCGGATCAGCAAGGCATTTCAAAATGTGGATGACATTTTACGGGAACTGAATCTTGAGCTGACCGGTGCCAATCAGCGTGCAGTCCGGATTCTAGCCTACAACCGGATGCCTCTTACGGAAGAAAATATTTTCGATATGAAAGCATACGACAGCAAGGTGACAACATTAATGGAGAGCCTGAAACCTCCGGTTGTCGCAGAGCTGATAAAAAAGCAGATAAATCCCTTGAACCTCACACTTGAGGAACTGGATGAGAGCGTGAAAGAAATTGTGCAGGAAAATACTCCGGCGGAGGATATTTCTTTCCGAAAATATCTGTGGAAAATGGACCGGCAGAGGGAACTGACACCACAGGAGCGCGAGAGTATGATAGGAATTTACCGCCTTCTCGACAAAGTGGAAAAAAGCGATGGAGCGGTTATCGGACAGGTGATTAAAGAGGGAAAAGAGCTGTCCTTCGCCTCTCTTTTGTCTGCAACACGCAGCCGCAGAGTGGCAGGACTGGATGTTTCCGTGGATGATGCGTTTGGCGGTCTTTCGGATACCGTGGCAAAAGGAACTTCTATATCAGACCAGATTCAGGCTGCCTATGGCAGCACACTTGTGTCAAAACTCCAGAAAAATCTGTCGCCGAAGGTTCTCCGTGAATTGGATGAAACGGGGATGGATATATCGCTGGAAGCGCTTCTGGAAAAATGTGTGACAGATGGTGAAACGGATCAGGAGATGAGCGCTTACTACGAGCAGATGGCTGGGGAAATCCGTGCCGCAGCCGAAGATGCAGACGGTCGGCTGAATGCTTTTTTAAGGGCGCTTGAAATGCCGGATACGATGTCAAATCTTGTAGCAGCAAAGCAGATGTTCAGTAGCAGACCGGGACGTTATGAGAAGCTGTGGACAGAAGAAGAGAGCGAAGAAGTTACGGAAATGTTTGGTAATCCGGACGAACTGGATGAAATATATGAAAAAATTGACCGGACGCATACAGAGGAACTGGCGAAAGAAAAGGAATCTGACGATATAACGTATGATGGAATTGCCACCCTTGCCAAAATGGCAGGAAGTATTTCCTTTTATCAGAATCTGAGGCAGAGGCAGATGTATGAGATTCCGCTAGTAACGGAACAGGGAATTACAAACTGCCACATCACGATTCAGAGCGGTGACAGACAGGAAAAAGGTATGGTCGAGATTACGATGGAATCCGAAGTGCTAGGGAAAATGCAGGCAACTTTTAGGGTTAATGACCGTCATGTCAAAGGATTTGTCACAGCAGAGAACCAAGAGGGTATGGAAATGTGCAGACAGATTCTGGATGAATTTGAAAAGGATTTGGAAGAGATGGGATTCGCTATGGACAGCGAGAGCCTGGTACAGGGCAGCCGCCATTCTCTTCAGACAGGAAATAGATCAGAGGGTACAAAAAATCAGGATTTGTACCGGATTGCAAAAGCATTTATTGTTCATGCAAAGAAGGGAAAGGATGTAAGCGATGAAAATTAATACAAATATTACAGCACTTCGTGCAAACTTTAATCTGAACCAGGTTCAGAGTCGTCTGACGGCAAGCACGTCAAGACTGTCCTCCGGATACCGGATTAACAAGGCAGCAGATGATGCTGCCGGAATGGCGATTTCTCAGAAGATGAGAGCACAGATTCGCGGGCTCGAGAGAGCATCTCAGAATGGCTCGGACGGTATTTCCTTTATTCAGACAGCAGAGGGTGCTTTGTCTGAGGTGGAAGCGATGCTGCAGCGTTGCCGCGAACTCTCCGTTCAGGCCGCAAATGAGACAAACACACTGGATGACAAGCAGGCGATTCAGAAAGAGATTGACGCTCTCCGCAAAGAAATTGACCGTCTGGCAGAGCAGACCGAGTACAACACGATGAGTATGCTTGACGGAACCTGTACCCGCCAGTTCTCATCGGATAAAGTTGGCGTGAAGCTTGTTTCAGCGACGGATGATGTGAAACTGACTACCTATACGTTTACCGTTACAACCAAGGCAGAGCAGGCAACTGTATCCATTGCCAAACATTTCAATCCAAATGATACCGTAACAGCAGCGGAAGCCGGAAATCTGTATATAAATGGCGAGACTATTGAGATTTCGGAAGGAGAAACTTACCAGAATGTCTTTGAGTCCATCCGTGATTACTGTGAGATGATGAACATTGATGTGATACCGGCAGATGGAAGTGGAACAGAGACTGATTTGCAAAACGCAAGCAGCTTGAAATTTACATCTGTATTGTATGGAGCGTCCCAGGAAATAACACTTGTGGCAGAAAACCCGGTTTTAGCTGCCAAACTCGGTGTCAGCAGCAATGTAAATAATCCGACAACTGCCCAGGGGAAAGATGCGCAGGTTAAACTGGACTTTACATCAGGATTTTCTAATACAGCAACGGTAAATGTTGATGGCGGACGTGTTGTTGTGTCGGACCGTGGTGGCTTTGAAATGATATTTGACGTTTCCGGTGCTTCTGCTAATGACACAGCAAACATTACCATGCTGGATGCCGGTTATGTATCTATCCAGATTGGTGCCAATGAGGGACAGACCGTTGATCTGTCGGTACCGCCGGTAACCTGCCAGTCATTAAATATTGTAAACTGCAATGTATGTACGACAAAGGGAGCTTCCCAGGCGATTACCGATTTTGACAATGCCATCCGCCAGATTTCAGAGGTGCGCTCCAAACTCGGTGCTTACCAGAACCGTCTTGACTCTGCAGTATCCAGTCTGGATACAACGACAGAAAATCTGACAGAGGCTTGTTCCCGAATTGAGGATGTGGATATGTCGGAGGAAATGACAAAATACACCCAGTACAGTGTGCTGGTTCAGGCAGGAACTTCGATGCTTGCACAGGCAAATAATCAGCCACAGACGATCCTGCAATTGCTGCAAGGCTAAAAAAGCGCTGTGAGAAGCCAGCGCTCAGGAAAAATGCTTTGCATTTTTCGTTCCACGTAAGTAAAGCGTTGCTGCAAGGTTAAAAAAGCGCTGTGAGAAGCCAGCGCTCAAGAAAAATGCTTTGCATTTTTCGTTCCACGCAGGTAAAGCGTTGCTGCAAGGCTAAAAAAGCGCTGTGAGAAGCCAGCGCTCAAGAAAAATGCTTTGCATTTTTCGTTCCACGCAAGTAAAGCGTTGCTGCAAGGCTAAAAGAGCGCTGTGAGAAGCCAGCGCTCAGGAAAAATGCAAAGCATTTTTCGTTCCACGCAGGTAGAACGATTTGAAGTGAGAGGATTTTGATATGGACAAGGAACGTTTACAGGAATATGCGACGAGGGTTTCCCAGGCAAACCGCAGTGAACTGGTTGTCATAATATATGAGGTGACACTGGATAGTATTGCCGAAAGCAAAAAACTGTTGGAAGCGGGCGACGTAGAAGCTGCCCGCAGTGAAACCGGACGCGCCAGAGGTCTGATAACGGAGCTTATGGCAAGTCTGGATATGCAGTATGGGATTTCCCATTATCTTCGCCAGCTTTATATCTTTGCCTACCATGAGCTGTGCCACGCAGTTGCCGAGCGTAAACCGGAGCTGTATGACCATGCAACGGATATTTTTAAGGCACTTCTTCCATCTTTCAAGGAAGTGGCGAAGCAGGATACGTCAGAAGCAGTCATGCAGAATACCCAACAGATATTTGCCGGACTTACCTATGGAAAGGGCTCACTGAATGAGACGCTTGGTGTCGGGGTTAATATGAACCGGGGGTTTGAGGCGTAGGAGCTATTTACAGAGTTGTATAATAAAAACGCATTTTTGCAGGGGTTTCAATCATGTTAAGCTTATAACGCATGTTTCACTATCACAGGGTTATTTCTGGGACAGTCTATCTGACTGTCTCAGATAACCCTTTTTCCTTTGCTTCACGTTCTGCTTTCTCACGCTCATATTTGCGACGCATATAAGTACGGTTCCATGCACGCTTACGCCTTATCCTTCGCCCGGCTCTTATACACATTATACTGGTTCTTGCATTTGCCACTGCAAAATACGCTGTTGGGTCTACTGGCAACAAAGGCATTTCCGCAGTGTTTACATACCTTCAGTGAGGACTTTTCATCTGTAAGCATAA
>JAXEJU010000010.1:0-6523 GCA_034101395.1 Eubacterium sp. | reverse complement strand
AACACTTGGGGATTTCTGTCAAGCGGATGCACTGCATCAGGAGAACATACATAAGCAAGCTGTTCGATGGTAATGTGAACATAAGCACGATTCAAAAGATGTGCGGTCATGCCGACAAGCAAACAACACTAAATAACTACGTTTATGACCGGTGTGACCTTGATGAGCGCAATGCAAAAATAGAACAGGCTCTACGAAATTAGAAAGTGTAACCAAATGTAACCAAAACTTATGTTTGTTTTCACGTGCTAAAAAAACTGGGAAGCCCCATTTTTCGGGGCTTCCCACAAAAAAAGAAAGAGCGCGAGACGGGACTCGAACCCGCGGCCCCAACCTTGGCAAGGTTGTGCTCTACCAACTGAGCCACTCGCGCAAAACGTATTCAATTTCGAACACATCTAATACTATACCAATTAATTGTAGATTTGTCAACAGAAAATTTATTTTAAAACGGAGCGGCATAAACTGCCGCTCCTTCTCATTACTTCAGAGCCTCCACAATAGCATCATAGGATGGCTTTGGCACATAAGCATACACATACTTACCAGTCTCCGGATCTTTCACTCTCTTACGGTTGAAGAAAAGCGGTTTACATTGACCTCTCCAGGAAGTGGCATCGCTGATACCCCATACTGTGATACCGGTAATTCCTTTCGGACTTACTGACTTATCGCGGTTCTTCTGCTTTTCCACAATCATTTTGATGAAATCCTTTGTAAAGGCAGCCTGATCTTCAATGGTCTCACCTTCTTTTTTGTATGCATAAGAAGGTTTACGTCCATCCGTATCATCGGTATCAAAATTAATTGTGATATCAAGCTCCGTAATCTGTACCTCCAGTCCGGTAGCAAGGAATGCATCCATTGCTGCACTGTATTCCTCCAGTGTCGGACGTCGGATATCTACGTGGCTCTGCATACCGATACCTCCACAGATTTTCGCTTCTTCTCCCTCATTGATATAATTTACAAGGGCAATCTCATCTTCAACGCTAAAATAGGTATCATAGTCATTGTAGAACAGAGTCACTTTGTCCTGAACATTTTTTTGTTTTAATTCATCATAAGCATACCGGAATGCAGCTTTAACATAAGTAGGCTTGAGACCAAGGTCACCATAAACATCTGTCCATGTCTGTTTGGAAGGATTATTGGTGCGGTGAACATACTCATTTACCACATCCCATGCATACACAAGACTGCCGGCTTCTCCTGTCAGTTCAATCTCCTTGTCCATTACATACCGGACCATTGTTCTCACAAAGAACTCCAAACGTGCATTCATGGTAGCTTCATCAACTACATCACCTTTATTTTGATATCCTTCTATAAAGAACCAGTCCGGTGTCTGCTGATGCCACATCAATGTGTGGGCACGCATACGAATGTTGTGTTCTTTGGCTATCTTCAAAACACTATCAACGGTATCCAGATTTAACTTCGGTACTGTTGTCTCCTTATAATCGGCACCGATAACATAACCGGCTTTCTTTGCATCTTCAACAGACAGCAATGTTGCACTATCTCCTCCCAGCATGGCCTCCGGTTTCATTTCATTTTCCAGCGTAAAGCTATTGAAATGCTTATCTACAAAATTCATGGTATAAGCTTCCTGCATCTCTTTACGGTTATTCCATGTCTGATTATAGGTAAGACAGGTACCAACGTTGTCAATAACACCGCTAAAAACTTCTTTCATAGCCGGCACTTCCGGTGCAGGTGTAACGTCCGGTGATGGTTCTGCTGTCACTGCAGGTGTTTCTGTCGGAGTTACCACTGGTGTTGATGTTACATTTGGAGTTGATGTCGGTTTGGACTTTTTCTCCGACACAACAACCTTACAGGTAAGTTTGTTTTTCTTGTTTCCCTTTTTGAGTGTACAGGTAATTGTGGTATTACCAGCTTTCATGCCTTTCACTTTAATGGCATACTTACCGTTCTTTTTGATTTTGGCAATCTTTTCACTCTTACTTTTCCAGGAAACTTTGTATTTTGTTGCGTTTTTCACAGAAAGATTCTTTGTTTTCCCCTTTGTTATTGTCAATTTTTTCGTAGATAATTTTACGTTAGATGCCGCTTCAGATTCTGTCTGCGCAATCGAAATCGAACCGAGAACCAATGTTGCAACAAGAATCCGGGCAATAACCGACTTCATCTGTTTCATGAATATTCCCCTCCATAATAAAAATCTGACTTATGCGTTTACAATCTGACCAAAATCCGGTTTGAGAGATGCTCCGCCAATCAATCCACCGTCAATATTTGGTTTTGCTAAAAGCTCTGCTGCATTTCCTGCATTCATGGAACCGCCATACTGTATGCGGATGGCATCAGCTGTAGCCGCATCATAAATCTCACCGATTACCTGACGGATGGCAGCGCATACTTCTTCTGCCTGATCTGCTGTCGCTGTCTCACCGGTTCCGATTGCCCAGATAGGCTCGTAGGCAATAACTGCTTTCTTCGCCTGATCTGCTGTTACATTCTGGAAAGCAATCTTAATCTGCATACGAATCCAGTCTACATAGATTCCCTGTTTTCTCTGGGTCAATGTTTCTCCACAACAGATGATTGGAGTGAGATTGTGCTCAAATGCTTTCAGCACTTTTTTGTTTACCGTCTCATCCGTCTCTGCAAAATAATCTCTTCTCTCAGAATGTCCGATTATAACATATTCTACACCGGCATCTGTCAGCATATTCGGAGCAATTTCTCCGGTATATGCACCGCTCTCCTCAAAATAAAGATTTTCCGCGCCAACCTTTACATTACTTCCTTTGGTCGCCTCAACAACCGGAATAATGTCAATGGCAGGCACGCAGAACACTACGTCTACCTCGTCATTTTTTACTAATGGAAGTAATTCATTTACCAGTGCAACTGCCTCACTTGGCGTTTTGTTCATTTTCCAGTTGCCGGCAATAATTCTTCTTCGAGCCATGGTTGTTCCTCCTTGCTTATCGTTCTTATTATAATTTACTCTTACTTATCATTTGCTGCGGCAACACCCGGGAGTTCCTTGCCCTCCAGAAATTCAAGGGAAGCACCGCCACCTGTAGAGATGTGGGTCATCTTGTCACCAAATCCAAGGTTGTTGCATGCAGATGCACTGTCACCACCACCAATGATTGTTGTGGCATCCTCAAGGTCTGCCATTGCCTGTGCAACTGCAATCGTACCTTTGGCAAAGTTTGGCATTTCAAAACATCCCATTGGTCCGTTCCATACTACTGTCTTTGCACCCTTAACCGCATTGGCAAAAAGTTCTGCTGTCTTCGGTCCGATATCGAGACCTTCCATATCATTCGGAATTCCACCTCGCTCTACTACCTTGAAGTTTGCATCGTTGGAAAAGTCATCAGCAACTACCGTATCAATCGGAATCAGAAGTTTAACACCCTTCTCCTCTGCTTTCTTCTCCATCTGAAGAGCATAATCTTTATAATCTTCTTCCAGAAGGGATTTTCCAACCGGCTCACCGTGGGCAGCCATAAAGGTATATGCCATACCACCACCGATAATCAGAGTGTCCACTTTGTCAAGCAGGTTCTCAATAACCGGAATTTTCGAGGAAACTTTTGCACCACCAAGAATGGCAACGAAAGGTCTTTCCGGATTATTTACTGCATTTCCAAGAAAATCGATTTCTTTCTGCATCAGATAACCAACAACTGCAGTATCCACATACTTTGTCACACCGACATTGGAGCAGTGTGCACGATGAGCAGTACCAAATGCATCGTTTACAAATACATCAGCAAGCGAAGCCAGATCTTTGGAAAATGCATCCTCATTTTTTGTCTCCTCCGCACGATAACGGGTATTCTCAAGAAGAACAACATCGCCATCTTTCATTGCTGCTACAGCAGCTTTTGCATTTTCACCGACAACATTGTCATCTGCTGCAAATTTCACTTCCTGTCCAAGAAGTTCAGAAAGACGAACTGCTACAGGTGCGAGGGAAAGCTCCGGTTTTGGCTCTCCTTTTGGTTTTCCGAGATGGGAGCAGAGAATTACTTTTCCTCCATCTGCAATCAGCTTCTTTATCGTTGGAAGAGCAGCCACCAGACGGTTTTCATCTGTAATTTTCCCATCCTGAAGTGGCACATTGAAGTCGCAGCGAACAAGAACGCGCTGTCCTTTTACATTGATATCATCAACAGATTTTTTATTTAACATAATTTTACCTCCATAATATTTGTTTACCTGTCATAAATAACATAAGGGATCCGGCCCAAATGACCGGACCCCTTTTAGGATCTTTTTGTAATCAATATTCGAAAACTGATTATGCAAGCTCGCTGAAGTACTTAATTGTACGAACCATCTGGCTTGTATAAGAGTTCTCATTGTCATACCAAGATACAACCTGAACCTGTGTATTTCCATCATCCATAGGAGATACCATAGTCTGAGTTGCATCAAAGATAGAACCAGCAGTAGAACCGATAATATCAGAAGATACAATCTCGTCCTCATTGTATGCATAAGACTCTGTGGATGCTGCTTTCATAGCTGCATTGATCTCATCAACAGTTACTTTACCCTCTACAACTGCTACAAGAATTGTAGTAGAACCGGTTGGGCAAGGAACACGCTGTGCAGAACCGATCAGCTTACCGTTCAACTCAGGAATAACAAGACCGATTGCCTTTGCAGCACCTGTGCTGTTAGGAACGATATTCACTGCTGCCGCACGGGATCTTCTGAGGTCACCCTTTCTCTGAGGACCATCCAGAGTCATCTGATCACCTGTATAAGAGTGAATTGTGCTCATGATACCAGACTTGATTGGAGCCAGGTCATTCAATGCCTTTGCCATAGGAGCAAGACAGTTTGTTGTACAGGAAGCTGCAGAAATAACTGTATCTTCTGGTTTCAATGTGTCATGGTTTACATTGTATACGATAGTAGGAAGGTCGTTTCCTGCTGGTGCGGAGATAACTACTTTACGAGCACCTGCTTTGATATGAGCAGAAGCTTTTTCTTTGGATGTATAGAATCCTGTACACTCAAGAACTACGTCTACTTTGAGGTCTCCCCAAGGACAATTTGTTGCATCTGCCTCTGCATAAATTTTAATTTCTTTTCCATCAACAATGATAGAATCATCGGTAGCAGAAACTTTATCAGCCAAAGCATATTTACCCTGGGATGAATCATATTTCAATAAGTGAGCAAGCATCTTAGGGCTTGTCAAGTCATTGATTGCTACTACTTCATATCCTTCTGCTCCAAACATCTGTCTGAAAGCAAGACGTCCAATACGTCCAAATCCATTAATCGCTACTTTTACTGCCATTTGTCGATTCCTCCTAAAATTTTACTTTAAAGTATGTTTGTTAAATTTTTTACAAACTCTTAACTACATTCTACCCAATTTGTCTGAAAATTTCAAGTAGTAATTGTGCTTTTTTTTATTTTTCTTATTTTTTCCACTCACTTTTTCTTATTTGAACTGGTGCCCACTGATTCGAAGTTTAGGACTGGAAAGTCTCTGACTGAAAAAATGATACTTTTTCATGCTCATCTTGCGTCCTTTGTAAGTAACGGTACGCTGGCCTTCCAACACTTCCTGCGCAGCTTTCATACATTCTCTTCTTGCCCCGGAAGAGTACTTTCCATTTTCAACGTTGCGAACCTCTCTTGCAAATTTCCCCTGCCGTACCGGGCTAAACTGACCTTTTTGCTTAATTACTTTCAAAACAGTGTTCGGAAAGTTTGAAGATTTCACGCGATTCATAACCACACAACCAACGGCTACCTTTCCTGCATAACATTGATTTCCTGCTTCACAGAAAATAATTGCTGCCATGTATTTCATATCATTAACACTATATGATTTTTCTGCTGCTTTGGATGTCTGTGACGGACCAAATGCCGCACATGCGAATACTAGAATAAATGTCATTACCATCTTTAAAACTTTTTTTGAAAACATAATCTTAAACTAACCTCCATGCCGAAATGAATGTCTGTATCATTTCAGTAAAATCTTGTAATATATTTTGTTACGTTTTGTAACAATTATGTAATAATTATAACATGAAAAAGAAATATTTCAACCCTTTTTTCAAACTTTTTGAGAAAGGGCATATTTTCGGGCCATTCTGGCCGTAATTTTCTCTTGGAGCAGGGGGGCTTGGGGCGTCCCCCTGGCGAGCTCCCTCTGGTTTTACGGCCAAAGCTTGCTTTTTCGGCCATTCTGGCCGTAATTTTCTCACTTCTCCTGCTCGATTTCGTGCACAAACATTTCGCACTTCCGTGCTCTATGTTCTTACGGCCGCCAAATACCATCGCGTTCGCACGAAATGATATTTGTCGGCCTTGTGTCGACCTTGTTCATCAAAAAAGGGACGTGTCTCTCAGAACACGTCCCTCTTCTTAATCATATCCATATCAAATTAGTGATAGCGACTCAGCACCTCGTCAAATTTCATATTTCCACCAAATAAATCCAATGCACTTCCAATGGTAAAGTCCATCCGTCCGCCGGAAAGACTGTCCAGTAGTTCTAAATCTG
>JAXEJU010000009.1:0-22324 GCA_034101395.1 Eubacterium sp. | reverse complement strand
TCAGTTGGTAGAGCAGAGGACTGAAAATCCTTGTGTCGCTGGTTCGATTCCGGCTTTGGGCATTATGGGGCATTAGCTCAGGTGGTAGAGCACTTGACTTTTAATCAAGTTGTCCGGGGTTCGAGTCCCCGATGCCTCACTCAATGGAAAACCGTACAATTAGCGAAAAAAACGTTGATTGTGCGGCTTTTTTATATGTGTAAGGATGCGGTCATTTGTGTTAGTTTGTGAGTAGTCAGGGAGTAGTCAGGGCTGTTTTTGAGATGAAAAGTAGTCAAAAAGTAGTCAGAAAAATAGATGCAAAAAAGAAAAATGCGCCTACCTGTCTTTTAATAGATAGGCGCTACTCGATTAAGCATTAAGAGATATATCTTTAAATATTTCATCAAGCTTTTCAGAAGATTTCTCTCTTTCTTCGTCCAGAGCTGCATAGACCTTTTCTATCATCTGGTAACTGGAGTGTCCCATGATTTCAACAGCTTTTTTTCTGCTTATGCCGGAATAATATAGCTTGGTACAATAATCATGACGAAAAACTACAGCAGTAATTTTCCGGCCGGAGAGACGTAAAATAGGATTGTCTCCATATAGTTTTAGTTCAATAGCTTTCTGAATACGTTGCCACATCTTCACATATGAGGATTTTGTAATCAAAGAGCCATTTTTCATGGTAAAAAGATACATACCGTCGCAGGAAGATACATAGTTTATAAAAAAATCGTAAAAAGGTTTTGGAATATGTATCACACGTCTCGATGATTTAGTTTTCATATAAGCGTTAATAGTAGGTGTATTTTTGTCAAAAGTGATAGAGCGCTGCAGATGCACGGTATGGGTTTGGAAATCAAAATCAGACTTCATTAACGCAAGAGCTTCACCACGTCGACATCCGAAAGCCTGCAGTACATTTACATAGGCTCTATCTTGTGGAGACAGTTCAGCAGAAAGGATAGCTTCCTTTTCACTCTGGCTGAAAGCCTCCACTTTTTTTGTTATGATTTTAGGTACCTTGACCTTGTTGCATGGGTTTTTATAAATCAGATCATCTTCAATAGCTTCGTCAAATAATTGTCTGCAAGTATTCATAATTTTCTGACAGGTATTCGGATGCTCATCCAGGCTGTTAATTAAAGACTGTATATCCGAACGGGTAACCTTGTTGAGGGGTATATGACCGAGTTCAGGAATAATATGCGTATAAATAGAGTAATAGTACATATCCCTGGTATTCGCATTTCGCTTTTCCTGATTAGAATGATACCAGTTATCACAATATTCCTCAAAAGGCATAGATGAGGATTTTACCAAGTGATTTTTTTCATATTCAGATAATAAATGCTGTTTTTTTAAGTCCAGTTCACGTTGTGTGCGTGCAATCAAAAAATGTTTTTTTCCGTCAAGTGATAAGGTTGTAGCATATCTACCATCACTTCTTTTTTTGTATCGTGCCATATATATCATCCTTTCGTGAAAACAATTTTTTAAGAGTATAAAAAGCCTGTTTTCGTTGATTAATTTATGAAAAAATGATATAATAACAATGGTTTTTGTTGGTTTATTATATCATTTTTTGACTATAATAAATCTGTTTAGTCTCCCATGTTGGTAGCAGGGGAGATTTTTTTCATTTACGTTGGCGCATCATTCATCTAAAAGATACTTGTTTTCTTCCGCATTTTTGCTTGAAATAATGGAATGGCCTAATTTTTCTTCCAATTCACGTCTGGCATTTCCTGCAATATTACCACCTGAAATAGCGACGCTTTTGCTTTCGTCAAACCCATTCGGATTTTGAGAACGAGACAATTCAGTTGTAGCAACTTCGGCAAGTTGATTCAATGCAAGTTCAGTGTTAGTCATATTGTCTCGAAGATTTTCTTTACGTAATCCTTTGTAGGATTTATACTCACAAACACTTTTTCCGGACCATGCTTTTGTTAATATACTTGTTAACGCAGCATAATCTTTAGAATCCGAAATACCAGAGCGACGCTATTCATCTGTCATTCTTTTTTTACCATCTGCTGCTGTCATTTTCAAACTGTGACAATTTGTCACGGTTTCATTTCCCTCTTGTATTAACCTTTGTTTTAACTTACGCCAATACGCACGAGCATCTTTACTCTCAGTCAAAACTGATACAACATCAATTATTGAAAAATACCATTCTTCGTCCTGTTTGTGCCATACTTTTCTTATTGTCTCGTCATAAATAAATTCAAGTTCCTGTTCATTTTCGATAGAGTTTTTATCTACTGGGACCGGAACTGTGTTCCCAGTTACCTCATCAAATTCAAAAAAAGAAAAAAATAATCACATCCTTTCACAATTTGCGCAGGCGCATAATGAAGATAGTTGACAAATATTTAAAGAAAGGGTATTATAAATTTAACAAGACAGCCGATGGTAGCGGCCACTACCAGTCTGGCAAAAGTTAATAGTTACAAAAAGTAGCCGTCAAATCTTGTCAGGAGAGGACGGCTACTTATTTTTTAAATTCAAAATTCCAACTATAAGCATCCCAAAGGATATCAATAGCATGAATTCCTCATATGTACTCATAAGTATTTCCCCTTTCTGCAAGACTCAGAATGGAGAGTGCCGCCCCTCGGCTGCCTTGTTAAATCTACAAAGCAAAACAATATGTGAGATTATTAATATTTCTGTCTATTCTCAAT
The DNA here is from genome assembly GCA_034101395.1 of Eubacterium sp. Classification (GTDB taxonomy): domain Bacteria; phylum Bacillota; class Clostridia; order Lachnospirales; family Lachnospiraceae; genus Eubacterium_F. The sequence continues at coordinate 19,646 of JAXEJU010000009.1, read as the reverse complement.
CACTTTACCTATCACCTTCACCGGCTTATCCAATATTTCCTGGTTAGTAAAATAAATAGGATCGTAAGAAGGATTGCTTGGCATAAGACGAATCCCATCTTGATATTTAAGTAGGCGCTTAATGGTTGCATCATTACCGTTCACCATAACGATGGCAATATCACCGCTTTCCACATCATCTTGTTTTCTTACAATAACAACATCCCCTTCGCAGATACGAGGTTCCATAGAGTCGCCTTTTATCTTAAGAGCAAAATACTCACCTTTGGCAGCAGTATCAGCATCGATCTCTTCATAGTCGACAATGTCTTGAATTGCCTCTATAGGTATGCCTGCTGGAACAGAGCCAAGGACAGGAATGCGAGTAGGCGAAAATGTTGTAGGGGTATGATTTGGAGCAGAAGTAATCGTGACATTTCCTTCTAAAGTGTTAAATAAATCATCAAAACTCATACCAATAGCATCCGCAACTTGTTTTATACATTGAATAGAAGGAGATATTTTTTTTCCTGTTTTGGGATGTCTATTTTTTTCTAATAATGAAATATAAGCCTTGCTTATGCCACTTTTTTCGGCAAATGCAGCCATACTGTATTCATTCTTTTCTCGATATTCTTTTATTATTTGTCCTAAATACAAGTAATCACCTCCTAATTGTATAACATATTATACAATTAGATTAATGGAATGTCAAACATTTTAGACAAAAGAAAGGAGGGTCAACTTGAAGTATAAAATTAAAACTCTAAGAGTAGAACATGGAATGTCTCAAGAGTCGTTATCAGAAGCATCAGGAGTGTCACGCGCAACTATTTCAGCACTTGAATCAGGCAGAGAGGTTACGACAACGACAGAAACATTATCAAAGCTGGCGAAAACGCTTGGAGTTAATGTAAGTGATATTTTTTTAGAGTAGATGTCTAACATATTAGACGAGCAAGCAAAATTTATAGAAAGGAGGCAGCAGGATGGTACCAACTATTTTACTTGTGGTTACAATCCTCTTTATTGGATTCAAAGCGTTCGTATATAAAACAAGTTTACTCGCAATACTTCAATATTACGTAGATCGCGGCGAGAGCATTCCAGAAAAAGTAGAGATACAGGAGTATCAAATGAAAGTTATGAAAAAATGGCTACATATCAAGGAAGACTAAAGTAACTCTTAATCAAAACGGAAGCACTGGATGCTGCAATTTGCATAAGACATTTTAGAGAGGCAACACCGATTTCTTTGCTGATATCCTTGACTTTTGCAAAAAAAGTATCATTTCGTATATTAGCCAGAAATTCATGACCGTCCGGAGATAAGTCAGAAATCCTTGCATTTCTGCCACATTCATAATATTGAACACCAATAAGTAGCTCTGCTAACTCCGCTTGATGTATATGATAAATTATCTCGGAATGTTCATATTTGGTTAGACGAGGTGTATCGTTGGTTTGGTAGTCATAACTCCAATTTTTGTTAAAGTCACAAACCTCCTCAACAGTGAGAAGGATATCGCGTACGCAATCGGGATTTAGTTTCATTTACATCGATCCTTTCTGTAATGTTTTTATGCCTAATTAGTATACAAGCACATTATAAAAGAGAAAACAGGATTTGACAAGGAGAGTGAAAGGCAAAGATAAGAAAGGAGGCAGGAAATGAGCAAATCATATTTTTTAAAAAGGGAGACAAGATCAAGAGATACAGGAGAGGTAAAGGTTTTAATTGAAATTGTTGGAAGTGAGGAGAAGGCAAAAGTGATTAAAGAAAAAATAATGGCTACGCTTCATAAAATAAACCGCGGCCAGAAAGAGAGTGTAGGATATAGGATCAGATGTCTATATCAACACTTTCGATGTCCTCATAATCAATAGAAGACAAAAGATCGTCAAGACTATCGATAGCTTCAAAGTTTGCAGAAGCAGGAAATTCATCATTGCCTTCAATAAGACTATTTTTTACATAAAGCATTCCGTCTTTAGATAATGATTTAGCCATATTGAGTAAATCGGAAACTTTAACAACTATATTATCCATAAATTACTCCTTTCTAGGAACGAAGTTCCTTATGTACTCAGCTACTGCCATAGCCTGTGAGTACATTATAGGGTAAAGGAGGATGTAAAGCAATACGATAGAGCCGAGGAGGTATAGAAATGAAATTACCAAAACCAATCATGAAGACCAGTGAATTAAAAGCGCTCGGATTCCCGGACAAGCTGCTCCGGGATATACGGGCGATAAAAGGACAGACAATTGCGTCACAGTTTAAACCGAATGGCGCAATCTATTGGGACACGGAAAAACTGAAAAAATACATCGAAAAAAATGCAGTGAGATAGGAGGCATTATGGAGAAAAAAATAAAGAAAACAATATATCTGACATGTTTTGTGATGCTAGCGTGGGTAGCTATGAGTTATATGAACACTATAACGCACAATATGTCAGATTGCAGATATTCAGAATGGAACCTGTTAACCATTATGTCAGGTGAAACAGCGGAAGCCAGAACGGCTGCAGTGCCAAAAGCCACGAAACACTATAATAAGTCGAATGTTGTTTTGCTGGCAAAACTGATTGAAGCGGAAAATGGTTCGGCACAAAATGATGAAACGCTTTGGCTAACAGGAGCGGTTGTGATGAAGCGGGTCAAATCAAAGGCGTATCCAAATTCAATTCGTGGTGTAATCTACCAGCGTGGTCAGTATGCGACTGCGGCAAAACTGGACAGCGTAAATCCATCTACGCGTGCACTGGATATAGCAAATGACCTTCTGGCGGTGGGATGCAAGGAACTTCCGGACAATCTGGTGTTTCAAGCGATGTTTCCGCAGGGAAGAGAAGTGTACAAAAAAATAGATGGTGAATATTTTTGCCTGGCATAGAAAGGAGAAAAAGATGGAAAAAGAGATGCAGCAAGCAATAGGGAAAATGATGGCGCTTGTAATGAAACTAAACGAGAAACCGAATATCGAGGTATTTGTGTGTTATCAGGGAAATACAAAGTGTGTTTGCTTAACCGTGCTGGAGAATGAAAAGATGGTATATAGCAGAAAGTTTTTTACATCTAACTGCTTATATGTATTTGAAATCATTAAGGATTTGGAAATCAAGCTGGAGGTGGCACAGTGCAAAAGTATTACACCGATGGAGTGACAGAAATTACAGACGGATTCTACATATGCAAATGCCAGAATGGACACCAGTACTGGAGCTGCACCTATGAGAAAAAGTGCTCCAGATGTGATGCGAAGCTACTAGGGTGTATTCCGGCAAATAAAAAAGAAGAGACCGTCTGAACACAGTCTCTTCAAGTATCATATGCTGATACTGAACCACTACAAAAAGTATAGCATATGACAGTCAAAAAAGCAAGCAAAAACGGACATTAAGAGCCGTTTTTGTCTCTCGATAAAAGTATTATTTCTAGCGTAAAGGAAGATAACATATGCCATACATTGAAAAAGTGACAAAATAGATGCAGGAGTAGCAGAAAGCATAGTGCAAAGTTCAAAAGCTGTTGGCATACTGACGCGGGACGTGTCAGATCTGTGGAATTATGGCGCAGGAAATTCCACGCTTTCACCATATTTCAAAGAGCGTGCGGTTCAGCTTGTGTATAAATCACGTGTTATGGAACAGGAGGAAGCACAGTGAAGTCATTTATACCAGATACACCATATATGGTACCGGCAATACTCAAGGCTCCTGTAAGTGAGACGATTAAAGGTGTTCCCAAAAAGAGATATCAGGAAATTGATACAATTTTTGTGTCTTTCCGGACATTCGGTGGTACAGAAACAAGGAGCAACGAACAGATTGTTGTGGAAAATACAGGACAACTTGAGACATGGTACCGGCCGGATATTAAAAGTGATTGCCGGATTGCGATTGCCGGAATCGATTATGAGATTTTAGGAACTCCGGAAAACATCGGGATACAGGATGCTAATATAACAGATGTGCGTGTGTTTACACAAATAATAAGTGGTGGCAGTATTTGTACAAAGTGGACAATATGGCAGGCATATTTTTTTAATGCAAATGGAAAAACAAATGCTGTGCAGATGCATGATTCGGGTGCAATCGTGTGGGATGCAAATACCAATGGTGTACATTCGCTAATGATTGAATTAGTGATAAACATGTCGGCTGAAGACGGAAGCCATACATATGGAGACAAAGCAATGATAGCATTGCCTGATGAGTATAAGGATCTGGAATATTCTGATGTCGTTTATACAGGATACATATTGGATTCAAATGGAAACATGCATTCGGAATTATATGACAGTACCGGTATCACACGACGGTTGGTTGTGACAAAATTAAAAGATGGACGGGCCTATATTTATGTTGATCCAACCTTGCCACCGGAATATGGAAGTCTGGGACTCGCGACCCAGTATGCACATCAGGTGGTATTCTACGCTACGGTAGCGGCAACGGAAACATGGCAGGAGCGGACATATTAAAGAAAACAAAATGTAAGACAAAAAAGAGATAGCCATAGTTTAGACTATCTCTTTTCTATAGGATTTATTTTGCAATATTTTTTTGAAATAGAACAGTTAAAGCGTCTTGGAGCACCTGAGAAAAATTAATGTGATTTTTTTCAGCAAATGTATTTAGCCAAGCTGGAATAGTGAGATTTTTCCGCACAGCCTTATCTCCATATTTTTCTGCGTAGGTATCCATGTCTAACACAAGCATATTTACAAAACCACCGTCGTCAGGGATAATGTCACCTTGTTTGCTTGCGGGTGGGATTGGTCTGCCATCCTCTAATTCATCAAGTACCCATCCGGATGCTGCATCTGTAGCCATTATAATGGCATCGGCGAGGGAGTCTCCTTCACTGACGCATCCTGGAAGATCAGGAACTTCAACAGTATATCCTCCTTCTTTTTGATCACATGGGTAAAAGCAAGCGGGATAAGTTAATTTCAAAGCTATCAACCTCCTCATTTATTTTATTAGCAGTGCCGGAGCTATAGCCCGGCCTGCTTTAAAATTGATTTAACTGTTCGGGTATCAATGTCTCCCGGATGATGTGGGATAGTTACTTTACCCGGTTTTGTTGGATGTATGTAAGAGTAATGGGAGCCTCTTACCTTTTTTAATTGCCATCTGTCTTTTAAAATTAACTGTTCTACTTCTCTAAAATTCATTAATTACCTCCTTACAAATATATTATACGCATTATGCGTATAATAATCAAGCATTTTTTAAAAAATGGAATGCTGTATTGCTATATTTTCAGTTACCTATTATAATTTAGTTATAATACGATTTAAAAAAAGTAGTCAAAAAGTAGTCAGAGAAAGGCAAAAATAACGTAAATATAGGGAGTTTGTACGGAAACATGGCAGGAGCGGACATATTAATGAAAACTCTGCATATATAGAGCAATCAAAGATTGACAACATATGCAAAAACAGAGTAATTTTCAAAAAAGATAAGGTTCGGATATAGCACCGAATCCCTCACTCAATGGAAAACCGTACAATTAGCGAAAAAACGTTGATTGTGCGGCTTTTTTAATATTGGTTTCTTTATTAATCTATATGTGTTTCTTAAGAAAGATGATGATAAGCTATGAACAGAGATAAAATGCAGGGAATTTTGTTTATTATAATGGCAGGTTTTTTCTTTTCGCTTATGACATTTTTTGTAAAATGTTCAGGAAATCTGCCAACAATGCAGAAGGCATTTTTCAGAAATGCCGTGGCCATGATTGTGTCAATTATTTTGCTGGCGCGAAGCGAAGGGGGATTTTATATAAAGAAAAGCAGCTGGCCATCGTTGTTTATGCGGTCACTATGTGGAACAACCGGGCTTATCTGCAATTTTTATGCCATTGATAGACTGGGACTGGCGGATTCAAATATTTTAAATAAGCTGTCGCCGTTTTTCGCTATTATTATGTCTGTTTTACTATTGAAGGAAAAGGCAAATAAAGTGGAATGGTTATCGGTAGTGGTTGCCTTTATCGGGGCTGTTTTTGTCATAAAGCCTTCTTTTCAGATTACGAGTGTGTATGGACTTATTGGTCTAATGGGCGGACTGGGGGCAGGTGTTGCCTATACATTTGTGCGAAAACTGGGGAAACAGGGAGAGAGAGGTCCGGTAATTGTAATGTTCTTTTCTACATTTTCCTGCCTCGTTACACTGCCCTTTTTCATTTTAAATTATGTTCCGATGTCAGTGGACCAATGGATTTTTTTGCTGCTTGCGGGGGCAGCGGCAACGGGAGGACAGTTATCCATAACAAAGGCATATACAAAAGCGCCAGCGAGAGAAATATCTGTATTTGATTATTCACAGATCGTTTTTGCAGCTATACTGGGACTGGTATTTTTTGATGAAATTCCTGACAGCTACAGCATCATTGGGTATGTCATTATTATTGGAATTGCCGTATTTAAGTGGTGGTATAACTGCCGGAAAATCCAAAGTGAAGAAAGAGAAAATAGAAACATATGAAATATTCAGAGACAGACGTATTGACGATCCGCAATAAGCAGGCTGAAGATGCAAAACGTTTAATAAATAGCAGAAAAGCGCGAATATCGGATGCAGGTGCCATATGTAAAATCAGTTGTCATGATTTGGGATATGATTGTGATGAGGGGCTAGTAAAAACAAAACTCCAAAACCTGGATGACAAAAGAGAAGTTGTATTTGTTGCCGAAAACAACGGTAAGGTGACAGGGTATGTCCACGCAGAGATATACAATACCTTGTATTGTGAACCACTTATCAATATTCTGGGACTGGCTGTTTCCTCAGACTTTCACCGCAATGGTGCCGGAAAACGTCTGATGAAAGAAGTGGAAAGCTGGGCACAGGAGAAGGGAATTGGCGCGGTGCGGTTAAACTCAGGAATTTCAAGAAAAGGAGCACACGAATTTTACCGCCGCATCGGATATGATAATGAAAAGCAGCAGATACGTTTTATGAAGGAATTATAGAGGTTGATAAGTAAATTTATTTTCCTCTCTCCAGTTTTGCTGCACGGAGCATATAAGACAAAGTATTTACCAGCCAGATTAGGCATACACACAGTAACGGGTAGATTCCGGTTTTGAGAGCAAACATTCCGACAAACGAAGCAATCCACAAAACCATACAGGTAATATTTGTACATTTGAAAGCATGGTAGGACGCTTTATAAACTATCATTTTTTGTGCTTCGTCACAGCTTTCAAACCATACCTCGTTAAACCGGAAATCAAATACATTTCCCTGTTTTTCCGGATTGAGTTCCTTTTCAATTTTTACGATTCCTCCAGAGACAAGAATAGTTACCACAAGTATTAGTAAGAAAAGAATGCAGTCGATAATTACTACAGCAGTTTCAAATCCGCCATCCTTTCCATAAGAAGCAAATTCAGTAATGCAGAGAATGCAGCCAAAAAAGAAAACATTTAGAATCTGCATCGCATTTGCCAGAATGATGGGAACATTCATTTTGTATTCAAGCAGATCCCAGAATGCATCATCAGGATTTTTCTGTAGTTCTCTGTGCATCTTTTTACAGGTAAAATAAAAAAACCATACAAGAAATAATGATATAATTGCTAACAGGGCGTACAGGGGCGGCGTTACATTCACCAGAAATTGTTTTAATGATGTAATCAAATGCTCCAAATTCCCGCTGTTTTCACCCTTTGCAAGGAGCTTTCCCGTCAGATAACCGATTCCGTACAAAGCTACCATAACCGCAATGAAAATAATATAGATTTTTTTATTGCTTTTCTTTTTATTCATCAGTTTCATCCTCCCTGTATACAAAAATATCCTCTACCATGCAATCGCATGCTTTCGCAAGTTTTAGTGCCAGTGTAACCGAAGGAGAGTAGTCTCCGCGCTCAATCTGGCTGATGGTCTGTCTGGAAGTCCCCACCAGTTTTCCCATCTCCTGCTGGTTCACGCCAAGCCTTGCCCGGTATTCTTTTAAGTGGTTATTCAGCGGCATCATGATCCTCCTTCCGGATAAAGTCCAAAGTATCAATGTCTGATTTTTTTGCAATGACGACGCCAAAGCTGCTAAAAATCACAGAATACATTAAACCAAAGGAAAATCCCATATAGATTTTATTAAAAATAATCCAGCCTAATATAAAACCAAGTGCAAATCCAGATATAACGCCAACAAATGTGCCGGTATTTTTCTTTTCGAGAAATTTACGGTACATCAGTTTGTTATTCCACTCAACTCCTGCAACATTTCCAAGCTCTATCTGGTTAGTCAGATTAACCGATAAATCCTTTTCGATTTTTTTTCTTATGTGCTCTTCAACTTCATCTAAACAGATACTTTTCTTAAAACAAAGAGCAGATGTATCAGAACCGTACCAGAATTTATCAAAATCTAATTCATGGTCTCCGAGCTTAACACCATTTTTTTCTGATTTGACAAAATAATTCTCTTTTTTTTCAAAAATATAGACACCAACCAATTGAAGAGGCATGTGACGCTTTTTCCGATAGATTCCATACACTCTGCCATTGCCGGTTAAAGCTTCCTGTATGTCTCTCTTTAACGCCTCCGTATCTGTAGCAGATTTAAATTCATCAGCAAATTCAAGTTTTTTGAGCTTTTTTTCCTGAATTGTATGGATGGTGTAAGGTTTTACTGTGCTGATAACCATGTTTCTATTCTCCTGTGTCAAGTTATTTTGTCAATATGACAACCTTTCTTGTCATAGTTATAACATATGACAAGTATACTTGTCAACAGTAAAAAAATTTCTGATTGACTCTCCCGCTGACTGGAATGATACTATATTAGTGAAAGAAGCGTGCGCATGCTCTTTTGACAGGAGGAATGAATCATGTATAAGATTGGAGAATTTTCAAAGCTGTGTCAGATTTCAGTGAAGACATTACGGTATTATTCCGATATCGGACTTCTTTGTCCAAAGGAAGTTGATCCATTTACCGGATACCGGATGTATTCCGGAAGCCAGTTGCAGGAAGCGATACAGATTCTGGCACTCAAAGAACTGGGATTTTCTTTGGATGAAATCCGGGAGTACAAAGAAAATCCGATTGTGATGCTGGAACATAAAGAAGATGAAATAAAGTTGCAGATACAGAAACTTCAGTTAAAACTGGAACAGATAGAATTCTCCAAACACATTGTCGAAAGGGAGGATTTGAGTATGTTTCACGTTCATATGAAGCAGGTGAAAGACCCGGATTATGATATTCCGGGCGTAAAAAACAGTAGTAAGCTGTATCGTGCCATGTTAATCTGTAAAAGCCATCAGATAAAAGAAGCCAGAATTTATCTTGCCCGTTATCTGTGTGGAGAGGGAGGCTGGCAGGATGGACAGTGGCAGATCGTCAGTAATATGGAGGAAAAAAAGCTGGATGATGGTCTTGTGGAAATAGGGGTTCTTGCCTGGAAACTGGCCGGTTGCTCGAAGCAGCCACAGAATGATCAAATGGATATTCCGTTTCTCAATGATGAGGAAGCGCTGGGGCGCTGGGAAGTGGTTTCCGGGGATTGTTATGTGAAATCTGAATTTTCGCCGAATACGTGCAGCTGGACACCGGAAGAGGGGGACATCCGGGAATTATATTTTCTGCCGGAGGGACAAAAATACTGGTTTATGAGCTGGACGAAAGGTTATGTAAAAATTCGGCTGAGTGCACCGGTCTGTGAGGGTATCTGCCCTTATGAAATCCGGGATATTGAGGGAGAAAAATACATGTTTCTCTGGTTTAAGTCGCGTCTGTATTTTTACAGGCAGGGGCTTCCGACACTTATCATTCTGAAAAAGACTGACAGTGCTGTGTATCAGAAAAAAGATATCCGGATATACGACAGACTGCCGGATGGTTTTGAGGATGACCCAGAAATCCACGGAAACAGGCAGGCAATTGATTTTGTTCGCACACCGGACAGTTATAATCCCGAAGTTTACAATGCCGGTTTTCCCAAATCCCTGTTGTACTTTAAGCGGGTTTCCGTTCGTGAAAACGGAAAGTGCTCGGTTCAGTACGGCGAGGAAAAATGGAGTGTACCGAAAGTATCGTGGACAAAAGATATTCTGTGTGACAGGGAGAGAAAACTTGCGCAGCACTATATCCGGAAAGTGATAAATGGCAGGGAGTATCTCTTTATCGAATTCAAATCGGGGGACTATTTTTACAATCACCTGAATCCGTGGTGGTATGTGTTTGTGAGGGAAGTTTAGTTATTCATAATATGGGAGACATTTCCACCGGTATAGACATCACCTGTTTTGTGGGTACAGTTTGCGCTGCCACATATTTCTACAATGATGGAATCATACTTCTGGGGCATCTGTAAAGGGATGAAAACAGCACTTTCTTTGCTGACTTCATCATAGGCAAGAATGTGGTTTCCGATGCATTGGACAATGCGGAGTGTATCATCATCCGGCATTCCCATTTGCTGATAGCCTGGACGGTCAGTCCGAGAGCGGATGCCAGTGTTTCCTGACTGAGTTCTTTTTTCTTTCTTGCATTGCGTATTTTTGTTCCTATGTTCATCTATAAATCCTCCGTTCTGTTTATGCTGTCATTATACAGGAGAATGCTATATACCAGTTGTTGAAAGAGTCAACAAATGGTTGAATTCCGCGTAAAATATGCCTTGTGCTAATCTTTACAGTGTAAGGTTATATCGATATAATAAAATCAAAACTTCAGAGAACGGAGAAAGATATGAGTTATTTATTTTACAAATCACCTGCCGGATGGGACTGGAACAGAGCCCTTCCGATTGGAAATGGAAGACTTGGAGCGATGGTGTTTGGGGAAGAGACCATAGAGCACTATCAGATAAATGAAGAGACCGTGTGGTTTGGCGGTGCGATGAACCGTATCAACCCGGATGCGAGAGAAAATCTGTCAAAGGTGCGGGAGCTCATTTTCGCAGGACGCATACCGGAAGCGGAGAGGCTTTTAAAGTATGCATTTACCGGAACACCACAGAGTGAGCGCACTTATCAGACGATGGGCGATTTTTACATTGATCTGATGGACACGGTTACGGAGCCGGTGGATTATGAACGTCGGCTGGATTTGGAAACAGCAGTCCATACGGTAAAGGTAACGGATAACAAAACAGGAATTACCTTTTACAGGGAGTCGTTTGCTTCTGCAAAGGAAAATGTTATCGTTGCCAGACTGAGCGCCGACAGAAAGGGACGTATCTGTGCAGCATCGACGATAAGCCGCGGCTGCTTTTATGATACGTCATGGCATGAAGGAGATGCTGTATATTTCACCGGAAATCTCGGTGAAGGTGGTGTCCGGTTGTGTGTCGGAATTAAAGTTGTTGCCGAGAATACGGAAGTACAGGCGCTGGGCGAACATGTCATAGCGCAGGGAGCGGATACTGTAACTGTTTATCTCTCAGCATCCACGACATTCCGGGAGAAAGATCCGGTGGAAGCCGTGCGGAAAAGGCTGAACTGCGCATCGGAAACGGCATATGAAGAGATGAAAAGAGAGCATGTGCGGGAATATCAGAAATACTTTCAGAGCTGCCGTCTGAACCTTTCGTATGATGAGAGTCTGGACTGCCTGACTACAGAAGAACGGTTACAGAAAAATCCGGTCGATAATGGGCTGATACAGACGTATTTTGATTTTGGAAGATACCTTCTGATTTCGAGCAGTCGTCCCGGGACACTCCCGGCAAATCTGCAGGGAATCTGGAATGGTGAGATTTCACCGCCGTGGGGATCAAAATACACGATAAATATAAATACCGAGATGAATTACTGGCCGGCTGAGAGCCTCGGGCTTTCTGATTGTCACCTGCCACTTTTTGACCTGCTTAAGAGGCTTGCAGAAAATGGGAAAAAGACGGCAGAAGAAATGTATGGATGCCGGGGTTTTGTAGCGCATCACAATACCGATTTGTGGGCGGATACCGCACCACAGGATATGTGGATTCCTGCTACATACTGGGTGATGGGCGGCGCATGGCTGTGTACCCATGTGTGGGAACATTACCGGTATACCGGGGACGAGGAATTTTTGAGAGAAATGTATCCGGTTTTGAAAGATGCGGTGATGTTTTTTGTAGATTTTCTTGTCCTGCATGACGGGTATTATGTGACATGTCCATCTGTTTCGCCGGAAAACACCTATATTTTGCCGGATGGAACAAAAGGCTGTATCGGCTACGGTGTTACGATGGATAATGAAATACTGCATGATTTGTTTGAACAGTTTTTGTGGGCAGCAGAAATTGTGGGAGAACGTGATGAAGAATTTCTGCAGGAAGTAAGAACCCGTTTTGACCAATTGCCGCCGATCCGGATTGGTTCGGAGGGTCAGATTCTGGAGTGGATCAAAGAGTATGGAGAAGAGGAACCGGGACATCGTCATATTTCCCACCTGTATGCCCTTCACCCATCTAGCCAGATTATGCCGGACTGCACACCGGAACTTGCAAAGGCAGCAGAGATTACTCTGCAGAGAAGACTCCGTAAAGGAGGTGGACACACGGGCTGGAGCCGCGCTTGGATAATCAATCTGTATGCGAGGCTCTGGGACGGGGAAAAAGCGTTTGAAAATCTGCAGGCACTTCTCAAAAAATCAACGCTCACAAATCTTATGGATACACATCCGCCATTTCAGATAGACGGAAATTTCGGAGCCGCCGCCGCGATCGGTGAGATGCTACTGCAGTCCAATGGTGGACGCACGGTTATCTTACCGGCACTGCCGAAGCAGTGGAAGGATGGAGAGATAAAAGGTATTTGTGGACGGGGAGGATACTGCTATGATATTGTCTGGTGCGGGGGAGAACCTGAGTGCATAACCGTTACAGGCAGGGCAGCAGTACCGGAGAAGACCACCCTGGTGTGGAATGGAAAGCGATGCAGTCTGGAACTGAATCAGGGGGAAAAAGTTGTGTTGCATACAGATGATTTCAGGTAAAATATAAGCAATGAAATTTGTGTAAAGTAAAGACAAAAACAAAGAAAAGTAAAATAAACGGAAAATATATGTCTAGTTTTGGAATGCTTATTGACGGACAAATTTTTCAGTGCCAACGAAGAAAACGGCTGAGTGGGAGGCATGGAAAACCGAGTGGGAGAGTGTTAAAAATGACTGGACACAGATTTCCTTAACACCCGGAAGCGATGCCAGTGAGCTGAATTTTGCGTGGTACAGCAAAAAGACCGGAGATGAAATAACAGCACATCTGAAAATCGGCGAAAAAGAAGATATGAGCGATGCCAAAGTATATACTGCCGTATCAAAGGATGTAGCGGATGAATTGGATAACGAAGGAAGCACATATGTATCCAATAAGGTGACAGCAACCGGTCTGAAAGAAAACACAACTTACTATTATAGTTATGAGAAAAATGGTGTGTATACAACACCGACGAAATATGAGACTCAGTCAACTGACCAGTTCAGTTTCATATTTGTAGGTGATCCCCAGATTGGTTCTTCCAATGAATTAAAAGGAAAGGATACCGAAGAATTTTATACAGCACAGTCAGATGCCGTGAGAAGCGATACCTTTAACTGGGAGACAACCCTGCAGGCAGCAGTAGACAAGAGTGGAAATAAAGCCAGCTTTGTTGTTTCTGCCGGAGACCAGATTCAGACGACAAAGGCAAAGAGTCCAAATAAAGATGCTGCAAAGAGCGAAATCGAGTATTCTGGTTATCTCAGCCCGGATATACTGAAATCCCTGGCAGTTGCGACTACCGTGGGAAATCACGACGCCGATAATGCCAATTATTCCTATCATTTCAATACACCGAACAACAGTGAGCTTGGCTCAAACGGTGTTGTAGGCGGTGATTACTGGTTTACCTATGGTTCTGCAGAGCATTCCAATGAACCGGAGATTACAAACTTACGCTACCAGCTGGTACCGTATTTTGAGGCAAACGATATCGATCTGGTATTGACAGGACATGATCATGCATATTCCCGCTCGAAACTTCTTCTGGGTGGTAAGAGCACATTCTCATACACGGATGACGAGTTCGATGAACAGCTGGAAGCAGACTTTGACAATGGCGATTCCAAGGAAACTCTTTACACAGCACCGGGAAATATTAAAGAGAAAACAGCAGATGATGCCGGAAAGAAATATCTGGATTATCTGAACCATATTATGGATAAAGATGCGGTTGAGGACGTAAAAACAGACAATGAAGCTGTCGTAAATCCGGACGGAATTTTTTACATAACAGCAAACTCATCCTCCGGAAGCAAGTATTATGACCTTGTGCCTAGAATGCAGAGCTATATTGCCGGAAGGTGGCAGGAGGATGTTCCTACATATTCGTTAATTAATGTAGATGAAAACACCCTTTCTATCGGAACCTACCGCACTGATACAAATGAAAAAATCGACGATATATTCTCAATTTCAAAAGTGTCTGTCGACAAATCCGGTCTAAAAAAATGCTGGATGACATTCAGGATACGGTAATGACTGACAAAGACCAGTATTCACCGGAAAGTTATGATGTATTGAAGCTGGCAGTTCAGGGTGCGAGGGAGATCTATGATGACGATAAAGCGACAAATTCGGAAGTCGAAGCAGCTGTTTTGTCACTGACAAATGCGAAAGCCGGTCTGGTATTGACGATGGTTTGAAGAAGCCGGCAAACAGCGTAAAAGGTTATGAAATCATTTATTCGACCAGCAAAAAGCTGAATAATCCAAAGCTTATAACTTCAAAGAAAACGAGTATCACATTGAAAGGTCTCATTTCTAAAAAGAAATATTATGTGAAAGTCCGGGCTTATGTGACAAGCGGAACCCAGACGGTATATGGACCTTATAGCAAGGTGGCAAAGGTAAAAGTAAAATAATGAAAAAGAAAGTAATCCAGGGAGGGTGTCTGGCACTTGCCGGCATCCTCTTTCTTCTGTTTCTTTTTTTCTTTCAGGGGAAAGAAAAGACTAAGCTGCTGGAGACAGAGGGCAGGAATTTTGTAAAGGCAGAGGTATTACAGGTTATCGAAGACAATGAAACGGAAAATGGAAATTATGTTGGCAGCCAGCGGGTTGAGCTACTCATTTTGTCCGGTACACACGAGGGAGAGAAATTGGAAGCCGAAAGCTCTTCGGGGTATTTGTATGGAGCCCATTGTGAGGTGGGAATGAAAGTGACCGCGATTGTCAGTGAGGCAGAGGGAACCGTCACGGCTTCTGTATACAGTATTCACAGAGAGCCAAGAATCTGGCTGATGGTGGCAATATTTGTGCTTGTTGTCTGTATCGTCGGAGGAAAAAAAGGGCTTGCCTCTATCGGAGGCTTGTTATTCACGCTCGTGTGCATCGTTTTTCTTTTTCTGCCGATGATTTACCGTGGCATCTCTCCTATTCTGGCAGCTATTGTGGTTGTGGCAGTTACAACGATCGTAACAATGATTTTTATTGACGGTTTTTCAAGAAAATCTGTTGCTGCGATTCTGGGAACGGTGTCCGGCGTTATCGTGGCAGGCGGTTTTGCGTGGCTCTTCGGACAGGTTGCCGACATCAATGGCTATAATGTCTCGGATGTCGAAAATCTTGTATATATTGAGGGGATGACAGATATTCAGGTGGGGCAGCTTCTGTTTGCCGGAATTCTTATCGCTGCGTCAGGTGCTGTGATGGATGTGGGAATGTCCATTGCATCCACGCTGAATGAGCTGAAAGAAAAAAATCCTATGATGACGTCAGGAGAGCTTTTCCGGTCAGGTATGAATGTCGGACGGGATATGGGACTTTCTTCCAGCATGGGAGTAATTCTCACGGTTCCGTTTACATCATTGATTGCCGCTATATTTCTTGCAGAAAAAAGTAAAGTTAAATCTCCATAATACCCTGCATATAGGCATTTAATAATTCCTTTTTGCGTTTTGGCAATGAGCGGTAAATGTCGATAATTTCTTTTTCGTCACTATTAAGAACATAGCAATTGGGATTGATGATGGCAGGAGTATTAAAAAAGTCACTCATGGAAATACCGAAACCACTGCAGATTTTCTCCAAAGTGCTGACAGTCGGTTGGGTGTTTCTCGAAAACATGTTGCTGAGGCTTGAGTATGGTACATCTGCCTCCTTGGCAAGACGGTATAGAGACCAGTTGCGTTCATTGCATAACTGATGTATTCTCTGTAAGGTTTTGTTTTCTGGAATTGACATGAATCATCACCGCTTTCTGAATAAGTAAATTGTCTGTTCATCGTGTCATAAGACAGACAGTTATATTGTAGCGGTTCTTTTCAAGAAGAAAGAGATGAGAAAATGAAACATGTTTATTTTCCTACATATACATATGAGTATTAAAACAAGCTGTGACAATTATCAGCGTTCTGAAAAAATATTGCCGACATCGCGAGATGTCGGCAAGTGGAGTTGATTATTTTGTAAACAAAATTTTCCGGAAGTTTTTCTTTCCTTTTTTCAAAACGATACCATCGCCCTCAAACGTGGATATCTCATAAGCAGTGTGGATATCGGTTACTTTTTCACCATCTACGCTGACACCGCCCTGCTGGACAGCCCGGCGTGCTTCGGATTTGGATGGTACAAGACCGGAGGAGTGGAGCAGTGTGAGGATATCGACGGTGCCGTCAGAGATATCTCCTTCCACAATTTCATAAGTAGGCATATTTGCCGCATTTCCGCTTGAGAACAAAGCCCTGGCAGCTTCCTGAGCTCTGGAAGCCTCTTCTTCTCCGTGTACAAGTTTTGTGAGTTCGAAGGCAAGAATTTCCTTAGCCTTGTTTAATTCGCTTCCCTGCCAGCTCTCCATCGCCTCGATTTCCTCTAATGGGAGGAAAGTCAGCATTTTCATGCATTTGATAACATCTGAGTCATCTACATTCCGCCAGTACTGGTAAAACTCAAAAGGAGTTGTCTTGTTTGGATCCAGCCACACGGCACCTTTCTGGGTCTTGCCCATTTTCTTGCCTTCCGAATTCAGCAGCAGATTAATCGTCATCGCATAGGCATCTTTTCCGAGTTTTCGGCGAATCAGCTCTGTTCCACCAAGCATATTGCTCCACTGGTCATCACCACCGAACTGAAGATTGCAGCCATACTTCTCAAAAAGAGCCATAAAATCATAGCTCTGCATAATCATGTAGTTAAATTCCAGGAAGCTTAAGCCTTTTTCCATACGCTGTTTGTAACATTCTGCGGTAAGCATGCGGTTTACGGAAAAATGTGCTCCGACATCACGCAAAAGTTCAATGTAATTCAGCTTTTTGAGCCAGTCAGCATTATTTACCATCAGAGCTTTTCCCTCGCTGAAGTCGATAAATTTGCTCATCTGCTCTTTGAAACATTCACAATTGTGCTGAATGGTTTCTTCTGTCATCATCTGCCGCATATCGGTTCGGCCGGATGGATCACCGATCATCGCGGTGCCGCCACCAATCAGTGCAATTGGTTTGTTACCGGCCATCTGCAGGCGTTTCATCAGGCATAAAGCCATAAAATGTCCCACATGGAGACTGTCAGCAGTTGGATCAAATCCAATATAGAAGACAGCTTTTCCGGTATTGATTAATTCTTTGATTTCTTCTTCGTCGGTTACCTGGGCGATCAGACCGCGGGCAACCAGTTCTTCGTAAACAGTCATTACGATTCTCCTTTCAGATATTTGCTATTCAAAGACATAGACCTCATAAACGCAAAAAAAGCATCCTGCCATCGCCTTAAGGACGAAAGCAATATGCTCCGTGTTACCACCTTATTTTACAATCCGCTTGCACGGACTGCCTCAGTCACGACAGCTTTCCGGTCGGAAAGTGTATCGTGTTGCAAGATAACGCCTGCTACGCGTCACAGCCTACTTGCCCATTAAAGAGGCGTTCAGTGTGCAGCTCAGAGAGGTATTCATAAAAAGATTCCCCTGCGCCTCTCAGCAACCGGCAACTCTCTGTAGGTTATCCCTTTTTACTACTCGGAAAAAAAGTGCATAATTCCGATGATATTCATTATTCTCGTCATAGCTTTTTTTTGATACAAATATGTCTACATGTTTGTATTCATGTTAAAGATAATTATAGTGATGGGTATTGTTTTTGTCAAGGAAAATCCTTTATTTTTGCAAAATATCGGAGTATAATAAAAGCAATAGTGGGTGGAGGTGTAGAGGAGTGTGATAATGTGACAGAAATGGTGCGCTACGGACATTTAAAGAAAGAAAACCAACTGCATATACCTGTCATGCAGGTCTGGTTGATTATGCCGCACCAATTATGGTCGGGGATAAAATAATTGGGAGTTTTATTGGAGGACAGGTTCGTACAGAGGAAATTGACGATGGCACTGCAGAACAGTTATCAACTGGAACGGGCAGCGCGTTCCCAGTCCATTTTTGTGATGAATATGAGTACAGATATGAAACAGAAAGTGGAAGAATGGATGTCGTGCGTTGATGATGCGTTGGAAAGCACAATCGGATATATTCAGATGTCTACCGGGGACGTGGAGTTAGCAGAGGACGAGTACCATCTTCGTGACTTTATGAACCAGCAGATTAATATTGTCCGTCTGATGTATGAGGACAGGAAAATCTATATATCACTGAAAGTCGCAGAAGAAGCACCGGAGTATCTACTGGGGGATTCCGGGCGTATTGGGCAGATTATGAACAAATTGATGGTAAACATCATTTCCTCCGGTATGAATGAAGGGGAAGTTACTGTCAGTGTTGATGTACATAAAAAGAACTACGCTACCGATCTGATAATTCGGATAAGCAGTCGTACCTGTGTAATGACAGAAGAATACAGGCAAAAGATGGATGAGTATATCCATAAAGATACACTCCTTTCGATGGAAAAAGAGGAAAGTTCGGAGCTTGGTTTTTCTATTATCCATCTGCTGATTCATCAGATATCCGGCAAAATATCAGTAGAAAGCAGCGAGGATTCCGGAACGGTATTTGTTATAACAATTCCTCAGCTTGCCGTTGAAGGGGGGATGAAGGATGCTGATTGACAGTTGTGAATATGAAGAAATCCTGAATGAATTCCTGCTGCGGATGGAAAAGATTTCTGACTGCACGGATTATGATGTAGAGCATATACTGGAGAAGGTATGCCGGATATTAGGGGTATCAAAGGCTCAGGTGAATTTTTATCAGACAGAAGAGGCTGAGATCTCCGCACAGGGGGAGACGAAGGTTTTTTACTCTGTCTGTGGGAGCGAAATTGATGAACAGCGCTTCTTTGAATTGCGGGAAATAACCGGTGCGGGAACGGTTGCAGTTTACCGGTTATTTCAATATCAGGGTGATGAGGACTGGGATGAGAAAACAAAACAGAGGATACATGTGTTTGTCAAAATGCTGTTTACTTTTCACGGGCGGAGCCGTGTTATGAAGCTGGCGGATAGGCTTACTTTTTACGATAAGGAACTTCAGATTCATAATCTTACTTACTTTTTTAAAGAGGCCGGTAAATTATTTTCAAAAGGTAAACTCAGAGGATACACATGTGTTTATTTTAATTTAAAAAGATTTTCTATCATCAATCAGACCTATGGACGTCCGAAAGGAACCGTAATTATGAAAAAATATGTGGACGGTCTTCAGGGAATATTAGAAGCGGATGAATACGTCTGCCGAATTGGCGGAGACAACTTTATCTGTCTGTTTCATAATGAACATACAGATAA
>JAXEJU010000008.1:0-42276 GCA_034101395.1 Eubacterium sp. | reverse complement strand
CGTGTCTGACCAAAGTCCCACGGTTCCAAGCATTAATAACGCAAATAGCAATACCACACATATAATATATTGCGGTGAAAAAATAATTTTCTTTAACTCTGTCTTTAACATCCTAACCCTCTCGCTCCGGCATTTGCACCCACTTTTTCCACCTCTTTCCGTTAGGGAACTTTTATTTCGTATATTATGTAAAAAAGTTCCCCAAAACGAAAAACTCTATCCACCTAAAACCTAAAATCCCTCTGTCCCTGATGAATATTCTCTATATATTCTCTTGCTTTTTCTTTCACCACCGGATTGGTAATGATCTCCAACTGTTCCTGAATCACTTTTTCACCCTTTGCTTTTGTATCCGGTGAAGCGTAATCTTCCAGATACTCTTTCAATGTCATCAGGGCATTTGGTTGGCAGCAGTTTACAATCTGCCCGGATTTTAACAATTTCATAAACCGGTCTCCCGTACGTCCTTCCCGGTAACATGCGGTACAGAAACTCGGAATATATCCCATGCCAAGAAGCCAGTTTACAACTTCATCCAGTGTTCTCCGGTCACTGACATCAAACTGGGAAGAATTTTCTTCCTCCGGCTCTTCCTCCACATATCCCCCAACACTGGTGCGTGAGCCTCCACTAATCTGGCTGATTCCCAAATCGAGTACGCGCTCCCTGCTCTTTACGGATTCTCTCGTTGACACAATCATTCCTGTATACGGAACGGCAATGCGGATAACGGCAACTATTTTCTGGAAAATTTCATCCGGAATCGCATTTAACTCTGCCGGGTCAATGTCATCTGCCGGACAAACGCGAGGCACACTAATCGTATGCGGGCCAACGCCGAACTTAGCCTCCAGATGCTCCGCATGCATGATAATGCCGACCAGTTCATAACGGTATTTGTCAAGTCCAAATAACACCCCGCATCCCACGTCATCTATGCCAGCCTCCATCGCACGATCCATCGCCTCTGTGTGATAATTATAATCACTCTTTGGTCCGGTCGGGTGAAGTTCTTTATAGGCCTCTTTATTGTAGGTTTCCTGAAAGAGAATATAGGTTCCTATTCCCGCATCTTTCAGCTTTTTATAGTTTTCTACAGTTGTAGCAGCAATATTTACGTTAACACGGCGGATGGCACCGTTTTTATGTTTTATGCTGTAAATGGTCTTTATGCTCTCCAATATGTACTCAATCGGATTATTTACCGGATCTTCTCCAGCCTCAATTGCCAGACGCTTATGCCCCATATCCTGAAGAGCAATTACTTCTTTTTTTATCTCTTCCTGTGTCAGCTTTTTCCGTGCAATGTGCTTATTCTTCATGTGATACGGACAGTAAACGCAGCCATTAATACAATAATTGGACAGATACAACGGAGCAAACATAACAATCCGTTTGCCATAGAACCGTTCTTTAATTTCCTTTGCCAGTTTCTCGATTTTCTGATTTTCCTCTTCCAGATCACATTCGAGCAATACCGCCGCCTCCCGGTGTGAAATTCCCTTCATTTCTCCCGCCTTTTTCAGAATCGCATCAATCACTTCTTTATTTGACTTATTTGCTTCTGCATAGGCAAGAGAGTCAAGAATTTCTGCATCGTTGATAAATTCATCTGCAATACCTGATTTTGGATTATATTTATACATTTTCTAGCCTCTTTTCTTTCTTACAAATCTCTGTACAGAATAACATATTTGTGAATTTCCCGCAAGTATGCTATACTATTCAAAAGAAGCGAAAGGGGAAAGAATCTATGGGGAAACGCATGAAATATTATCTAAATTTTTACAATGAACTGAGCAGTAAAAATCTTTCCGACGAAGAAAAAGCAGCTCACCGCAGTGAACTGCTCATCCAGATACAATTTTTTCAACACGAACGGCTGGTACATCTGATTGTAACCGTTTTATTTGCTCTTCTTGCCATTCTTACTCTGCTTGCAAATCTGTTTTTGAATGAGATACTCCTTGTTCCACTGGAACTTCTGTTTCTCGTACTTCTGGTTCCCTACATACACCATTATTATTTGCTGGAAAACGGCGTACAGAAACTGTATGAGTATTATGATTCGCTAACGTAAATTATTATCTGCCCTCTGGTCATTTTTCTATATCTATTACAACACTTAGGTCGGATAACTTTTTTGCCACCTCTTCCCGTCAATTAGCACTGCCGTAGGCTTTTCCCGCTTTCATTTTAATGCCATTGCGCTCCATAAGTTCGGAAACAGTAAGTATATCATAATCGTGTTCCACCAGCCATGGCAAAACCAGTTTCATAGCCTGTGCTGTCGACTCGTGAATGTCATGCACCAGAATAATTGCACCGTCACATACCTGTTTCTTTACCTCTTTCAGAACAGCCTTCGCATTTCTTGTTTTCCAGTCAAGAGTATCCACGCTCCACAGAATCATCGGATACTTAAACTTCTTGCGCATCACATCGCTGATTGCACCGTATGGCGGACGAACCAGTTTTATATCAGTGCCGGTAATTTTTTTTACCAGTTTATGTGTCTTTTCAAGATTTTTATTTATAGCCTTCATCTTCATCAGACTGTAATTTGCGTGATCCCACGAATGATTTCCTATTTCACATCCGATGGACAGTTCTTTTTTTAATATATCTGCTCCTGCTGCGACTCGGTTTCCCACAACAAAAAATGTCGCATGTGCATTATACTTTTCCAAAAGAGAAAGTATCGTCATTGTGTTAGCTGTGCTCGGACCATCATCAAAAGTCAGGGCAACTGCCTTCGAGCGTGGTTTGGGTGCCGGTTCGGAAATTGCGTCCTCACTCAGCGTACCAACGGCATCTACAGTCTGGGTCACTACTCCTGCGCTGCTTCCTGGCGTCTCTTCTGCCGGACTATTTCCTGGCGTCTCTTCCGCTGCGCTGCTTCCTGGCGTCTCTTCTGCTGCCACGGCAGTCGGTGACACATTGTTCCCGGCAGCAATCGGACTGGCATCTCCCGGTGTTGTTTTAGGATTATGACCAGCAAACTGAAAGATGACAATTGCCGCTACAATCAGTAATATAACAACAAAAACTGAAATCACAATCGTCTGCATTTGTTTTTTGCGTCTGATATCTGCATCTCTTCCCATCCATCTGCTCCTGCTGCTGTAGTAGGAATTTTCATACAGGCTGTTTGTCTTTTTGTAAGAGGCTCTTCGTTTTCTTGTTCTTTTAGAATACCCTCTCATATAATCGCTCAACTCCCTCATCTCCTCTTTGGGAAAGACGATATGGGAACGAATCTATGTTCGCCTTTCCGGTAACCCTTAGTATACCACTATTATTCTGATTTTTCAATAACTATTTTACCATCTACAAGTTCCAGTTTGACTTTATTACCTGATATTCCCATTTCATCCAGCAACTCCCCAGGTATCTGAAGTCTGCCGGCACGGTCAAGAACCGCATATTCCTCCTGCGTCTCCTCTTCGTTCCAGTTTATATCCATATTCTCCATTTTTTCCCGGTAATCATTTTTCATAATACGCTCGCTGCTTGTTTTTCCATCCCGGATGGAAATCACCCGGTTTACTTTTTTCGAAAGTTCTTTGTCATGCGTTACAATGACGATTGTCAACCCGAGCTCTTCATTCAGTTTGCGGAACATATCCAGAATATCATCTGCTGTTTTGCGGTCTACTGCACCGGTCGGCTCATCAGCCAGAAGAAGTTTGGGATTGTTGGCAAGTGCTATCGCGATTGCCACGCGCTGCTGCTCGCCTCCCGATAACTGGCTCAGCTTATTATTACTGCGCTGTTCAAGCCCTACCAGTTTCAGAAGTTCCAGTGCACGCTTTTTCTTTTCCTCTTCTGTTTTTCTGCCCTCCACACTACCGGCAAACAGCATCGGAGTCATAACATTTTCCCATGCAGTCAGATAGGGAAGAAGATTTCGCGCATTATTCTGCCATACAAAGCCAACTGTACTCCGCTTGTATTCGACCAGTTCTTCCTCTGTCATCTGAAACAGATTTTTGCCGTCAACATATAATTTACCCGCCGACGGTCTGTCCAATCCGCCGATCATATTCAAAAATGTCGATTTACCACTGCCGCTGTTTCCGATAATCGCCATCAGTTCTCCCCTCTTTACGGTGAGATCCAGACCCTGCAGCGCTAATACCTCAATATCTTTTGTCTTATATATTTTCACAAGACTGTCACATTCAATCATGACATCCGCCGGCACATCTACCGTTTGTTCTTCATGGTTCTCCACTCTGTCTGCATCCCGGAGTCTGTGAAGCTTGTGTATACTTCCCCTGACGTCAATCTTTTTCAACAATCTCACCATCCTCTATCTGATAGATGCAGTCTGCAATATCCAGCAAACCGGTGTCATGGGTTGTCATCACAATCGTGACCCCCTGTTTCTCAATCAGCTCTTTAAATATTTTCATTATCTGCAGGCCTGTTCCGGAATCAAGTTCTGCTGTCGGCTCATCCGCAAAAATAATCTGTGGCTCGTGCGCAATTGCCCGGGCAATCGCCACACGCTGCTGTTCTCCACCGGATAACTCCTGTGGCATGTGGTGCATCCTGCTTCCAAGCCCTACCAGCTTCAGGCATTCTTCGGTACGTTTTTTGCGGTTTCCCTTATACCCTGCCAGCCGGAGAACAAATTCCACATTTTCATAAGCAGTCATGATTGGAATTAATGCCACGGACTGAAATACAAAACCGATTTTCGTTTTACGAAGTTTCTCCCGTTCCTTTTCCGGCATATTTTCTATCGGTGTATCCTGAAACAAAACACTGCCACTTTTCGGATAATCCAGTGCACTCAATATGTTCATCAATGTTGTTTTTCCCGAACCGGAACGCCCCCTCAGCATGGTGAGTCTGCCCGTCGGTATCTGGATGTCAATATGCTTTAAAATCGTCAGTTCTTTGCCTCCCGCCACAGGAAAACTCTGAACCACATCTCTTGTTTCTATGATTGGCTCCATCCATATCCCTCGCTTTCATTAATCCTCACCAAGCTTCAATGCCTGGGAAATATTTATCCTGCTTATCAGTTTTCCAAGAACAACCATACATACAATGATTACAATTCCTATTACACAGAACAGCCGGACCATATCCAGTGCGTTATACTGTACCTGCAGCGGAACTGCCTGATCCGTCGATGCATAGAATATCTGAACAAGCGGAACAAACAGTCTGGAAGACAGAATACCAAGACCTGCCCCTATCAGAATCGATAGACCGGAACTGAAAATCTGTTCATTAATAAGCATCTGTATAATCTCACGCTTTGTCATACCCATCGCCCGGAATACTCCAAACAGCAATTCTCTCTGCCTGATTGAGAGAATCCAGTAAATCAGAAATCCGGTGCAGCAAAGCACGAGGATAACGATAAAGCTCATTGTCAGAATACCGTTTGTACCCTGGAAAAGTGCATCATTTTTCACACCTACCAGTTTCGATGCGACATCCTCAAAGACAACATATTCCATGTTATTTTCTTTCGCATAATCATAAATAAACTGGGAAGATCCCCTTGCATGAATCCACACTTCATATGGTTTTACCCCGTATGTCTGCTGTATTACAGCAAGATTGGCAATTACAAGAAAATGCTCCGTTGTGACAAGAGTGTCCTCTTCGCTCAGTTCATGACTTTCCTGCACATAACCCGGGAAATAATCCACAAATCCGTACACCGTTCCCTCGATTGTCTGCTTATCCTCATTCGTGTAGGTAATTTTATCTCCCAGTTCCACTCCATATTTTTTATGATAGTTACTGCTGAGAAGAACCGCATCCGAATTAGACGCCAATGTGTTCAGGTAATGATTGATATGTGTCGGCAGCAAAGCCGCGTCAAAATCGGTCACCGTCTCACCAAAATTTTTCGTGTCTATTGCCATCAACGACGTCTTTACTGAATTTTCCGAATCCGTTTTCGCCACGGAAGTGGAAATGTTATCTTCACGGTATACTTTCGTTGCGTGCTCTACACCTTCCATATTTTCATAGACAGAAAAATCAGGCTCCGAATAGGTAAGTTCAAGATCCGGATTATCTTCCACAAACATGGAGTTGTCTTCCCATGCCTCCTGCAGAATCAGGTCGGTGCCGGTTTCATAGCGGATATTACTCTCCGAATTGGAGAGAATAGTTCGCGCTACCGTAGCATTAAAGATTCCAAGCGATACCGTAAGCATCAGAAACACCATCATAAAACTCTGCTTTCCCCTGCTTCTCAAAATCTGAAGGAAAGAGGCAAAGAATGATGGCCGCCAGTGCCTGCGCCCGATCAGATAGACCAGACGGATTAATAACGGCTGTATACGCAGTGCTACCAGACTGGCACTGATAATAAACAGTGACGAGCAGATAAAGAGAAATGGATCGAGTGATTCCCCCTCGAGCATCTGTGTCATTAACACATCCTCACGCTGCGTAAAACTATATAATCCATAAAGAGAAGCCAACAAAAGAATTACATCCAGATATGCCTTCTGCCACAACGTTTTTTTGTTCTTTTTTCTATGTTTAACATTTACGATTGTCACATCAGCATCCCGGAATACCGGAAGTACCATGAAGGCAACCGATATTGCCATAGCTCCAATCATATACAGAAATACACTGCCGTTTATTGTAATATGTAATGCTTTGCGCTGAATAAACTCCAAAAAGCCATTCGTCGAACCGAGCACTTTACATAGAAAATAGCCAAGCGGAAGACCCAGAACCCCACTGATAGCAGCAAGTATCACCGACTGTAAAAAGTAAATCAGAAGAATCTGTTTTTTACTGGAACCACGACTTTTCAAAAGTGCTATTTCATTTTGTTCCAAATCCAGCATTTGCCTGGAAATCATAAAAATAAATGCCAGTAAAAGTGTCAATACCGGGAACTGCAAAATCAACAGAGTTGTAGTAACTTTTTTTGCCGCTGTCTGATATTCCCGGAATACCGCCAGATAATCCGGTTCCAGCACA
This sequence comes from Eubacterium sp., assembly GCA_034101395.1. GTDB lineage: Bacteria > Bacillota > Clostridia > Lachnospirales > Lachnospiraceae > Eubacterium_F. Next base: position 35,301 of record JAXEJU010000008.1, on the reverse strand, counting down.
AAAGCATTGTAATTTCCCTCTGTCTCCTGCAGCATCTCCTCTGTTTCGGATATAATACCATCTATCTGGTAAGCCTGAAGATTTCTGTAATCGTACACCATAAACCAGTCAGTCTTTACTTCTGCCGATGGATTCTCCGACCGCATAAATGTTTTTTCAAAAAGTTCCGGAGAGACGAAAACCTCCATATAATAATCGGATGGAGCATTGACCCAGTAATCATCCTCGGTTTCACTATTACTGAAAACACCTGTAATCTTTACCTGTACCGGATTGCCCGAAGCATCGGTAAATTTGTTCAACTCCAGTACATCACCTATCACAAGATTTAATTTGGAAATTGCACGCTGACTGATAACCGCTTCCAGATTTCCCTCCGCATCCAACTGATTTCGGTACATTTCGCCAGACATCATGTTTATATGCTTATCCAGTTCAGAGAGTGATGCAACACATAGTGTTTTTGAAAGATTTATTTTCCCCCGCTGTTCCACAAAAGAACCACGGGTTTTAGCCGTCTCATGAAGGGTAATCAGATAATTCTGATCCACTCCTAACCGTTCTGCCGCTCCTTCAGCCATACTCTGTATCGTCCGGTACTCTTCTTCCTGCCCCTCATTTCCTTTCCGGTTGGACTCAAAAGTGAGAATTCCGGGATTCGCATTCTCTTCCTGGATATACCGGTTCAGCTTAGACTGCAGTGTTTTCTGCAGGGCAGCGTTCTGATACATCGGATTGCTGCAGGCAATTGCTACCAAAAGCAGATTACCAATCAGCAGACTGATTACCATCCATTTTTTATGGAGAAGTTTTTGCTTTATAAAACGTATCATCTAACCTCCCCTTTCTAATTCCGGATAACTGCAAGGGTCTGTCCTTCTTCTAACCCCTGATTTACCAGATAATATTTGTCCTGCTTATAGTTACTTACAATATATCGCTTATGAAGTTTACCCTCTTCGAGAAGATAAACAAAAAGCTTAACATCGTTTTCCTGCGTTTCCTCGTAGACTGCCTCCGAATCGACAAGCAACGCATTTTCAATCCGCAGTGTAACCCCGGTCACATAAATATTGTATTTATCAAACGGATACTTTGCCATATCCTTTTGGGATACTTTTACAAGTGTTGTAACACTGCTTTCCTCCTCATCACTGCTTCCCGAGGAATACAGATTATCGGTAGAAATCACTCTGCCTTTCAAACGATACTTTATATTTTCTGTTGTTGAACCAAGCGCAATATCTACTGTCATGTTATATCGAAGTCCGCCGGTATCTGTCTGTACCTGAATCAGGAAATCCGACTCATCCCGTATTGTCATCAGCTTTTCACCGGCAATCGTCGTCTCCTCCCACTCATTTACGGTAGTCGCATTTACTACTGTACCCGTATAAGCAGATTTGAGCACCGCTTTTTTCTGCTTACGCAGTAACGTTTTGTATTCCTGTTCCTGTTTACGCACATCTTTACCGGAGCTCACAAGTTTTTTATACTCATTTTTCAGCCGTTTTAATTCTATGCGGGCAATTTTTATCTCCGATTCGCTTGTGAGGGAATCAATCGCTTTCTCCTTGGCAAGGACCTCACTTTCCTTGCTTTTCAGCTGCGCTTCATACTTGGACTTTGCCTGCTCCAGAAGTAATTTTTTCTTCTGCAGGGAAGCTTTGGATGTACGCACATGGTAAATGGCAAGAATATCTCCTTTTTTTACCTTTTGATGATTTTTCACGCATATTTTATCCAGATATGTATTTTCTTCATCCACTGACACCGTATTCTCCGTTGTATAATAAAGTTCTCCGGTCCCGGATACGGTTTCTTTGTAAGTTGCCTTTCTTACGGAAGTTGTTTTGTAATCAACCTCTTTTTCCTCTTCTTTGCCACTCTGATACAAAAGAATTTCTGATGTATTTTTCTGCTCACCGCACCCCGTCAGAAGCAGTCCGGCAATGATAAAAACTGCCCCCCATCTAATCTTGTACATATACCACATCTCCTTCCTTCAGCCCAGTAAGAATCTGGGTATACGCGTCTGTCTCGGTTCCTATCATTACTTCCGTTTTTTTCTTAACATTGCCTTCCATCCGATAAACATAATTTTCTCTTTTTACACGAAAAACTGCATTGGAAGGCACCACAAGAGCATCCTCCGACATCTCGTTATAGAGCTCTATGGTAGCAGAATCTCCCACCTTGACATTCGCTTTATCTACAAAATCAAACCAGGTATTCTCCGGATACTGCCCCATCTCAATATCCATTGGATCCAGTTCCTGCTCCTCAACTTTTACCCGGTATTTTTTTCCATTCACCATAGCCACATAACTGCTGGCTTTTCCAAGAACCGAAGAAGATACATAGGAGGTCCTTATTCTCGGATGTTCCATATCCGCCACATTCACTGCGGTCACACCACCTTGTACCATATACCCGCTTCCACCTGCTGTTGAAATAATCTCGCCATTAACCGGCGAAATCAGTTTGCTGTCTTTCGTCTGCTGTCTTGCCACTTCTATATCTTCAAGCAGGAATTTGCGTTCAAGTGCCTGTGTTTCTTTCTGCTGGGAAAGACGCAGCCCGGCAATACTGATGTCCTCTTCTTTTTCAAGTATTTTTTGTTTTATACCAGCTTTTACAGCTCCTTCTTTTTCTTTTTTATACTGCGTCTTCAGTTGCTGCAGTTCTTCTTTCATCTGATCAATATCACACTGGCTAATCCTGTTTGTTTCTCTATTCTGCCTGTCGGTATCTCTTAACTGTTTTTTCAACGCCTTTACGCCACCATCTACACTGGTAAGAGTTGCCAAAAGCTGTCCTTTTTTCACCTTATCACCGGTTGTCACATACATTTTTCCGATAATTCCCGAACTCACAAAATAAAGTCCTTTAATGTCCGGTACAATTTCCCCCTGAAACGATTCCACACTGCTGAAATCCATTTTTTTCACCACAGCCGTATCGACATCAATGCCTACAGGCTCTCTCAGCTCAGGTATCTGAACCGATGCATCATTTGCCCCGCATCCCATCAGAGAAAACAGAATAACACCTGACAAAAAAGCTGCTGCCACTCCCCGAAATTTTCTCTTTTTTGCAGTTTTTCCCCTCATCTTTGCACTTCCTCCATTGCTCAATTCGTAATGATCTGCTCATTTTCCTGCAAACCATCCGTAATTTCTATCAGGTTATCAATCTGTTCTCCAACTGTCACCTCACGAATGGTTTTCACCCCGTTTTCTCCCTCGACGTAAACAATTGTCTTATCTCCCATTTCGTATACGAGGGCAGCCGGTAAATATAACACATCTTTCTTTTCTTTCAGAATCAGGTCTACCGTCCCGACTATTCCATTTTTCAGGGATAATTCTGTCTTAGGATATAGATAAATCAGATTTTTTTCCACCGTATGTCTGACCGTCGCCTTATACTGCTGACCGCCTACCGTGACAATAACCTCTTCCCCGTTTTTGAAATGGGAAGCAAACTTGGTTTTCGCCCGGAAACGGTTTTTCTTTTTCCCCTCAATTACCATCAGCACATTATCTTCTGTCGCAAAACCGCCTTCAAAAGATGTATCTGCCATCGTTATACGGCCATCGATATCCGCAGTCAGCGTATTCATTTCCAATTCTTCTTTTGCCGACCGGATATCCAGTTTTAAAAGTTCCAGGCTGGATCTGCAGTTCTGAATCTGAGAGTCATACTGTGAACGAATACTCTTTTTCTGTTCTTTGCTTCCGCCAAGCCGTATGAGCTTCTCAAGTTCTCTCTTTTTCATCTGCTGTGCCTGCCGAATCTGCAATTCAAGAGTTTCCATTTGACGTTTGGATTTTTTTATAATATTCTCCTGCTCCGGCAGATAATCCTCAACCAGAACATCTCCCACTTCGACCTTCTGTCCCTTTTTTACGCAGAATTTTTTTATTTGTACGCCAATCCCTTCGCCAACCACTTCTACTCTTGTAGTCCCCTGATAAGTAGCCGCAATTGATTCCTTTTGTACCATATCTCCGCGAACCACTGTATACTTGTTATAATTATTGCCCTCATACTCCTTTACTACAGGTGCCGTATCGAATTCCTCCTCCGTCGGCAACAGGCCACAGGAGCATAACATACAGCTCGCAACAAGTATTCCCCCAAGTAATATACCTAACCTTCTCATCCATTACACCTCTTTAATCATTATCTTCCTGCTTCAACTCGCCCGACTCACAGTAAAACTCTGTCTCCGTCGGCAATTTTTTATCAGCCAGCCTTCGGGCACTCCATCTTTTTGTCATACGGTAGACAATAGCAAATACCGGAACGGCACAAATCATTCCAAGCAGTCCAAACAGGGAACCGAAAAACAGGATGGAAAACAATATCCAGAAGCTTTTCAGTCCAATAGAATCTCCCAGAATCTTTGGTCCCAGTACATTTCCATCAAACTGCATCAGAATAATTATTAAAACTAAAAATATAATACCTTTTACCGGATTCGCGATAAACACCAGAATTGCACTCGGAATAATTCCGATATACTGTCCAAAAAAAGGAATTATGTTTGTTACACCAATCACAACACTAATCAGAATGGTATACGGAACACCGGCAATACTCATAATGATAAATGTAAGTACACCAACCAGCAGAGAATCTACTATTTTCCCGCTGATAAATTTGGCAAAAACAGTATGTGTCTCCCCCAGAACATCTAATATACTATTGGCTCTTTTTATGGAAAAGGCCGTGTATATCAGTCGTTTACCCAACGCACAGAAATTCTCTTTGGAAGCCATCAGATAAATGGATACGATGACTCCTATAAAGATATTTACCACAACATTTACGGCATTTACTACACCGTCGGTAACAACATTAAGTAATCTTGTACTGCTCGGCAAAATAAAATCCTGCAGCCAGGAAAGGAAACTCTCATAAATAACACCTGAATACCTCTGAAAAAGTTCTACAACCTTTGGGTTGGATTTAAACACCTCTTCCCCCCAGGAAAGCAGATTCTGGTAATAACCCGGCAGATTGTAAATCAGACTACTGATACTGTTGATTACTTCCGGAACTACCATCATGGCAAGACAGAATATAATAAGCATAGACAGGCAAAGTACAACTGTCACTGAAATCCCCCGGGCAATTCTCTTTGCTTTATTCTTTTTCTTCACAATCTTTTCCATCAAAGGGACAAATATATACCGGTCTGTTTTGTTCACCAACGGGCTTAGAAGGTAGGCAATGATCAATCCCACATAAATCGGATAAAGTGCCGAATTCACAGCAGACAAAATCCCGCCCAAAGCTCCCAGATTATCTATTATCATCCACACGGCAAGCGCTGCTGCCAGTACCAGAAATCCCGTCAGCCCCGCATACCAGTATTTATCATATTTTTGATTCGGTTTTCTCATAACAGTCCTCGCTTTCTTTTCACTTCATTTACATATTATATTTATTATATTATATTTTCTTTTCTGCCACAAGGCAAAAGCGAGGAAAAATCGTATTTACTTTTATAACAAACACTTTTATAATATTATTTATAACAAAAAACAAAGGAGTGTCTTCATGAATATACCACATCTTGATTATCTGCTGGTTCTGTCAGAGGAAAAAAGTTTTTCCAAAGCTGCTGACCGCTTATTTCTGACCCAATCTGCATTAAGCCAGTATGTAAGAAAACTGGAGCAGCAAATGAATGTCACTCTTTTCAACCGCGGAAACGGTCCAATCACGCCCACACCGGAGGGTGAACTTTATCTGGAAGCACTCAGAAAAACAAAAGCGGCGATGCTGGAATATGAAAAACAGCTTTCCGATCTTACCGATCTGCGTGTCGGTCATCTCACAATCGGCACCTCCTCTTTCCGAGCGGCAAATCTTCTTCCAACGGTAATCCTGGAATTTCAAAAACAGTTTCCGGGCATCCAGCTGGACATCATTACAGATAATATAAAACGAATTAAGGAATTGTTATTTTCCGGCGAAATCGATTTTGCCATAGAAAATGATTCCTTTGAAAAAGAATTTTTCCATTGCGAAAATCTATATACTGAAACTCACTATCTGACGGCAGCAAAAGATTTTCCTCTTCCAAATGCTTTTGCCGGTTATGCGTTGGAGTATACGGATATTTCAGAGGAAAGCCGGCGTTTCTTTCAAGCTCCTGCCATTCCATTATCCTCGTTTCCGGATTTGCCGATAATCGGTGTGAAACCGGAAAACAGTTTTTATCCGTGCCACCGGGATATATTTCATGAATCTGCCATAAAACCGCATATTGTCACTACTGTTGACAACATTGAAACAGCGTTCCGCTGGAGTGAATCCGGCATCGCAGTAGCGCTGATTCCGGATTCACTGATTCTGCACGGGAATTTTGTCCGGCATCCATTATACTATAAACTGGATTCACTGGCTGCAAGCCAGGATATCGTATTTGCTATTCGGAAAGGACGCCATATTTCTGCTGCCACCAAAAAATTTCTTGAAATTCTTCGTGCTCTTATAGGATTTGGCACATGGGACAGCACAAGCAGGGGAGAGACTGCCCTTTGACAGTCTCTCCAATAGAGGATAGAATTAGTTTTGAAAAATCCTTCTCACAAACTTTCTCCTCGTTTTTGCATCCCCCTCTTTTATTCCAAAACAAATTGTTTTCTCAAATCACAATTTTATTATACGAACAGGCATGCGAGAAAGCAAATTCATAAAAATAATGTACTCTATTAATTTTTCTACTTTCCTTTTACCCATAACCGGATTTATACTTATTATGACATTAGAGATTGAGGTGAGATTTATGACTGAAAATTTTTATCTGGGAAACACTTCCAGATTTCACAAACTGTTCCGGAAAGCTTCGGAAGGAAAACCGGTTTCCCTTTTGTTTTTAGGTGCTTCTGTTACGTTTGGTTACAAAATCCCGGAAAACGACCAGTTTCCTGTCCGCATACAGAAATATCTGTGCAACACCTATCAGAACGACGCCATTTTACTGCATAACCGGAGTGTACCAGGCCTGTCGTCAATGCACGCACTGTACCAGTGCTATCAGGAAGCTGAAGCGCTTTCACCTGACCTGATTGTTCTTGATCATTCCATAAATGACCAGAAAAATCCTGATTTCCGGGAATCCTACGAAAGTCTTCTCACAAAGGCTCTCCTTCTTCCTTCGAAACCAGCCATTCTCAGTTTTTTTGTAAAGAGCGAGACAAATTATTCCTGTGCACCTCAGATGTCTGCTGCCAATGAACATTACGGCATCGCTTATGTGGATATCGGCGGAGAACTGGATGACTGCATTGCAAATGGCAAAATCCGTTGGAGTGATTACTCATACGACGACAAACATCCCGGGCCGGTGGGACATCATTTTATCGCTGACCGAATCATTACGCTCTTACAGATGCTTGACGATTCAGAAAACACTCCGTGTATACTGCCGGAAGATGCCTTTTTCCGCCGGGATCTGGCATACCTTTCCTTTGCCGGAAAAGAGTGGGCAGACGCTTCCGGTAACTTTCCAAAACAAATCGAACTCACACTGACCTGCCGGACACTGTTTCTGTCCTACATGGTCGACATCATTCCGGAAATGGGCTGTCTTTCGGTAGAAATTGACGGCAACAACGCTTTTTCGCTGGACTCTTACCGGGTTCATGAGTGGCAGCATCCGGAATACAAAATATTTCATATCGGCCCGCAAAAGGAAACCCACCGGATTGTGTTATCCACAGAAGCCGGTGGGCATAAAATATTTCATTTACTTGCGCTTTGTTATTTTTAGTGGTGGAACAGACGGATTCCGGTAAAGCTCATGGCAATACCATGCTTATTGCACGCATCAATCACGTCCTGATCACGGATGGAACCGCCCGGCTGTGCAATATACTTTACGCCGCTGCGGAATGCGCGTTCTACGTTGTCACTAAATGGGAAAAAGGCATCTGAGCCAAGAGTTACATCTGTCGCATACTCTTTAATCCATTTCTGTTTTTCTTCTTTTGTGAATACCGGTGGCTTCTCGGTAAATACTTTTTCCCATTCACCATCTGCCAGTACATCCATATAATCCTCACCGATATAAAGGTCAATCGCATTGTCACGGTCTGCACGCTTCATTCCCTCTTTGAATGGCAGGTTCAACACCTGTGGAGACTGGCGGAGCAGCCAGTTATCGGCCTTGCTTCCTGCGAGACGGGTACAGTGGATACGGGACTGCTGCCCTGCACCAATTCCGATAGCCTGTCCGTTCTTTACATAACATACAGAATTGGATTGTGTATATTTCAAAGTAATCATGGCAATCGCCATATCGACTTTCGCAGAATCCGGAATTTCCTTATTTTCCGTCACAACATTGCTGAAGAAATCTTTGTCTATATTCAGCTCATTTCGTCCCTGTTCAAAGGTAATGCCATATACTTCTTTGTGTTCGATCGGATCCGGCTCATAATCCGGGTCAATCTGAATAATCGCATAAGCACCTTTCTTTTTTTCTTTCAGTATTTCCAGTGCCTCCGGCTCATAGCCCGGTGCAATAATGCCATCTGAAAATTCTCTCTTTATCATCTTTGCCGTACACACATCACATACATCAGAAAGAGAAATAAAATCACCATAGGATGACATACGGTCAGCACCGCGCGCTCTTGCATAAGCGGCTGCAAGCGGTGTCAGTTCGCCCAGATCATCCACCCAGTAAATTTTGGACTCAATATCCGTCAACGGAAGACCTACTGCTGCTCCTGCCGGGGATACATGTTTGAAAGAGGTTGCTGCCGGAAGTCCGGTCGCTTTCTTTAATTCCTTTACAAGCTGCCAGCCATTAAAAGCATCCAGGAAATTGATATATCCCGGTTTGCCATTGAGTACCTGGATTGGCAGTTCTCCCTCTTTCATATAAATTTTAGACGGTTTCTGGTTTGGATTGCAGCCATATTTCAATTCTAATTCTTTCATGATTCTACTCCTTATTTGTTTTTATTGATAATTTTTGATGTGTATTTGCCGGTTTCAATCTCTATATAACGGACAAACAGGGAAACTTTATTGTCCTCATTGAGGCTGTTCCACAGCATATCAGCAAAAGCGTCCATATCATCCATCATATCTGCAAGCTTCGGTTCACCCTCAAAGCTTGGCAGCGGATTTCCATCACACATATATGTATGGATAAAATGTCCCTCTCCCGCCACCGGATTACTATAAGCGAACGTATAACGGTTGCAGGCATCCGGATTTCCATTATTGCTTTTCAAAATGGACATTGCATAATTATACTCTCCATTTTCCACGTGCATGATACCACTGATACGCGGGGTATAATTGGGTCCGTCCGGTTCAAATTCGCGGGTGCGGAGTGCCTGTTCGAACGTCTGCTGCTTATCCATCAACTCATAAATCGTATCGGTCTGGTCACCATTTGTCACAATCGTCTTGTTCCCAAGGACACGAACCGGCGCATAGATAATAAGACTCGGGTCACTGAGCTTGGACGGATCAAATGCCTGTGTGCGGATTCCCTCTCCATCTTCCACAAAAACGCGGTTACGGCTGTTTTCACTTCGTCCCATGATAAAATATGCAGTCACGGCATATTTCCCATTCGGAGACTTTCCAATCACAATTCCTCTTCCCGGATACGCATTGTTTTTCAGTTCATTTTCCAATGATATTTTCTCCATGTTTCCTTCCTTTCTGCACCGCTTCCCTAAAAAGCGATTTTTGTTGTGCACTTCTGCCATCCGACATACGCGCAAGTCATAAGATACCAAAAGCCGGTCGCCCAGACGACCAGAACAAAGGTCGCCCAGGCGGTCGGCTCTCACATCCTCCATACTCCCCATGGGTTTTCCCATTCATCCGCCAGTCGTATGGAATCTATTATTAGAATAAATCATTTGGAAAAAAAATGCAAGAAAATGTTATATATTTACAGAACCATTCCAAATTTTATCCGTATTCGCTGCAGGCGCTGCAGGATTGCATCCCCAAACAAGAAAACACACAGTGCCGCCCCTCCCGCATGGGCAGCATCATAGGGAAGCCCGGTAATATATAATGTTTTCAAAGCATCGGCACTGACCGCGACGACTCCTGTATCAAACGATGCATTCATCAGCATTGCAGCAAAATTCATGATTCCACCATATAAAAGAAGCACAGAGATAAATGTAAAAACAGTTATTGTTATCGTATCTGCCGAAAGACGTCTGCGTTGAAATATTCCTCCTGCCACCATTCCGGCTATGCCAAACGCATAAACCCGCCATCCAAAAAAGTTCTCTCCCGGTTCATGAGCAAAAAGAAACACTACATAGGCGACAACCCAGAAAACTATGATACAGACAACCGGTCCGGCAAGCACGCGGAATGTATCACTCTTCTGCAGTGCCAGTCTCTCTGCTAACGTCTGTTTTTCCATTTTGCTCCGCCTCTCAATCGTATTAAACAAAAGACCTGCGAGGTATCCAATCAGTCCCCAGGCAAACATCTGCCATGGTGTCCACGGCCCCTGCCCGTCAAAAAAATTGCACAGAAAACGGCTGAGTGCCCCAATCAGGAACCCTGCTTCCGGTCCAAGCCCGATACCCGACAATACCACAAGTGCCGTTCCCGCATGAAGCGGAACCGTATGTGCACAGATTTCATTGGAAGCTACCGTCAGGGAAGTCAGAACCGCGATCATTACGATCTCTCTGGCACGAGGATGCCTCCTCTCAAAGTTTGCCACACACGCTCCCGTCAGAAGGAACAAAATAAACAGACTGAAAAGAAGATAATATCTGTTCTGAAAGAAATAAAAAAACAAAAAGAGAAGTGCCGGCAGCACCGCTGCCAGTATCAGCATCGTTATTATCCGTCGCTTTCTTTTTTCTGCCAAAAACATTTCCCAGTCAAAATTCCGATGTTTTTGTCTGACATTTTTGTCCTTTTGTGTCACAGGCTCTGCACCCTTTCTATCACATCTTCACTCAGCATACAATTCTCGAAAAATCCCTCTGCTATCCTTCCGGCTGCCGTCGTATAAAAGGAATTTCCGGCAAAAAAATCCCGTGTGGTGCCGCTGCTTATCATACATCCGTCAAACAAAAGCCCACAGTGTGTCGCATTTGCCGCGCAGAACTCCAGATCGTGAGTGACCATCACAATCGTCATCCCCTGTTTTCGCAGTTTTAAAAACAACTGCGAAAGCTTCTTTTTAAATGCAGCATCCAGCCCTTTTGTCGGCTCATCCAGCAAAAGAACATCCGGATTACGCAAAAGTATCTTGCCCAGTGCCAGACGCTGCTTCTCCCCTCCGCTTACATCCATCGGATTCTGTGTCCGTAAGTGGGACAACTCGAGAAACTCAAGCATCTGTTCTACTTCCTGCCTGATTTTCTGTGAATCTCTTTTCTTTTCATCCGCAAACATCTCCGCCAGTTCTTCCTCCACGGTTATCTCGGTAAAAAGACTCTGCGGATTCTGTGCCAGATAAAGAACCTTTCCCCGACGTGTGACTTTTCCTCGCTCGCACTTTGGGTACACACCGGACAAAAGCTTTAATGCGGTTGTCTTTCCGGAACCATTTCCCCCGAGAATACCATAAAAGCTCCCCTTTTCTACATCAATAGAAAAGTCTTCCAGAATACGTTTCCCCTTTTGGTACGAAAAGGTAATCCCCCGCGCCTTAACCACAATCTCCTGCTTTTCGCAAATCTGTTTTTTCTCTATTATAGCACGGTTTGTCTTTTTCTCCGGCACTCTGGTGCGCAGCCACTCTCTTCCTTCCCTTACCGAAAGCGGCGAATTTGTATCTTCTGTCAAAAGAGGTTCACAGGCTGCAAATATGCGTAGTGCTGTGGGGAATGCCTCCTTTACCGGAAATGGTTTTCCTGTCTTTTTCTCGCACTGCGCCAGCAGCCATCCGCTCTTTGACACATCACCTTCCGAAAGAATCTCCCCCGCATGCAGGAATAACACACGGTCAGCGACCGGGAGTACTTCCTCCAGACGCTGCTCCGAAAGTACCATCGTTGTACCGAAGTCCTGATTCAGCCGTATCAGTGTCTGTATAAAACGGTTCGCCGCAATCGGATCCATCTGCGCAGTCGGTTCATCCAGAATCAGCAAATCCGGATTCATTACCATGACAGCGGCGAGATTGAGCATCTGCTTTTGTCCACCGGAAAGCTCTTCTACCGGCTTTCTGAATATCCCCCCCATCCCAAGATATTCTGCCATCTCCGCTGTCCGCTTCCGGATCTCTTCACAAGGAGTCCCCAGATTTTCCAGTCCAAAAGCCATCTCATGCCACACCGTATCGGTAACAATCTGGCTGTCCGGATCCTGACCCACATATCCGATACGCCTCGCTGCCTCCCTGTCATTCATTTCTTCCAGATTTACTCCATCAAAGTAAATATTGCCGCTGCCGTTTCCAAAAGGAATCTGGTTTTTCTTCATATGACGCAGCAACGTACTTTTTCCACACCCGGACTGTCCACAGAGAACGACGATTTCTGATACTTTAATTTTTAGTGATATATTTTTCAGTGCCGGCTCTGTTGCTGTCGGATAATAAAACGATACCTGCTCCAGTTCCAAAAGTGTTTTTGTTTCTCTCATTTTTTTACTCCTTCCAGCAAAAGTGGCAAAAGACCCGCGATTGCAAATGCCACAATTCCGGATATTGTGTGAACCTGCATTTTCTCCATATGAAATGCAGGGAAATAAAACGCCTGAAAGCTTCCCATTCCCACAGAAACGGCCGTCACACTGATCAAAAGAAAAAATAACAACGCAAAAATGATATCTTCTCTGTGCACATGGAACAGATGAAAGCTTGTCCTGCGGCCGGTGCCATATCCACGCGATTCCATGGAAAGAGAGGTCTCAATCGAATTCTCCAGCGACCATGAAATCAATATGGAACACTCTTTCCCCAAACACCGGCATCTTTTGACAAATCCGGGTTGTGACTCATGGATTCCCAGCCCTCTCCGGGCCTCCCGAATTTCCCGGAAACGGTTTCTGAGCAGTGGCAGCATACGAAATACCATAGATACTAAAAGCCCCAGGGAAGGAAGTACTTTCCCAAATAGGAACAATAATTTTTCTCCATCCAAAAGTCTGCTGCCAATCTGAAACCAGAGAAATACCGTTACAAGCATGACACTCATCACACTGCCATACCAGACACTCTCAAGGGTTACCGCCTGAGAATTGATATAAAAAAGCGGGGTCACACCATTGTGTGAAAACAATGGCAAAATCCCTGCTGAAAAAAACAACACCGGCACAAATAGCCAAAGTGCTGTTTTCCATATACGCTTTCCACACAAAAGACTTCCGATAATCGATGCAGTCACAAAGGAAACGGCAAGCAAAACCGGATTGAGTGTCAGCATTGTCACAAGCATAACTCCCATTAAATAGAGAAGCAGGGCAACCGGATGCATCCGGGTAAAGTCGTCCCTGAATTTTTCCATCATTTCCTCCATTCTGAAGTGTTACTACATGGTTGTTCCATTGCAGGAATACCCCCATACAATAGCGTCGCCCTCTGACAAAATAAAACTGGATGCCCCTACATCCGGCTTTTTTCCGTTTACTGTATAGAGCCATCCGCTCATATCTCCGGCATCCATTTCATACAGATGCCCGATTCCGCGCACATAATAACTCCCATACATCGGTGTGTACTCGGCATCCAGGGCAATCTTTTTAGCATGACACACCTGTGAAAGGACATCATATACGCTCGATTTTTTCGCTGCCGTGACCCGGGTTCTGGTAAGAAGAATGCCGTCTTCTGGCACATATTCTAAGAGTGACGGTTCCAAAATGTCACGATTTTCATTTAGTGAATCACATCGTATTTCAATCGTACAGCTAATCGTATCCGGTTTCTGACCGGATGGTGTCGCTGCGGGCTTTTTTGTCACATCCGGAGTTGCCTTCGGACGATTCTTCTTCTCGTTTTTTGTATGTTTGGATTCCTGAACAGCAGCGGCAGAATCTTTCCTGCTCTCGGTACTCTTCTTGTCTGTATCCGTTTTCACGCGAGCTGTGTGTTTTGGTCTGACCTTTTTCTCTTTTTGGGGAGCGGCAGAAAAAGAGCTTTCACTCGTCTCTTTAACAGGGTTTGTAGATGTACCGGAAACTGCAATATCCGGAAGTTCTACAGAGGTCTCATCTTCTAGTTGCAACTGTTTTGAGAGCCCTTCACTTTCCTTTTGATAATCCGAAACGGACTGTATGCGCAGCCTGCTGATTCCAAATACAAGTACAACGACAGCCAAGACAAGCAAAAGCAGATTTTTAGTTTTTTTACTCATCCGTTTTTTCCATCAGCAGTTCGTCCACAAAAGACAGATAATCCTGCATCGTTGTACAGTTTGGCGCATAATCAATCAAAAGTTTTTTCTGCGTCTGTGCCTCTTTTGTCTTGACACATTCGCGAATTGCAGTTTTAAACAATCTGGTCCCCATACTCTCTGCCAGTTCTTTCAACTCACCCTGTACATTTTTTTCGAGATTTGAGCGGCCCGAATACTTTACAAGCAACAATCCGGCTATCGAAAGTGCCGGATTCTGTCGTCTTTGTACGGCTACAATTGTATCATACAGTTGTTTTAAGCCCTGCATGGAATAGGCATCCGCTGTAACTGGGATAATTACCCTGTCTGCCGCAATCAGACAATTATATAAGATTACATTCAAGGAAGGAGCCGTATCAATCACCAGGTAATCATACCCATCCAGTTCATCCACAGCATCTTTGAGACGATAGAGACCCTCTACATTTCCCTCAAGCATCTTTTCCGCTTTTGTCAAAAGTGGATCGGAAGCAACAATATCTCCGTTTTCTTTGTGCTGGATTGCCTCATCAAGTGGAAGCTTATCGGAATCCACCATTACGTCGTATAACGTTGCCTCATCCTGTATCTGCGCCTGATAGGTACTGGTACTGTTCCCCTGTGGGTCGGCATCGATAAGCAGCGTTTTCCCTCTTTTCGCAAGAATACCCGCAAGTGTCGTAGCTGTTGTCGTTTTCCCGATACCGCCTTTTTGATTCGCCACTACAAATGTAACTGCCATAGTTTAATCTCCTTTATCTTTTCGCAAATTTAAAATTCAATTTTCCCTTCGGTTTCTTTATTTATCACATAAAATACACTATGTTCTTCCGGTTTCACGTAAACATCAAGCTCCATGATATCATCATCCGGTACTCCCTGGCGGGCAGCATCCTGCCGTATCTGTTCCAGCAGATGCTGCTCTGTCCGTTCTCTGCCCTGATACTGGATTATAATATTTTTTTTCGCTTTTGCAAATCCACCGGCAATTTTCTCTGCCCGTTCCACACTACATTTCCGTGCCATACTTATTCCTCCTCGTTCGGCATTATTTTGGGTATAGCTGTTTCTAAATAGTATACACGAAACGGCAGAAAAATCCAACCTCCATTTTAAATTTGCATGAAAGAGACTTTAAAGAGAAAGATTCCTGATTACCGATCGTACGGGAAGAACCATGGAAGGCGATACGGAGAGCTCATCAACCCCCATCCGGAGAAATGTCTCCGTCAGCTCTGTGTCTGCACCCAGTTCCCCGCAGATACCAACCCAGCATCCCTCTTTATGACCGTTGTCTACGATCATCTGAATCATCCTGAGAATAGCTTCGTGGTGAGCGTCATAAAAGCTGTCCAGCTTCGGATTCTGCCGGTCTATCGCCAGTGTGTACTGCGTCAGATCATTGGTGCCTATACTAAAGAAATCCACTTCTTTTGCCAGCAGATCGCTTATCATTGCTGCCGCGGGTGTCTCTATCATAATCCCAATCTCTACGTCACCATAAGGAATTTCCTGCTCATGCAGTTCTTCTTTCACTTCTTCAATCAGTTTCTTTATCTGGCGAACCTCCCAGACAGATATAATCATTGGAAACATGACGGAAATCACTCCATAATGACTGGCACGATAAATGGCACGAAGCTGTGTCTTAAATACATCCTGCCTGTCGAGGCATATCCGGATAGCGCGGTATCCCATCGCCGGATTTTCCTCTTTCCCTAGTTCAAAATAGTCCACCTGTTTATCCGCACCGATATCCAGGGTTCTGATAATGACCTTTTTCCCTGCCATTGTTTCTACAACTGTCTTATACGCCTTAAACTGCTCTTCCTCTGTCGGGTAAGTGTCTGATTCCAAATAGAGGAATTCACTGCGGAACAAACCGATTCCACCGGCGTCGTTTGCCAGTACACTCGCCACATCTGACACACCTCCGATATTGGCATACAAATTGATTTTTGTTCCGTCTTTTGTGATATTATCTTTGCCGCGCAATTCCAGCAGCAGCCTCTTTTTATTTTCCTCTTCCGCTCTGCGCTTTTCATATTTCTTCAATGTCTCTTCATCAGGCTCAACATAAAGTTTCCCTGCAAATCCATCCACAATCGCCATTTTGCCATTTATATCCGCATCGTAATGCACGCCAATCAGTGCCGGAATATTCATCGTACGTGCCAGTATGGCTGTATGCGAATTTGTAGAGCCAAGCTTTGTCACAAAAGAGAGCACTTTGCTCTTATCCAACTGCACCGTCTCACTTGGCGCGAGGTCTTCCGCCAGCAGAATTACAGGCTCCTCACTGTTTACCATCCCATGTTCTTTGCCCTGTAACACCATGACAACACGGTTGGAAATATCCTTTAAGTCTGCCGCCCGCTCTTTCATGTAGGCATCCTCCATCAAGGCAAATACCTGCGACAGGTTATCCCCCGTCGTTGCCACAGCGAATTCGGCATTGATCTTTTGTGTCTGAATCATATTGGTCACCGATTCGACATAATCCAGATCATCTAACATCATCTGATGTACTTCAAAAATCATTGCGCCGGATTCACCGACCTCTTGCAAGGCCTTGTCATGAAGTTCCTGCAATTGCTTTTTTGCCTTTTCTTTCGCCTGTTCAAAACGTGCCAGTTCAGCATCCACATCTTCTATAGTCCTGCGCTTTACCTGACTGTCCTCTTTATCAAAAATACAGATTTTTCCAATAGCAATTCCGCCATATACACTTTTACCCTCTGATACTACCATATAGCTGCCTCCTTCCAAAATTGCCGACAGCAGTGAACCAATTCCGGTTCACTGCCGTCACATATGGATTTAGATTTATAAATTTTCTTTCAAAAATGCACTCAGTTTTTCTAAAGCACTCTCTTCATCTTCTCCATCCGTCTTCAAAACAATTTCATCGCCTTTTTTGACACCAAGACTCATAACTGCCAGAATGCGCTTTGCATCGGCTTCTTTCCCATCCTTGCTGATTGTCACATTACAGTTGCAGGCTGCCGCTTCCTTGACAAACATTCCCGCCGGTCTTGCATGAATCCCCTGCTCATCTGTAATTACATAACGAAACTCTTTCATAGTTTTTTCCTCACTTTCTTTAATTTGTTTTTTATTATTTACATTTCTTTATCTGGCATTCACATTTTTCTTTACAACTCCAAGCAGGAATGCAGTGACTGCTGACCCTACCAGCCATGCCACTATATACATCAACGGATTACCTACCGTTGCAAATACAAACACTCCACCGTGTGGTGCCATCAGAGTACATCCAAAGAGTGCCGATAAAAGTCCTGCCACTCCTGCACCTGCCAGCGTACAAGGAATTACATGCAATGGATCCGATGCTGCAAATGGAATGGCTCCCTCTGTTATAAACGAACATCCCATTACGATATTGGATACTGCCGAACCTCTCTCTGCCTCTGTGAACTTCTTCGGGAAAAGGAAACAGGCTGCTGCAATTCCAATCGGCGGAACCATACCACCTACCATGATTGAGGCCATTGCGATATAGCACGCCTGTACCGCCGGGTCAGAAACTGCTGTCCCGGAAGCAACCATGTCTGCTGCCGTTGCAAGCATTCCGGTACCAAATACATAAGCTGCTTTATTAATCGGACCGCCCATGTCAATCGCCATCATTGCTCCAAGAAGAAGTCCGAGTACGGTAATCCATCCGGCATTTGCGATACCACTGAGCATATTACTAAGTCCTGTATTAATTAATCCAATGAGTGGATTGAAAATCATACACATCAAAACACCGATGACAAAAATTCCTACCAGCGGATAAATCAGGGTCGGTTTAATTCCCTCCAATGAATCCGGCAGTTTGGCACAGAGTTTTTTCAATCCCAGTACAATAAACCCTGCCAGAAAACCTGCCGCAATGCCACCTAAAAATCCGGACACCGTATTTCCACTATTTCCGCCTACAAAAGCATAATCAGCAATGAATTTGGAAAATCCTCCCATCTGGGTTCCATTAAATACATAGTCCGCCAATACCGCATTACCATTTGCTGCTAAAAGACCTCCTGCAAATCCAACTGCCAGACCAGGACGATCTGCAATCGAGTAGGCAATGTAGCCCGCCAGCACAGGCACCATCAATCCCATCGAAAGACCACCGATGTATTTGAACAATGCGGACAACGGGGTGCAGCTTCCAAAAGCTCCGCCACCACTGGCACCATAGCCGCACAGAGTGTCTATCAGAAAAGCAATTGCTGTCAGAATACCTCCACCGATGACAAATGGAAGCATGTGGGACACCCCATTCATCAGATGTTTATACGCAGCATGTCCGATGGACTCTTTTCCTCCTTCATCCTGCTTTTCTTCTGTCCCCTCCTCGCCTTCATATAGAGGAACTCTACCGGTCAATACATCAGAAATCAGTTTCTCCGGCTTATTAATTCCATCGGCAACCTTTGTCACCAAAACTTTTTTCCCTTTAAAACGATTCATCGGCACTTTGGTGTCAGCAGCTACAATAATTCCATCTGCTTTTTCTATTTCCTCGTCCGTCAATACATTTTTAGCACCTCCGGATCCTCTTGTCTCAACCTTAATTGTATATCCCATTTCTTTTGCCTTTTTCTCCAGCGCCTCTGCTGCCATATATGTGTGGGCAATTCCGGTCGGACAGCCGGTCACGGCAAGGACAAATTTCTGTGATGTATCCTCCTGTTCTGTCATAAGGTCGCTCTGTTCTTCATCTCTTTCATTTTCCGCATTATCAATGACAGAGAGGAATTCCTTTACCGTTTTTGCTTCCCTCAATTTTTTTGTGAAATTCTCGTCCATGAGAAGAACTGACAATTTACTAAGTACATCAAGATGTACATTATCTGCTGTATCAGGCGCCGCAATCAGAAAGATCAAATGTACCGGCTGGGCATCCAACGCATCAAAATCAACACCGTCAGACACCAGCATCGCAGCCAGGCCCGGACGTTTTACCGCTACTGATTTGCAGTGCGGAATCGCAATTCCCTCACCAATTCCCGTAGTTCCTTCTTCCTCTCTCGCAAACACTCCTTTCCGGTAAGCGTCTATATCTTCCAGTTTGCCGCTCTGCGCCATCAAATCCACCATCTGATTCAATGCTTCTTTTTTGTCAGCCACCCGGCCGTCCAGTTTTATACTTCTTGGATCCAATAAATCTATAATCCTCATAGTGCTCCCTCCATTCTTTTAAAATGTAAATGAATGATTTTTCAGAATTTGTTCTACCTGTCCTTTAGTCGCAAGTTTCTCGGAAAATGCACTTGCACTTCCTGTTGCAATCCCCATCTTAAACGCTACTCTGTAATCTCCTGTTTTCAAAAATCCGGCAAGGAACCCTGCAACCATTGAATCTCCTGCTCCAACAGAGTTGATTACCGTCCCCTTTGGCGCTTCACTCTGGAAAACTTCTTTTTGTTCTGTCACAAGAACCGCACCCTCACCGGCCATTGACACCAGTACATTTTTTGCTCCACGTTCCTGCAGTTTCTTCGCATAAGGAATCACATCCTCTTTTTTTTGCAATTCAACTCCAAATATCTCACCAAGCTCATGATTATTCGGCTTAATCAGAAATGGATGGTACTGCATAACATTCATAAGCAAATCGTTTGTGGCATCTACTACAATCTTGATCTTCCGCCTCTGTAAATGTTTCATGATATCCATGTAAATGGACTCCGGCATCGTAGAAGGAATACTGCCCGCTAGAACCAATACATCATCATCTTTTAGTTCGTCCAGCTTTTTATAAAGATTCTGTATGTCCGGAATGCTGATTGCCGGTCCCTGTCCGTTTATTTCGCTCTCTTCATTTGAGCGGAGTTTCATATTAATCCGGGATATGCCCTCCCCGATATGAATAAATTCTGCATTTATGCCCTGTTTCTTCAGCATATTTTCAATTTCTGTTCCGGTAAACCCTGCCAGAAACCCCAATGCCGTATTGTCAAATCCCAGATTTCTCAAAACGATGGAAACATTTATTCCCTTGCCACCGGGATATATTACCTCTTCCGTTGCGCGGTTCACCTGCCCGGGTTTAAAATCATCTACCGTCACAATATAATCAAGTGATGGATTAAATGTAACCGTATAAATCATTCCTTACTCACCTCCAGTACATTTTTGCAATGTCCATATTCTTCCTCATCCACTTTGGTGGTAATGATAAAAGCATTTACAAATTCCTCGAATTTTACACATGAAATCCGCGAAAATTTGCTGGAATCGCACAAAACATAGGGACTTGCACATCGACTTATCGATGTTTTTTTAATCATTGCCTCTTTCACATCCGGTGTACTGAATCCTTCTGTCTTGCTCACTCCATTTGTGCCCCAGAATCCTTTTGTAAAATTGTATTTCTGCAGACTTGCAATTGCCTCATCACCTACAATTGCCTCTGTGGCAACCTTAAATTCACCACCAAGTATATAAGTCGTATACCCCGCCAGCGATAATTTCCTTGCGTGCGTCACAGCATTTGTGACAAATACAACATCTTTCTCTGTCAGGTAATCAATCATAAGTTCCGTCGTCGTACCTGCGTCCAGATACACAAAGTCGTCCGGTTCAATCAGCGATGCTGCATACCGAGCAATCATGCGTTTTTCATCCTGATTTCTATCCTTTCTAAGAGAAACTGCATCATCTTTGGTACTGTAGCGGCTGCTTTTCGCCATGGCCCCACCACGAACTTTTGTAATTCTCCCCTGACTGTCCAGCATGGAAAAATCTCTCCTCACTGTCGATTCAGAGATTCCAAGAGCATCCATCACTTCCTGTGTAGAAACACTCTTTTTCTCTTCGACCAAAGTCTGAATTAACTGCAAACGCTCTTCTGTCAACATCCCGAATCATCCTCCGTTCCTTATGTTGTATTCATTATAACGTCTTTTTCTGTCAAAGTCAATCACTTTCTTTCATTTTCTTTCAAATTCCTTCAATTACGTTCAAGGAAACAAATGTATAGTTTCGCTATGCGATGAACCATTATGATAAAAAAAATCCGACAGACATCGGAGGCGTGTTTTGAACTCCTAAAGAACTGTTATCCAACACGTATGCAGGATTATGCAAGAAAAGACGGCGGTGAAAACCGCCGTCTTTCTGCCATAAATTACGTTCTCAAGCTCACTTCTATCGGATAATCGCATACGCAGTATATGCAATATACATTGCCGCCATAACCGCACCTTCTATCCGGTTTACTTTCTTACCGGTACATACAAAACAATAACTTATCAAGCTGACTGCAAGTAGCATCACAAGATCCACAAAAGATGCCATCGTAATCGCAATCGGGTGCAAGGAACTGGAAACACCAAGAATCAGCAGAAGGTTAAAGATATTTGAGCCGACAACATTGCCGATTGCCATGCCGTTCTGTCCCTTTTTAGATGCAACCACCGAAGTTACCAGTTCCGGAAGACTTGTCCCGATAGCAACTATCGTCAGTCCAACTAAAGTCTCACTCATCCCCCAGGCAAGTGCAAGACTTTTTGCACTGTTTACAACAAGCTGTCCACCGACAACAATTCCGACGATTCCACCAAGAATAAACAAAATACTCTTCCAAACAGGCATCGGTTCCTCTTCAGAAGCTTCTGTGCGGTTTTTCTTTGCCACATGAATCGTATAGAGAAGATACAGGACAAACAAAATCACGAGCACTAATCCATTCCACCGGAATAATCTGCCCGACGGTGCCATTGCATCATGAAAATTTCCTGCCTGGCCCGAAAAAATCAGATTTCCTGCAAGCAGGCCAACAAGAGCAGTGGCAACAAGAGAAATCGGAAAATCACGTTTTTTAATATCCGGGTCTACCGGCAATGGTTTTAAAATTGCACATATTCCGAGCACCATCAGCAGGTTGAAAATATTAGAGCCAACAACATTGCTGACCGCTATTTCATTGGAACCGGATAGTCCCGCCGAAACACTCACGGCAAGCTCGGGCGCACTGGTTCCCATCGCCACGATTGTAAGACCAATAATCACTCCCGGTACCCGGAGCATACGAGCCACTGAAGCGCTTCCGTCTACAAAAAAATCAGCACCTTTAATAAGAAAAATAAATCCAGCCAACAATAAAAGGATATCCGATATCATATTTTGACACCCACTTTCCGATTTTAATTTAGAAAAGTCTATCAGATTGTGTCCGGTAAGTCAAGCAATTGTGGAAATAATTTCCCCAACGCATAGACAATGCCGTCTTCTTCATTACTTCTTGTCACAAAATCGGCTGCCTCCAACACTTCTTTCTCGCCATTTGCCATCGCCACTCCGGTGCCAGCCTCCCGAATCATCGTCAAATCATTACCACTGTCTCCAAATACAAGCATTTCATCCATGGAAATTCCAAGGAAACTTCCAAGCCACCGCAAACCGCTTGCCTTTGATACATTTCTTTTGGTTATCTCAATGTTTTGCATTCCACCGGACACGGCATTAAATTCGGGATAATCCTCTGCTATCTTCCATGCCTTATCATAGTCGCGTCTGCTTCCATCCGGCTCATTGGCAAAATTTATAGTCAGTTTCTCGATGTCATCGCCTTTTTTACGCAGAAACTCCGATTGACAGGGAACACAGATTCTTGATGCGCGGATATATTCCTTAATTGCATCCGATACAAGCATATGCGGAATCAGTTTTGCCTTGTCCTGATTCATATAAGCCTGACCCTTGACAAAAGAATCTGCCATCACATCAATTTTCTCCAATCTTTCAAGCATCGGAAGAAATTTTTCCAAAGGCATGCTTTCCTCATGAAGACAAACTCCTGTATCCCTTTCATATATGCCCGCACCATTGGTGGTCAGCACATAACGCACTCCCTGCAATTTCCCGATTTCCTCCGAAAGACCAAGAAAAGGTCTTCCTGTCGCCGGGACAATTTCAATTCCTTTTTTTGCCACATACTCCAGTGCCCTCTGGGTTTTTGGCGTTATCTTTTTCTGTTCATTGAGGACAGTGCCGTCCATATCAAATGCAATTAACCGTATCACACAGTTTCCTCCTCTCGGTGCGGCATAATATTCCGCAAATGTCGGATCACCAAAAAATATGCCGGTATCAGGAATAAATCTGCCAGCACCCATGCTACCGGGCTTGCCAGACACGCAGCCGTAAATCCGAATACCGGTACAAACCAGAAACCAACTACGCTTCTTGCAATCATCTCACAGACTCCCGCCAGAATGGCAAGTTTTCCAAAACCAAGTCCCTGTATCGTAAAACGTACAATATTAACCAGCGCAAGCGGAAAATAAAACAGACCATTCCACCACAGGAACTGCGCAATCGTTTCGATTAACCGCCCCTCTGCTGCATCCACAAAAAGCAAGGCAAAATATTTGCCAAACAGTGCAAGTATCACAAACGCAACAGCCGAATACACCAGCGCAAGGGCACTGCATGAAAAAATCCCCTCATCCACCCGCTTTAGTTTACGGGCACCCAGATTTTGTCCGGCATAGGTTGCCATCGTAGAGCCCATCGCATCAAATGGACAGCACAGAAACATGCTGATTTTTCCTCCGGAAGCAATCGCTGCTACAGCTGTAGCACCAAGACGATTCACGGCTCTTTGCAGGATAACACTACCAATTGCCGTAATCGAATACTGCAGTCCCATCGGAATTCCCATTCCGAGCAGGCGCACAACACAGTGGCCATTCAGACGCCATTCTTCTCTCGTAAGATGAAGTACCGTAAATTTTTTTCTCATATAAAGCAGGCATAAAATACCGGAAATTCCCTGTGCGAGTACCGTCGCTCCTGCCGCACCTCCTACTCCCATTCCCAGAACAAGAATGGCAAGAATATCAAATATGATATTCAGTACAGATGACAATATAAGAAATATCAGTGGCGTTCTGCTGTCGCCCAGTGCGCGCATGATGCCGGATAACAGATTATACAAATACGTGACAGGTATCCCGATAAATATCACAAAAATGTAGTCATACGAGCGGTCAATGATATCCGCAGGAGTATCCATCCAGACAAGAATCTGCCGGCACATAAAGCTAACAGAAATCGTCATGACTATAGCGAATATGACGGCAAGCCATACGCTGTTTGCAACAAACCGGCGTAAACCACTCTCATCCTCTGCGCCAAATTTCTGAGCAATTGGAATGGAAAAACCGTTGCAGACTCCCATACAGAATCCGAGAATCAAAAAATTCACGGAACCGGTTGCCCCGACAGCAGCCAAATCATAAGGGCCTAAAAATTTCCCAACGATTGCTGTATCCACCAAACTGTAAAACTGCTGAAACAACATACCAAACAACAGAGGAAAGAAAAATCTCAGGATATGCTTTATCGGTTTCCCCTCTGTCATATTCTGCATTGCCCCTACTGTTTTCATCAATCCATTTCCTTCATAAGATTTACCATTTCAATTGCAGAACAAGCGACATCATAACCCTTATTTCCAGCCTTTGTTCCGGCACGCTCAATCGCCTGCTCAATGTTGTCTGTTGTCAATACGCCAAAGAGAGTCGGCACACCGGTATTCAGTCCCACCTGTGCAACTCCTTTGCTGACCTCGGCACACACATAATCATAATGTGACGTAGAACCTTTGATTACGGCACCGAGACACAATACCGCATCATATTTTCCGGACTGTGCCATCTTCTGCGCAACGACCGGAATTTCAAAGGCACCCGGTACCCAGGCAAGATCGATGTCATCTGTATTTACGCCATGCCGCACCAGCGCATCCTCTGCGCCGCCAATCAGCTTGCTGACAATAAATTCATTAAATCTCGCCGCTACAATTCCGATTTTCAGTTCTTTTCCAATTACATTTCCCTCTAATGTTCTCATGATAATTTCCTCTCTTTTCTTTTTATTTATAATGCGTCATATGCTGCATTTTTTCCTGTTTTGTCACCAGATACTTATAATCCTCCGGCTTTGCTTTGATTTCAATCGGAACTCTCTCCTCAATGGTAATTCCATATCCCGAAAGTCCTGCAATTTTCGTCGGATTATTTGTCAAAAGACGAAGTTTCTTGACACCCAGATCATAAAGTATCTGTGCTCCAATTCCATATTCACGCAAATCCGGGGCAAATCCAAGTTTGATATTTGCCTCAACGGTATCGTACCCCTGTTCCTGCAGTTCATATGCCTTCAGTTTATTTATCAGGCCGATGCCGCGTCCTTCCTGCCTCATATAGAGAAGAATTCCTCTTCCCTCTTTTGCAATCTGCTTCATGGCACTGTCTAACTGTTCACCACAGTCACAGCGCTTGGAGCCAAAAACATCTCCGGTCAGACATTCCGAATGGACACGACAAAGCACCGGTTCGCCATCCGATACATCTCCCATGGTCAATGCCACATGATGTTCGCCGTTCGTTATATTTTCATAACCGTGAATGATAAAATCTCCATATTTGGTTGGGAGCTTTGCCTCTGCTTCTTTTCTCACAAGGCTCTCTTTTTCCAGACGTTTCCTTATCAGCTGTTCGACTGTAATCACATGAAGCCCGTGCTCTTTTGCAAATCCGAGCAGTTCTGTAGTCCGCATCATCGTGCCGTCCTCACGCATAATCTCACAGCACAGACCACACTCTTTCAATCCTGCAAGGCGCATCAAATCAACCGTTGCCTCTGTGTGCCCCGCACGCTTTAACACACCGCCTTCTCTTGCCTCCAGCGGAAACATATGACCGGGTCTTCTAAAATCTTCCGGCTTTGCTCCCTCTTCGACACATTTCATCGCCGTAAGTGAACGCTCTACCGCAGAAATTCCCGTCGTTGTATCCACATGGTCAATGGATACGGTAAATGCCGTCGTGTGATTGTCCGTATTTACTTCTACCATCTGGTTCAGTCCGAGTTTCGCCGTCATTTCTTTGCTCATCGGCATACAAATCAGTCCCTTGGCAAGACTTGCCATCATATTTACATTTTCCGGAGTTGCAAACTCTGCCGCGCAGATTAAATCTCCTTCATTTTCACGGTCCGGATCATCAATTACAAGAATGACTTTTCCTTCCCTGAGGTCATTCAGTGCCTGTTCCATTGTCGCAAATTCTTCTGCCATCTGTCTCTTCCTTTCTTTTCCCCGATATATTTTTATCTCTCCTACGAAAACCCGTGTTCCGATAAAAATTCCATTGTCAGTCTGTTTTGCGGTTCCTCTGCTTTCTGAGGCTGCAGAAGCTTTTCCACATATTTACCTATTATGTCAGTTTCCAGATTTACAATGTCACCCGTCTGGCGTACCGACAGGTTCGTATTTGCCTGTGTATGCGGAATAATGGAAACACAAAAATCGTGTTCTGACACTCTCGCCACCGTCAGGCTGATACCATCAATCGTAATCGACCCCTTTTCCACAATATAACGCAGGATTTCCGACTTTGCTTCGATCTGATACCACACAGCGGTCTCATCTCTCCATATTTTCTGTATCGTACCGGTTCCGTCAATGTGTCCCGCTACTATATGCCCGCCAAAACGACCATCCGCAGCCATTGCGCGCTCTAGATTCACAGGACTTCCCTTTGTGAGCGTTCCGAGTGAACTTCGCTCCAGTGTCTCCGCCATGACATCTGCCGTATACCCCTGACCATCCATTCCCGTCACGGTCAGACAGACACCATTTACCGCAATACTGTCACCGACCTTTGTCCCTTCCAGTACATCCTTGCAGCGGATATGCAATACTGCAGACTGGCTGCCACGCCGGATATTCTCAATTGTCCCCAGTTCTTCGACAATTCCTGTAAACATCAGAATCTCCCTTCCACCGTTTCTTATTTGTTTTCTTTGCTTACCTTTCCGGTAATACAGATATCTTTTCCCAATTTTAATATTTCCGTATCATATATCTCGAGTGCTTCTTTCATCAGGGAAAATCCACTCCCCTCAACCGGTGATTTGGCCTCTTTGCCGCCAATCAACTTTGGAGCAATATAGCAGAAAATCCGGTCCACCAGACTGCTCTTTAATACGGTTCCATGGAATGTTCCACCACCTTCAATCAAAATACTGTCGATTCCCATTTTCCCCAGTTCATCTACAAGTGCCGCAAAGTCTACTCTTCCACCGGCATCATTTTGCAACAGTTCAACACCTGCATCTGATAGTTTTTTCTTTTTTTCTTCGTCTCCCACTGCATATGCAACAATCGTGCGGATGTCTTTTGCCGTTTTAACAATCTCGCTTTCCAGCGGAATACGCAGATTGGAATCACATATAACACGCACAGGATTAACACCTTCCTCAATCCGACAGTTTAACATTGGATTATCAACAAGTATCGTTCCGATTCCAACCATAATCGCACTGTATCGTTTTCTGAGCTGATGTACGTGTTGTCTTGCCTCTTCTCCGGTTACCCACTTGGAATCACCGGTAAAGGTGGCAATTTTACCATCCAGCGTCATAGCATATTTCATGGCTATATATGGCTTTTTCTTCTTTATATAGTGCATAAACACTTCATTTAATTCGAGGCACTCCTTTTCCAGAATACCGGTTTCCACCTCAATTCCATGTTCACGAAGTATCTTTGCTCCATTTCCCGAAACCTTTGGGTTTGGATCCATCGCTCCGATAAAGACACGCCCTATCCCGCGTTCGATAATTATATCAGTACATGGTGGTGTCTTCCCCTGATGACAGCAGGGTTCCAATGTCACATACAAATCTGCTCCGGTCAAATCCTCATCACAGTTCATCAGTGCATTTCTCTCAGCATGAAAACTGCCAAACTTCTCATGAAATCCTTCGGTAACTATTTTCCCGTTTTTTACAACGACACAACCTACCATAGGATTGGGCGAAGTATGCCCGGTCCCTTTTTTCGCAAGTTCAATTGCCAACTGCATGTATTCATATTTTGTCATTCCAACCTCTCTCCTTTGTACTGCGACAAAAAGCCGCTCTGTGTACACAAATACCCAGGGCGGCTGCCTATCCATCTTATCGTTTCTTTTCCATCCAGACTATACTGTCGGCTTCGGAATCTCACCGAATCAACGGTCACTGACCGCTCGCGGGCTCTACCGCCGGTGGGGAATTTCACCCCGCCCCAAGAAAACATGTAATTCAATTGTTTCACTATGCTGGATTATACGCCTGTCACTCTGTTTTTGCAAGTATTTTGACAAAAATTTAACAAATTATTTCTGCAATTCATCTAACGTCATATCATATGCAGGCAAAAATTCTTCCATAAATATTTTAACCTCCGGCATATCCATTTCCTCTAATGACCGACGGGTTGACTGCTCTGCTGTCCGGAATTCCTGATTACCGGTACGCAGCTCCTCCATACACTTAATCAATGCCGACAGCTTATCCGCCGCTTTCACAATACGCCATTCATACTCCATTCCCTCCTGCTGAAAAAAAAGCGGTTTATAATATTCCTGCATATAATCCGGCAGTTTATTAATCATCGTATGGCTTGCCACATTTTCCACCCGTTTATAGGCTTCTTTGATATCCTCATCATAATATTTCACCGGAGTTGGCATATCTCCTGTAATAATCTCATTGGCGTCGTGGTATAATCCCATCAGTGCAATTCTGCTGATATCAAGATTTCTCCCACATTTTTCATTAGAAATAATGGCGAGCCCATGGGACAGCATAGCGACTTCGAGAGAATGCTCGCTGATATTCTCCCGAATCGAATTGCGCATAAGTGCCCATCTGTCAATATATTTCATCCTCGCCATCATGGCAAAAAACGAATGCATTGTGAATCCCCCTCTTATTTCAAAAGTTTTTTCATGTAGTATCCCGTATAGGACTCCGGACACTTCGCCACTTTTTCCGGTGTTCCGCAGGTAACAACGGTTCCCCCTTTGTCACCGCCTTCCGGTCCCATATCAATCAGATAGTCCGCAGTCTTAATGACATCCAGATTGTGCTCAATGACAACAACCGTATTTCCACCTTCTGTCAGGCGATGCAGTATCTCTATCAGCTTGTGCACATCTGCAAAATGCAGACCGGTTGTCGGCTCATCCAGAATATAAATGGTACGTCCTGTACTGCGTTTGCTTAACTCCGTTGCCAACTTGATTCGCTGCGCTTCTCCACCGGACAGTGTCGTAGAAGGCTGGCCTAATTTTACATAGGACAGACCCACATCATACAATGTCTGTATCTTCCGGTGAATCGTCGGTATATTCTTAAAGAAATCCAGGGCATCCTCAACGGTCATATCCAGCACATCAAAGATGTTTTTTCCTTTATACTTAACATCGAGTGTCTCCCTGTTATAGCGCTTGCCATCACAGACCTCACAAGGCACATAAATGTCCGGGAGAAAATTCATCTCTATTTTCAAAATTCCATCACCGGCACAGGCCTCACAGCGTCCCCCTTTAATGTTAAAGCTGAAACGTCCTTTTTTGTATCCCTTTGCCTTTGCATCCGGCGTAGAGGCAAATAAATCCCGAATCATATCAAATACACCGGTATACGTTGCGGGATTCGAACGAGGCGTACGCCCGATTGGCGACTGGTCAATATTAATTACCTTATCAAGCTGTTCCACACCTTCTATTGACTTATATTTCCCCGGAATACAGCGCGCCCTGTTCAGCGTCCGCGTCAGACTCTTTGACAATATTTCATTTACAAGAGAGCTCTTTCCCGAACCGGATACACCGGTCACACAGGTAAGCACACCAAGCGGGAACTTCACATTTATCTTTTTGAGATTATTTTCCTCTGCGCCCTTAACCGTGATGTATCCTGCAGGTTTGCGTCTGACAGATGGTATCGGAATTTCAATCTTTTTGCTGAGGTACGCTCCAGTGATGGATTCCGGCACTTTCATAATATCTTCTGCCGTTCCCTCTGCAATTACTTTTCCACCATTTTTTCCAGCTCCCGGTCCTATATCAACGATATGGTCTGCCGCAAACATCGTATCTTCGTCATGCTCAACAACAATCAGGGTATTCCCCAGATCTTTCAGTTTCTTCAATGTCTGTATCAGCTTGTCATTATCCCTCTGGTGCAGGCCGATACTCGGCTCGTCCAATATATAGGCGACCCCCACAAGTCCGGAACCAATCTGGGTTGCCAGGCGGATGCGCTGCGCTTCTCCGCCGGATAAAGATGCGGTTGCACGTGCCAGGCTGAGATAATCCAGTCCCACATCTACAAGAAATCCTAATCGCGAATTTATCTCTCTTAATACCAGACGTCCAATCTGTTTTTGTCTCTCTGACAGTTCCAATGTATCCATAAATTGTTTCAGGTCAAGAATGGAAAGTTCACAGATTTCAGCAATGTTTTTATCTCCAACTGTCACTGCCAGCGACTCCTTCTTTAAGCGCTTTCCATCACATTCGCGACATGGCGTAATCCTCATAAATGTCTCATATTCCGCCTTTGAGGCATCCGATGAGGTCTCGCGGTATCGTTTCTCAACGTTGTGTAGAATACCTTCGAACGCTATCTGGTAAACACCGGTACCATTGCGTCCGGAATAATGTACCTCTACCCGGTGTCCACCGGTTCCCTCCCAGACAATATCATGGATATCCTGCGGATATTCCCCATAAGGAGTGTCCAGCGAAAACCCATATTCTCTGGCAACAGCATCCAGTATACACCGGCTGTAACTGGAGGAATCCACAACAGACTGCCAGCCCGGAACCGCAATTGCCCCCTCAGCAATACTCAGTTTTTTATCCGGGATAATTAAACTCTCATCAAACTCCATTTTAAACCCAAGTCCATGGCAGACCGGACATGCTCCAAACGGATTATTGAAGGAAAAGCTTCTTGGCTCAATTTCATCTATACTGATACTGCAGTCCGGGCAGGAAAAGCTCTGACTGAAATGCAGGGTATCACCATCCACAATTTCCACTGTCATCAGGCCATCTGCAAGCTTCATAACATTTTCAATGGAATCTGTCATTCGCCTTTCAATTCCCTCCCGTATCACAAGACGATCCACGACAATCTCAATATTGTGTTTTTTGTTTTTTTCCAGTTTTATTTCCTCACTCAGAGCATACTGGTTTCCATCGACAACAACGCGGACATAACCACTCTTTTTCGCCTTGTCAAAAACTTTCACGTGCTCACCCTTGCGTCCCCGCACCACAGGTGCCAGCAGCATGATTTTGGTTTTCTCCGGAAGTTTCATCAGCTCGTCCACGATCTGGTCAACGGTCTGACGCTTGATCTCTTTCCCACAGTTCGGACAATGCGGAATTCCCACTCTCGCATACAGCAGGCGGTAATAGTCATAAATCTCAGTGACCGTTCCGACTGTTGAGCGTGGATTGCGGTTCGTCGATTTCTGGTCAATCGAAATCGCAGGCGGAAGTCCCTCTATGCTCTCCACATCCGGCTTTTCCATCTGTCCCAGAAACTGCCTTGCATACGATGACAGCGATTCCATATAACGGCGCTGCCCCTCAGCATAAATCGTGTCAAATGCCAGGGAAGATTTTCCAGAACCGCTGAGTCCTGTCAATACGACAAACTCATCCCTTGGTATATCCAGACTAATATTCTGGAGATTGTGTTCTTTTGCTCCCCTTATCCGAATCATTCTTTTATTTTCTGTCATTTTTAATCTCCATTCTGGAGCGTTTATGTAACGGGGTTCATCAAGGCTATTTGTGACGCTCCGGCACAAATAGCGGTGTGAAAAATCAACACATCCGTGTGATTTTTCACGCTATCTTTCAAGCCCATAACCTCATTTCTAATCTGCCTGCATTATTTCCTGCAAATGTTTTTTATATTCTACCATCTGGTCACGAAGCGTCGCTGCGAGCTCGAAATTGAGCTCGGCTGCTGCCTGATTCATTTTTTTCATAATTTTGCGAATCGCTTTTTCCAGTTCTTCTCTGCTCATGGATTCCGGATCTTTTTCCGTCTCCGTGATATCCGTTTCCGCTTTCGAAGAAATCCGTATCAGATCCCGAACCGCCTTCTTTATTGTCTGCGGCGTAATGCCATGTTCTTTATTGTATGCTTTCTGAATCTCCCGACGACGGTTTGTCTCTCCAATCGCTTTTTTCATCGAATCCGTCTCGCTGTCCGCATACATAATGACCCTGCCCTCGGCATTTCGCGCTGCGCGCCCTATCGTCTGGATCAGCGAGGTCTCCGAGCGGAGAAAACCTTCCTTGTCTGCATCCAGAATCGCCACAAGCTGTATTTCCGGAATATCCAGTCCCTCCCGCAGAAGGTTGATACCTACCAGAACATCAAATACGTCCAGACGCATATCCCGGATAATCTCCGAGCGTTCCAGAGTATCTATATCGGAATGCAGATACCGGACCCGCACGCCAACCTCCGTAAAATATTTGGTCAAATCCTCTGCCATACGCTTCGTCAGAGTCGTCACAAGCACCTTTCCTTTATTATCTGTCACTTTGCGGATTTCTCCAAGAAGATCGTCAACCTGTCCTTTCACCGGCCGCACCTCTACTTCCGGATCCAAAAGTCCTGTCGGGCGGATAATCTGCTCAATGCGCAATAGCTCATGAGACTTCTCATAATCCGAAGGGGTCGCCGAGACAAAAAGCATCTGGTTAATATGTCCCTCAAATTCCTCGAAATTTAATGGCCGGTTGCTCTTTGCAGAAGGCAGGCGGAATCCGCATTCTACAAGTGTCGTTTTGCGTGACTGGTCACCCGCATACATTCCCCTTACCTGCGGTATGGTAATGTGTGACTCGTCCACAAGAATAAGAAAATCGTCCGGAAAATAATCCAAAAGAGTATGCGGGGTATCTCCGGGTTGCATACCATTCAAATGCATAGAATAGTTTTCAATTCCGGAGCAGAATCCTGTTTCTCGAAGCATCTCAATATCAAAATGCGTTCTCTCGGAAATGCGCTGCGCCTCTATCAGTTTATCTTCACCCTTAAAATATTTTACCCGCTCTTTTAATTCTGCTTCAATTCCCTCTATCGCCCGTTCCATTTTATCCGGTGCAACAACATAGTGCGATGCCGGAAACACAACCATATGCTCGAGCTGGCAGACAACCTCTCCGGTCAGGACATCAATTTCCTGTATCCTGTCCACCTCATCCCCGAAAAATTCTACACGTATTGCTCGGTCTGTAGCGGATGCCGGAAAAATTTCGATGACATCGCCTCTCACCCGGAATGTACCGCGGTGGAAATCCATGTCATTGCGCGTATACTGGATATCGATCAGTTTGCGGATTACCTCATCCCGGTCTCTTTCCATCCCCGGCCGCAGTGAGACGGTCATACTCTGATAGTCAATCGGACTTCCGAGGCCATAGATGCAGGACACACTGGCAACGATTATCACATCCCTGCGCTCCGTCAATGCCGCCGTGGCGGAATGACGCAGCTTGTCTATCTCATCATTAATCGCGGAATCCTTCTCTATATAGGTGTCCGTGGACGGCACATACGCTTCCGGCTGGTAATAATCATAGTAGGACACAAAGTATTCCACTGCGTTCTCCGGGAAAAATTCTTTAAACTCACCATACAACTGAGCCGCAAGCGTTTTGTTGTGGGCAATGACCAGGGTTGGCTTGTTTAACTGCTCGATGACATTCGCCATGGTGAAGGTTTTTCCAGAGCCTGTAACACCCAAAAGGGTCTGGAACTGATTGCCCTCTCTGAAGCCATTTACAAGGGCTTCGATGGCTTCCGGCTGGTCGCCGGTGGGCTTGTATTCGGAATGTAAAATGAAATGATCCATGATGGATTTTACACCTCCTGTTTGCAAAAGTTTGTGACTTTTTGGCATTTTGAAAAAGTCGTCTATAAGGCAAAAATTCGTGTCGAAAATGATGCTTTTCGTTGCCTATGTGGTGAAATTTGCCGAAGAATCCGTTCAGGATTCTTTCGACACGAATAAAAGTCACAAATCCAGTTTTCGGCACTGAATAACACCAGATAACACTGCCCGACACTATGTAGTACATAATAGGGGTAACTGTTCAGAGCCAACCTCGAAAACACTACGTGTTTCCTCGGTGAGGCGTATCCGCCAAATAGATTTATACAAAAAAGTGCTCTTGAATGCAAGCATTCATCGCTCTTTTTTGATAAATCTGCTTGGCTCTGAACAGTTACATTTTCTCAATATATGAGAACACTTCAGCCATATTTTCTTCAGCAGTATTCTTATCCGGTATGGCTTGCACCAGAATAAAACATACAGCTTATAAAGTGTACTGTCTGCCGGGTATTTCTTTCCATTCCGTATAAATCCGGTCATTACACCAATGACAGCACCTTTTGGAATGTTGCTCTCAATCCCGATACAGTTATCTCCAAGAATATCGTAGCCTTTATCATGTACCCGCACCACCCGGTGAAGCACATAGCTTTCCGGTGGTCTTTTGTACAGAACCACATCCCATTTTTTACAGGTTTCATACTCACCGACTGCCCTCACAATAAACGCATCCCTGCCCTGCTTTAGTAGGGGCAGCATACTGGTTCCGGTATTTTTATAAATCAGGGTTCCATACCGTTTCAGATATTCTTCGTAAGTGGTCTTACTCATCTAAGGCTCCAACTTTCCTAAGCTTCTCTATCACATCTGACACATCCTTTGCAAGCACATCCTTCGGTGCATCATACTTTTCAAACATGGCTTCCACGATATTCTCCTCTGTGATATCTTCCTTTAGGCACTCCACGATAAATGCCGCTGTCTTATTGTTGCGGATCAGTCCCGCAAAGGAGCTGCTTGTGTCTAACAAAATCTGTTCTCCGTCACTATCGTGGGTAATATAGGTGTCTTTAAGCTTCATGTGTTATTCCTCCTCCCATGATTTTGAATCATGCTTCCAAGTTTTCATAAACTTCTCATTGCAATTTATTGCATCAACCATTGGTTCTACAAATGCTTTAATCTGATCAATCGTTTCCTTTAATGTAACATCTATCTGTA
>JAXEJU010000007.1:0-4193 GCA_034101395.1 Eubacterium sp. | reverse complement strand
TTTAGTTCCACCACCATCGCCGGTTTTTTCCCTGCATTGGCTCTTGGGATAAAGGCGAAATCCGCAAACCCCTTGCCCGAAGGCATCTCACGGATAATATTATAGTATCCCTGCGCCGTAAAATACGCCATGGTAAGAACACAACTTAGGGAATTCTCATCATTGTATTTTAGAACCGATGTGTAGGTATCGTGGGCAAGCTCTATCAGTTCTGCCACACGATCTGCTTTTCCTGCAATCGTTGCCATTAAAAGCTCATCGCAAATCGAAACTGCTCTGGCTATTTCTTTCCAACAACCTGTCTTCAGTGCCATCTGAAAAGCCTCAGCAACCTCATAATTCGGAATATAGGCACTTAGCATTGCTGCATCATATCCCAGATATCCCAAATGAATCAATGCGGTCAGTGCATCATCTTTTGAATGAATCTCTGACAAATCGTTCTGAAAAGACCGGGGATCAACCATAACCATTCCACCTGCAAGCATTGTCATAACATCATCTTTTAATCCTGCATAATTCATGGTAATAAATGTGTTAATAGAGGAAAAGGATGAGGTATTCTTCCAGTAGGAATCAAATTTATGTCTATCCATGGCCATAGATACCGAATTAGGATTATACATATGCTTTCCGTCAATCAGATATCCATTGTACCACGCTTTCGTTGATTCAAAATCCATATCATATTTTTCACACAATTCTCTAACTTCATCTTCCGTAAAACCAAAATACTCTGTGATTGGATAAGAATCTAACATGGTATATTCTCTGAAATTATTCAGCGCCGATTCATCCTGAATCTTCTTAATCGGCAAAATTCCTGTAATATATGCCAATGCCAGGAAGGATTTTGATTCTTCTGATTTAAACAGGGAATGAAGGAACTGTAGATATCTATGCACTAATTGTTTATCATTACTGTTTCTGATGACACAGTCCCACTCATCAATGATGATGACGAAAGGAATATGACTCCTGCTATATATTTCCTGAATTAACAAGTACAAATCCTTATCATAATTAAGGGTATCTTCGTATTCTTTTTGGAAATCTTCACATACACGCTCATGAATGGATTCCACCAGATCTTCTTTGTGGAAATCCCAAACAGAGGATATATCAAGATGAATCACATTATACTTATTCAAATATTTCTTAAAATCACTACTTTCGGCAATCGTAGTATCCTCAAAAAGCTTCGTAGAATCGCATCCAAGACTGTAATATGCATCTATCATTCCCGCTGCATGGGATTTTCCAAAACGTCTGGCATGGCTTAATGCGATGCATTTTTCTTCTGTTGATATTTTTTTATTCAGATGTTCAATCAATCCTGTTTTATCAACATAAATCTGACTATTTCTTGCTTGTGTGAAGCTTTCATTACTTGGATTAAAATATACCCCCATACTTTGTATCACCTCATTATTGATTATACACACTTTTATTATATCCTGTTTTTTCCGTTTACTCAACCGTATATTTTTAACAAAAAATAGCAAGTAAAAAGTGTTTTGGATAGATTGCCAGCTTTAATAAAAGCGGCAGTCCCATTGATATACCCCTATCATGTATATCACATTGCTTGAACTGCCGCTTTATCCTTCACATACTGTGAATTCTTATTTATTTTTTAATCTTAACCTTCTCGTCAACCCCTGCTGCCTTTAAAAGTTTCTTATAGCTGGTAAGCTTCTTCTTTGGAACCTTGATGGTCGCTTTTGAATATATCCCCTTAAACGCCTTGCTTCCCACATTTTTACCGGTCAGCTTCACGGTCTCAATGGTAATGGTCTTCAATTTCTTGCAACCATAAAATGCCTGCTTGCCAATCTTCTTCACCTTGGAAGGAATGGTAATCTTCATAAGCGAAGTACACTTATCAAACGCATCAACTCCGATGGTCGTGACATTCTTTCCAATCTTTACGGTCTTTAGTTTTGTACATTTGTAAAAAGCTTTCTTGCCAACACTAACAACATTGTTGCCGATAACCACTTTTTTTAGCTTCTTATTGTTTGCAAAAATCTTATCTGCAATAGAAGTTACTTTGAATGTTGTTCCATCAATCTTTACCGTAGCCGGAATCGTGACACTTTTGGCATTCTTATTTGTAGCTTTTGTATAGCATACCTCTAATCCGTCTCTTCCCATCTTTGTAACGGTATACCGGGATTTGCTCTTGGAATCCGTAAACACGGTTCCCTTAACCGGCGTGTTTGTTCCCGGTTCCGGTGTATTTGTACTTGGCGCCGGCGTGTTTGTTCCCGGTGCCGGTGTATTCGTACTTGGCGCCGGCGTGTTTGTTCCAGGTGCCGGTGTGCCTGTTGCCTGAGGCTCTTCGGTAGAGGTATCCGGCAATTTTGGTATGCTCTCTGTATAAGAATCTCCGCATCGAGAACAGGTATAGGTAATGATTCCCTCACTGTCTTTGGTAGCTTCTTTCGTCACCACACCAACATAATCATGACCTAATGCCTCTGTCTCACTTCCTGTCTTAATCTTTTCTCCGCAATCTTTACAGTAAGTATCTCCCGTGTAGCCTTTTTGTGTACAGCTTCCCTCTTTCGCATCTCTGACATCGGTTTCTCCGGCATGGGTACAAGCCAGGCGGGTAATGGTTATCTCCGCGATTTCCGTTACATAACTACCCTTATCCGCACCGTTGTAGATGGCGGTTGCCGTAACTGATTCACCCACTGTCAATTCCTTCGACAAATCAGTATCCTTCCATATCCAGCTTTCCGGTAACGTTACGTCACTTACCTTCTTGGCGGTATACGGCACATTCATGTTCTTATCCGGCATATTCGGAGCATTAACATTTCCCGGTACATCCGGCGTACTTGGTTCTCCCGGTGTACTTGGTTTACCCGGTGTACTCGATGCCTCTTTTATCGTATATTCCTTTACGCACTCACCGAATTCTGAAGATAATTTATAGTTACTATTTGACAGGGATACTGCTATCGCCTGATATGTTCCCGGCTCAATTTTTTGACCATTGGACACCTTTACCTCACAAGTATCTCCTTCCAAAATTCCCTCTGCTTTTGCCGTAACATTCACCGGATTGCCTGAATATACCAGATTTGATACATCAGACCAACTTAATGATACTTCTTTCGGATGAATCGTAAGCATAGAAGAAACCACTGTCACATCATAATTTTCGCTGTTGCATTGCGCCATAGTGATGTCGTAAGTTCCCACCGGGCTGTTGATGCGATTTCCGTCAATTTTTTCTTCCTCGGACCCGGATGTACCAATTGCTGTAAGAACCACTCCTAAATCCGCCTTGGTATCCTCTCCTACTAACTTCGATGCATCCACTGTAAAGTCTAATTTTGTCTCCTCGCCATATGTTTTTTCCACCGGAAGTGCATTTACCGTCAGTTCTTTCTTTTCTACATATAAGGTGATGTTACTATAAACCATATCAGACTCAAGCCCCTCCGAACTATCTGGATAAAACATAACCGCATAGTCGTTGTACTCTCCTGCGGACAAGATCGTATCATCATCCATCCTAAAATGAGTTTGCCTGTCTACAATTAGGAATTCTCCCTTTCCTGCCATCGCACTCCATTTCACTTCGGAAGGTTTCTGTCCATAAGTCAGATACGCTTCCTTCGGCATTACATAATCATTCTCGTCAGCAAGAACGTAATAAGAAATTTCCAAATCCTCCTCATTTGCGGATAACGAATAATTGAATTTGTTCTCTCCCGACAGCCCTGTGATCTTGGCAGTATATGGCGTCCATGTATCTGTGGTCGCATCATAGCTTAGCGCGGCTGTGCCATCGCTTTCCACGGTGATCTTGCAATCATCTAGCCCTACCAGATTGGCAATAGTCGCAGAAGGTCCGCTTCCATCTTTCACGATACAAGTCGTATCAGACCACTGAATCTCTGCCACCCTTGGACTGATTTCCAAAGAACCCTGCCGGAAATCAAATGCGTATTTCTGAATCGTCTCTGCAACCGACTTCTCCTCATCACAGGATATGCTGATCTCATACAATCCGGCAGCCGGATAGAGATAGATTACATCACTTCCTCCCTTTTTCGCCGTCAGCGTAAAGGCAAAATCCTCTTTTTTGTCATCTCCCACGAGTTGGGATTCGTCCATAGACCAAGCAAATTCCGCAATTTCATCTCCATACATTTGCTTTTGATCCTCTGCAC
>JAXEJU010000006.1:0-2138 GCA_034101395.1 Eubacterium sp. | reverse complement strand
TCTGTCTGTCAAGATTATGTCGTCAGCCGCAGCAAACGTCAAGAGCATATCCCGATAATATTCATACTGTTTTTTACGGGCTTCAATTTCAGCAGGCAGACCAATGTTAAGGTCAGAACAGATGGCATCGAAGTTATCAAGAACATTTACCAATCGCTCCATAACCTGTCGCTGCATTACAGGTATCGGCAACTCTCTTAATTTTCCCAGTGCCAAAAATGCCTGTGTTCCCTTGCTCTTGTTCGCCGCCACATACTGCTTTACTGTATCGGAAACCAAATAGTGTTTTAGAAAATGTGCAAGTAATCTATCACCTGTTTTTATCAAGCCGACATTTTTTATGGCAAAGTCTGGTTGCTCTGACACCAACCCAACTTCACCAACCGTGCCTATCATTGTAAATAGAACATCCCACGTATCAACCTTGCTACGCTGATTTATTTTATTGTAATCTTCCTCACTTATGAAATAGGCTCCCGTATAATCTATCTTTCCATCTCTTACATTTTTGGATGTAATAAGGTACTTACCATTTTCAACAGCCTTCGGACTATCGTGCGTGCCATCTCGAACATCACAAATCTCTGCCAGCGTTCTCCACTTTGTCTCAAATGCCCCCCTATGGACACCGAAAGTCAAAAGCGTATCGCGGTAATATTCATACTGCTTTTTGCGTGCTGTAAGCTCCGCTGTAAGCTCCGCTGTAAGCTCCGCTGTAAGCTCCGTGAAATTGTCCAGTACCCGGACAATTTCACGTTGAACGGGCAATGGCGGTAGCGGCATCAGAAATTCTTCTGTTACAGGTAGTGATATTTGCGGCAACGACCCCATTCCAGAAGCATTATCCCGGAACTTTTGAATATTGTTTTTCAATACATAGTACAGAAATTTTACCTTTACTGGGTCATCGGACGTATACGCCCACATTTCATTTTTGAACGTAAAAGGCTTATCGTAATATACTACATCTATAATGCCTCGTGATTGTACCAACACCGCAGGTACTCGCGTTATATTTGCATTAGGAATATCCTTTTCATCTGTATCTATTACAGTTTTTCCCCCTGCAAAGACGCGAATTTCACCATTTGTCTTTGCTATCTGTTTCATTTTTGCCGCTGTAATAGGTGTTCCTTTAATCCTTGTATATACTTCTTTAACCGGTTTATATTCAATCCCGTTCGGACAAAACTTTGTAATCATTTCATCTATTTTACTCATCTTTGCCCGCTTCCTTTTCATAGCAGAAATCTTTGTTATCTTTGGCTAATTCTGCGCAAAACTTTTCCATATCGATTGAGGGTAAATTCGATGTAACTTTGTCCCAATCAACAATTGTATAATTAAAATGAAACTTGTCTCTGTTTTTTGTATAATAGGCCTCTGCTACATTGCATATAATCATACATATTCTGCGGATACTCATCCTGTATGTACGTATTGAATTGTCACCAATTTCAACTATCGCACTTGCATCTGAATAAATGTTAAAAGCGTTTGCTTTTTCTATGACTAGTGAAAAATGGTCTATCGGTTGATTTGTTTTTCGTTTATCATTTTTTACGTTTGGATTTCCCTCATGCAGTAAAGAGCACCGTAAACTATAAATTATTTCTCCAGACAAATATGGTGTTCCATCCTTATCTTTTGGGTCCTGTTCATATTTTCCGATTTCTTCATCATACCATAATATATAGCGTCTCTTACTACTTTTTTCTGCAGGCCGCGCAGCCTTACCACAAATATCTGGCAATGTTAACGCCGAACTTAAAGCCACAAAATACAAGTCATTTTCCAATGCTTTTCTTATGTCTTGGACAAGTCGAATTACCATTTATCCCTCAATCTCCGCAATAATCTTATCAATCTCGTCCCGCAGAACCTGTTCCCGCGCCACAATGCGCTTGATTTCTGCGTTCAGTTCCGTAATGTTGATGACCTCGCGGGTGTCCTCCTGCTCCACATAGGTGGATACAGACAGGTTATAATCCTGCGCCGCAATCTCGTCATTGGGCACAAGGCGGCAGAAATAGTCCTTATCCTCACGGTCAACGAACGAAGCCACGATTTTTTCAATGTTGTCCTCGGTCAGCTTGTTGTTGTTCGTGACCTTAACAAATTCTTTCGAGGCATCAATA
>JAXEJU010000005.1:0-35622 GCA_034101395.1 Eubacterium sp. | reverse complement strand
CTCCAGTAACAGGATCAACTTTGCCAACACATACTCGCTTAGCACGCGACTGCTGCTTTTCCTTATCCCAATAATACTGGGTTTCATATGCATACGTAATGCCAGTTCTTTTATCAGTTTGTTTAACAATTGCCATAGTTCACCTCGTCACGTTTATATAATCATTATAAAACATGATGAGGTATAAATCAAGTATAAATGGCAAAAATATCAGTAAAATCAAGGGCATTTAGTGATCGGTGATGAGAATTCATCGTCATGTTTCCGAGAATCCAGGTTTTATAGTCTAACAAGTGTCAAAGATGGGAATATATAATAAATAATCAACGAAAAGCATACATCTTGCGCAAAAAAGCGGTGGCTGAGATACGCGCCACCGCAAAAGTCTAGCTTTCCTATAGGCTAAAAAAGCGCCGCAGAACTGCAGCGCTCAAAAGTCTTTATTTTATTTTATGTGACACACATGTTCGATAAAATAATTTTCTGCCTCTCCTTTTGTCATTTCAAAAGGAATCGCCAGTTCGCCGAACAGATTGTCCTCTGCCAGATGCAAATAGCGTTCGTCACTTGTAGTCGCTTTTTTTCCTCTTTTGATACGCGCCTGATTACGCTGATAAGAAGTTTTTATCAGTTTTACCCACTGGCGTGAATCGCAGGAACGCAAAGCTTCTTTATAAATTTCTTCTCTTTTTTTATCATTGTCCACCCAAAGAGTTTCAATTTCATCCCACTCTGACAGAAGTTTCTGAGCTTCTTTTTTGGTCATCACAGAACGAATCACTACCTTTTTACTGTCTGTCGGGACAAAAAGTCTGCTTCCTGACATATATACCGGAACCAGTGTGTAATACACCCTTTTTTTATCAGTTCCAATTCCGTCCATGGTCTGTATTGCTTCCACTTTGCATACACCACTGTTGCCATGTACTACATAATCACCAACCGCAAACACGTCATACCTTCCTTTCTGTTATTCCACAAATATAGTCTGTGTTTTCTGGTATCTATTTATAGTATACCACTTTTTTAGGAATTTTGTAAATTATTTTCTCTACCTGTAGAATATTTGTGAAAAATGCTTAATAGGAAACGTTTTTGCTTTGTGCAGATTTACAATATGATGTTTGCAAGCTGCAAACAGATTACTGGATGATAAAACTGATTTCTGCCTCTGCAGCCACTTTACCATCCACCGTAGCAACCGCTTTTCCTACGCCCATAGGACCTTTGCATTTAATAATCTCTGTCTCTAGACGCAGCCGGTCACCCGGTATTACCTGTTTACGAAATTTTGCATTTTTTATTCCTCCAAAAAATGCAAGTTTCCCCTTGTTTTCCTCCAGGCTGAGCACCGCCACTGCACCAACCTGAGCAAGCGCTTCAATAATCAGTACCCCCGGCATCACCGGCTGAACCGGAAAATGTCCCTGAAAAAAAGGTTCATTCATCGTCACATTTTTATAACCTACTGCTTTTACACCGGCCTCAAGTTCTTCAATACAGTCCACCAGAAGAAACGGATAGCGATGCGGAATCACTTTCATAATATCATTAATATCCATTAACATATACAAATCCTCTTTTCTTAATTTTATCACAAAAGGGCAGTTTTCGCTGCCCTTTTTATTTCATCATACGAATCAGTCTTCGAATTCCCTGAAAATCAATACGGCGTTATGTCCACCAAAACCAAGGGAATTGCTGAGAGCAATTTTTACTTCTGTATCAACACCCTCGGCAGGACAATCCAGATCACATTCCGGATCCTTATTTTCAAGACCGATATTGCCGTGAACATAATTATCATTGATTGATTTTACACACGCAATTGCTTCCACACCACCGGCTGCTCCAAGAAGATGACCAACCATGGATTTCGTCGAGCTGACCTTACACTGATAAGCGGCATCGCCCATTGCCCGCTTAATCGCTCTCGTCTCAAACAAGTCATTCATATGCGTGCTGGTTCCATGAGCATTAATATAATCAATGTCCTCCGGCTTAATTCCGGCATCCTTTATGGCAAACTCAATTGCCTTTGCGTCACCACTTCCATCCTCAATCGGAGCGGTGACATGATGGGCATCACTGGTTGCACCATATCCGACAAGTTCTGCATAAATATGGGCGCCACGTGCTTTTGCATGTTCCAATTCTTCGAGAATAACAATTCCGGCACCTTCACCCATTACAAAACCACTGCGGTCTACATCAAATGGAATAGATGCTCTCTTTGGATCATCTGAGGTAGTCAGCGCATTCAGGCTGGTAAATCCGGCAACACCGATTTCCGTAATCGCCCCTTCTGCACCACCTGCTACCATCACATCAGCTTCCCCGTACTGAATCGAACGGAATCCTTCACCAATACAGTGAGTACCGGTCGCACACGCTGTTACGACATTTATATTTTTTCCCTTCAACCCAAACTGAATGGAAATATTTCCAGCTGCCATGTTCGAAATCAACATGGGAATCATCAGGGGAGCAACCCGGTTTGGTCCCTTTTCCAGGAGTTTTTTGTAGTTTGTCTGGACACATTGAAGGCTTCCAATACCACATCCCACGCTACAGCCAACCATGAACGGATCTTCTTTTTCCATATCCAGTCCACTGTCTTCCAATGCTTCCTTTGCTGCCACAACCGCATACTGGGCAAAATCCTCCATCCGGCGTGCGGCTTTTTTGTCAATATATTCCGATGCATCAAAATTTTTGACTTCCGCTGTCAGATGTGCCTTGTACTCACTGACATCAAATTTGGTATTTGGTCCAATTCCAACTGTTCCTTTTTTCACATTCTCCCAAAACTCATTTACACTGTTTCCAATCGGTGTCACTGCACCCATTCCAGTAACCACTACTCGTCTGCTCATAAAAACCTCCATTTCTGTTTTTTTACATTACCATGCCGCCATCTACGCAAAGCACCTGTCCGGTAATATAGCGGGCCTTGTCGGATGCCAGAAAAACGACAGCCTCAGCCACATCTTCCACCTTGCCAAATTCTTTCAAAGGAATTGTCTTGCACGCTTCTTCCTTTACCGAATCTGACAATTTATCTGTCATCTCTGTCGCGATAAATCCGGGTGCAACCGCATTTACCGTTATATTTCTTGCTGCCAGTTCCTTCGCAGCAGCTTTTGTAAGTCCAATCACGCCTGCCTTGGAAGCGGAATAATTGGCCTGTCCCATATTTCCAGCAACACCGGATACCGATGCGATATTAA
The DNA here is from genome assembly GCA_034101395.1 of Eubacterium sp. Taxonomy (GTDB): domain Bacteria; phylum Bacillota; class Clostridia; order Lachnospirales; family Lachnospiraceae; genus Eubacterium_F. The sequence goes on along the minus strand of JAXEJU010000005.1, from coordinate 32,392 downwards.
TAATACGCCCACATCTCTGCTTCATCATCGGACGTGTCACAAATTTTACCCCATTAAACGTCCCGGCAAGATTGGTCTGTATTACATCCTGAAATTCCTCTTCTGACATTTTCATTATCAGATTATCTCTCGTAATTCCGGCATTGTTCACGAGAATATCAATTCTTCCATATTCCTTCACAACATTGCCATAAAACTCTTTTGCCTGTTCAAAATCACTGACATTGCACTGTATTGCCACTGCCTTGCCACCATTTTCCTCGATTTCCGAAACAACAGATTCTGCACGGTCTTTCGAGCCATTATAGTTTACAACCACCATAGCACCTTCTCTGGCCATGGCGAGGGCAATTCCTCTTCCAATTCCTCTTCCTGCCCCGGTTACAACTGCAATTTTATTTTCTAATAACATAGATTCCTCCACTTATCAAACTATTTCAATGCCTCAACTACCTTATCTATATCTTCCATTGTGCCAACCGAATAGGTGGTCAGTTCTTTTCCAATTGCCTTTGCTATCTTTTTGTTAAATCCGGCAATTGTCTTTCCCGGTCCTATCTCGATAAAGGTATCGACGCCATCTGCCACCATTGCCTCTACCGACTGCTGCCACCGTACAGAATGGCTCACCTGCTCAACCAAAAGCGGCTCAATTTCCGACTGTTCTGTAATGTATTTGGCATTTACATTTGCCACATACGGAACCCGTGGCTTCTCAATGACAAGTTCATCCAGCACTGCTTTCAGTTTTACGCCGGCACCAGACAGCATGCTGGAGTGGAATGGACCACTGACATTCAAAAGAACGGTTCTTTTTGCACCGGCTTCTTTCAATTTCTCAGCCGCTTTTTTCACCTGCTCTGTCTCTCCGGAAATAACAATCTGTCCCGGGCAATTATAATTAGCAACCTGTACCTGATCAAACTCCTCAATATTTGTATCAATGGTTTCTGCATCCATGCCAAGAATGGCTGCCATGCCACCTTCCCCTGCCGGCACTTCCTCCTGCATAAAAATTCCACGTTTACGAACCGCTTTCGCTGCATCAATGTAATTCATAGAACCAACTGCTACAAGCGCACAGTATTCTCCAAGGCTCAATCCTCCTGCCACATCCGGCTCAATACCTCTGGTTCGAAGTTCCTCCATAATCGCCACACTTGTTGTCAAAAGACATACCTGTGTAAATTCGGTAATGTTTATGTCTTCATTTTCTTCAAAGCAGAGCGCTTTCAGATCCAGTCCGACAGCCTCACTGGCCTTATCAAACACCTCTTTTGCTTTTTCCGAATGGTCATACACATCCTTACCCATTCCTACCACCTGTGCTCCCTGTCCCGGAAATACAAATGCAATTTTACCCATTGTTATACCTCACCTTTCTTTAGATAACAATTAACACCAAGATAAGGTAAATTTTCGTACCTTTCTTGGTGTCAATGCTGAGCCTGGTATCAGGCGCATATGTGCAATTATTTTTACTCTACACCTTTGTCTTTCAAGAAATTAATTACGTCACCTACAGTATTGATGCTTTCCAAATCATCGGTTGGAATTTCAACATCATACTCTTCCTCTAAAGCCATGATAAGCTCATAAAGGTCGAGAGAATCTGCTCCCAGATCATCTTTGAAAGAAGATGCCTCAGTGATACTGTCTGCGTCCACACTCAACTGATCCGCGATAAGTTCCTGCATTTTTTCTAACATAATACTATTTCTCCTTTTTCTTTTTTATTATTTCGTACCGCAAAGTATTTCCTTACCGGCACTTTATGTTCAATTTTATTGAATCAAGTGTATTTTACCGTATTCATACGCGTTTGTCAAGAAAATGGCGTAATGTTCTTTCACACATTTATTTATAAAAAAATATATTTTTTTATATTTTCTATTGCAAATCTGATTCAATTACGTTATACTAGTTCTTGTTTGCTTCGGTAGCTCAATAGCTCAATGTCGAAGTATGCTTTCGTAGCTCAGTTGGTAGAGCGACGCACTCGTAATGCGTAGGTCGTGGGTTCAAGTCCCATCGAAAGCTTAAAAATCTACATATCTTTCTGCATACAATTAAGGGTTGCCATTTTCAAACGGCAACCCTCTTATCGTCCAGTCAGAAACGCTTCGTTTACTATTTTGCAAGCAGCATCATAATCTCATTGCTTCTCTGAATAAACTCGGTCATTTTATCTGCCGGGAGCGGCTGATGGCTGATCAGGGCAAGATCATATAACTGTTTACAGAACAATTCCGTATTATCCCCATCTTTGTTTTTCAGGACATATTGTACAAGCTCATTATTTGCATTCAACACCAGCGTCTGACCCATATCCGACATATCCATGCCGCCCATTCCGTTTGCCGAATACATTTTCATCATATCCTGCATTCTACGGGCTTCTTCGGAGAGAGTAATCATGGAAGAAACCTTATCATTCTTCAATTTCTCCACTTTGACTTCGAGCTGTTCCTTACCGGTTGCTTTTTTAAATAATTCTTTTAATGTTTCGGTATCCGCTTTCAGCTGTTCTTCATCGCCGTCTTCTTTGAAAGCCTCTGTCAGATCTGCATCAATTCTCTGGAACTTCACATTATCATCACCGGCTTCCAAAGCGGATACAAATGGCTGGTCAATATTATGCAGTAAAATAACGGCATTCATTTCCTGCTCTTTGAACATTTTAATATACTGACTCTGCTGCTGCAGATCCGTCACATAATATACTGTCTTTTTCGGGGTTTCCGGTTCTTCTGCCGCATTTTCTTCTTCTCCCACTTCCACGACTTCCGGTTCCACCTCCGGCTCAGGCAGTGTATCCAGATATTCAGACAGTGTACTGTATTTGTCATCCAGATCCTTGAATAAAATATAGTCTTTCATTTTCTCTTTGAATTTCTCATCTTTCAGACAGCCAAATTTAATAAACGGACTGATGTCATCCCAGTATTTTTCATATTCCTCACGTTCCGTCTTACACATACCGGACAGCTTATCAGCAACTTTTTTCGTAATGTAATCCGAAATTTTCTTCACAAATCCATCATTCTGCAACGCACTACGGCTGACATTAAGCGGCAAGTCCGGGCAGTCGATAACACCTTTCAGAAGCAGCAAAAATTCCGGAATCACTTCTTTTATATTATCTGCAATAAATACCTGATTATTATAGAGCTTAATCATTCCCTCAATATTTTCATATTCCAGATTTACTTTCGGGAAATACAGAATTCCTTTCAGGTTAAACGGATAATCCATATTCAGATGTATCCAGAACAATGGCTCCTTGTAATCTTTAAATACCTTACGGTAAAATTCTTTGTACTCTTCCTCTGTGCACTCATTTGGATGCTTTGTCCAAAGTGGAGTTGTATCGCTGACAGAAACCGGACGTTTCAGAATTTTTGTCTTTTTTACAGGTTCTTTCTTCTCTTCTCCTTCTTTTTCCTCTTTTGGCTCTTCCACAATTTCCTCAATGACGGTATCTTCTTCTGTCACCTCTTCGCTCGGAATTGTCTCATACTGCGGTTCTGCGTTTGCCTTTGTGAGGAAAATTTCGACCGGCATAAAAGAACAGTATTTCTCCAGCACCTCGCGCACACGGTACTCGTTCGCAAACTCATAACTGTCTTCATTCAGATGAAGAATAATCTGTGTACCAACCGTATCCCTGTCGCTTGGTCCCATCTCAAATGTCAGACCGCCATCGGACTCCCAGTGAACTGCTTCCGCACCATCCTTATAGGAAAGAGTATGAATCTCGGCAGAATCTGCCACCATAAATACAGAATAAAAACCAAGTCCAAAATGTCCGATAATCTGTTCATCATTTGCTTTATCTTTATATTTCTCCAGAAAATCTGCCGCACCGGAGAATGCAATCTGGTTAATGTACTCTTTTACTTCATCGGCCGTCATTCCCAGACCATTATCGGTAAAAGAAATCGTTTTTTCTTCCGGATTGACCTCAACATCTATTTTGGCTTTATAATCATCCGGCAGAGTTGTCTCTCCCATCAACTCAAGCTTCTTCAGCTTTGTGATCGCATCACATCCGTTACTTACTACCTCGCGGATAAAAATGTCATGGTCTGAATACAGCCATTTTTTAATTATTGGAAAAATATTTTCCGAATTAATCGCTAAATTTCCCTGTTCGTTCGTCATTGTATTACCTCCAGTTCTATTTTTTAATTCGTCGATAACTGTATAATAATACCAGAGATTCACAATGTCAAGAAAAATTTAGCACTCATTCAAGAAGAGTGCTAACAATTTCGTTTTTCTTTAGGAAATTTATGCAGTTTTCATCCCAGTTCTGCTGTTTCCCCCTGTCAAGGGTAAATTCGTTCTGCATATATCCGGTATACACCATGAGGCTGCCGTTTTCAAACTGAATCCGCAAAGACCCCATATCTCCGTCCGGCATATAATAACACAGATCAACGGCGAGCCGGCTGGGTGTTTTCCTGCCTTTTATCAGAGAAAAAATAACCGGCTTAAGTTCCAGCCACCGCACAAGGATACCGGTCTCTCCTTGTTTTTCATCCGAATCATACCAATCCGGATTTTTTCTGCAATCCGTTGTAAAGTTCACAAAAGTTGTCACCTCACAGCGTCCGACACAGAATTTATCAAACATATCTGTCTGAAACAGATGCTGCATAAATTCTTTAACATTCTCAATTTTCAAAACAATCATTCTGAATAATTTCCTCCCTGGTTACAAATACTATCCGTGTATTTACAAGAAAATAATGTAACCGTTTATATAACGGTAGAATGGAGGTAATACCATGCGTGCAGATGAACAGACCTATCGGAATGTAGCAAAACACTGTAGTTCATACACAGCAAAAGACTGCTGCAGTTCAAGCAACAAAGCAGGAGATACTGATGTATCCTGTACCACATGTAAGCATTTTGCTTCTGACAAACACTGTACACTCGATCTTTTTGATCCAATCGTAGAGAATCACAATTTCTAACTCTACCTCTTAACGGATGTCCGGGATTTTACCGGCATCCGTTTTTTATTTTTCGTTTCCTTTTTTTCGGCGGTTTTTCTTCAAAAACAACAATCGAACGCGGAACCATATGGTAAATCCCGTTTTCTACCTCTTTCACTCCAGTCTCTGCCGTATCAAAAAGAACGCTCCATTCTTTATTTCCCCGGATATCCGGCAAATAAAAATCATGACTGTCCCAATGGAAATTAAACGCAAAATACAGGCTTTTTCCGCCATAATAGACCCCGCCATACAGAATACCAAGTTCTCTGCTATAATAGGAGTCGTCGACAACCCAGGGTTCTCTTCCGTGACAGGATATATCCGGCGCCCCCTCTCCGTTTGGATCCATACCAGATAATTCCCTCGTCTGATGATACAGAGGACAGCCCTTCCTGAATCGAATCAATTCCTTTACAAACTGACACGTATCCCCGTTTTTTGCAAGCAGTCTCCAATCCAACCATGTTGTCGTATTGTCCAGACAGTACGCATTGTTATTCCCTTTCTGACTTCTCCCAAATTCATCACCCGCAAGAAGCATCGGTACGGCCATTCCAAGTAAAACCATGACTAACGCATTTCTTTCCTGCTTTCTTCTCATCGACAAAACAGCTTTACGTCTGGTCGGTCCTTCAAACCCACAGTTCCAACTGTAATTAAACTGTGTCCCATCCATATTCCGTTCTCCGTTTGCCTCATTATGCTTCACGTCATACGAAATCATGTCACGCAGTGTAAACCCGTTATGGCTGGAAATATAATGAATGACACCGGTATTATTTCCCTGTTCCGCAAACCGGTGACAGAATGTTTTCACCTGCCCCTCATCGCTTTTTAAAAAGCGTCTGGCATCGACAAGAAATCCATCATTCATTTCGAGAACATTTTTATTTTTCTGTTTTGATCCATTTCCATTCCAGCTATTTCCTACGATCACGGTATGGGAAAGTACCGGATCCTCCTGCAGCCATGAGAGGTCTACGCTCTCCTGATTGATCCGAAAGCCATCAATATGATAATGCAATACATAATACCGAAGACACTGTACAATATAGGATGGTGTCTGACCGGTAAAGTAAAAATCAAGAATCAGATTCATACCATTCTGGTGCAGACATTTAACAAGATTTTTTAATTCGGTCCCGGCATTTGCATCACCGGAAAAAGAGCTCTTCGGCGCAAAATAATACGCATCACTTCCATAGCCCCAGCAATTTATCTTTTCAAGCTGTCTTCCGTTCTCATCTTTCATCCACTCATCAAACTCATAAATCGGAAGTAAAAAGAGTGTGTTAACCCCTAAATCTTTCAGATACGGGATCTTCTCCCGGATTCCGTCAAAAGTTCCCGGATTCTTTACCCCGGAGCTGCTATGTCTGGTAAAATTTCTCACATGAACCTGATACCAGATCATATCCCGGACATCCAGGCGTTTCCAGTTCTCATCCGCCCAGTCAAACTCATCAAACAAAAATCTTCCACGAATTTTTCTGTGTTTTCTGCCAAACTGTTCCCTTCCGCTCACCAGCCGGGCATAGGGATCCATATAATGTTCTCCTTCAATTGCAAAATCATATTCCATTTTGTTAAGATGATCTGCAAGCTTCTCTCCTGTCAGCACAACGGAAAAAATATCGTCCATCCCCAAACCGGTCATGGCCGTCATGGGAAATTTTTTATAAACTTTCCCATCCCTGTACAAACAAAGCTGGCAATTTTTCGCCTCCGGCTGCCAAATCGCAATACGCACCTGATTTTCATTTATTCTGCTCACACCTAACGAGAACAGTTCGCTCTCTTCTACGGATAACCATGGTGCCCTTTCTATATGCAATGTTTCCGTCGTTGTCATTTATCTTTATCCCCTCTGACTGTTTATCTTCGTACTTTTACACTTTATTATACCGAAAAATATGGAAAGTAACAACTAAAAAATGAACATGCTTTATTTGTCAGCGCTTACAAAATGCCCTGTCTTTAAAAAAAACTTGCATTCTTCCGGATATTTAGTAAAATAGGATTCAGTTACATTATTACAATAAGAAAGGGTATTATTATGATTCAAGCCAGTAATATTTCACTTCGATTTGGGAAAAAAGCACTATTTGAAGAAGTCAATATAAAGTTTACCGAGGGCAACTGCTACGGTATTATTGGAGCCAATGGCGCCGGCAAATCTACTTTTTTGAAGATTTTATCCGGCGAACTGGAACCAACGACCGGAGAAATTAGTCTGGGTCCCGGTCAGCGTCTGTCCGTGCTCGAACAGGACCACTTCAAATATGACGCAGATGTAGTACTTGATACTGTCATCGCCGGAAACCAGCGCCTTTATGACATCATGAAAGAAAAAGATGCCATTTATGCCAAAGAAGATTTTTCAGAGGAAGACGGTATGCGTGCCAGCGAATTAGAGGCTGAATTCGCCACTATGAACGGCTGGGAAGCAGAAGCAGATGCAGCCACTCTTCTGAATGGACTTGGCATCGACACGGAAGTACATTATAAAACCATGGGTGAGCTTCCGGATACGGACAAAGTCAAAGTTCTTCTTGCCCGTGCCCTTTTTGGTAATCCGGACATTCTTCTTCTGGATGAGCCGACCAACCATCTGGATCTGGATTCCATTCGTTGGCTCGAGGAATTTCTGATTAATTTTGAAAATACAATTATTGTCGTTTCCCATGACCGCTATTTCTTAAACAAGGTATGTACCCATACCGTAGATCTGGATTATGGAAAAATGCAGATTTATGCCGGAAACTATGATTTCTGGTACGAGTCCAGCCAGCTTATGATCAAGCAAATGAAAGAAGCCAATAAGAAAAAGGAAGAAAAGATCAAGGAATTGCAGGAATTTATCCAGCGATTCAGTGCAAACGCTTCCAAGTCCAAACAGGCTACCTCCCGTAAACGCGCCCTCGAAAAAATCGAGCTTGATACCTTACGTCCATCAAGCCGAAAATATCCGTATGTCGATTTTAAACCGGATCGCGAAATCGGAAATGAGGTATTGACCGTGACCAACCTCTCCAAAACCATTGACGGCGAGAAAGTGTTAGACAATGTATCTTTCACCGTTGGTCATGATGATAAAATTGCGTTTGTAGGTTCTTATGGCATTGCTGCCACAACGCTGTTCCAGATTCTTTCCGGTGAAATGGAACCGGATGAGGGTGATTACAAATGGGGAATCACAACGTCAAATTCCTATTTCCCGAAAGATAACACAAAGTATTTTGACAGCAATGATACAATTGTAGACTGGCTGATGCCGTTTTCACCGGAAAAAGATGCCACCTATGTCCGTGGCTTTCTTGGACGAATGCTGTTCAAAGGAGAAGACGGTCTGAAAAAAGTAAATGTGCTCTCCGGTGGAGAGAAAGTGAGAGTCATGCTCTCCAAAATGATGATGCTCGGTTCTAATGTGCTGATGCTTGACGAACCCACGAACCATCTGGATATGGAATCCATTACATCAGTTAACAATGGTCTCATCAAATTCCCTGGTGTTGTTTTGTTTACTTCACAGGACCACCAGTTTATTCAGACGATTGCCAACCGTATTATCGAATTCACGCCAAATGGCATGATTGACAAGGTCACAACGTATGATGAATACCTCGACAGCGACGAAATGGCAAGAAAACGTCAGGCATTAAGTTAAACCGTCCTTGACATTCTGGTAAGCTTATTATAAAATATGGGGTAATTATACTTTTAACAGAAAAAGGAGATGATGATTTTTGGGGCCCAGTGACGCGGTAAATATACTTATTTTAGTACTATTGTTATTGTTATCCGCTTTTTTCTCTTCTGCAGAAACTGCTTTGACAACGGTAAACAAAATCCGTATGCGCGCTCTTGCAGAAGAAAAGAACAAAGCCGCAAAGCGAGTATTGAAGTTGATTGAAGATCCTACAAAAATGCTCAGCGCCGTTTTAATATGCAACAATATTGTCAATTTGTCGGCTTCCTCCCTTTCCACAAGCTATGCATTCCGTATTTGCCAGAGAATGGGATTTTCGGGAAGCACAAGTCTTGGTGCCGGTATTGCAACCGGAATACTTACAATATTAATTTTAATTTTTGGTGAAATAACACCGAAAAACCTTGCTACCCGCAATGCAGAAAAAATGTCCCTGGTTTATTCCAGTACGATTCTTTTTCTCACGAACCTGTTAACACCGGTTATTTTTATTGTGAATAAGATTTCTCATTTCTTCCTTTGGCTTTTACGAGTCGATACATCAAAAAAAGTCTCGAGTATCACGGAAGACGAACTTCGTACTTTCGTAGAAGTCAGCCACGAAGAAGGTGTCATTGAGAGCGAGGAACGTCAGATGATTACCAATATCGTTGATTTTGGTGATTCACTGGCAAAGGATGTTATGATTCCACGTATGGATATTGCTATGGTTGAGGCAAACATTACATATGAAGATCTTTTAAAAGAATTCACCAAAAACAAATACGCAAGACTTCCCGTTTACGAAGACACCATCGACAATATTATCGGTATCATTAATTTAAAAGACTTTGTTTTTTACACCGGAGATAAAGAGACCCTGGATATCAGAACTCTGATGCGGGAAGCTCATATGACCTATGAGTACAAAAACGTAGCAGAACTCTTTATGGAAATGCAGAAAGAATCAATTCCTCTTACCATTGTTCTCGACGAATACGGTGCCCTTGCGGGATTGATTACGATTGAAGATTTGATTGAAGAAATTGTCGGCGAGCTTCGGGACGAATACGATGATGATGAGGAAGATGAAATCCAGAAAATCAGCGACAATGAATATATATTCCTCGGTTCTGCTGATTTGGAGGATATTGATGAAATTCTGGATCTGAAACTGGAGTCAGATGATTATGATTCCATTGCAGGTCACGTAATTAATTTACTGGAACATTTTCCGGAGGTTGGAGAAACTGCCGAAGACGATGTTGCTACTTACACCGTTTTAGAAGTAGAAGGCAACCGTGTTGATAAAATCCGAATGATTTTAAAGCCAAGACCGGAAAATGATGAGGATGAAGATGAAGATTTATAATAAGATAACTTTTTAAAAAAGGCGCTGGTAAAAACCAGCGCTCTTCTTATTCATTTAGAAACTTCCGCCACCGCCACCATGGCTTCCTCCTGAAGAACTTGTATGGGTGCTGCTTCCACCACCGCTGCTCTCCTTTGGCTTAGCTACACGGGATACATTGCGATACAGGAAAATATCTTTTGATTCTGTCACATGCATACTTCCGTCTTTCACATAATTTGTTGCTGATTTGGCGAGTTGCACAGTTTTCAACTTTGCTTTCATGGAAGAGACAATCACAAATGCAACCACAAGCCCTACTCCCAGCGAGATTGCTATATTTCTTGCCCACGGAAGTGGACCTTTTGGCATATTACCCGTATCATATGGTTTTCCTGTTCTTGCCTGTTCGATAAATGTATCACAATTCAAGGCAAAATCATTAAATGCTTTCTCGTATTCTTTCTCTTTCAGATAAGGGACAAACGATTCTCCTATGTAATCGATACCGGCATCCGTCAATGCTGTAATACCATAGCCGGATGTACTAATCCAGTAATCACCGTGTCCGTCTTCCTTCATCGATACCAGAAGAAGCACTCCGGAATGCTCATTTCCGATTCCGTATCCATTGTAATCAAAGTAGTCATCCGCATAGTCCATCATGGATTTTCCACCACGCTCTTCGGATGGTATTGTAACAACTACCAGTTCACACGACTGTCTGTCACTGATTTCTTTCATCGTCGCCGCCAGAGAATTCTCTTCCTCTTCTGTCAGAAGTTCCGCACGATCTACCACATTTGGATTTCCCTGCTGTCCTGTTTCTGCAAAAACTGTCTGCGGTCCTGTTATACCGATACAGAGAAGAGCCATGACAACAACCATTAAATTCCTTATTTTCTTCATAATCTCTTCTCCTTTCTAAATTAACCACCAGATATACATCGCAAGAAATACTACCACACCGGTAATACCTGTCATTGAAAGAAGCCATCGCATATAAGCTCCCTTATCCATTGGAAGATTTCCCACAAATTTACCGGTCTGCCCATTCATGGCAAACGTGTACTTTTCGTTGTTCCATGTTGTATTCAGAAGCCATACAGGATACAAGGCATATTTTGCTTTACCATTCGATAATCGAATGCTGCTGTATTCCGGAACAACGCTATTATAACCGGTTACTGTTGCTGCAAATTCATTTTCGGTACTGGATTTTACCCGCTCATTTGCACGGTCAATACTCTCTTCTGCCGAAACATCATATTTGTCGGCAAGATAGCCTGCCAGATATGCGGTCTGAAAGTCTACTGCCTCATCAAAATGAAACGGTTCGATGGACTCCATCAGGTCATCTGCCATCTTCGAAGAACCGTCAACCGGCACCCGTTCAAAACCGATATCACCGGCACGCGTCACCGCATAATGACTGGTTTCGGTATAAACATAGTCCGAATCACTCCAGTTTCTCACTCTTGTTGCCCGGTATCTCAGATTGGCATCCGCATCCGCGTCAAACAGCCAGAATGGAACATAAAGGCCTTTGATCTCATCAATATGATTTTCATCTTTAAACGTTTTCGGAAGCAGACGTTTATTCAAAAGATGCTTCTTCATAGCCTCTTTTGCAGCTTTTTTATCATACTTAAACGGAATGACATAATCCGGCTTGAGGTCTCCGGCAAACTGTCCTTTCATCACAACCGGATTATCGCAGTAAGGACAGGTAGTCGCTGCTGTCGTCTCATCTCCGACAATCTCTCCACCACATGACTGACAGACATAAATTTTCATTCCATCTGTCTCTCCATCCTGCCACTCACTGCCCGGTTCTGTTTCCCAAACCAGCTCATCCGACTGTTCATTTTTTAATTCATCATCGTATTGTTTTAAAACATCCATTTCGAATTCCGTATCACAATACGGACATTTCATTTTCTGCACTTTGCTGTCAAACTCTATTGCACCACCGCAGCATGGACACTTATATTGCAATAATTCGGCCATATTCTCCTCCATTCACGCTTCTCTTAGTTCTGGATATCCGCTTCATTAAACGGATCACCACATTCCGGACAGAATTTCGGCGGATTATGTGGATCCTCCGGTTCCCATCCGCATTTGTCACAACGATACAGTGGTTCACCCGCAGGTTTTGAAGCACCACATTCCATACAGAATTTGCCCTTGTTTACGGTTCCACATGAACAGGTCCATCCCTCCTGAGCCGGACGCGGAGCAGCGCATTCCGTGCAGAATTTACCGGTATTTACCGTTCCACACGAGCAGGTCCATGAATCTGTTCCCTGCGCAGTCTGACTGGCAGCCGGCTGTACCGGTGCTGTCTGCTGTGTCGGTGCTGTCGGTTGTCCCTGTGGCATCTGCGCAGACGCAGCCTGCTGACTGGCATTCATTTCAAAAAGCCCCTGAGCATTGACTCCTCCCGCCTGAGTTGCCATTCCAAGGCCCATAAAACCGGTCATAGCACCTGCACTATTCGATGCTGCTGCTTTCATCGCCTCTGCCTGCGCTCCGACAAGTGTCGCAGCAGCCATTCCCGGATTGCGGTTAATTGCCATACGCTGTGCTTCCTTAATCATCTCTGCATCTTCTTCCGGCAGAGTAATTGGATTCATGGCAATAGAAACAACGGCAATTCCTCTTAGTTCTGTCCACTTTTTCGTCAGTGCCTCATTCATCGCATCCGAAAGTTCTACAGCATGTGCCGGTAATGCACTTGGACGCACTTCCATTTCCGAAATTTTTGCAAAAGCTGGCTGCAGCGCACTGATAAATTCTGTTTTAAGCTGCGTATCTATTTCATCACGGGTATACTCACTCTCTACATTTCCGCATACATTGGTATAGAAAAGCAGCGGATCCACAACTTTATAAGAATAGATTCCGCTACAACGCACAGATACATCAATATCCAGACCAATATTGCGGTCTACTACCCGGAATGGAATTGGATTCGGTGTACCAAACTTATTATCAATTAATTCTTTTGTGTTAAAATAATAGACTCTCTGATCTTTTCCCGTATCCCCACCATAGGTAAAACGTTTTCCAATCGTTTTAAAAGTGTCCACAATCGACTGACCCAGACTGCCGGAAAAAATACTTGGCTCAGTAGATGAATCATATGTAAATTCACCCGGCTCCGCACATACTTCGACAATCTTTCCCTGTTCCACGATTATCATACACTGACCGTCTGCCACGGCAATACCGGAACCATTGGATATAATATTATCGCTGCCTTTTGTGTTGGATGAACGTCCACTGACACGCTTCTGGCCTTTCACAACAATAACGTCCTTATCCAATGCATCACAATAGAAAAATTCTTTCCACTGATCAGCCATTGTACTGCCGGCTGCCCCGGCAATTGCTTTAATTAATCCCATTTTAACTTCCTTTCCAAATCTGATTTACAGCTACATAAATATATGTTTATCTTATCATATTTTCTCCCGTTTTCCAATCACTATCTGATATTTTTAAACATAATTTTACAAATTAGTGTCAAATGCAATTTTTCTTCGGGCAGTAATTGTTTTATTTTGGTGGTTGGGAAGCTCATAGCATCCAATCGCTTCTACATCCATCTTTCCCCGCTCATAATCGACATGATGAATCTTTACCGTAAGGTCAATATCCGTATCTATTCTCTGTATCATTGCCTGCAAAAAAGAAGCTACCATCTGATTTGTATTATGAATCCCATAACTATCCTGCTCCATGATTTCAGACATTGTCTGATACATGGCGGCTGACATGGCATTCTCCATAGATTCCCGCATCCTCGTTTCCATATTAATTGTACTTTGAATCATAATAGTAAACAGCATCGAACTGATACTGATTACAGAAATCACTACTGTTCTCATTGCATCCTCCATTCTTTCATCATCTGGCATATCCTTCAATCGTATACTTTTGTACCTTCTGTATGATTGGAAATGTGTAAAAAAAATCAAGGACAATTTTGGCATCCCGATGTTCTTTTGCCACATATTCTTCAATTTTCAACTCATAACCGTTTTCCTCCGCTCTTTTTTTACATTGCTGTATAGTATCCTGCGAAAAATAATTGTTTTCCAGTTCCTGCACTACAACACTGAAAAATCTCTGTGCACTACTATATGTTATGTTCTGAGACACATAGGTAATACCAATCCACATAAAAATCATACTGAAAACGAAAATCAGAAACAAGTGGAATATCCCCTGAACTCTGATATTCTGCATTATAAAACCCTCCCATCTACGAGAACCATAATTGTTTTTCTGGCAGTTTTACCGGATATACTGCTTCGCACCGATAATTTAAGACTATAACATCCCGGCTCCGAAGTATCAAATTCATTATGCAGCGTATTCCCCTTTTCGTCTATAAACCGGATCATGCTGTCCAAATTCTCTCCATCTACATCTTTTGCTGTTGCCAATGACGAAAGGAGTAATTTTTCTCCCTGTATCACACGTACACTTTTTGCATACAATAACGGTTTTCCTGCAATAAATGATATACTGTCCTTCTCCTTTACACCCATGGTTTGTCCTCCGGTTTCTGCTACTGTTCCGCATATCTCCCAGCTTTTTGAAATCAATGCTCCCAGTCCGGCTGCAAATAAGAGCATCAACAAAAGACTCAGCACTGTTTTTCCGTATGTAAACCAAAATCCTCTCATCTCATCACATTCCTCTCTCCACACACGTTAATACAATCTGTAAAAGCTGTAAAACAAGAATTCCCCATACCAAAAGTGCCAGAACCTCTATATATTTTTCCAAAATATGCTTCATCCTTCGCCTCCATACAAACGTTGTTTCTACTGCCATACAGCATAATGTTCCATTGTCGCAATAAGCACAATCGCCATATCTATGATTATCTTTCCGGCAGCAATCATCAAGGGAATCTGCTTTAATATTCCCATACCAGATGTCTGCAGTTCCTGGCGGTGTTGTTCGTATTTATCCATCGTTAAACTGTTTTGCTCCACCAGAAAATGGACCTGTCTCCTCACATCCTGATATTCACTATTACCCGTTGAGTACAAAATTTTCATTCCAGTCTGTATTTCTTCCATCTCAAGTTCTTTAAAAAAATCCATATATGGCAGAATAGAAGCCGGTTCTGAATAAATTCCTTTTATCAATTGTTTTAGTTCTTTACGAAACATACCATGAAACTGTCCCAACGAATTACAAATGGCTTGATAAACATTATCCTGTTGTAAATACAATGTTACGGATAACAACCAATAAGGAAATTCCTGTTCCGCCTGCTGTCTGCAATATTTCCTTGCTATCTGCCATTTTATTCCATGTTGGGAAGATTTTAGAATACGATACTGCTTTTCCTGCTCCTTATCCATCCTGTTGTTTTTTTCTCTGAAATCGAGCCAGTTCCCGGTAAGTTTTTGAAAAATCAACAATAAAGTAACCATCAATAACGAGATAACTATAATTGTAGAAATCTGATACCATGTAGATGACAGTAACCGTTTTTCCAAATCAAACGGCATAATTAGCCGCGAAAAACAACACATACTTCCCGCCAATATAACGGAGAGTATACTTTCCATTTTCAAAATCTTTTTCTGTGTACGAAATAGCGATTTTCTTCTTTTCCACAATTGTAGATCATTCAACAGGATATCAAATGCCTCACCGGTATCGCCACCCATCTGCTCTGACCGGCACAAAAACTCATGAATAAGTACAAGCCGGTAACTATCATATCTCCCATGAATACACTGACAGGCACTCCATGCAATATTATTCTCCATTATCTGCTCGCCTGTTCTCAGACAATTGACAGCCTGCTCCACCGCCTGTCTCATCTCACTCCCTTTTTCAAACAGAAGTACACAATCCTCCCATGCACCGCCTAACGTTCCCCACCTTTTATAGGAACACAAAAGCTGCTCCATATACAGACTGACCTCCTGATATTCTTTTGTCTGAGCCAGCTCACGATTCCGGTTTTTCTCGAAAAAAGGGATTAACAATCCAGAAACAACACAGAGAATTCCAGCTCCTGCCAGAGAAAGTTGAAACAAAGCGGCAGCTCCAAGACTCCCTGCGATGGCAATAATGTAAGCTGTTATCATTCTTTTTTTCAAAGTCTCACTCCTCCAAAAGGATTTTCTATGCCGGCTTCCTGAAACTTTCTCCGTATATTTACCGGAAGTTTGCGATTGATCACCTTTCCATCTTCTGCCAGCATTACAATTCGGTTCACGGTTTCTTTCCATTCAATTCCATAGCGGTCAAATACAGCAATCTGTTCCACTCTTCTCCCTGTGTGCCCATCCTTATCCACCCGGTTTTTCACTAAAATTCCAACATCTATAAACCGAAACGTATCATTAATAATTCTCTCCAGGTCTTTTGTACCTCCCGCCATATTTTTCATTCGATCCGGAATATTTCTTACATCATCTGTATGCAGTGTTGTCAGCCCACAAGTACCTGTACTGAGTGATTCCAACAAGTATCGCACTTCTGTTGATCTCGCCTCTGATAAAATAATCCACTTGGGCAGTTGCCTCAGACTCGCCTTAATTGCTTCTGTATAAGAAAAATTCTCAGCCACTTTCATTTCTACACAGTCATTGTCCGGATTTATCTGTGGAAAATGAATTTCCAGTACATCCTCTATCGTAATTACCCGTTCTGTAGCCGGTATATATTTGGTCAGGTACTTCAGCAGCTCTGTTTTTCCCGCACCGGGAAGCCCGCAGATTGCCACACTGCAGTGAGCCTGTATGCAATGAATCAAAAAATCACAAATCTCTTCACTGCAATATCCGCTTTTTACCATGTCATTTTTATCCAGTCGCCGCACAGCCGGTATTTTCCGAAACGATATTGTGATTCCAGAATGTGCAACGCATCCATGTACAATACTTACCCGTAACTCTTCTGTCTCTGCCTCCAGCACAGGATTCATGCGGTTAAAAGGCAGGCCTGCCACATTCGACAACAAAATCGTCAAACGTTCAACAAAAGTATCTGTCAATATCTCCGGTGCCAGATACCTGCCCTTCTCTAAATCATCAATCCACAACTGCCTACCATTCCAGTTAATATCCGTCACACTGTCCGACATGATATAGGGATACAAAATTCCGTAATCCTGTCTTTTTAAAAAATATTTCTTTTGAAAATCACTTGTTCCCATGTTCACACTATCCCCCTTTTATCTGCGCAAAACCAAAACGCTTTTGAAAATTATCGTTTGTCTTCTCCGAAAACGGGTCCGAGCTGTTAGCCAAATATAGCTGGATTTCCCCTACTAGTTCAGAAGAAAAATGCCATTCCTGTTGTACGGTTTCGTCCATCTGATACTCGGGCTGAAACCGCACGACTGCATGCTCCGTCTGTGCGGAATCATCTTCGCTCACCAAAGTTACGGAAATTTCTGCCTTTCCTTCTTTTCCCTTTCCATATTGCTTTTTTTCATTACCTTTCATATAAAACCGTTTTCCCCACTGGTCAAATACCGTCACCTGTATTCTATACGTTCCCGCTTTTCCAACCGTCAGATTTCCCAGTTTAAACTCTGCCCTTTCTCTTAAATCTTTTTCTGCATCCTCTGTATCTTCCAGACAAATCCCTTCCCGCAGTATTTCCTTCCAGCGCTTTTGGGAGTATCCACTCACTTCCCAGGTAAACAGATAGCGGGGAGCGACACGAATATAAGGTCGTTTATTCTTCTTTATAACATATGGAATGGAATAATTGCTACATTTATGTGTATCTTCAAAAACGTGAAAGAACAGTCTTCCTTTGCCCTCTCTGCGGGTGTCCGGTTTTTTACCACTACCTGCCATAACTCCACTGATCCGTGTCAGTTTAATTTTCCGGGATATATCTTTTCCCGCGTATTTTACATGAATTCCATATAATAGGGTCTTCTCATTCAGGTTCTCCCCTGTATAGTAAACTCGTTTTGTCTGGTCTGTGTTCCATACAAAACGCTTTTTTACGCCTGTTTGTAACTGTTTTTTTGTTCCCTCCGGATTTGATGTTCTTATACGGTTGCCTTTTTGGATATTGCATCCATTTTCCTGATAAATTTCATTTTTATCCATATCCACATTCAGATAGCAGCTCTGTCCACAAAAGAAAACGGTTCTTCCCCTTTCTGCCTGATTGTTTCGAAAATTTCCGCCCAAAATACGCAGTGTGGAATTCCTGTCACTGTAAATGGCACCTCCACCATAGGAAGACACGTTTTTTTCTATGGTTCCACCCGTAATCACGCAGCTTCCACGGTTAAATAACATTCCTCCAACACCGCCATATTCTGATTTTTTACCCAGATAACTTAAGGCATAATTACACCGAATCAGCCCTCCCGAGATGATAACCGACCCATGATTATATATTGCACCACCTCGTCCATCAAAACCTTCTATCGCCCCAATGCCCCTTGATCTGTTATTTTGAATAATTCCTCCCTTCATTTGGAATTTCCCACCTTTTTCGACAAAAACAGCCGCTCCTTCTGTAACTGTCTGATTTCCACTTATTTCTCCTGATTTCATCAAAAACTGTCCCTGACCGCGTACATAAACGGCGCCACCACCTTCCTCTCCCCTGCCTGTATTGCAGTTATTATTTAACACAGATTTTTGGCCCAATATAAAAGTACCTTTCTTTACATCTATAAGCCGGCCATATATCTGCCTGTTTCCATTCTGTGTTCCTCCACCGGACACGATGGTATCCTGCATTAGTAATTTCCCACCGGAAACACAAAACATTGTCCCACCAAATATTTTCCCCGACACATTTCCTCTCCGTATCCAGTGCCCGTTACCAATAATCTGTTTTTTCCCGCGGACATAAACAGTACCATTGAGACGAATATTTGCATTCAGCACAATCCGCGCCTCTCCCGGCTCCTCCAAAATTTTCTTCAGCGAAATATAGCCGTTTCCTTTTGCTTCTGCCTCGCAGGTTTTCCCCCATAAAAATCCTGCTCCCGTGATAATACCTATAAAGATAATGAACCGTAACCCCCGTCTCCCTTTTCCCAACACACTGTCACCCCCTGCTTTTACTCTCATAAAGCTGGTTTTGAAAAAGTTGTTCCGTTTCCTTTACTGCTGCAATAAAGGAATACTCCTCATCTCCAGGCCGGGACTGATAGTTTTTTAGAAGGAAAGGGATCAGCTTTCCGTCGGAAACAGCGTCTGCAAACCGGGTATTATGTGGAATGATTCCAATCCTGCTGCCCTTAATATTATATTTTTTCATGATATAATGTTTATTCAGCTCTGACTGAGCATCATAATTTCCAATAAGATAAAATGCTTTTTTTCGAATATCGCTGTAATTTCTAAAAAAATGTGACATCATCTGCCGGTTCTGGCTCAAATTTACTACAACCAAATCTGCTTCCTGCAATATTCTGCGGGAACTGTCAAGCGGCGCTGCTGACGTATCAACAAGTACCAGTTCTCCGTATTGCTCCAGAAAATGCAGTGTTCGTTCACAATCTCTTGAAATCCGGTATTCTAATACATCCGCATTCCGGATACTCTCTGTTGGCAGATAAAACAATTGTTTACCAAGGAAATCTCTGGCATAGCGAAAAAAATCTTCTTCGGCAGGTTTTTCTCCTTTTTCAACCAGCTGCAGTACCTTTCCAAGTCCGGTATCAATAGTATATTCTGTATTTTCATTTACAACATAATCGGAAGAACGAGGGCTGAACCAGGTGCTGCCCAGATTAATAATGTTCTGATGATTTTCAAAGACGATTGTCCGTCTTCCCGGACAACGCAATGTAGATAATACACTTATACAAGCAAGATTGCTTGTGACACATGACTTCCCCCTCGCATTGCTCCAAAAAGCAACTTTCAACTCAATACCTCCTTTATTCATTTTCGGGTGGAATGGTACTAGCATATCACTTAAAATTACATTTGTAAATTAGAAAAAAGTCACAAATCCAAATCTGTTTTTTTGTAAAAAACAACGTTTTTTCGTCGTTTTACGACTATTTGCCCCATTTTCATTCGCTTTGCGAAGAAAGGCTTCCAACGAAAAAAGACTCCCAGCCCAAAAGCCAGAAGTCTTCTCTTTGATTTTCATTATTTAATTGCATATAATAAATCACTTTGCGCCATACTGCTCGTAATACTTGTCAATCGCCGCCTTCATTTCATCATCAATAACGATTTTTCCCTGACAGTCCCTGTTATAAAGTCTCTCCACAACCTCGTCCATTGTGACAATTGCCGCAGTAGGGAAACCATAAGTCTCGCGAATCTCATCCAATGCGCTCTTATCGCCTTCTTTTCCCTTCTCCATACGATTAAGGGAAACCATAAGTCCAATAATCTCCACATCACCCTGCGCCTTGACAATCGGGAATGTCTCTTCAATTGATTTGCCGGAAGTTGTCACATCCTCGATAATAACAACCTTATCACCGTCTTTTATTTTGCTTCCCAAAAGAATTCCGGTATCTCCATGATCTTTTACTTCCTTGCGGTTCGAGCAATAACGGATTTCTTTTCCATACAATTCATAAAAGGCAATCGTTGTTGCCACACTGAGCGGAATTCCTTTATATGCAGGTCCAAAAAGCACATCAAAATCATCGCCATAATTATCATGAATAGCCTTTGCATAATATTCACCCAGTCGTTTCAACTGGGAACCCGTCACATAAGCTCCCGCATTCATAAAAAACGGAGATTTGCGTCCGCTTTTTAAAGTAAAATCCCCAAATTTCAAAACATCGGATTCTACCATAAACTCGATAAACTCTTCTTTGTACTGTTCCATATTTTTAAAACCTCCTGTAGGTCTTCATACTATCATAAAACCTTGTATTTTTCAACCATTTCAATGTGGCGGTTTGAGATATAAACGAATGTGTGCTTCCTTTTTTATTTTTTTACACTTTATCTGGAGTATATTTACACCTTAACATATCTCTGATTTTTACTATTGGGCTTATCCGGAATTGTCATACGTATTAAATTCATAATGAAATATCCAACCAAAAAGGTCATCCATTAACTGTGGAACAAGTCGTGCAGGTGGTGCCATAAAAATACACGTTTCACCATTAAACACCTCCATATACCTGCGTATTATCTTGCGTATTTTCTAACGTACTCTTCTGATACAGTACATCTGCATAAATTCAATAATCTCTTCATCATGATTCGTCTCATAAAATTCGATTAGTAATCTCTTGAACTCTTCCAATTTTTCAATTGGTATCTGAAAGATACCTATATTATTCTGAATCAATACTTTATTTGCAATAAGCTGTGCAACTCTTTTGTTTCCATCAATAAACATTTGTGACCGTGCGACATAACAAAAATATTTCAAGGCTCTTAATTCAATATCCCCTATCTGTTCAATATTCTCTATCGTATCTATAATAATTCCTGTATGCGGCATTTCCGGCTCCCATGTGGTACCACCAATCTGAACCTGTATTGTCCTGATTTCACCGGCATAGTTGAATAACAATTCCCCAACAATTTTATTGTATTCCCGTAGTAGCATAAGACTGTTGCCATAATCAAGATTATCCAATAAAAACTGCCAGGCTCTTTTCATATTAATAACAAACAGAACCTCTTCTGTTTTCGTAGTAGTCGGAGCATTTGCCAAAATTGCTTCTGTCTTGGGAAAAGTCGTTCCTAACCCCTCCAGATTTGCACTCTTCCAAATGCTATCCACCAATAGTCTTTTCGCCATCTCGACTGCTGAATCCCGCACTGCATTCACCCTCTTTGACCATATTTATGCTTTATTTTATTGTACAATTTCAAGTACGTCAAGTACCATGCCCACATTTTCTGCTCAGCTTTTTTGTTTTGTTACTATCATCATTCTTCCCCCCCTGTTCAAGATGACGGTATCCTTCTGTAATAAAGCGTTTTGCCACAGAAAAGTCAGTATGAATTCTAAAAAATTTTTGCGCAGGTAAAATGGTTTTAAATATAAATAATTCGTCTCCTGGTGCAAGAGTTTTCTGAAAATGTTTATCTCTTACTCTCCCGCATTCCCTCATGCAGCTTTGTAAAAAGCTCGGAATAACGGACGTGTCTATCCTCCATCTTAACCAGTCCGGTGTAAAGATTCAGTGCAATCTCCTGTCCTTCAAACACAATCGGTTCTCCGTTATGGCTCGCAATTTTTTCCTGTAGTTCTCTGGCATACCTTTCATCTGTACTGTTTGTCAGCAAGACAAACTCGTCACCACCGATGCGGAATACCACATCTTCCTCGCCTGCCACGTCATCCATCCGGCGCATACTCTCGATAATTGCCAGAGCCCCTGCCTTGTAAGAAATCTCATTTATCGGTATCAGTGACTTGATATCACAACAGACAAAATAGCAGTTTCTTCTCTCTTCGAATAAGTCATATAACTCACTGATATCCACATGTTTTCTTGTTTTCATATAATCATCTCCCTCTTCCGACGGCGCCATGAGCCGTGGATACAGCTCGAAGTAATGTCGTTTTCGATACTCCGATGGTTTACAGTTCCAAACCTGTTTAAATGCCCGTGTAAACGCTTCATTCGAACTATAACCGTATTCCAGTGCAATCGTAAGAATATCCCGTTCTGTATTCTCTGCAATTTCTCTTGCCGCCTTCGTCATCCGGCGGCGTATCAGATAATCCCTCACAGAAAGGCCATTTACACAGCGAAACAGTTTTTCAAGAGAAGACTTTGAACAATAACAAGCCTCCGCGATTTCCTCCGTACATATTTTTTCATTCAAATGCTCTTCGATAAAATGAGTAAAAGCGACGTGAGAAACGCCGCTTCCTATAACCACTTCTTCAATTCTTTTTCATAGCTGTCCACCAGCTGATTTAGCGACCATGCCGCATTTGCCGGACTGGTGGAGGGAAGTGTGACGGCACAGATTCCCGTTCTTTCCTCTACATATTTGTGATACAGTTTCCCGGCAGTCTGTCCATTGGCAAAAATCGCCTGTATCTCTGACTGCTCCAGTATTTTTGAAAAATCATTCGGCTCTACGTTGCGAATACTGCTGTCACTTGAGCCCCTGATCTCGCAGCTCGCAATCACATCCCACAACGCAATGCCATTGGTAAGCAGCATTTTCTTCTTCTCTTCTATTGTCCGAGGCTCCGTGTACCCAAGCACTGCTGCTAACACGTTCCAAAACCGGTTTCTCGGGTGACCGTAGAAAAAACCCTGTTCCCTTGATTTAACAGAGGGAAAACTGCCGAGTATTAATATTTTTGAGTTACCATCCCAGACAGGTGGAAACTCGTGGGTATGTGACTGATAATCCACGCTAATCTCCATTTCTGCGATACAACGCACAAAAAATATATATTTTAATTTATTTTGGGAATACTGGAATTAAAAAATGGAGGTAAATCAAATGCAAGATGATACGATAAAGCTTTTGCGGGAATGTAATTCCGGCATTAAAATGGGCATTTCTTCTCTTGACGATGTCATCGATGATGTACAAAGTGGAGGGTTGCGCGAAATACTGAAAGACAGCCGTGAAATCCACTGCCGCCTTGGAAGCGAAACCCATCAATATCTGATTAAATATAACGACGAAGGAAAAGAGCCGGCACCGATGGCAAAAGCCATGGCAAAGATAAAAAGTAATTTTAAAACAATGGGTGAAAATCCGGACCCATCCATTGCCAGTCTGATTACCGATGGGTGTAATATGGGAATCAAATCTCTCTACCGCTACCTGAACCAGTATCCTGCTGCCGATAAGGCAGTCAAACATCTGGCAAAACAAATCATTGACACCGAGGAAAAATTACTGGAAGCACTGCGTCAATATTTATAATCGCGGCTGAAGTATGCGTCAAATCGCATAACTTTCCTAAACAATAAAAAATGGGGTTTCCCTGCCTTTTCGATCATACATCCGGCAGGGAAAACCTTCTTCTTTCATTGTGGAATCAAATATTTTTAAAGGTATCTCCTGTTCCTGCAATGCCTTACGCTGACTGCTTCTGCCAGTAGAGCGGTACAGACTGTTTGCTGCTCCCCTGGTATTTGGATTCACATGCGGTTCCTCCCAATCCTGCATCCTGCACGTTTTACTGTTCCATCATCTATAAAGGTTTTCGACATATTTATGACATTTCTTAACCCTCTGCTGATGATACAAGACCGTTCTCAAGAATCCGTCTTTATGCTCCATTATTTCACACAGCCAATTATTTCCGAAATATTGTTCAATTTTTCCTTTTCTACATAAGCTTCCAGTCCATCTATTATCTGAGATGTTGCATATGGATTGAAAAAGTTTGCCGTTCCCACAGCAACCATTGTTGCACCTGCCATCAAAAACTCCAGGGCATCTTCCGTATTCTGGATTCCACCCATACCGAGAATCGGAATTTTCACAGCATTCGCCACCTGATATACCATACGCACCGCAACCGGTTTCACACACGGTCCGGACATTCCGCCTGTCTGATTTGCAATCGCAAATGTTTTTCGGTTCACATCGATTTTCATACCCATCAGCGTGTTAATCAGGGAAACACCCTCTGCGCCCCCTGCTTCCACAGCCTTTGCCATCTCTGTTATATCGGTAACATTTGGACTAAGTTTCATGATTACCGGTTGTTTTGCCACCTTTTTTACTGCCTTCGTAATTTCCTCAGCCATCTCCGGTTTCTGACCAAAAGCAATTCCACCAGCCTTTACATTCGGACATGAAATGTTAATTTCGAGCATATCCACATCTTCTTCTGCAAGACGCTCCACAACTTCCACATAATCTTCTTTGGAACGTCCGCAGACATTCACAATAATCTTTGCATTCCGCTCATGCAGATACGGAAGGTCTCTCGCTATCAACGTATCAATACCCGGATTCTGCAATCCAATGGCATTGAGCATTCCGGCATGTGTCTCTGCAATTCTCGGTGTTGGATTTCCCGGCCACGGAACATTGGCAACTCCTTTTGTCGTCACTGCTCCTAATTTGTGCAAGTCCACAAACTCGCTGTACTCTAGTCCCGAACCAAAGGTACCGGATGCCGTTGTTACTGGATTTTCAAATGTCAATCCGGCAAAGTTTACCTGTAATTTATCTGACATACGACACCTCCATCACAATTCGATTTCCGTTGACAAAAACACCGGACCATCTTTACAAACTCTCTTATTATTTACATTCGAATGGCTATCCACATCGGTTGACTTGCACACACATGCAAGACAGGCACCAATTCCGCATGCCATCTTTTCTTCCATTGATATCCATGCATTGACATTTTCCTCCAGTCCCCATGCTTTCACTCCACGAAGCATCGGAGTAGGACCACAGGAATAAATCACATCAGCGTGTACATTTTCTGCACGAATAGCGTCAATTACATTTCCCTTTGTTCCGATACTGCCATCTTCCGTCGCAATGACGACCCTGTCTGCCGCTTCCCGGAGTTCTTCGAGAAGGAAGGTGTCTGCATCACGGTATCCGACAACAACAGTGACATGACAGGACAACTGTTTCGCCAGTTGAAGCATCGGCGGAATTCCGATTCCCCCTCCAATCAGGACTGCTTCTCCATTTTCTGAAACATCGTCTAACGGAAACCCATTTCCAAGAGGTCCGAGAATACGAATTTCATCCTCTGCCTTTTTTTGTGAAAATTCCTTCGTTCCGGCTCCGACCACCCGGTAGACAATCCGGAGTTGTCCAGTCACTTTGTCCACTTCACATAAACTGATCGGACGCGGCAGCAATTTGTCGCTGTCTTCACAATAAAGCGAGATAAACTGTCCCGGCACCGCCTGTTCTGCTATTTCCGGAGCCAGAAGCCACATGGAAAAAATCCCCTCTGCCAGCTGCTCTGCTCTCACGACTTTTGCCATACATTGTACTTTTGCCATATGAATCCTCATTTCTGATTAAAAAATTGTAGCAATATCTGCCTTCATATCCAGCACCGCCTGACGGGATGCCTCTGCATATCCATCCTCACCAAACGAAGCGTATTTTTCCTGTTTGTACGCACAGATAATTCCCCGGGATGAGTTTACAATTGCTCCCAGACCATCTTCGTTAAAATATGGTCTTAACTCTGCAGCCGTTCCACCCTGTGCACCATACCCCGGCACAAGAATGTAACTCTTTGGCATTACTTTACGGAGAACTTTTCCCATCTCCGGATATGTCGCACCAACAACAGCCCCCACAGAACTGTATCCACATTCTCCAACCGTTTCAGCACCCCATTTGTCAACGTGCTCTCCAACAATTTCGTACAGTGGCCGTCCATCGACTTCACGGTCCTGGAATTCTCCTGAAGAAGGATTTGATGTCTTAACAAGAATAAAGATTCCTTTCTTCTCTTCTTTGCAGACATCTACAAAAGGTTTGATACCATCTGTTCCCAAATATGGATTTACCGTAATGAAATCCTCATTGAAACCGGATAATTTTTTTCCGCCAATCTGAACTTTTCCAAGGTGTCCGATGGCATAAGCGGTCGAAGTAGAGCCAATATCTCCACGTTTGACATCGCCAATCACGATAAGCCCTTTTTCCTGACAGTATTCAACTGTTTTCTTAAATGTCTCAAGTCCCGAAATGCCAAACTGCTCATACATAGCTATCTGTGGCTTTACTGCCGGAATCAAATCATAAGTCGCATCAATGATTCCCTTATTGTATTCCCAGATTGCAGCGCCGGCCGCCTCCAGAGTTTCTCCGTGCTCCTTAATCGCCTTATCAAGAATCTGGGAAGGCACATACGATAACATCGGATCAAGTCCGACAACAATCGGTGCCTCTGTCTTTTTAATGTTTGCCACTAACTTATCAATCATAAAAAACCTCCATTCTCTCTGCTCTGCTGTTGTTTCCATCTATTTCTCATACTGATACACAATTTCTCCGTTCACAATCGTATAGAAAACTCTTCCATATACGTTTGCCCCGTCAAACGGTGTATTTTTCCCTTTTGAAACAAAAGTATTTTTATCAATTTTATACTCAGAATCCATATCAGCTATAACAATGTCTGCCGGCATTCCGACGGACAAATTACCACCGGGAACCCCAAGAATCTGACATGGTCCGGTACTCATCCGCTGCACAAGCTGCATCGGTGTCAGATAGCCCTTTTTCACCAGATGTGTGACCGCCAGCGCATATGCTGTCTCGGAACCAACAATTCCAAATGGTGCTTCCGCAATGGATTTTTTCTTTTCCTCTTCTCCGTGTGGCGCGTGATCAGTAGAAATTGCCTCCATCACTCCCTCGGAAAGCCCTTTGCAAAGTGCATCTACATCCTTTCGGCTGCGAAGCGGTGGATTCATTTTATAGTTGGCATCATCTCCCGGAATCTCGTCCTCCGTCATTGCAAAATGATGTGGACAGACCTCACCGGAAACCGCCAGCCCGTCTGCTTTTGCTGCACGAATCATTTTCACACTGTCCTCTGTAGAGCAATGGCACAGATGAAGCCTTGCCCCGGTTTCCTTCGCCAGTAAAATATCTCTGGCAACAATCACATCCTCTACAGCATTGGTAATTCCTGGTATCCGAAGTTCGTCTGCTTTTTTTCCGGCATTCATCGCGCCTTTACCGACCATATTTTTGTCCTCGCAATGAGCAAGTACCGGAATTCCAGCCTTGGCCGCCTCTTTCATCGCCTCTCGGTAAAGATTTGCATTCATAACCGATTTGCCATCTTCACTGATTGCTTTAGCTCCGGCTTCTACCATTCCGGCAATATCTGTCATCTCTTCTCCGAGCTGTCCTCTGGTCACAGCACCCACTGGATACACATGGATTTTACTGTCTCTCTCCGCAATTTCAAGTATCCTTCTTATCATTTCCGGGCTGTCTGTCGCAGGTTTTGTATTTGGCATCGGGCATACTGCCGTAAAACCGCCTTTTGCCATCGCCGCCGTACCGGTTTTGATCGTCTCTTTATATTCAAAACCAGGCTCGCGCAAATGCACATGGAGATCCACAAATCCGGGCATCACATATTTCCCGGATGCATCGATTACCGTTACATTTTCCTCACACTCTTTTGGCTCTTTATCCGACGAAAGGCTGCCTGTGACAGCAACCTTTCCATCCTCTATATAGATATCACATATTTCATCGCGGTTATTCGCCGGATCCAAAAGGTGTCCATTCTTAATCCATAGGTTCAATGAACAAATCCACCTTTCCAAAATCGTCTAAATCAAAACTGTTTGTCAGTCCTGCTTTTTCAATATCCTTAACCACTGCTTCATTAGTAATTACGTTTGCAATTTCATCTTTTGGCACCCACTGGCTGTCATGCAGTTCCTCGGAGAGAACAACTTCATCTGTCTGGGCATCACACAAGAACGCAACTCCGATTGTACATATTTCTCCTGCGGTAAATCCCCATGTATATAGAGGTTTATCTACCTGAACCGGAATTCCGGTTTTTTCTGCCACAATTCTCTCAACAGCTTTTTCCGGTGTCTCGCCAAAATCCATTTCCCCATCAATAAATTCCCACTGATAAGGTTCAAAAATCCGGTCATCATACCAGCGCTCCACGGCAAGATAACTATCTTTATACTGTACAATTCCTTTTACCAAAACACGAAATTTTCCCATAATCGACCATCCTTATCTTTTCGTCAGTCAAAATTATTTGGCTGTAATATATCCTTTGGCTTTCAGAAGTTCTGCCATCAGCACTGCTCCACCTGCTGCACCGCGAACGGTATTGTGTGAAAGTCCCACAAATTTCCAGTCAAAATAAGAATCCTCACGAAGGCGTCCGATGCTGACACCAAAACCATTCTCATAATTTACATCCAGAGCTACCTGAGGACGGTTATCCTCCTCGAGATACTGAATAAACTGTTTTGGTGCACTCGGAAGCTGCAGTTCCTGTGGTGCTCCCTTGAACTCAACCAGTGCCTGTATCAATTCTTCTTTTGTCGGTTTTTTATTAAAGTTCACAAAAGCGGCTGCTGTATGACCATCCAGCACCGGTACACGGATACACTGACTGGTAATTAATGGTGCCTCTGCTTTCACAATCACACCATTCTCAACTTTACCCCACAGACGGAGTGGCTCCTGCTCACTTTTTTCTTCTTCCCCACCAATGTAAGGAATAATATTGTGTTCCATCTCCGGCCAGTCTTTAAACGTCTTGCCCGCACCGGAAATCGCCTGATACGTTGTCGCAACAACTACTGTCGGTTCAAATTTTCTCCACGCAGTAAGTGCCGGTGCATAACTCTGAATAGAACAATTTGGCTTAACACATACAAAACCTCTTGTTGTTCCCAGACGTTTTTTCTGGCTCTCAATTACTTCCAGATGCTCTGGATTAATCTCAGGTACAATCATCGGTACATCCGGTGTCCAACGATGAGCACTGTTGTTGGACACAACCGGAATCTCTGCCTTTGCATAGTCTTCCTCTATTTTCTTGATTTCTTCTTTTGTCATATCCACAGCGCTGAAGACAAAATCTACTTCACTGCTGACAGCTTCGATATCATTTACATTTTTTACAATAATATTTTTCACTGCTTCCGGCATCGGCGTCTGCATTTTCCAGCGTCCACCAACTGCCTCTTCATACGTATTGCCAGCACTTCTTGGGCTCGCTGCAATTGTAACTACCTCAAACCAGGGATGATTTTCCAATAAGGAAATAAATCTCTGACCTACCATACCGGTACCGCCAAGGATACCGACTCTCAATTTATCACTCATGATTCCCTCCATATTTATTCATAGTCGTTCTCATAATACTACATTTTTTTCAGAAAATCAAGAGCGCTGTGATTCATCTAATCTTTCTTACCATTTCATAAGTCAGCTGCACAACCGTATCAATATCCACAGCTGCACATTTCCCTAAGAGAAAATTGTTTAATTCCCCGGAATTCCCCCGCGAACCACCTGAAAATCCAGCGGCTCATCAATGTCCACACTCACACCTTATCGCCCTTCGGAAAAACGTCATACTGATTTCTTTATTCATTCTTATCTCCATTTCTCAGTGTTTTCGCCCAGTATTTGCAGTATCCACAACTTCTTCATATATCTCTACCAGCTTTTCCCTCGGTAGAATGGTAATGCTAGCGGCAACTGGTTCAAAACCTACTCCATTTTTAAATAGCATTCGGGCGTTTGTTACGGCCTCTTCCTGCCGACCTTCCTGCCGACCTTCCTGTCGACCTTCCTGTCGACCTTCTTGCCGTCCTTCCTGTAGTCCCTCTCCAAATACCATATCATATAATACACACATCTTCTCCGGTTCTCCTTCCTTCTTCTGCTTTTCCAATGTACTCTTCACTGCCCGATAGTTTCTTGTTCCCGCAAATGCATCCAGCATGTCCAGAAATTCTTCCGGATGCGCGACAATCCGTGTCTCATCCTGCCGGAATTTTTTCAGCTTCTCTTTGTCTCCTTTGCAGATATCTTTTAAGGAAATCGGACTTTCCCACTTCTTTCTGCTGTAGTTCAAGACTCAAGACGGTTTTCAACAAGTCCTTTTCCATCCGGCTTACCAATTAGCTCAGTCGGCAGTGGCTCAAGTTCTGCCGGATGCAGTACCGATTTACCATAAAACAGATTTACATTTCCGATGTCTGCGAACACATCCGGATAATTCATTAAATTTTTTGTTCCCATATCTTTCTTTCCGATAGTAACCCCTCCCCGTTAATTTCATAAAACATTCTCAATCGCTAGCACCGTCCACTGTCTCCTCATATATCTCTTCCAGCTTTTCCTTCGACAATGTTGTGATACTCGCTGCCACAAGTTCCATGCTCGCTCCATTTTTGAAAAACATCCGGGCGTTTGTTACGGCCTCTTCCTGCCGGCCTTCTCGCCGGCCTTCTCGCCGACCTTCTCGTCTGCCTTCTCGTCTGCCCTCACGTCGACCCTCACGCCTGCCAGTTTCTTTGCCCAACTGTATTCCTTCTGTTTTGCCCTCTCCAAATACCATATCATATAATACACACATCTTCTCAGGTTCTCCTTCCTTCTTCTGTTTTTCCAGTGTTCTCTTCACTGCCCGATAGTTTCTTGTTCCCGCAAATGCATCCAGCATGTCCAGAAATTCTTCCGGATGCATGACAATCCGCGTCTCATCCTGCCGGAATTTTTTCAGCTTCTCTTTATCTCCTTTGCAGGCCAGGTAATCCACGATGTGACGGAAATCGGAATGATATTTTTTCCGTGTCTCTTCATCTTGCTCTGCCAGATCAATTACATGAATCGGATGGTCGGTAATCCACGGCTCCCACAGTTCTCTCTGCTCTTCCGGAATCTCCAGCATATCTTTTAAGGAAATCGGACTTTCCCACTTCTTTCCGCTGTAGTTCAAGACAAAGGTGATGACGGGTTTCAGTTTCGAACCGTCAGGTAACCACTTGGTAAACAGCTTCTTTCCCTCTGCTTTTTGCTTTGCCTGCCGTTTTTTTATCTGATCGAGATAGTTAACATACTGGTAACCCATGTCCCTGACCGGCATCGCATTGCAGATGTCCGACTGGTTTTCCGCACACAGGATGGCGATTTCTGTCCCGCCTTTCATATAACGCATCCGGGTGTCGAGACGGTTTTCAACAAGTCCTTTTCCATCCGGTCTGCCTATCAGCTCGGTTGGCAGCGGCTCAAGTTCTGCCGGATGAAGTACCGTTTCACCACAAAACAGATTTACATTTCCAATGTCCGCGAACACATCCGGATAATTCATTAAATTTTTTGTTCCCATATCTTTCTTTCCGATAGTAACCCCTCCCCGTTAATTTCAATAAACATTCTCAATCCGTAGCACCGTCCACTGTCTCTTTATATATCTCTTCCAGCTGTTCCTTTGACAGTGTTGTAATGCTTGCTGCCACAAGCTCCATGCTCGCTCCATTTTTGAAAAACATCCGGGCGTTTGTTACGGCCTCTTCCTGTCTACCCTCACGCCTGCCAGTTTCTCTGCCCAACTGTATTCCTTCTGTTTTGCCTTCCCCAAATACCATATCATATAATACACACATCTTCTCCGGGTCTCCTTCCTTCTTCTGCTTTTCCAGTGTTCTCTTCACTGCTCGATAGTTTCTTGTTCCCGCAAATGCATCCAACATGTCCAGAAATTCTTCCGGATGCATCACAATCCGAGTCTCATCCTGCCGGAACTTTTTCAGCTTCTCCTTGTCTCCTTTGCAGGCAAGGTAATCCACGATATGACGAAAATCCGAATGATATTTTTTCCGTGTCTCTTCATCCTGCTCTGCCAGGTCTATTACATGAATCGGATGGTCGGTAATCCATGGCTCCCACAGTT
>JAXEJU010000004.1:0-32557 GCA_034101395.1 Eubacterium sp. | reverse complement strand
TTCTTCGCCACGATTTTTGTGAGGTTCCTCCGCGGGTGGAGTATACATTGACGGAACTTGGGGAGAGTTTCTTATCCGTTCTCGATTGTATGAAAGCCTGGGGCGATGAAAATTTACCTACATAATCAGATGGAAATTGTAAATTCATAATTATTGGGTTAGAAAGATGAATCAAAATATGCAGGAGTAACAACATGAAACAAATATATTTACACGGGCTGGGACAGAACCCAGACAGCTGGAGTAAAGTAATAGAACAATTAGAGACTGCTGAGCATAGTATGTGCCCTGATTTGTCAGAACTTGTTCAGGGTCAGGACACGACGTATCAAAATCTTTATGCTGTTTTTTCGGCTATATGCGATGAAATCGAGGAGGATATATGCCTTTGTGGCTTATCATTGGGTGGTGTATTGGCTCTTAATTATGTTATAGAACATCCGGAGAAAATAAAAGTATTGGTTTTGATTGCAACACAATACAAAATGCCTAAGAAATTATTAAGAGTCCAAAATGCGATATTTCGGTTTATGCCAAAATCTATGTTTCAACAAATGGGGTTTGGAAAATCAGATTTTCTCAAACTATGTAATACAATGATGGAATTGAATTTCAGCGATTCGATAGATAAGGTTTCTTGCCCTACACTAGTAATTTACGGTGAAAAAGACCATGCGAACAAAAATGCCTCTATAGAACTTGCAAATATGTTGATTGATGCTGAACTTCAAGTGTTTAATGGAGTAGGACATGAAATTAATATAGAAGCACCAGATAAACTTGGGGAAACTCTTCGGGTTTTCTTTGGAAGAGTTTAATAAATTAATATTTTTTGTGTGAAAAAGAAATTTGAATTTTTAGGAGGGATAATTATGAGCAGCAAGGGGATTTTAATTTTGGCAATTATATGGATTATTCTATCTCCAGCTTGGTTTTGGGCAGAAAATATTGCGATGGGTATTATATGGCTATGTGTTGGAGTTACTAAATTAATCATTGCATTAATAAGGTGCAATAAAGAGAAGAAAAGAAAGTAACTTTCAGTCTTGTGGAGAGATTGAAAGCATGCATGAATTTGAAGTTTACAGCGAATGGAGGATATGATGAAAATACCATCAGTTGAAGAGGCGGAAAAGTTGATTGAAGAAGCAGCTGAATTAAATCCGGGGCCTTGGATTGAACACAATAAAACAGCAGGATTTTGTGCAAGAACAATTGCGGAAAAATGCGATGATATGAATCCTGATGCTGCATATGTAATGGGACTATTACATGATATAGGCAGGCGTGAAGGCATAATGGATATGAGACATATTTATGCGGGATATTTATTTATGAGTTCTTTAGGTTATGATGATAGTGCTAGAATATGTTTAACACATTCATTCCCATATAAAAATATTGGTGCATATAATGGACAGAATGACTGCTCAGAAGAGGAAACGGAATATATACAGAATTATATAGATATGTTGGAATACAATGATTACGATAGATTAATTCAATTGTGTGATGCAATCTCGTTCCCTAATGGACCAACATATGTAGAAAAAAGATTAGTGGATGTTGTTATAAGAAGAGGATTTAATGATTTGACCATTCCAAAATGGAAGGCTTTTTTGGAGTTGAAAAACTACTTTGATGAAAAAGTAGGTATGGATATTTACAAATTATTAAATGTGTAACGCCTTAGACAACTTCCAGTTTGATTAAGAGATGCATTCCGGTGCCAAAACGGTGCCAGGAAATCATGCAAATAAGACATTTAAAGCTAAAGAGAATATGCAGATTTTAGCCATAAAAAGTATAGAAAATATATCGAAAAACGCTATTCATATAGCGTGTTGTTTTAGCCTGAAAGTTACCAGACTGGTAAACAGACGGGTCCAAATCGGCAAAAGCAAGCAGCTTATTCGGATTGGAGAAACTTTTCTAATTGGATTTCCGGAAATACTTGATCAACATAGGTTGTTAGTTGGATTTTTAAGCGGGTTCTCTGCTTTATGGTTTTCTGCCTAAAACGTCCCAATGCCTTGAGATCCATCATGTCGAGATCAAAGAAACTGACGAATCTGAGGTCATCCTGCATCATAAGAGTTTTAGCTATCATATATGTGTCGACCTTAGCTGTTTTAGTTTTGCGAATGTTATTGGAAAAATACTTTGAGGAGGTAGGTTCAATGGGATGTCTTGGAAACTGTATATGGTTTTTATGTGGAGGATTTGTTAGCGGGCTATCATGGATTATAGCCGGATGTTTGTGGTGTTTAACCATTGTGGGGATTCCTATTGGTTTACAGTGTTTCAAATTTGCAGGGTTAGCATTTTTTCCATTTGGAAAAGAGGTTGAGTACGGTGGGGGTGGAGTTTCACTGTTAGCAAATATCATTTGGCTTATTTGTTGTGGAATTCCTATGGCTGTTGAAAATGCTATATTTGGCTGTGTTTTATGTATCACGATTATAGGAATTCCCTTTGGAAAGCAATTTTTTAAAATTGCAAAATTGTCCCTCATGCCATTTGGGGCGAATGTTATTTGAATGATTGTTTTCTGCAATAATAGGAGAAATGAAGTTATGAAAATTATCAATTTGGTGGAAGATACAAAGGGCGGAGATTGTTTGAATGAACATGGCCTGAGCTTTTACATTGAGACAAAAAAGCATAAGCTGCTGGTGGATAGCGGCGCTACGGATATGTTCCTACATAATGCGGATGTGCTGGGAGTGGATTTGACACAGGTAGATACTTTTATTTTAAGCCACGGGCACTATGATCATGCAGGTGGTCTGACGGCTTTTGCGAAAATAAATTCCAATGCGAAAATTTATTTGAAAGATTCTGTGGGAGGGGATTATTACCACCTGTCATCGGAGAGAGAGATATATATTGGTATTGACAAAAAGATTTTGGAATTGCCGCAGATTATAAAGGTGCAGGAAAATATGCAAATAGATGATGAATTGTTTCTATTTTCTGATTTTAAGGGAAAGCGGTATCCGGCATGGAGCAATCAGGAACTGAAGCAGAAAGTCGGAAATGTTTATATACAGGATGATTTTGCACATGAGCAATGTCTTGTGATTTCGCAGGGAGAACAACATATATTGATGTCAGGCTGTGCACATAATGGGATTTTGAGCATTCTGGACAGTTATTTAGAATTGTTTGGAGCATATCCGGATACGGTAATAAGCGGTTTTCATATGATGAAAAAGAGCGATTATACGGAAGTGGAAGAGGACTATATCAGGCAGACAGCTTGTGAACTTATGAAAACAAAGGCAATGTTTTATACAGGACATTGTACCGGACAGAAAGCTTTTGTTATCATGAAAGAAATGATGGGTGAACAATTGCAGGGATTTCATAGCGGCTCAGAGCTGGAAATGATATAGGGGGAGGAAATGCAAACGGATGATTTAGAAGTCAAGTTGCTTCGGTATGAAAAAGATTACGAGAGAAGACTGGGTTATGTTTTATCATCAGGGAACGGAGGAGCAAGCATTAAGCTGACTCCAAATCCCCTTTTTTGATAATAATAATAGTATGGAAGGTAGAATCATTTTCGTCAAAGTAAAGCCGTGAACTTCCGTCAAACTTATGGATGACGTGCTGTATGCTTGTCATACCGTATCCATGTCTCCATTTGTTCTTTTTCGTGGAAACCAGGTGGTGCCCTTTGTCGGAAAACGGATCTTTTTGGCAGGAGTTAATCATGGCAATAATAATTTCCTTGCTGTTATGAGCTGTGACACTTAATTCAATAAAGGAACTCGCCAGGTTTTTCGTAGCATCCAGTGCATTTTCAAGCAGGTTGCAAAACAGAGCAGTCATATCGTATTCCGAAAGAAAATCAATACAATTGCTTTGGATATTTGTTATAAATGAAATTCCGAATTCCTTATATTGCTGCTTGAAGCGAAAAAGGATGATGTTTAGTAAGTCATTATCGCAGGAGCGTACACTGCTCTGCAAATCGGTTGACCGGACAATCTCATCAATGTAGGACGCTATTTTCTGAGTTTCGTTTTGCTCGTTTAATTCGGCAATGGACAGGAGATGTTTTCGGATATCATGGATTAATATTTTTTGTTTCTCGTCCTGTTTCGAGAGGGCATCAAAATATTTGACCGTATCAAATTCTTTCTGCAGACGGATTTGCATTTCCAGAAATTTTTGATTTTTTTCCTGAATGGATGTATGGAACCATGCAAGAAAAATGTTAATGGCAAGGAGCAGAATCACGCTGATTGTGATCATGATGTCCCAAAATAGGGACAACGAAACATTCATACATACCGTAGTGAGAACAAGGGCAATAAATCCCGATATCAATGGAAGGACAACGAGAAAAAGTGTGTTTTGGTCGGAAGACAGTTCTCTCGTTTTTCTTTTCTTAATAAACAATGAAATGGATTGAAGGATAAGAAAATATAATATTTTACTCGGCACAGAGAGAATAATTACATTTCTAAAGTACGTTCCATTATCATAAAAATCCGGTATAAAGTAGGAGAGAAGGATCAAAATTCCCAATTCACTCAAAACCATTATAATTGTGATAATGAACGAGTGAAAAAAGGCTGTGAGCCATTTCAAATTATACATAAAAAGGATATATAAAAAATTTACGATAAAAAACGCGAAAAAATTAATCCAAAAACTTTCATACAGCGAACAGAAAAACAGAAGGGCATAAGAAAAAAACAATACGGGTATTTCTGTTTTCCGCGTATATCTGGGTGAAAAAAGATTTTTACAGTATTGCAAAAGGATACATGCCTCAAAAATATAAATAATGATGTAGCAAATTTTTACAGCCATATCTTACCTCGTACTTTCTAAATATAAAAAATAGGCATCCTTAAATTGGGAGTATTTTCGTTTTGTCAAATAAGCAGTGTATTTGTTATCGTAAAGATGAATCAAGGAGTGGTTAAATTCCGATACATATTTCATGTTTACGATAAAACTGCGGTGGGACTGAAAAAAGCAGGGCATATTCAGGGTATGAACCCAATATGCCATATTGTTTACGACAACATAATTTCTATCTGGCGTATAGATGGTTATCGCTCTTCCCTGGGCTTCGACCAAAATAATATCCGATACGTTGATTGTATAGACATTTCCTTTTGTTTCAATGGAAACTTTTATATTCGTGGAATTATATAAAAGAATGGCATCCTTCATATTCCGAAATAATCGTTGTTTATCCAATGGTTTCAACAGGTAGCGAAAAACCTGAAAACGCATGGCATCGTCAAGATATTCCACATAAGAAGTGATAATAAAAATAATAATGTTCGGGTGGTTCTTTTTTAATTCTCTTCCCACAAAGATCCCACTTTTATTTGGCATCTCGATATCCAGAAAAACAATATCATTTGCGGTAGCTGTGGCAAGTAGTTCTTCACCATGCTCAAATGTCATAATTTCGGGAACTTTCAGTTTGGAACTTTTAAAAAACTCTATGATATAATTCTGTAATTGCTGCGTGATATTCAGGTCATCATCACAAATCAGAATACGCATAAAATCACTCCTTTGTCGCTGCCTTTTCCATTGTTATTATACAATAAATGGGTAAAAAGGCAAGTTTCAACAAAAAACTGACCAAATTTAACAAGAAAATGTCGTTTCATGCATTTCCTGTTGATTCGTTTGGAAAATTATGTACAATGGCATTTATAAAAGACTTCAGGAGAGAAAGGACGGATAATGTATGAAAAGAAAACAACAAAATAAAAAAGTAATCGCATGGTTTTTGGTTGCGGCCCTGTGTTTTTCTTCTTTATTTGTTACGGGAGACTGGAAAATCACACAGGCAAAGGATATGGATGCGAATTCCAGAGGCTTAAGTTGTCCTGTAATAGATGCACAGGAAGGCCAAATTATATGGGACAGCATTTATTTTGGAAACTATTGGCAGAGCAAGTATATACCACAGCCCGGAAACAGACCGACAGAGGGTGAGGATGATGTTGTGCATCAGGATACAGATGGCACGAAATTCATGGTTCGCGAGGATAAGAGTTGCTATCGTTATGAACCGGTGAAATGGCGTGTATTGTCGGTCAATGAGGAGGGTACAGATGCCTTTTTGATAGCAGAAAATACGCTGGATGTTCAGAGGTATCATGACAATGAAGAAGAAGCAGAAACAGTCACATGGGAGGATTCTACCCTTCGCACATGGCTCAATGATAATTTTATGAATGAGGCATTTACATCAGAAGAACAAAATGCTATTACAGAAACAGAGATTGAGAATAAAAAGAATCCTTATGCCGATGCTGATGCGGATGTTCTTGGCGATGGGAATCCTACCAATGATAAGATTTACCTGCTTTCCGTCGAGGAAGCCACCACGCAGGCATATGGTTTTACCGAAACGATAGGAGGAACGCAGACAAGATGCACGGAGGACACGGATTATGTCAATTCCGGCGGAACGATAAAGTCGGATGAGTCATGGCGGAACTATTGGCTGCGGACACTTGCGACAGCTAAGGAACACGTCAGTGGTATAGAAACCGGCGAGGGCGATATTGAGATAGACCCTTTGTTTACCAGTAGAACGATTGATGCTGGCGGAAGTATTCGTCCGGTCTTACATCTGGATTTGACAAAGACAGAGTGCTGGAGTTATGCCGGAAAGGTCAGACAGGACAAAGTAGAATTTTCTCCGGACGCCACTCCGGCTGCAGCGACGATGTCGCCAACCGAGCCACCAAGCGTTACGATGGAGCCGGGACAGAGTTATCCGAAGAATCCGGAAATCTATCCGTCGGATTTGACACAGAATACATGGGATTGTATTTATTTTGGAGATTACTATAATACGAAAATAACCCCGTCTGCCCTGTCGCTGGCAGGAGAGGATAACCTGTTAAAGACAGATGAGAGTAACAGCTGCTATCTCACCCGCAGAGAGCAGGGATATTTTAAGTACGAGCCGATTAAATGGCGTGTTCTTTCCATCAATGAGGATGGCACAGATGCCTTTTTAATGGCAGACCAGGTTGTGGATTTGGCTCAGTATTATGAAGACGGTACAGTAGAAATCACATGGGAAAAGAGTGATATCAGACAGTGGCTGAATTCCAAATTTATCGATATAGCATTCTCGGATGAAGAAAAAGAACTGATTAAGGATACCACAGTAACGACGGCTGACAATAGATGGTCCGGAGAACCCGGCGGAAATGATACCATAGATAAAATCTATCTTCCGTCCATTGAAGAAATGTTAGAACCGGCTTATGGCTTCAGCAGTGATGAGGACGAAGAGGAGACAAGAAAAGTAAATTCTTCTGCCTATGTAAGTAAGGGTGGATCGCCGAGACTGGATTTCTTTGGCTTTGGCGCGGAGGTTTACTGGCTCCGTTCCCCGGGAATGAAAAAAGGATATCCTGTCAAAATCGGTCAATTGGGTGTTGGAAATATTCCGACAGGTGATTATCAGGAAGGAGATTCCGCAACGTATTATGGTGTGCGACCGGTCATGCATGTGGATTTATCGGATACAACAATGTGGAAATATGCCGGAAAAGTAACACCACAGGGTGTGGTTGAACCGGCAGAAGAGGATGTTGTATCTCCAACACCAACACCAACGCCAACGCCGGAACCATCTGAGGAGGAACCATCTGAGGAGGAACCATCTAAGGAGCCACAGATTAAAAAACCAGGTAAACCTTCGATTAAACAATTAAAAAATGTAAAAGGGAAAAAAGTAAACGTTACACTGGCAAAGAAGATATCGGGTGCTGCCGGTTATCAGGTTGCCTATGCGACAAATTCTTCCATGAAGAAGCAAAAAGTGAAGTCTTTTAAGGGAACCAGTGTCACAATCAAAGGATTAAAGAAAAAGAAAACTTATTATTTCCGTGTGCGGGCATATAAGAAGCAAAGCGGAAAAACTGTATACAGCAGTTGGGGAAGTATAAAGAGGATTAAAATAAAAAAATAAAGGGTAGTTTGAAATAATAAAATGGGACTGTCGCGATTCGTGGCAGTCCTATTTTTTATAGCATAGGAATGTTCGCGTGCGAAATTGGGTAGTAGGAGGAGTCAGCCTACTCGATTAAAAAAGTCAGAGTGGATGTTTTGCAATTTGTGTGTTACACTATACATTAGGAAGAGGTGAGGCGATGAGTATTCAATCAGATGTAGAATTGCTCTCAGTAAGGGCAATGGAAGAATATGCAAAGAGAAATTATTTGTCAACACTATCAGCAATTGAGTTATTTCACCACTATCAAGTGTTTGAAAAAATAATGTTACAACATGAATATCTGCATCAAGTAGATTTTGAAGAAGTTATGGAGTATGTTGAAAAGGTAATACAAGATGATTTGCATAAGTTATCCGTTTTTCATGGAACGATAGCTAGATTTGAAAAAGTTGAATTGACAAGATCTCATAATCGTAGAGATTTTGGAATGGGATTTTATACAACAATCTTGGAGAGTCAAGCGAAAGAATGGGCTTATCGTTTGAGATTACGGGAAAAGGCTGATGAATACTTTGTAAATCAATATTCGTTTGAAGAAGATAGTTCGCTTAATATTAAGCGCTTTGATGGTTTGAATCTCGAGTGGCTTGAGTTTATCAAAGAAAATCGTTCCAAAGGTGGTTTACAACATAAGTATGATGTGGTAATTGGACCAGTGGCAGATGATAATACGATGGAAACCGTTCTGTTATATATGAATGGAATATTGAGTGGAAACGAAGCTGTGGAAAGATTACGATATAATCAAGTGAATAATCAGATATCATTTCATACAGAAAGAGCTTTGGAGAGTTTGAAATTTGTAAGGAGAGAACGTTATGAGTGATGCAATTTATTCCTTTAATGGAAAAGATATTACATTGGAAATTTGTATACAGATAAGAGCAGTGGTAAATGAATTACAAAGAAGACTCAATATTTCATTCGAAGATGCCATGCTACTATTCTATCGTTCTGAAACATATAAGACGTTGCAGGAGACAGAAAACGCTTTTTGGGCAGAGTCGGCGGAGTATATTGCGGATCGATATTTTGAAGAGGCAGAGAAGAAAAATATTGTGCCCCAAAATTAAACTATGTGGGAAACGGTACAGTATGTATAGCCACTGGGAAATAAGGGTTGCGTGCATGCATTTGGGAGAGTATACTAATGATAAGATAGAGAGTTTTTTAGGAGAAAAAAATGCAGTATTTGAAAGCGATTGATGAAACTTCTTATTTGTCGGTACCGAATTCTCCTCTATATCGAAAAATAATGCGATTTTTTTATAAAGAGTATGAAAAAATGCATTTTCAATTATACAAAGAAGATGTATTTGAGTTCCTCAGGGGAGAACCGGAATATGCTGATTATACGATGGAAAAATTGAATTTGGATTTGGATGCATTGGTTGCGTGGAAGAATCTGACCCCTATTCAGGATCCGGGCAGGGTATATACCATTGCTGACTATAAAAATAAACAGTTCCGTTATACGATGTCAGAATATGCCGTGGAGATTGAAAGGCTGACGGTCCGTCTCGAAAACCTGTTTATGGAATCGGGAAATTTGTCAACCAATTATTTTGTGCGCTTAAAAAAGGGTTTGAGTGAAGCAGATAGGATGACACAGGCAGGCTTGAAAGACATAAATGAGTGGTGGCATATGCTTCAGGAAGATTTTAAGTGTTTAAATCAAAATTATCAGGACTACCTGAGAGAATTTTATTCAGGAAAATCAGAGAATCTGTTAAAATCTGTTGAGTTTGTAATGCATAAAGACAAGTTTATTAAATATTTAAATGATTTTGTGCAGGAATTACAACTTCATTCAAAAGAAATTGAAGTTATTCTGAATCGAATGATTCCCCTTATCGAAGAGAAACTGTTGGAAAAAGTAGTACAAAGTGAACTGGATATTCCACATGCACTGCCTGAAAAAAATGGTGATTTGGAGCCCAACATTCGTGAGAATGTATGGGGAAAATGGACATCACTGAAAAATTGGTTCATTGATTCACCTGGTTATGAGTGTGAATGTCAAAAAGTACTTAAGATTACCAATGATACGATTCGCAGTATCATACAAAATGCAGCACTTATCGTACAAATGCAGAATTGGGGGATTAGCCGTAAGGATGATTACAGAAAATTTTTAGAGATGTTTTTACAATGTGAAGATTTGGATGAGGCGCATAGACTTGCAGCGCATGTTTTTGGCATTCAAAATATTCATCACTTAAAGACAGTGGACGGAAGAGATTCGGATGCAATAAATCGAAGCGTGTACGATGAAGAACCGATGGAATATGTGATAAAACCCCATACAAGGAGTTATCGGGAGAAAAAAGACCGTCAGGGTTTTGTGGATAAAACACTGGAGAAATGGTCGCAGCGCAATGATTATTTGCAGAAGGTTCAGCAGGAAAAGGAAGTGGTTTTACATTATATCAAAAACAATAAGATTATTTTTTCTGAAATCAATGAGGTTGTGTCAGAGCATACAAAAAACGTTTTTTTACAGTGGATTGCACAGGCAAATATGAATTCGCAAAAGAAAGGAAGAACGGAATATGGTCAGGAATACGAGCTTACGAAAATGGATGGAATATGTAATCTGGAATGCGAGGATGGCAAATTGACTATGCCGGCTTATGTTATGGAATTCCGCGAGTGAGTTGATTTTTGAATGGAGTTTTTACAATGAATAAAATAAGTACTTTGTTAGAAAAATACTGGATTTGCAAAGATAACAATAAAGAGGAATATTATCAGGTAAAGAGAGATATTCCGCTATTTCAGAAATTTATTCAGGAGCAGCTGGGGTGGAAACTGATACATACAGAGCATCTGATCAAACTGGAAAAAGTGCCGGCACATGCAGAGAGTTTCATGGGAATTCAGGAATTTTCTGATATAAGAGATTATACCATCTTATGTGCAGTACTCATGTTTCTGGAGGATAAGGCGGAGCAGGAGCAGTTTCTGCTATCCGAATTAATCCGATTTGTTGAAACTTGTCTGAAGCAATACATGGAGATTGACTGGACATCTTTTACACAGCGAAAATCATTGGTGCGGGTGCTGCAATATATGGAAAATCTTGAGATGCTACGGGTGTATGATGGAAGTAGTGAGGGATTTGGAACAGAGGTAAGTCAGGAAGTTTTGTATGAGAATACCGGTTATTCAAAATATTTTGCAACCAGTTTTCCAATGGATATTTCTAACTTTAAATCCTGGGAAGATTTTGAGACAGCTGGTTTTGAAGAACTCTCAGAGGACAGGGGAACCGTGCGTGTTAACCGTGTTTACCGGCAATTAGTCACCTGTCCAGCCTATATATGGAATGGCAACAACGATCCGGATGCCCTTTATTTAAAAAACCAGAGACAGTGGGTTATGAAATACATGCAGGAAAATCTCGGTGGCAGACTTGATATTCATAAAAATGCTGCATTTTGGATGTTGGAATCAGAGGATCGATATGGTCGTGTGCATCCGAGAGACGCCATGCTTCCTGAAATTGTCCAGCTAATCA
Source organism: Eubacterium sp. (assembly GCA_034101395.1). Lineage (GTDB taxonomy): Bacteria > Bacillota > Clostridia > Lachnospirales > Lachnospiraceae > Eubacterium_F. The sequence goes on along the minus strand of JAXEJU010000004.1, from coordinate 21,014 downwards.
GCACGGATATCAGAAAACAGTTGGAGAATGGAATTCTGGACAAGCAGGAAAATGAAATTATTTTGATAAAAAAAGTTGATTTTGAAAACCTCGTGTTGCAATGCCGGGAAAAATGGAGTGAGGCATGGAGCAAGGAATACCGTGAGATGGAAGAACGTAAGTTGATAAAAAATGTGCGGAATTATATGACAAACTGGATGATGATTCGGTGCAGAAACGAAGAATATGAGATTCTCCCAACGGCGGGTAAGATTACCGCTGTATATCCAAAGGATTATAAGTGATGGAGGTAAAAAGGATGAACAGGCGTTGGAAAATGAACAGGATTGGTTTTGTTAATTTCTGGCTTTATGATGAAGAGACCTTTGATTTCGAGGATGGAAAGTTGCTGCTTCGTGGTCAGAATGGATCCGGCAAATCAATCACTACTCAAAGTTTTATCCCTTTTATTTTAGACGGAGACCGCACACCGAGCAGGCTGGATCCATTTGGTTCGAGTGATCGAAGAATGGAATACTATTTTCTCGGCGAGGAAGGAAAGGATGAGGCAACCGGATATCTTTTTTTGGAGTTTTGTAAAAAAGATACCGGGGAATTTCGAACGATTGGAATCGGACAGCGCGCAAGACGTGGCAAACCGATGGACTTTTGGGGCTTTGTTATTCTTGACGGTCAAAGAATTGGGCACGAGATATGTCTCTACAGAAATGTTGGAAGTGCAAAAATTCCATTAGCTAAAAATGAACTAAAAAAAGTTCTTGGGGAGGAAAACTGCTTTACCGATGTACCGGGTGAGTATAAAGCACTTGTAAATAAACATATTTTTGGATTTTCAAAGATGGAACAGTATGAGCAGTTTATCAAGCTCCTTGTCAAGGTTCGTGCTCCAAAGTTGTCCAAGGAATTTAAACCTACAAAGGTTTATGAAATTTTAAATGAATCATTGCAGACATTGACGGATGAAGATCTACGTGCGATGGTAGATGCGATGGAGAAAATGGATGGAATACAGGAGAGCCTGGATGGACTTAATCGTGCGTTTTCAGATGTTAAGATTATTCGGAATGAATATACAAGGTATAACCAGTATATGCTGGCGAAAAAAGGACAGGCTTATCTGGACAAAAAGAAAGTGGTTGAGAAGGCGCAGAAAAATCTGACCGAGCAAGAGAATAAGAAACAGCAAATGATAACGGAGCATAAGGAAAAAGAGCTTCGCAAAGAGGAGATTGAAAACCGGAGTAAGGTCGTGGAGACGGAACTGGTCAGTTTGTATGACACAGATATGGAGGAGGCAGACCGCAAACTTGATCAGGCAAAACAGACTAAGGCAGAGATTGAACGGCAGTTAAGCAGATGGAGTGAGAAAATAGAGGATTCTAAAACCGATATACGTTTGAGAGAATCGTCTATAAGATCTCTGGATGGTGAGCTGGAATTACAGCGCAGTGAGCTGCAAAACAGGAAAGAAGAACTGGAGATGAACCAGGAAATCCTCCAGTGGGAGAATCACAAAGAGGCACTTCGACTGGTAGGTTTGGAACAGGTGCAGGGAACAGAAGAAGTCAGCGTGCAACTGGGAATTTATAAAAAAGAGATAGCAGATGCCAGAATTTCAGTAGAGAAATATGAACAGGTGCAAAAGGAATATGACCAGATTGCGCAGTTGTTGGAAAAATACCAGAAAGAGAAAAACGAGAAAGAACAGGAAACAAAAACAGCCAGGGAAGGGGTGCTGGATGAGCAGGACCGCCTGATTGAAGCATTTTACACACTGAGTCGAAAAAATGAACAGTGGAATCTGACAGATGATCTTCTGAAGGAGATTGAGCAGGTGTTGAAAAATTACCAGAGTTCATCCGATGGAGAAAAAATCAAAGATTTACTGAAACATGATTTTGAAGAAAAGCGGCGGGGGTTTTTAGATGCCATAAACGAAACAGAGAGAAGGCGGAGGGGACAGGCTGAACAGATTCATGAGATAGAAAAAGAACTTGAAAGAGTGCGCAACATAGAAGAAATTGAGCCGGTTCGCGACGAGGCGACAGAGAAATCCAGAGCGGCAATGGCGGAGGCGGGTATTACCGGTGTTCCTTTTTTTAAGGCGGTAGAATTTGCGGATGGACTGGAGGCATGGGAATGTGCAAGACTTGAAGCACAGCTGGAGAAGATGGGAATTCTGGATGCGTTGGTGGTGTCGAAGGAGGATCTTGCAAAGATTAAGAATGGGTTTCCGCAGTTTTTGGATACTGTTTTGTGCGTGGAACAAATGGGGAAATCCTCTTTTCGTGGTCTTGTACTAAACGAAGAACTGGATGCAGACTTGCAGGATGCCGTGACCCTGATATTAAGCAATATCTACGAATCCGGGCAGAATAATGAGGGCATTTATCTCTGTGGAGATGGTTGTTTCCGCCAGGGAATGTTAATGGGAAAAGCAGATAAGACGGGAGAAGCGGAGTATGTGGGAAGGCTTGCAAGGAAACGAAAAAAGGAGCAGATGCTTTTAAGTCTCGAAAAAAGAAACGGCGAGCTTCTGGAGCAATTAAATGAGATAGAATGGAAACTTTCAGAACAGACAGGAGCACTTGAAAACCTTGATGCGGAATATAAAAATACTCCGGACTTTTTGGAGATAAATGCAATGTTAGCTCAAATCCGCGAGTGCCTTTGGAAGCTGGAGCAGGTAGAGGAGAAATGCCGCGGACAGGAAAAGATTGCAGAAGAATGTGATGTTCGAAAGAACCGGTTGTATCAGAAGATGATTCAGAATTGTAAGCTGTTGCCATATGGCAGGACGGTATCCGAGTATCAGGCGGCATGGGATGCTGCCGAGGAATATCAGCAGCTCTGGCAGGGAATCCGGGAGACTCTGCTTAAAGCTGAGAGGTATCGTTCAGAAATTGTAGTGGAAAAGGAACGTCTGGAGCTTGCAGAGAACCAGCTGGATGATGCCTTTTATGAGAAACGGCGATGTGAGACAGAGAGCCACAAGCAGGAAATATTAATTCAAAAATATGAGGAGTATCTGAATCGTCCAGAGGTCAGGGAACAGGCTGAACGCATAGAGAAATTAAAGACAGAGAACAAGGAATTGCAAAATGAACTGAAGGAAATCCGCGTCAGACTTGGTGTCCTTGCTGACCGGCTTCATACCATATATGAAGGAGAGGAAAATCAAAAAGCAGAGTTGCGCGAAAGGATAGCCGAAGAAACCTGTCTTAGAAATTATTTTGAGGAGGAACTGGCGCTGAATCTGGTTTTTGACAGGGAAGCGCGTCCTCTGGTTGAACTTGCAAAAGAAGCACAGAAAAGTCTGCGTGACAGTGATAAAGGAAGAGAAGCAGGTGAACTGTTTAATTCGTTGTTTCAAGTATATCAGAAACACAACGGAAGTCTGATTCCATATGGAACTACGTTGGAAAATTGCTTTGAAAGCAGTCAGGAAGAGATGCAGATGAACAATCGCCTGCAGGCAGTACGAAGCCGCGTGAGGTTTGTTTCTGTATGGAATGGCAAGAAAGTATATATGGAAGAGTTTTTCCAGATACTGAAAAACTCAATTGATGAAACGGAATTACTGATTCAACAAAAAGATAGAGAATTATTTGAAGATATTTTGTCCCAGACAATTAGCAGACAATTGACAGAACGTATTGCGGAAAGTCGTAAATGGGTTAAGGATATGTCTGTATTGATGAAAAATATGGATACTTCTATGGGGCTTAGTTTTTCTCTGGATTGGAAACCAAGAGCCGCGGAAAGCGATACAGAGATTGATACGCTGGAACTGGAACAGATTCTTTTGCGGGACAAAGAACTTTTGACAATCGATGATATTACGCGAGTTGCCTCTCACTTCCGCAGCAAGATCCGGACAGAAAAAATGAAGCAGGAAGAAGCCGGTGGTATGGTAAATTACATGGAACTGGTGAGAGAAACACTGGATTACCGGAAGTGGTTTGAATTTCAGATGTCATATCGTAAAAATGAGGAGACCAAAAAGCCCCTTACCAATGCAGCTTTTAACCGTTTCAGTGGTGGCGAGAAAGCGATGGCAATGTATGTTCCGCTTTTTGCCGCTGTGAATGCCCAATATCAGAAAGCGGAGAAAGAGGATCATCCGAGAATTATTGCTCTGGACGAGGCTTTTGCCGGAGTAGATGATAAGAATATCAGCAGTATGTTTGAACTGGTTCATATTCTTGACTTTGATTATATTATGAACTCCCAGGCACTTTGGGGCTGCTATGAGAAGGTACAGGGACTACGGATTGCTGAATTACTTCGCCCTCTTAATTCGCAAATTGTAACCGTTATCCGATACACATGGAATGGACATGAGAGGATATTAGATGAACAATAACAGAGAATGTGCAGATTATTTTAAAGGGCAAAGGGGATATGACAGATGCTTTCTTCAGATGCGCAAAAAATGGGAATCTTATGGAAGAATTGCCGGTCGTATTACTCTTTCCGATGTATCAGAGGAAGAAAAAAGGTCGCTGGGAGGTTTTTTGGGAAAAAATTTCTACGACAGTGAGATAAGATTCACGATGAATGAATTTCAGGAGGCATTGCGGAAGACACGTTTTTCATCGGTTGCGTTACACGATTTGTTAGAACAGTATTTTGGACATCCTCTTTGTACAAATCAGGAAAGAACTGCTTTGAAGAGGGCAGAGCAGAATGATTTTTTTCATACCATACTGGCTCATTTTCAGCAGAATGGGACAGCAGAGCTGGTGAATGACTGGTTTCAAAATATGTGGAAATCGCGAAAATTTGGTTATTCCCTGCTGATATCTGAATGGAAAAAGAATTCGGATAATGCTGCTCTTATTGCAAAAAATACCGGTGCTGCACTTGAAGAAATGCTCTGTCATCAGGAGGAAGTTCCGCTGGCAGTGTTTGCCGCAAAATGCACTAAAAACCCGCATTATTTCGACCGTGGAACGACAGCAGGAACTCTGTTGCTTCATGGAATCTGCTTCGTTGAAAAAAGTGAATTTCCTCAAAATGCCTATGCCTGGCGTACATTGTTACTGAGAGTGGGAATTATTCCGGATAATATCTCCAATATGGTTACGGAATATGGGATTCATTTACAGACAAGTACAGGTCTTCACCCCGCCTATGAGGCATTTTATCAGATGAAGCAGCCGGGGGTTGTCACGATGGAAAATCTGAAAGGGATTGAAGGTGCATTTTCAGACAACGGGAGAGTTTACATCGTCGAAAATGAGATGGTGTTCAGTTATCTATTAGAGAATGTAAAAGAAATGCCGATAGCACTTTTGTGTACATCAGGCCAGTTTCGTGTCGCGGCGCTGGAGTTACTTGATTTGTTAGTACAGAAGGGAGCGTGTATATATTACAGTGGTGACATGGATCCGGATGGAATGTTGATTGCAGATAAAGTGTGGAAAAAATATCCGGAACATGTTCATTTGTGGAGAATGTCAGTGACAGATTATGCAGACAGCCTGTCGGAAGAAAAAGTCAGTCAACAGCAGCTATGTAAGCTGGCGATACTTGAAAATCTACAATTGAGGGAGATTGCTGCAAAAATGCAGGATGTAAAAAAAGCATCGTATCAGGAAAATCTAAAAGAGTTTTTGGTAGAAGATATATTAAAAGGTTAGCAAACGTGACTATTTGTGCCGCCTGAGGAATGGAGAATGGTATGAAATTGTATATAAAAGAATTATAAATGTGCTTTGTATGTTGGGACAAAATGCCGTCAATTTTGGGAAAGAACCGGCCGCCTTTTATGTGCGCCCTATGTTTATGCTGAAACGCAACCGGAAAAACATTGGTATGTTTTATGAGAACCTTGAGATTCGCGAGGTTCTGGATGCCATAGAAAAATCGCGGGCTTCCACCCAGAATATTGATGTTGGCATAGAAGGAATTATCCGATTTACATTGGAGTTCTGTTCAAGCATATTTACCTGTCTTGTCGCGGTTGTGATATTATGCAGGATCAGTATCTGGGTGGCAATGGTGGTAATCGCATTTGGAGTGGTCTCTTATCGTTCTGTCGAGAGAGCTGCCAAAAAAGAACTCAGACAAACTGTGTGAAACACAAAGAGAGCTTCACAGGGAATTGCATGAAAACGTGTGCAAAGCCAGAATGCAGTGGTTAAAAAGTGGAGTTTTTACCAGTACACTGGATCTGGTCAGAGAGGGGACGATGTATCTGGCTCTTGTATATTTTATATTGAGTGGGAAAGTGGGTATTGGCGATTTTATGTTATATGTGGGTTGTGTACATAATCTGGCAGAAACTTTTGATTCGCTGATGAAGACCTTTGCAAAACTCAGACGCTGCAGTCTGGAAGTAAATGATTACCGTACCTTGAATGAATTTTGTGAAGTGCAGGAAAAAGGGGAAGAAATACATTCCTGCGAAGACTATGAGATACGTTTTGACAGGGTATCTTTTCAATATCCGGGAACCAATCGGTATGCATTGAGGGAAGTTTCCATCACTATTTCATCAAAAGAGAAGCTCGCAGTTGTAGGTCTGAATGGTGCCGGAAAGACAACTTTTGTTAAGCTGTTGATGAAACTTTATAAGCCGACAGAGGGTAAAATATATCTGAATGGAATCGATATCCAGACGATTAACACGGAAAGCTACTATAAACTGTTTGCCCCTGTGTTCCAGGATATGGAGTGCTATGCTTTTTCTCTGGCGGAAAATGTATCGATGAAAACCGAGAAGAAAACGGATAAGGCCCGGGTGGAGAACTGTTTGCGGCGTGCGGGACTGGGAGAGAAAATCGATAGCTGGCCAAAGGGTGTCGATACACCGATACAAAAAATTCTTCATGAGGATGGAATCCTTCTTTCCGGTGGCGGAATATGAGATTTATAATCGATTCAATGATTTGATTAAAAATAAAACGGCTATTTATATATCACACCGGCTTTCCTCCTGTAAATTTTGTGATAAAATAATTGTGATAGCAGACAGAACAATAAAAGAAATCGGAACGCATGAAGAATTGCTGGAGAAGAAGGGAATTTATGAAGAAATGTTCCGAACCCAGGCACAGTGGTATGTGAAGGGGTAAATGACGACAGAAAAACTCTTAACTTGACAAAGGGAACGAATGTCCGTCATAATACAAAGGAATGACATGAATAATAAATGCCAATAATCAGATAGCACGAATTCAGAAGTATGGTGAACCTTACATATCTATAATGGTATCCGTAAAGGAGATGAAATTATGGATATTGAGAGAATTAAAGGAAACAAGCTTGGAACTATACTTCAGTTTTCTGTTCCCTGTATTATTGCAATGCTTATGTCCACGGTAATTACAATAACAGACGGTTATTTCACCGGGAATTATGTTGGCGAAGAAGCACTTGCCGCCGTCAATCTGGGATTGCCGATTCTGTATTTTTATCTGGGTGCAGGTTTATGTGTAGGTGTAGGGGGAACTGTTATATGTGGAAGACTGCTTGGGGCAAAGGAGAAGCGAAAATCTTCCGAGGTGTTTACACAGACAATTGTAACGGCAGTCGTTATAGGTGTGTTAACTTCACTTGTGGTATTTCTTCTTTTTTCACCTGTATTAAAAGTTTTAAGAGCAGATGGTGATTTGACCGTTTATTTCACACAATATTATAAAATTATGCTTTTGAACTACCCTCTGATGGTGATTAGTACAATACTTGGAATGTATATTCGAGTAGATGGAAAACCACAAATATGCATGTTTATCAGTATTGGAAGTTGTATTCTGAATATAATTCTTGATTATGTTCTGGTTGCACAACTGTCCATGGGAGTAAGAGGAAGCGCTTTTGCTTCCCTGGCTGTGCAGGCAGTCTCAGTGATTGTTCAGGTTATATATTTTGTGAGACCGTCTTCCGGTATCCGTTTCTGCAGATATAAGTTTGACAGAGCGGTAAGCAAAGAGACAATTTTGAATGGTTCTTCTGAATTTATTGGCGAGATGGCAAGTGCGATATCAATGTTTGTATTTAACTATGTTCTGATGAAATATGTTGGAACAGAGGGGGTAGCAGCATTTACTATTCTGGGATTTGCAGTGTATGGATACAGCATGATCGCTATTGGATTTGGTCAGGGCCTTACAACTCTTGTAAGTTTGTGCTGGGGAGCCGGGGAAAAGGAAACGGCAATGAACCTGCGTTCAATGACCAATAAAATTTTACTGGGAATCGGTTTGGCATTTGCTATTATATTCGTACTGTTGGGAAGAAAATATGCCGGTTTATTTGGATGCAGCACCAGCGTAATGGATATGGTATCCGCAGGATTTTGCTTTTATGCGGTCACCTTTGTGTTTATGGGTTATGATGTGATAAGCTCGATGTATTTTACCAGTTGTGGCGATGCCAAATCATCTGCACTCATCTCGTCTCTGAGAGGAATTGTCCTGCTACTGGCATTTACATTAATCTTTCCCGCCATATGGGGAATGACAGGCGTATGGATGGCGGCACCGGTAACGGAAAGCATAACAGCTATTGTTTCTGCATGGCTGACAGCAAAACAAAAAACACGATTGAAGGCAGGTAATCTATAGTGGAGGGAAAAGATAGCAGAACGATTAGAAGTGCGGTCATCAATGAGGCAATTAATTATATATTTGAAAATATAGATAATGAGATTACTGTCGATGATGTGGCAAGACATTGTGCTTATTCAAAATATCATCTTATGCGAATGTTTAAAGAACATACAGATGAAGCATTGTATCAATTTATTAAGCGGGTGCGTCTCGAGCGAAGTGCCTGGAAACTTAAGGTTGAAAAAGATAAAAGCATTACGGAGATTGGCGTAGACTATGGGTATTCTTCGTCAAACTTTGCGACTGCTTTTAAAAAGCATTTAAATATATCGCCGGCTGATTTCAGAAAGTCAAGCGAGAGACTGGCAGAGCAAAGTTCATTTTCTCATGGAATATCAATGGATGATCTGGAGGATTCTGAAAATCTGATTACGATTGAGAATCTGGACAGTATGCTGGTTGTGTATGAGCGCAAGAAAGGAAACTATCATAATCTGCCGGAGGAATGGTGTAAATTTATCGAAAAATACGAGTACCTTTCATCCGAAGATACTCTTTATATTGAATGTACGATAGATGATCCTTCCATCACAGATGAGGACAGCTGCATGTATGAGTTATGTCAGACAATTTCTCCGGACAACCCTCATTTAAAGGAGGATTCCGGTATTGTTACGCATGTTTTTGATGGCGGAAAGTATGCGGTCTATCACTTTAAGGGATTTCCACAATTTTTGTTTATGGTATATCAGGAAATCTTTTGTAGGTGGCTTTCAAAAACCGGAAATCAGCTTGACGACAGACCAATATTTGATATTTATCGTTATGTAGGTGAAGACGGATATATGGAAATCGATATCTGTTTCCCAATAAAAATGTAGAAATATTTCGAGCAGAACTGTCAATATTATCGCCAGTGCCGTAAACATCAAAATAGTTGTTCCTACTGCGTTTCCTGCTTTTTCCGTTTTCTGCTCTCCTACATGATGTCCGATTGTCACGGTAGAGCCCATAGCGAGACTGGTAATGACAAAGGTAACCATTTGCATGAAAGCGCTTCCTGTTCCGACAGCGGAAATACTGGTCGCATCACCAAACTTCTTTTTTCCCTTCCATTATTTATCTCTTCCTTTCTTTAACTGCATTGAGAACGTCGGATGCATCAAACAAAGCGCCTCTTTCATTCTGGTAGAAATACATTATCCTGTCAATGGCTTCCACAATTGGACACCGCACAGCGCAGCATCGGGAAATTAAAGTTCAAGTTTGGAATTGTCGATATTTATTAAGAAAGCGAAAGCAGCGGAAAGGAGAATTTATGTTATTTGTACAATATCCAAAATGTTCTACCTGTCAAAAGGCAAAAAAGTGGCTGGATGCCAACGAAATAACTTATGCGGACAGGAATATAAAAGAGGAAAATCCCACATACGATGAAATAAAAGAATGGCATCAGAAGAGTGGTCTTCCACTCAAAAAATTCTTTAATACCAGTGGGATGCTTTACAGGGAAATGAAATTAAAGGACAAACTGCCTGAAATGACAGAGGAAGAACAATACCGTCTGCTTGCAACGGATGGTATGCTCGTGAAACGTCCGCTTCTGATAGGAGAGGACTTTGTCCTTGTCGGTTTCAAGGAGGCAGAGTGGGAGAAAAAATGAGGCAGAAATATGCAAATATGTAGAGACGGATGGCACAGTTGCAGAGGAAAATTCAGCAGAGAGTAAGGGAATCCGTCCGGCAATGACGCTGGATCCGGATCGGATTTTGTTTGTATCACCGACGGCAAATGATTTCTCTTTTTACAAAGACGAAGAGTTTCGGATGGCACAGAATCATTTTGGTGTTGTGAGCGCAAACACATGGAAGCTTACACTGCAAGGGGTTGATGAGACGGGAGCAGAAGTTTCTTCACTGGATGCAGTTGTGTCTTTGGGGACATTTGCTCCGGGAAATAAAGTAACTCTCACGCACAGGGCAGCGGATATGCTGTCCGGAGCAACTCAGGTGACGGCGGCTCTATATACGGAAAGTGATGGGGTTCTGTACTATGGCAGAATTAATGGTGATGTGACGGCAACCACATCGGAACTGACACTGCCGGAGGAGATGAAACCGGGAACGTACCGGCTTCTTGTGTTTGGAGAAGATGTAAATTTTGGCGCCAACACGGATTATACGACGGCGGTGAATCTGGGCGAAGCGATAGAATTTACAATTGAGCCCGAATATGTGATGGGTTCCGGGGATACGCTGTTTTCGGAGAAAGTGGGAAATTCCTTCTATCGGAATATAAAGAGAGATACCTGCCAGACCGTGGAGGTAGACAACCACGGAATAGAGCCAAAAGTTGTGAATGGGAAAAAGCGGTTGACAGTGCCATTTACCTTTACAGACAGTGGTTCTAAGACACCGGCAACACAGGTTTCTTTTCTTATCGTGGGAGACGCTGTGGGGGAGACATCACCCGGAGAAGAAATTCTAATGCATGGTCAGGTGTGGTACAGGGTGCCGGAGGGAGAAACATCCCTGTCGTTTGATTTGCCGGAGTGGTACGAGGGTGAAACCATTTATGTATGCACCGAAAAAGTTACCAGTGGAAAAACCGAAGGATATGCCAGTGAGCTGGTTAGGCTGGAGTTTGCTGATGTAAACTGGACAGAGAATGAAAAACGCGACCGAATTATTTCCATAATAGTGGAAGAACAAACCGATGCCAGTGACGAGTGTGCAGTTACCCTTAGCGACGGGAGAGCCAATGATACCGTTTTTTCCGTGGATGATTTTGTGATTTCCAAAACCGGTTCGAATCGTACAGATGTGGAAGAGGGGGTAACTGTTGAAGCTATAAACGGAAAGAATCAGGTGCAGGGGGCGGGGGAAGTTGTACTTACTGTGAAAGTGGATAAAGAGTTTGAGAAGTCGGACTCCTGGTGTTATCTCTGGTGGAAGAAAAAACGGATTGGAGAGTTTCGTGTCATCAAGCGGGTGATAACGACGAGAAATCTCGAAAAGACATACAATCCCAAAGTGGGAGGAAGCCAGCTGACGGCAGAGGAGAGAGAAGAACTTCCTATACTGCGCGAAGCAGGAAGTAATGCTCAGATTCTGTTTTATACCGATAAAGAATGTACCACGCTTGTGGGAAGCAGGGAAGATACGGTTTCAGGCATTAATTATTATGGCGCGATGCCGCCGGGAGCCGGAAAAGTCGGAGATGAGCCGATTGATGCCGGAACCTATTACTACCGCATCGAGATGTTTCCATCGGAGAGAAATAAAGGTACTGTGACAACTACAAGGACATTTACAATCCACAAGGCATCTGCTACAATAAAAGCAGCAGACCAGACGATCGAGGTCGGTGATAACATATCGCAGGAACCTTCCGTTGGCCTGGAATCCTGTTATATTGACACGCGAATGAATTATTATGTAAAGAGTGTCGTGCTGACCCCGGATTCTCTGGAAATGAATGTGGCGGACAATCGGATTATGCCATCGGATGCCAGAATCTATTGTCATAAACACTGGGAGACTGTCAGTGTAGATGTCACAAAGAACTTTGACATCACATATGAGCCTGGCAGGCTTACGGTGACCGAAAAGGTACTGGTTCCCACCCCGACTCCGGAGCCGGATACGGATGATGCGGAGACAGAGACCGAGCCGGAACCAGAGCCGGATTCAGAACCAGAACCAGAAGGTAACAAGCCGGAGTATGAAGTTGTCGATATTCAGAAGCCGGACAAACCGGTAAGAGAGTGTACGGTGGATACAGCAAAGTGAAATGTGTGAAATGAGGTGATAAACGTGAATAATCATTCATTAGAAGAAATTAATGAGATGTATGTGGATGTATTGCGGGAAATCGGAAACATCGGAGCCGGGAATGCAACTACTGCGATTGCATCGATGCTTTCGCTACGCATCAATATGCTGGTACCAAAAGTAGAGTTACTGGAGGTTTCCAAACTGGGAGCTTCGCTATGTTCGGAGGAAGAGATCGTTGTCGGGATATTTCTGGAGATACAAAGCGATATTGAGGGAAGTATGATGTTTTTATTGAAAATGGATTCTGCCCGGTATTTGCTGAACCGTCTGATGATGCGTGACCTGGATTATGATGAAGAGTTTGACGAAATGGATCTGTCGGCGATAAAGGAGATTGGCAATATAATAGCCGGTTCTTATTTGTCGGCACTGGCAACGATGACAAATCTTGTGATTACACCTTCTATTCCATACATTGCGATAGATATGGCCGCCTCCATTCTGAGTGTGCCTGCGATTGAATTTGGGCGCTACGGAGATCATGCGTTATTAATCGAGACAGAATTTGGAGATGATGTTATGATTGACGGGTATTTTATACTTATGCCGGAACATGCATCTTACGATAAGATTTTGACAGCACTTGGATTTGCGATGTAGGAGGGCAGACAACCATGAGTGAGATTGTAAGAGTTGGTATGGCAGATTTGAATGTATGTAAAGCCCCTGATATTATAACAACGCTGGGACTTGGATCCTGTATTGGTCTTACGCTGTACGATCCGAGTACAAAGATTGGCGGAATGGTGCATTATATGCTGCCAGACAGTACCCGGATAACAGATAACAGTAAAATTGCAAAGTTTGGGGATACGGGTATCCGGGAGTTGTTGCGGCGTGTGTTGGAAGAAGGTGCAAACCGGAGTACTCTTCAGGCAAAAATCGCAGGTGGTGCGAAAATGTTTGCCCTCAATAGCACTTCTAAATTGGGGAATATTGGTGAAAAAAATACGATAGTAGCAAAGGAAGTATTAAAAGAGCTTGGTATCCGGTTGATTGCTGAAGATACCGGATTGAATTTTGGACGCACAGTGGAGTTACACTGCGATACCGGAGATTTTTATATCAAAGCGGTTAAAAAACCGGTTAAAATTATTTAGGGAATGAACATGTTAAAGGAGCGTCAGAAAAAAGACCAGAAAATTTTCTGAATGTGGTCGCCATTATCACATTAGAGCAAAAAAATCAAGACTGGTAAGTAAATAAAAGGAGAGGTATAATTCATAAGCAGCAACAGGGATGGAGGTGCTTATGGAAGAAAAATATTATCTCCAATGGATGAAAAAGAACCAAATCGAGAGTGTGCTGCAGACCAATCAATACACATGCCGGTTTGGTCTTTCCTTATCTGAGGAAGACACAGAGATCTTGATAAAAGAACGATTTCATAACTTAAAAGAGCAGCAGAGAATCGAATTCGGCGAAGGAATATTAAAGAAGCTGATTTTTGCATTTTGCGACTCTGACTTTATTTTTCAGGAGAATTACCGGGAAACGCTGATGCGTCTGCAGGAGATTTTTTATCTTTATAAAAATGAGTCAATGGATGAACTTACAGATGATGAATTAATATCCTACATGCGCACAGCATTTGATGAGGAATGCCAGGGTTCACTCGACTATCTTTCGGATACCTGTCTGGAGGAATTCGCAAGGAATATCAGAAGACGAACGCGCAGATTTATCGGGAGATACCGGGGAGATGACTAGCAGAGCATGTGTTACAGAAATTTATGGACCAGAGGACTTGCTGCCGGTCACGGCGAAACTGACAGGTCAATTTACTTCCAATGAAAGCAGTTCTGTTTCTTATGAGCGGGCAAGAAGCCTGATGGAAGCAGTTATTTATTGTATCCGACATTTTTATGAAAACGGAAGAGAGAATGCGGTGGCCGGTCCGGATGTGATTCCGGCAGAAGAAGCATACGAACATGGGTACAGAGCGGTATTTGAAAAGGTGAAAAAAGCAAATGAAAAATATAATGAGCTGCTGAGCTTTTTCTGTGCATATGGAAATCGGAATTATAGCGATACCGTGGAAAAAGGACTGCGCTGTTTTTTTCTTTATTACGACATAAAGTTTTCGCCAATGGAGAATATTATTACGATGGATTATCCGGTATTTGGCATGAATCTCGAACTCTCAGGAATTGATTTGATCGAGCAGTACATCGACCGAATTTATGAGGAGCAGTTATATCTACAGAAGTTTCAGAAAGATTATATAGTGGAACAGCTGCGGTTGTTCCATCCGAACTATGAGAAAGAATATTTTAATCTAAAAGAGATATTGGAAATACAGTTGGAAAAGAGGACAATGGAATTATGGAACGAATAAAAAAATTATTTCAGGCTACCGATATGACGGTGGGTACACCGTGGAAAAAAATTGTTGCATTTACAATCCCAATGCTTGTCGGAAATATCGCACAACAGCTCTACAACACCGTGGACAGTATTGTGGTAGGAAAATATGTGGGTGACAATGCGCTGGCAGCCGTGGGAAGTGCAGGGCCGATTATGAACCTGCTGCTGGTACTCTTTATCGGAATCAGTATGGGGGCCAGTATCATGGTGGCACAGTACTTTGGGGCAAAGCAGCGGGAGCAGCTCTCTCATACGATTGGAAACTGCATCTTTTTGACGGCAGTTGCATCTGCTATTATTATGGTGCTTGCCGTTCTTGTAGTGCATCCGCTGCTGGTGCTTTTGAAAACTCCGGACACCATTATTGACTGGTGTACTTCCTACCTGATGATCCTGTTTCTGGGCGTTATCGGAGTGGCATATTACAATATTCTGAGTGGTGTCCTGAGAGGGCTTGGGGATTCATTCTCCGCACTGGTTTATCTGCTTGTATCAACCATTATAAATATTGTTTTGGATTTACTCTTTGTAGCCAAATTGGGAATGGGAGTCAATGGTGTGGCTCTGGCAACTGTTATTGCCCAAACTGTTTCGGCAATTCTTTGTTTTATACGTTTGGCAAGGCTGACCGATATTTTTGACTTGAAGCTGAAATATATGAAACCACATAACAAATATGTAAAAAATATAGTACGTCTTGGTCTTCCATCCGGTCTGACACAGGCAATTTTTTCGCTCTCAATGATTATTGTGCAGTCATTGACAAACAGTTTTGGAGAAATGTTTATCGCTGCAAATGTTATTGTTATGCGCGTAGACGGCTTTGCCATGCTGCCAAATTTCTCTTTTGGTACTTCTATGACCACATATGCCGGGCAGAATGTAGGGGCACGAGCACAGGACCGGGTAATAAAAGGTGCCAAACAGGGAACAATTCTTGCGGTTCTTACAACAGCGACAATTACAGCACTGATATTGATTTTCGGAAAGCCGTTGATGGGAATTTTTACTGAAACAAGTGAGCTGGTTGATCTGAGCCGCCGAATGATGGGAATTCTTGCGGCTGGATATGTAGCCATGGCAGTGACGCAGAGTTTATCCGGTGTTATGCGTGGTGCAGGTGATACGATGACACCGATGTGGATTTCCCTGTTCACAACGGTTGTTGTGCGTGTGCCACTGGCATATGGGATTGCCTGGTTCACAAGAAGTGCGGAGTTCCCAAATGGACATCAGGAATGTATTTTTATTTCCCTGTTGTGCTCCTGGGTAATTGGCTCTATTGTGACAACCATATTCTATTTGCGTGGTAAATGGAAAGAGAAGGCATTGGCATAAATATCCCAAGGGGAAAAGATGTGTAGAAAATAATACCAGAAGGGAGCTGGCTATGAAAAATATAATAATGAATAAAAAAGGAATTTTATCGATACTGTTGGCTGTGCTGCTCGCAGCAATCTGGACTCCGGTGGCTCCGGAGGCACTTGCAGCGGGGACAGAAGCGGAGGAAGATGTCTCCATCACAATCAGTGCAGCGGGGGACTGTACATTCGGCTCTGACCGGTCGTCCCCATCAAGTGTGAATTTTTATGCTGTATACAACAAGAAGAAAAATCCCGGATATTTTTTCAAAAAAGTGAAAACTATATTTGAGAAGGATGACATGACGCTGGTTAATTTCGAGGGGACATTGACAAAAAGTACGGCAAGGGCACCAAAAACCTTTGCGTTCAAAGGGAACCCGTCCTATGTCAATATTTTGAAAAGGGGTTCGGTGGAAGCCGTTGCATTTGCCAATAACCACTGCCGTGATTTCGGAATTTCCAGTTACCATGATACCATCCGTTGTTTTAAAAATGCCGGTGTTAGTTACTCATCCTATTCCAAAGTGGGGATTTACAAAGTAAAGGGAAAGAAAATCGGTATGATTTCTGTAAATGGTCTTGAGAGTATTTATACCGTCAAGCAGCTGATTCACAGTGGTATGAAGAAACTGAAGAAAAAGAACGCGGATATTTGTATTGTCAGTATGCATGCCGGAATTGAATACAATTATTCCCCTACTGCAACTCAAAAAAGTATCGCAAGATATGCTGTAAATCAGGGGGCAGATCTGGTACTTGGCCATCATCCGCACATCGTGCAGGGAATTGAGAAATACAAAGGTTCCTATATTGTTTACAGCCTTGGAAATTTCTGCTTCGGAGGAAATACCAATCCATCGGATAAGGATACGATGATTTTTCAACAGAATTTCGTATTCCACAAAGGGAAACTGAGCGGGAGCCGAAGCACGGCGAAAGTAATTCCGTGTTCCCTGTCCTCCGTCAGCGGAATTAATAATTACCAGCCGGCACCTGCAAAGGGAAAGAAAAAAGCACGAATCATCAAAAAGCTGGATGGTATGTGCCGGCCATTGGGAGTGAAAGTTAAGAAAAATGGAGGCTTGAAATAAAATGAAATCTGAAGAATTATTAGCCAGAGCAAAACAAATGCAGGATACAATAGTCGAGAACAGACGGTATCTTCATATGCATCCGGGAACCGGTTTTGACATTCAGGATACGGTTTCTTTTGTGAAAAAAGAATTACAGGAAATGGGGTATGAGCCGGAAGAATGTGGCAAGGCCGGGCTTGTTGCTCTGGCTGGCGGAAAAAAGAAAGGGAAAGTCTTTCTTGTCCGTGCGGATATGGATGCACTGCCATTTCGCGAAGAAGCAGATGTTGATTTCTGCGCGCAGAATGGCAACATGCATGCGTGCGGTCATGACTTGCATACGGCGATGCTGCTTGGCGCCGCCCGCTTACTGAAAGAGTGCGAAGATGAGATAGAGGGAACCGTTAAGCTGATGTTTCAGCCTGCGGAAGAGATTTTCGAGGGCTCACAGGATATGATTGCATCCGGGCTTTTGAAAAATCCGGATGTGGATGCCGCGTTAATGATTCATGTGATGGCCGGGATGCCGATTGCTCCGGGGACAGCGATTGTCTCTTCTCCGGGGGTCAGTGCTCCCGCCGCAGATTATTTTGAGATTACGGTTCACGGAAAAGGATGTCACGGCTCCATGCCAAATACTGGTGTAGACCCATTGACGGCAGCGGCACATATTCTGATTGCTTTGCAGGAAATACCTGCCAGAGAATTGGCGATGAGCGACCGGGCCGTTTTGACAATAGGGACTATCAACGGAGGAACGGCTGCCAATGCGATTCCGGATACGGTAGTAATGGGCGGCAGTGTTCGTACATTTGAAGAAGAAACGCGTTCGCTTATCAAGAATAGAATGCAGGAAATTGCCCGGGGAATCGCAAAGTCATTTCGCGCGGAAGCAGAAATCAGTTTTGGCAGTGGATGTCCAACATTGGTAAACGATAAGGATTTAGCTGACTGCACAGAAAAATATGTGAAAGAGCTTTTGGGGGGAGAGGGGAAAGGATTATCTCTTGCCCAGCTACAGGGAAATGGTTCGGCTTCATCTTCCTCGAAAGCAGCCGGTTCCGAGGATTTTGCTTATGTAAGTCATGAAGTCCCATCTATTATGTTATCGTTGGCTGCAGGTGAACCGGAGAAAGGATATCCGTATCCGCAGCACCATCCGAAGGTGAAATTTGATGAAACTGCATTATCTTATGGCAGTGCTGTTTACGCTTATACTGCGATGCGTTGGCTGGAAGAACACAAGTAAATTTGAATGGTGGATGATGCGATTATGGAATTGCTAATGAAATTTCTGGAAATATTGGGGACGGTGGCATTTTCCATTTCCGGTGCAATCGAAGCGATGAAAAAAGAAATGGATATACTTGGAGTTATTGTTTTAGGGGTCGTCACAGCTGTCGGAGGTGGAATCATTCGGGATCTGGTAACAGGAAAAATTCCTCCGTCAGCCTTTCAGAATCCTCTATGTACGGAGATTGCGATTGGAGTTGCGGTGGCAGCTTTTATCGCTGGTATTATACTGTCGAAAAAGCAGAGTGAACGGGAACGCGCGCACTGGAATGCGGTTCTTCTTATTTCAGATGCAATCGGTCTGGGAGCATTCACTATCTTAGGAATCCGTCAGGCACAGCAGCAGCTCGGAAACGAGAATCTGGCACTGCTGCTTTTTGTCGGTGTTGTTACAGGGGTCGGGGGCGGACTGATGCGCGACATATTTGCCGGAAATATTCCCTATATTTTTCGCAAGCATGTATACGCAACAGCTTCCATAGCCGGGGCTGTCAGTTACCTTTTTCTTTCGTACATTGGTTATCCGCAGATTGCCGTTATCGCAAGTCTTTTGCTTGTGCTCATTCTACGTCTGCTGGCAGCTCATTTTCAATGGAATCTCCCTCGTGTTCATATGGAATAAAAAGATTTAAATATGTACTAAAGTTTCTCTATTTGATACCTAAATATTTGGTAAAAAGTAAAATCCACATAAATAGAGAGCTGTAATTCCGCAAAAAAGGTTTTACAGCTCTCTATTTGTCTGAACCATAATTCATAAAAGCCTCCTACTTGTAAAGTGTTGTCATATCACAAAGTTACGTTACGGGAACATTACCCAGCCAGAGCGATATCGTAGCCGGATAGCGCCATAGTATACGCTTGCTCTGTCAGCATGACGTTTATTACTTCTATATAATTTATCGGAAGTTTGGATTCAGGGATGAAGACCTGAAAGATAGAATTAGTTTATTTTTTGAGAGTGTGGCTTTTAACTGGAGATAGAAAAATCGCACCTGCTAAATTGCAGGTGCGACAAATTTGTTAATATTACGAGTCCTACGCAGCTCCAGGACGGAACAACATATGACTCTAATAACATTATACACCATATTTATATGAAGTCAATCGAAATTTATTCTGAAATATCAGTATTTTCCTTGTTTTCTTCACAGGAAGTGTTTGTATCAGTCTCAGAAATGATAAATTTCTCGTTTACAGGATATGATAAATTCTTGCCGATTTTCTGGAAACCATATTCAATATAATGCGTCTTAGGAACAAGGTTATTCTCTGTAAGGTTATGTAATTTACCGAAAAGTTCTATAAGCCATTTCTGAAATTCGTTTTTCGGTTTTTTTTGGTCAAGCTCATTTTCATAGTAATGTCTTACGATACCTGCAAAAATATCAGCAAATTGTACTGCCGGGGTAACGGCCGAGCTGACGAACAGTGGCATTTCCAAAATATGATGGAAAGAGCGTCCGAAATTTGTTTTAAACAGAAAGCCAGTGATAGCTTCAGCAATTTTTCGGTCAGCGTCTTCATGCACTTCATCAAATATCATCATTGCCTTGCCATAGTGATGATTACAGTAAAATTCAACCTTTTTTAAGAGCAGATAGTATTGCTTTGGAAGATGATGCTCTGGGACAATAATAGGTTTATCGGGTTTGTTCATAATAACAGCAAAAATGGAAGCGTCATAGGAGGTAATGATGTCTACCATGCCCTCAACATACGCTTTATTTTTTGTACGGTTCTTGGTAATGGTTGCTTCTCGAATTAGCTTTGTGGACTTTATTTCATCTTGCTTTCCGTAAATTGAGTCTTTTAATTTGTATATCTGATTTGTTATCGGCTTTATATCATTTTCATGGATACAGACACCCAATAATATAGGGTTTTTAGTTGAGTCGGTAGGACGAGGATACTCGCTTTCATCAATGAATGTAAGCATAAAATAGGTTGCTCCTTTGTTTAGTAGTAAAAAGTATTATACTACAATAACGTTTAATATTCCACCAGAATTATAGGGTTTGTTGACGATTTTTACGGGCACGCCTTCCGGCGTGCCCGTTCCATAAAACAGATTAGTAAGTAAACAACTGAACCCAGTAGTTTGTACCATTTTCATCCTGATAATGACCGACACCGATATTTTTAAAATTTTTGTTCAGAATATTGGCGCGGTGTCCGTCGCTGTTCATCCAGGCATTCATGACCTGCTCCGGAGATTTTTGGCCCCAGGCGATATTTTCCCCACTGCCCCGGAACGATACGCCCTGTTCTTTTGCTGATGTGTGATAAAGAAGTAATAGAAGTGTAAAAAATTTTGCCGTTCCTATCCGGCACTTGCGCATTGTGTCGGATAGGTCGGGCGGTTATTCCGGCAAGTCAATCTTGCCGACAAAGCTGTAATAAATCTCAATGTCCTGCCTGCGGGTGCCGTTCTCGTCATAGCTGCACTCATGCACGACGATTTTCTCAATCATTTCCCGCAAGAGGGTGGGTGTCAATTCCTCAAAGGCAAGGTGCTTGCGG
>JAXEJU010000003.1:0-19827 GCA_034101395.1 Eubacterium sp. | reverse complement strand
TAAAAAAGGAATACTACCGCCTTCAGTTTTTAGTGGATACGGGAAATCAAAATATCCAAAAAGAAATGGAAGTTTCCTTTCAGGCAGGACGTTTGGTTGGGAGTTTGTATGATGCATTGTTAAAGCAATACATCCATCCGGGAAATGAAGAATCTTTAAAAAGTCTGAATATCCTCTGTGTTCGCCTCGTTTTCTGTCTATATGCGGAAGATGCGGGCATATTTGGCGGCAGAAACATATTCTGTGATTATTTGAAGGGATATGTAGTAAGGGACGCAAGACGTGCATTGATTGATTTGTTCAAAACGCTTGATACGAAACCGGAGGACCGCGACCCCTATATGGATGCTTCTTTATCGGCATTTCCCTATGTAAATGGCGGTTTGTTTGCGGATGAAAACATAGAGATTCCGCAGTTAAATGAGGACATTTACAATTTGCTCTTACATAATGCCAGTGAATCCTTTGACTGGAGCGAAATCAGTCCTACCATTTTTGGTGCTGTTTTTGAAAGCACATTAAATCCGGAGACAAGACGTTCCGGTGGTATGCACTATACGTCGATTGAAAATATTCATAAGGTCATTGACCCATTATTTTTAGACGATTTGGAAAAGGAATTTGAAGAAATACAGACGGTTTCTGTAACAAAAACGAAACTGTCTAAGCTGGATGCATTTCAGAAAAAGATTGCCGAATTAAAGTTTTTAGAATAATGACAGAGTTGTCATGCAAGCATATGGGTTTAATGTGAAAACAATGACGGAGAGCGAGTGTGTGGCTGAACTTATGAAGATGTGTCAGGCGATGACGGAAGGTAGAAAGCAAAAATGAACGCATCTGTGAATAAAGAATTATTAACAATTCTTTTAGGTGCAGGAGTCATGCTGGATGCAACAGATAATGAGTTATCATGTGAGAAAATCACGAATAAGGTTATAGCCCAGAGACAACGTGTGTTTGTAAATAGCAATGAGAAAATTATTTATGAAAATCCACTTGAAAACTCTCTACAAGCATGGTATTATGATTATACAAAGAAAGCACCCACTCCAAAGTGGATGCTCCCACGAAGGTTAAATGTCCTTACGGACACCGCCTATCCTGTTTGCAGACAGGATAGGCATTTTTATTTTCGCTTTTTCTTTCTCTTGTTGAGAAAGGCAAGCAACGCTATAACAAGAATACCAAAGGCACATAACAATGTTAGTATGCCAATGAAAATCGAAATGATTTCAAAAGCTGTCATACACGCCACCTCCCTTCCTATGTACTCCGGCAAGCCGGGCATTTGGTGTTGGGAGGCTACCACCCTGTCATGGGTACTTTCCGTAAAAATATTGTATCATGTGTCAAATTGAATAACAACCATTAAACAAAATTCTTTTGTTTTGTTGTAGATCGAAATTTATGCGGGTTCTTTCCCAATTTGTCAGACACCGTCTGACAAATTGATATAAACCGATATAAGGATATAACAGGTAAGACCTATTGGAAAGGTGTTGGGGGTGCAGCATCATCACGTGACATGGAGTTAAATGGTAAGAAGGAATATAAAAGTGACCCATCAATAAAGCAAACAGGAACTGGTCTTGATGATGGCACTGTTGATTATATTAAAAACTTATGCATGAGTCACCGATAAAAGTGGACAAGCATAAACAAAGAGTACTCGAAAGTTGAGTACTCTTTGTTTTTTGTGGATATAGTGCTAATGTGTTATGAGTGTATTTCGTGTAGGGTTTGGTTACACTTTTGGTTACACTTTAAACGAAGTGCGAAAACTCCTTTCTTTATATAGTTTGTGGGACGAAAAACAGGTTCAAGTTCTGTTATCCTTCTATCAAAACCATTGCAAATGAATCTGCGTTGGCAGCTCGTTCTGTTCCACGTTCTTTGGTGCGCCTGCAGGCGGCGGGCTTGATTACCATTATGCCACGAAAAACAAGGGAACTGATTATTGCACTGCCGGAATGCTTTGCCGCACTGGAGCCAAAAGCATTGTTGCAGCAATTTACGGATTATTTCAAAAACACATATGATGTTGAATGCATATCTGCACTCCATCATAACAAATCAAAAACGAACTATCATATCCATCTCATCTTTTCGGAACGAAAACTTCTGAGCTCTCTTGTTATCAAACTTGGTAAAAATAATCCATTGTCGGCAAACATCAAAAGAAACAACCATTCTTTCACGCAGGTTACGTTTTTTCACTTCGTTGCGGATAAATTGAAAAATATCTTCGTACATAATAAATCCTCCATATAAAATCAGTGGTAAATAAGAAACACAGTTTATATGGAGGGGCGTTGGCATAACAAAACTGCTTGCCAGAGGCAGGATTAGATGCTATTCTTTTCATAGGCAGCGATTTTGTTCTAAGGAGGAATACTCATGGGTAAAAAATTAGTGGCATATTTTAGTGCCAGTGGAACAACTAGGAAAATAGCAGAAATGATTGCGCAAGTAGCAGAAGCTGATTTATATGAAATCATGCCAAAACAACCTTATTCAAAGGCAGATTTAAACTGGATGGATAAAAAATCCAGAAGCAGTGTGGAGATGAGTGACAAAAAGTTCAGACCGGAACTCTCTGATATAGATGTTCAGGTTGATAAGTACGATGAAATCATTTTAGGTTTCCCAATCTGGTGGTATGTAGCACCAACAATTATTAATACTTTTTTAGAAAGCTATGTCTTTTCGGGTAAAAAGTATTTCGTAAGGAATTAGCGCGCTATAACGATGATAATTGAAGGGCTAATCAGGAAATGAATGATGAATCGAGATAATATTGTAAACTCATACGAATAACTAAGAATCGACTTTGTATAAAGTGAAAGGAGCATATTATGTTAGGAAATTTTACTTATTGTAATCCGACAAGGTTATATTTTGGAGAGGATTCTCTTTCAAATTTAAGTACGGAGCTTAAAAAATTTGGACAAAATGTGGTGCTTATATATGGTGGCGGTTCGATTAAAAAAAATGGAATCTATGATGAGGTAATGGCTATCCTCAAGGAAGAAGGAAAGAATGTGGCAGAGATTGCAGGCGTAATGCCAAATCCAACCGTTGAAAAACTGTATGAAGGTGTAGCAATAGCAAGAAAACATAAAGCAGATTTTTTGCTTGCAGTTGGCGGTGGGTCTGTATGTGATTATGCCAAGGCTGTTTCCGTATCTGTTCATTGTGAGGAAGATCCTTGGGAAAAGTATTATATTAAGTTTGATGAGCCTGCGTGTGAGACGATTCCGGTAGGCTGTGTTCTGACAATGGTTGGTACCGGTTCTGAGATGAACGCAGGAGCGGTAATTACCAACCATGATGCAAAGTTGAAAATCGGTCATGTTTTTGCAGATGAAAAGATTATGCCCAGATTCTCTATTTTGAATCCGAGATATACACTGACACTCCCTCATTATCAGATGATTTCAGGGATTTATGATATTTTTAATCATATATGTGAGCAGTACTTCTCCGGAGAAGATGATAATACAAGTGATTACATCAGTGAAGGACTGATGAAATCTGTAATACATTCAAGCCGTATTGCGAATAAGAATCCACAGGATTATGAAGCAAGGAGCAATATCATGTGGTCTGCAACCTGGGCGCTTAATACTTTGGTTGCGAAAGCGAAGTCAACAGACTGGATGGTACATATGCTTGGTCAGTCTGTGGGAGCATGTACAGACGCGACGCATGGTATGACACTGGCGGCAGTTTCATTACCATATTATAGGCATATTATGCCTTATGGACTTGCGAAATTTGTTCGTTTTGCAAAGACTGTATGGGACGTTGATACGACAGGAAAGACAGATGAACAGATTGCGTCTGAAGGTCTTACAGCAATGGAAAACTGGATGAAGGAACTTGGTCTTGTAATGAACATTACTGAGCTTGGAGCAACTGAGGATATGATTCCGGATCTTGTGAAGGGTACGGTAGTTATGCCTGGTGGTTATAAGGTGCTTGAGGCACATGAGATTGAACAAATTTTCAGAGAAAGTTTCTAAAAATATAAAGTATTTTCCTGTCCCGATGTGGATACACTAATTATTTTGCGGTAGGAGGGATGCTTCAAATGATAAATAAATTACACTTAGCAATGATACAGTTATATAGTGGAGATGCAAGGAGAATTCAACATTTCTGCAAGGTTCATAGTTATGCAAAGATAATTGCCGAAACAGAAAATGTAGAACAAAAATGTCTGTTTACGCTTGAAGCTGCAGCCCTTACACATGATATTGGAATTCATTTATGTGAAGAAAAGTACGGGAAGTGTAATGGGAAATTGCAGGAAAAAGAAGGTCCTGCGTTAGCTGAAAAGTTACTTGAAGAATTAGGATTCGATCGTGATGTATCTGAAAGGGTTCAGTATCTGATTGCACATCATCATACATACGATAATATTGATGGGATTGACTATCAAATACTTGTTGAAGCTGATTTCCTTGTTAATATTATGGAGGATGGTCTGTCAAAAGAAGCAGCTCTGAATGCGTATCATAATATTTTCAAAACAGAGTGTGGAAGGAAGATTTGTAAGGAAATGTTTGGTATCTGTTAGTCACCTCTCAACAGGAGCACCTTTTACAGGTGCTTCTTTTGTTGTCTGAAAAATTACTTATCGTAGCAGAAAAAGAAAGGAGGCTGAACATTATGTCAGCAGAAGTGGAAACCATGTTTTGCGTCCGGGAAATTTGTGTTTGAAGTATGAGCAGTTCGGATGTTCTACCTGGAAGCAGATTGATGAAAGGCTGGAATGAGTCAAGAATACGGCAATTATTGAGTAAAGGGAAATTAAGTGACACATAAAAAATTGAAAATATTATGGACGACCTCATGATATATTATTCAATGGAGCAAATAATAAGTGGCGTTTTATAAACGCCTAAAAAAATACGAGGAGGAATCATGATGAAGAAGAAAATTTTATTTTTATGCTGTGCAGCAATTCTGACGCTTGGAATTGTTGCTTGCGGGAAAACAGAGGAGGGAATGTCAAGGGAAGAAGCAGAGAATGTTTTGTCAAACTGCTTTGGCGATAAGGATGAATATGGCAATAAGTACTCTTTTGGATATGAGGATACTGTTACTGTAGATGGAGTCGAGTATCATGTTTTTGACTGGAGAACGTTTGTAGATGATAACTCTTGTCATAATGAGGATTTGTTCGTGGCGACAGATGGCAGTGGTCTACGTACGGGGGTATATAAAGGAGAAGACTCATATGTATGTAGTGAATGCTCAAAATCATACCTAGAATCATTGGAAAGTGCTTGTAGTTATGCAAATATGGTCACATCAGGTAAAAAGATTGATACAGAGGATTATCACTTTAAAGGATTACAGATACCTTGATGATGTGTTAACCGTAATGAGTGTCTTGTTATGCAGGTATTAATAACGGAATATTTTGAGTGATAAATACAAATATAATATTGAATTGAGACAGTATTAATAAAAAGAATGGAAGTGATATGTATGGAAGTTAGCGAATATTCAATACATTTTTTTGATGAAACAAAAACATTTACGCATGAAGGAGGAATGTTTTCCATTAAGTACCAAGAAAGAAAATATTCCGATATCATGAGAGTGGATTATCTGGAAGATAACGAAACTGTTTCAAGTGGTGGATTTGGACTTGGGCGCGCAATAGTTGGAGGGGCTTTGTTTGGAACGGCAGGGGCCGTTGTGGGTGGTTTGTCAAAGGGAAGAACTTCAAAAACATATTTGTCTGAGATAACTATTGTTGTAACAATGCGAGAGGGAAAATCATTAACAATCGAATTTAGTCCTAAGCAGAGAGAAAAAGCACTCAAACTTTATGAACAGTTCAATCATGCCATAGAACTCGTTCAAAAAGAGCAGGAAGAAATAGAAGCCAATCACGCAAAGGAACAGGAATTTATACAAGCAATTAAAGAGTATGAGGAACGGCTTTACAAAGAAGAAATGCAGGAGTTGGCAAGACAGATTAGGGAATCGGATAATTATGTTGATGAAATTCATAAGCTAAAGCGCTTACTGGATGAAGGATTGATTACTGAAGAAGAATTTAGTTTGAAGAAAAAATCGTTACTTGGGATTGCTGAAAATGTCAGAGTAAAAAAAATTCCCATAGAATAAACGAAGGGAGAAAATAATGAGCCAGTATAAGTGTAAATGTCCGAATTGTTTGGCAGAAAATATTGTAAATGATGCGCAATTAGCAAAACAGTGTGAGCAGTGTGGTAGAATTATAATTCTGGAGGATTACACGCTTACCGATTCTGAAAAGGATCAAAAGATTGATTATGCTTACCAGTTGTTGGCAAAATCTTCTTTAAGCACAATTCAGGAAGCGCAGGGTTATTTAGATCAATTTACTGATGAAGAAATAGGAAAAGATTTACGGATTAGTTTTGCGTGGATACTGTGGCCATTAAAAATAGCAGAATTTGATGAAGATGAGTCGTTTGGCGATACTTCGCATCTAGTAGATGTCGCAATGTTGTTGACATATAAATTTCTAGATATTATGGAGCGACAGAATACAGATGAGCAGTATAAAGAAATAGTGAGGTTTTTGGCTGAGTATCGTTCTATAGAGAAACGAATCAGTATGTTGCATTTTGTGTCTATTTGGGCGTGTGGGTATGATAAGAGCAGATTATCTGTTGCGATAGATAAATTTATAGAATACGGTGCAGATGTAAATGCAACTGCTTCTGTTTATAAAAATAGAATTGATGTAACACCGTTGGATGTAATGTATAACATGTCAAAAAATCTTAAAAATGGTGATGTATCGGTTTGCGCTTGTTTGGAAAAACACGGTGCTGTTTTCAAGGGGACTACAGAAAAAATAAATTATAATGATAAAACATCAGGAGGCGGATGTTACATTGCCACGGCAGTATATGGAAATTATAATGCCCCTGAAGTTATTACATTGCGTAAATTTAGAGATGATGTTTTGTTAGAAAATTATTTTGGAAGAATTTTTGTAAAAGTGTATTATTGCCTTAGCCCGCGGTTTGCAAAATGGCTAAAAAATAAAAAACTTATAAATGATTTTGTACGAAAATGTCTTGACTGTTTTGTACATAAATTAGATAGGTGATTTATATGGAGCGCTTTCCAATTTCTATTGTCAAAGCACAGGAAGCAACACGGTTGATGTCAAAACAGATTTGACATCAACCGCGAAAATTATTTACAGAATCCTAAGGACTTTATGGAGAAAAATGCGATAAAACGGTACTTTATGGACTTGCAAAAAAATCTATGGAAAGTTCATCTTTTTATGATATTCTGTTTTCTGGATAAAGTCCGAATCCGAGAATTTACATAAAAAGAAAAGGGGGAACTGTTTTATGCGAAACAAAATAATATATGTAATGTTGGTATTTGTGGTCAATATGTGTGTGTTGTCTGGGTGTTCTGGTGATGATTCACAATCAACGCCTGAAGCACCTGTAGCGAGTGAAGAAGTAAAACCAACTTATGATGTTCCGGATGTGACAGGTTTAACTGAATCCAAAGCAAAGAAGACACTGGATAAGAGTGGTATAGAATATGTAGTAGAGGATGGGAGGTATAGCAATTCATGTAAGAAAGGCGAAATACTAGAACAGTCAGCTGTAGGACAGACAACAGAAGTTCCTATTGTTCTGAAAAGATGCATGGGTCGGGAATATAGAATAGAAGATCTGGAGGGTAAACAATACAGCAAGGTCAAAAAGAAACTAAAACCATTTAAAAAATATTTTAATTATACATATTCTACAAAATATAAAGCAGGTGAAATCATTTTCAGTGATTTTTCTTCGAAATATTTGTATCATGATGGGGATGCCGGTAATATAACAATCAGTCTGGGAAAATACAATAAGAAGGCAATCAAGAATAACTATTTTTCTAACATAAAAAGTCAATTCCCTGGAGCAAAATTTAAAGTCAAGTACAAACTGAGTACAGCCGGACGAGATAAGGTATTGAGTTATAAGGTTGGCAAGGCCAGCAAGAAAAATAAAGTGCCGGTAAGCTTGGTACTCAGCAATGGCCTCGGTATAAATGTACCGAATCTAATTGATGAAGTTGAGTACGAAGCATGTCGAAAACTGGATGACAAGGGGATTAAATATACAATTAAGTATATTTATAAGAACATGGAAATTGATCCAACATGTTGTGCCGGAAATGTTACTTTTCAGAGTAAAAAAGGAAAAATAAATCGAAATAGGACCGTTAAACTTACTATAAATAAGCCGGCAATCACTATATCACAAATGGGAATAACCAAGAATTATGCCGATGGAGTCTGTACGAACATAGAGTTTTGCAACGAAACCGATAAAACAATTGCTTCTGTTGTTTTTGACGTAGCATATCTCGATCGGGTTGGTGATAAAGCTAGTGACTGTGATTATAGCCTTAAGTATGTAGGTCCGTTGTATGGTTATGATTACGTTGAAGAAAAATGGGGACCGGCTTTCTATAACGAAGCTACAGCGGCATTGAAACCTATAAAAGCAAAGATTAAATTTATGGATGGAAGTACTCAGAACCTTGATTTTACCGGTCGATATTGGTATATGTCAGATTATGCAGGATTTTAGAGTTACGTCAGAATTGGTACCCCAGACCAGATACAGAAAAGGTTGATGAAAGTTGTCCGCTGTATTATTTACATTTGAGGAAAACAAAATAAAGTTTCTGACAGTTTCATTTAATATAATCGAATAAAAATGATGTTGGGGTCAAAAGCCTTTGACCCCATGATACTTACGGATTTCTTTGCGTTTCACGCTCCCAAATCCTAAAAATATTCACATAACGGAGATGGTTTTTGAATGATAGACAAAATTGCGAATTTACAAACGTTGATGCATGTTCTGGTCAGTATTGTTATCATAAGTCTTATATTATTGATTTTGCAGGTCAATGGCATCAATGTCAGCTCGGCTGTTGCTGGGCTGGGAATTGCCAGCGCTATTGTTGGCCTCGCATTGCAGGATATACTGAAAGATGTGATTATGGGGGTTAACATGATCACAGAAAATTTTTTCTCGGTGGGAGATGTGGTGGAGTACCGGGAAATGGACGGCGTCGTGATAAAACTCTCTGTCCGGACTACCAAAATTCAAAGTATTTACGATCATTCAGTTATGACCATCTGTAACCGGAATATTTCAGAGATTAGAAAATGTTCTTCTATGGTGGACATTGATATTCCGTTATCATATGAGGAAGATGTAAAAAAGTGCATACCGTACAGGAAAATAGTGGTTATGGACAATACGAAAGAATCGTGATAGAATCCTATAAACCTATTGAAAATATTGGAGAAAAATGGTACTCTTATTAGTAGATTATTTGCAGTTGTTTATACGTTCCTACCTTAACAGACTGTATTGTTCAGAGCGTAAAAAACGAAGGGGGATGGTTAAAATTGAACACGATAAGAAAAAAAGTTGCGACAATCGCAATAGTATGTTCGCTGATTACAGGGTTAAGTCTTGGTATACTGAGTTTTGTGTACTCGGGTAAAATAGCAAACGATGACTCGTATACGCTGATGCTTACCCGGTCAGAAGAGATGAAAACAAAGCTGGACAACATATTTGCCAGGATTGAACAGTCAGTGGATACGCTGACTGAAATAGCGGTGAGCCAACTGGGAGATTTTGACAGATTTCAAAATGATGCACAGTATGTAGAAGAATATACAAAAAGCATCGAAAACATTGTCTTGCAGTTTGCAGAGAAAACGGATGGTGCATTGACGGCGTATGTAAGATATAATCCGGATTTTACACCACCTACATCGGGAATTTTTCTGACGCGAGATTCCATCGATGCCGGATTTGAAAGCGTGGAGCCTACGGATTTCAGTACTTATGAGAAAGATGATCTGGAACATGTTGGCTGGTATTACATACCGGTTGAAAATAAAAAACCGACATGGATGAATCCTTATGTGAATCAGAATATCAATGTCAGCATGATATCCTATGTGATTCCTATCTATATTGATGATGTATCGGTGGGAATTATTGGTATGGACATAAGTCTTACCACCATTGAAGAGCTGATTAATGGAGCCACGATTTATAATGATGGCTATTCCTGTCTGCTGGATACCAATCATAATTTTGTAGTACATAAGGATTACGAACTCGGTGACAGTCTCAAGGAGAAACTGCCGGAGGTTGAGGAAGTAATTGCAAATGCGGAAAATGAGGATAAAGTTACCAATTATGACTATCAGGGAACCGGCAAAATGATGGTATATGAGACGCTTTGCAATGGAATGAAGTATGTACTCACAGCGTCGGTCAGTGATGTCAGGGCAAATTCTCTCGCACTATTAAAGATGATGATTCTTTATATGCTGGGAGCCATCGCAATAGCCGGTATTTTCAGTTTCATTATCAGCGGAACGATTTCCCGTCCAATGAAACAGATTACAGCGCTTATTACCAAAATCGCAGACTTGAATCTCAAGAAGGATGACAGTGTGGTAAAACTTTCCAAACGGAAAGATGAAATCGGCAAAATGGCGCAGGAAGTTGAGCGGATGTGCAAAGAACTGGGCGATATAACTGTTCAGATCGAACGTTCATGCTCTGTTGTCAATGATGGAGTACACTCTCTCGAAGGTACGATGAAAGATACGAATGAGCTTTGTCAGGATAACTCAGCCACCATGGAACAGATGTCTGCCGGAATGCAGGAGTCTGCATCTACGATGGACGTTATATTGAAAAATGTGGAGAGTGTGAATGGAAATGTCAAGGAAATGACTGCAACTGCAGTTCAGGGCAATGAGATTTCCAGGGAGATAAAGAAACGTGCAGAGTCGTTGAAAGAGCATACCAAAGAAGCAAACATTCACACAAGAGAAATTTATGCCGATATGAAAGAAAAATCGGATGAAGCTCTGGAACAGGCAAAAGCGGTATCAAGAATTCACGAACTGGTTCAGACCATCAGTGAAATTTCTTCCCAGACGAACCTTCTTGCCCTCAATGCTTCTATTGAGGCAGCCAGAGCCGGAGAGGCAGGAAAAGGATTTGCCGTAGTGGCAAGTGAAATCGGAAGCCTTGCAAACCAGACACAGGTGTCGGCTGATGATATAAAGGAAATGGTTCAGGAAGTACAGCAGGCAGTAGACAATATGCAGTCCTGTATCGGAATTTCTGCTGAGTTTCTGGAGAAAACTGTCATGGGAGATTATCAGGAATTCGGAGAAGTGGGGAATGCTTACAGCACTGATGCCAATACCTTTGAGGAATTTATGACTGATATTCATGACCGCGTAGAGGAATTGTCAAAGGCGATGGAAGAAATTGTGCAGTCTCTGGATGTCATTGACCAGGCAGTCGGGGATTCGGCAACAGGTGTTTCGGATATTGCAAATAAGACAAACACACTGGTTAATTCCACGGTACACGCCGGAGAGATGGTTAGTCAGAGCGTTGA
The DNA here is from genome assembly GCA_034101395.1 of Eubacterium sp. Lineage (GTDB taxonomy): Bacteria > Bacillota > Clostridia > Lachnospirales > Lachnospiraceae > Eubacterium_F. Next base: position 8,337 of record JAXEJU010000003.1, on the reverse strand, counting down.
GAACATAGATGCAATGAGACAGCTTGTCGATAAATTTACACTGTAATTCTTTGCAGTGTGGGAATAAATCAATCCTATAACAGGAGAGGGACATCATCGAAACGGTGCTGTCCCTCTCCTGTTTATAAAATTATTATTTTGGCCATGCTGTCTGCTGTTCTCTTTTACCATTTCCATCAAAGCATCGATTTTTTCTTCCTGTGTCATAAAGATTCTCCTTTCCGCTCGTCCTGTAATTTGATATGATTATTATGCCACAAATTATGGATTTAGTAAATTTTTTCAGATAAAGTGAGTGATATCAGGAAAAATGTACCAATAGTAAAGTGAAAGGCCTTTCAAAATATGTAAGAGGAGGTTGGAAGTGATGGATGAAAAAGAGCTTTTGGAATACTTGTGTAAAGATGCGGCACTTGGAATCGAACTTGCCATAGCTCAATATGGTAAGGCGGTGAAAACAATCTGTCAATCCGTATTGTCGGGATACAGCATGCAGGATATAGAAGAAACAGTATCAGATACTTTTGTTGCACTGTGGAAATCCAGGAGCAGGATTGTTTTAAAAGAAGGTGTGGGCCTAAAAGGATATCTGTATGGGATTGCAAGAAAAACAGCATTAAATCGGAGAAGGATTCTGGCAAAAGAGCATCCGACACAGGATATAATGGAAGCAGAAGACATGGCTTCCGATGAAAATATAGAGGAAAGTGTACTTCGCAAATCCGAATATCAGGTGTTGTATCAATTGATTAATTCCATGAAGAGTCCTGACCGGGAAATCTTTATATACCGTTATTTTTACCAGAATTCAATAAAAGAAATCGCGCAGATTTTGGCGATAAAAGCGAAGACGGTTGAGAACAGGCTGACCAGAGGAAGAAACCGGTTAAAAAAGCAGTTGATTCAAAGTGGAATAGAAGTTGCGTAAACAAGCAAAGAAAGGAGCGCATTATGAGAGATATCAATCAATTGTTAGAAGAAATGGGTCGGGCAGATGCAGATTTGGAAAAAGATTTGACCGAATTGGAAAAATACAGAATATATAAAAGAACAATGGAAAAAATCGGAGAGATAGATGAACTGGATATCAGCGAGGAAAGAGAAAACACAGAAAAAGAGCATTTCTGGAAACGTGTTTCCAAACCGGCAGTTGCCGTTGCTGCTGCAGCAGTTGTATGTATGGTCAGTGTAACTGCGTATGCTGCATTTGGGCTGGATGATAATATCAAACATTTTTTTCATATACAGGATAAACAGACAGAGAGAGAAATTGAACAGATGGTTTCGCAGGTCGATATTAAATCCGAAAGCAATGGAGTGACAGTTGCTACCTCTCAGATTATAGGTGATAAAACTAGATTTTATACTGTGCTCAGTGCCACAGGCCTGCCGGATGTACCATACGAATTGGAATTTGAAAATACAGAATTAACAGTGAGCGGTGCGAATGGGGAAACTTATGATTATACGATGCAGGAACCATCGATGGGAATAGTAGCTGATAATAAAACGAAGTTTGGGTTACTGGTAAGCGGAATCAACAAAGACGGCGAGGACATTGATGTCAATGGGAAAAATATCAGTCTTCAGTTAAGCAATATGGGTTATTATGAAAATGACAAAAAGTTTGTGACTCTTGTCAAAGGGGAGTGGAAATTAAACTGGGTTTTCTATACGCAGGCAGATAACGAGAAAATTGATGTAAATAAAGAGATACAGTTGATGGATTCAGAAGGGATATGGAAAGACATAGTCGTTTCTCCGATTTCCCTGACCGCTCATTTCACGGTAACAAAACAGGGAAAGACTCATTTTTCGTACAAGGAATGGGAGAAATATGAAGACAGCAACCGAATTACCATCGAGCTGACGGATGGAAGCCGTATAGACAGTCGTTTTGCTGATGATGTCAATGAGAGCTGGGGAACTTCCGACAAACCGGGATACAAGAGTATTGGCTTTGATAGGATCGTAGAAAGTGACAAAATAGCAAGTATTACTTTTGGCAGACAGACAGTAACTTTGCAGGAGAGCCAAAACAAATTTACCCGCAATACGATTACGGCAAAAGCTGCAAAATGTTCCATTTCATTCCCGGAAGAAATCAGTGAAATGATTTCCGTGGAAGAAAAGTCAAATGTTAAAAATGTTGATTTCAACTGCGAAGAATCCTATAGTATTTTCTGGGCGCAAAAGAAACAGACGAAGATGCCTTTTTTTACCATTCACAGACTAAACGGTGTATTTTCAGAAGCTGATCTTGAGGGAAAAAATCCCATGATGACCTATATTGGTTACCACGGGGGAGATACTTATACCATCGAGTATGGGGAGATTCAGGACGAGGCACAGCAGAAAGAGTTTGCAGATATTTTAAACACATATATATCAAACATATTACCATTTTTTGAATATGCCTGATGAACCATGTACCATACATCCCGCAAATTTCAACACAATTCTGTTATGAATTATGCTATACTGGGAAAAAGAAATTTGTTCAATATACAGAAAAGAAATAAAAAATGGAGGCACATATGGATACTCAAAATAATTCCCGGCTGGAACAGCAGATTCGGTTTTTGAAAGAAATCGACCGGGAGAAATTTATCAAACGTCATACACTTCTTTCGGATGGTAAAACCCGCGAAAATGATGCGGAACATTCATGGCACATGGCAGTCATGGCAATTCTTCTCTCCGAATATGCAAACTGTGAAATTGATGTATTGCACACCGTTACAATGCTTCTGATACATGATCTGGTGGAAATTGATGCAGGGGATACGTATGCCTACGATGAGGAGGCAAAGAAAACGCAGGCAGTTCGTGAGGCACAGGCGGCAGAACGGATTTTTCATCTGTTGCCGGACGACCAGGCCCAGAAAATGCTGGATTTGTGGAGAGAATTTGAGGCGGGCGAGACGCCGGAAGCCAGATTTGCACGTACGATGGATAATTTTCAGCCGGCCATGCTGAATTCTGTTTCCGAAGGGAAAGCGTGGGAAGAACGCGGAATACGCTTAAGCCAGATACTGGAGCGGAACCGGAATACATCGGAAGGGTCAGAAAAATTGTGGGAGTATTCCTATGATAATTTCATTAAACCGAGTGTCGACACTGGGAAAATTATCGATAGTTGAAATAGTTGCGAATCGCTGTTTTTTGTGCTACGATAGCTTTATTATTGTTGAGCATACAATGTTTGCGGGAGGTGAATGTGATGATCCGGGCAGAACACGTCAGATTTGACTATATACGAAGAGATGAGAATGATAACGTGATTGCCGTTGAATCGGCGGTGAATGATGTCTCTTTTGAAGTGTCAGAGGGAGAATTTGTGGCGATTCTTGGACATAATGGCTCCGGAAAATCTACACTTGCCAAACATTTAAATGCACTTCTGACTCCGGAATCCGGAACCGTTTGGGTAGATGATATCGACACGTCGGAAGAAGAAATGGTGTGGGAAATCAGACAGCGTGTTGGCATGGTGTTTCAGAATCCGGATAACCAACTGGTACATAATGTGGTAGAAGATGATGTGGGGTTCGGACCGGAAAATCTGGGGGTCCCGACAGAAGAAATCTGGCAGCGGGTAGGGGATGCTCTTTCCAAAGTCGGGATGCTTCAGGCAAGAAAAGAGTCACCGAATAATTTATCCGGCGGACAGAAACAGCGTGTGGCGATAGCCGGTATACTGGCAATGAAGCCGAAATGTATTGTGCTTGATGAGTCAACGGCGATGTTAGATCCGGTTGGGCGCAGGGAGGTACTGCGGGCAGTGCAGGAGTTAAACCGCAGAGAACATATCACGATTCTATGGATTACACACTATATGGAAGAAGTGGTAGAGGCAGATAAAGTAATCGTTATGAGCGACGGGCAGATAGTTTTGGAGGGAACACCGAAAGACGTATTTGCCAGAGTGGAACTGTTGCAGCAATATCATTTGGATGTGCCACAGGTAACATTGCTTGCGCACAGACTCCGGCAGGAGGGTATGAGAATTCCGGAGGGGATTTTGCAGGTGGATGAACTCGTGGATGCGATTGCCTATAATCTAGGCAGATAGAAAGGATGGCAGGGCAATGACAATTCTTGTCAACGAACTGGAGCATATTTACAGCAGGGGAACTGCTTACGAAAAAAAAGCGCTTCATAACGTCAATCTTCGAATAGAAAATGGGGAAATGATAGGGCTGATTGGTCATACGGGTTCCGGAAAGTCCACACTAATTCAACATCTGAACGGACTTCTGAAACCGACGGGCGGCGGCGTGTATTATGACGGGGCAGATATTTCGGACAAAGATTTTTCATTAAAAAAATTGCGGAGTAAAGTCGGTCTGGTGTTTCAGTATCCGGAGCATCAGCTTTTTGAAAGTACCGTGATTGATGATGTCAAGTTCGGTCCCCGCAATATCGGGATGGAACCGCTGGATGTCGACATGCATGCATTTGAGGCACTTAGGCAGGTAGGGATAGAGGAAGAACTTTTGGATGTATCACCGCTGGAATTATCCGGTGGACAGAAGCGCCGGGTGGCGATTGCCGGAGTGCTCGCGATGGAGCCGGAGGTTTTGATATTAGACGAGCCGACGGCGGGACTTGATCCCTCCGGACGGGATGAAATACTGGATCTGGTAAAAAAACTTCACGAGGAACGTGGAATAACGGTTATCATTGTGTCGCATAGCATGGAAGATATGGCACGGTATGTAAACCGTCTTGTCGTAATGGATAAAGGGACAATCGCCTATGACGGTACACCGGCAGAAGTTTTTAGCCATTACAGGGAACTGGAAAAACTGGGGCTGATGGCTCCACAGGTAACTTATGTTATAGAGGGACTGGCAAAACGAGGGATTTTCCTGCCTCATAATGCCATTACCGTTGAACAGGCAGTGGCAAGTATTCTTGCAGCGAGGTGAAATCGATGTTACGCGATATTACAATTGGACAATACTATCCGGTAGATTCGAAAATTCACAGACTGGATCCACGGGTAAAAATCATAGCAGTTTTGCTGTATCTGATTTCACTGTTTGTGTTCAGCAGTTTTGCAGGCTATATTGTGGTGACAGGATTTCTTGCGGCAGCAATGCTGCTCTCGAAGGTTCCGTTTTCCTATATTATCAAGGGATTGAAACCGATTCTTTTTCTGCTTCTCTTTACAGCAGTATTTAATATTTTTGGAACAAAAGGTGATGTGGCTTTTGAATGGAAATTTATCTGCGTTACCTGGCAGGGACTTCGTAAGGGACTTTTTATGTCAATGCGGTTGATTTATCTGATTCTCGGGTCTTCGCTTTTAACCTATACGACTACACCTAACCAGTTGACCGATGGAATTGAAACGTTGTTAAAACCACTGGAAAAAATACGTGTTCCTGTTCATGATTTTGCCATGATGATGTCGCTTGCGCTACGTTTTATTCCCATTCTGATGGATGAGGCGAACCGTATTATCAATGCGCAGAGTGCGAGAGGCGCGGATTTCGAAGAGGGAAATATTTTGAAACGAATGCGTACGATGGTATCCATTCTGATTCCGCTGTTCGTATCAGCTATCCGTAGAGCTTATGATCTGGCGATGGCGATGGAAGCGAGATGTTACCGCGGAGGAGAAGGCCGTACGAGGATGAAGCCGTTGCACTACCAGAGGACGGACTTTCTTGTATACGGGATTGTGATAGTATATTTGGCAGCGGTAATCATTATTTCGCATTTATTTATTGTATAGGTTAAAAAGGTTAAAATGGAGGTGCCGGAGTGAGACGTATACGTCTTCGGATTGCCTATGACGGTACAGGATACTGTGGATGGCAGATTCAAAACAATGGAATATCAGTAGAACAGCGACTTACAGAGGCGCTGTGTGAGCTGTTGGGAGAAAAGACAGAGGTTACAGGTGCCAGCCGGACCGATGCCGGTGTCCATGCCCTTGGAAATGTAGCCGTATTTGATACGGATTCCCACATTCCGGCAGACAAATTTGCTTATGCTCTGAATCGTCACCTGCCAGACGACATCCGCATTTTGCTGTCAGAGGAAGTGCCGGGCGATTTTCATCCGCGCTACTGCGAGAGCACGAAAACTTATGAATATTCTGTGCTGGCATCCAGAATACAGATTCCTGTTAAAAACAGATACAGTCATCATGTGTACCAGCCGTTAGATGTTGAAAAGATGCGGCAGGCGGCAAAGGAAATAGAAGGACCTCACGATTTTTCTGCCTTTTGCTCGGCGGGAAGTCAGGTAAAGACAAAGGAGCGTACCGTGTACCGGGTGGACATCGAAAAGCAGCCGTTGCCGGATACATGGGGGGCAGATGTCCCGGGAATTGCCGGATGTTATGAACTGAAAATCCGCGTGTGCGGAAATGGTTTCCTATATAATATGGTAAGAATCATTGCGGGCACGCTTCTGGAAGTCGGAATGGGGCGCCGTAGCGTGGAGAGTGTCAAGGATGCTTTAGCGTCGGGAGACAGAAGCAAGGCTGGACCGACTGCCCCCGCGAAGGGGCTGATGCTCGTAAAAATTGATTATATGGAGAAGAATGGGAAATAAAAACGGATTCGGGAGACGACTCGCGGAAAAAATGGTTGACACCAAAAGCAGACTGTTATATAATATCATGGTATGACGTGAAAATATCTGAACCAATGCCCCGGTAATGATATTTTTAACATAAAATCAGAATTGCGTCAGTGAAGGTCTTACGGACAGAGACTGATGTGCTGACAGAATTGAACAAGGAGGACTCCAGGGATGAAAAGTTTTATGGCAAACCCATCCAAAGTGGAAAGAAAATGGTATGTTGTAGACGCCGAAGGAAAAACTTTGGGACGTCTCGCATCTGAAATTGCTAATGTATTAAGAGGTAAGAATAAACCAATCTATACACCACATATTGATACCGGCGACTATGTAATCGTTGTAAATGCTGAAAAAGTAAAGACGACCGGTAAGAAACTTGACCAGAAGATTTATTATCATCACTCAGATTATGTTGGCGGTATGAAAGAGACAACATTGAAAGAAATGATGCAGAAGAAACCGGAATTTGTAATTACTCATGCAGTAAAGGGTATGCTTCCAAAGGGACCTTTGGGACGCCAGATGCTCACAAAACTTCATGTATATGCAGGACCTGAGCACAAACATGAAGCACAGAAACCGGAAGTTTTGGATATTTAATGGTGTTAGAAAGGAGAGATAACATTGGCTAGTTCAACATTTTACGGAACAGGAAGAAGAAAATCCAGTATCGCACGTGTTTACCTGACACCAGGTACCGGTAAAATCACAATTAATAAAAAAGATATTGATGACTACTTTGGTCTTGAGACATTGAAAATTATCGCTCGTCAGCCACTTGAAGCAACAAATACTGCTGACAAGTATGATGCAAAAATCACAGTTAAAGGCGGCGGATTTACAGGACAGGCAGGTGCTGTACGTCACGGAATCGCCCGTGCCCTTAACGAGGCAGATGCTGATTTCAGACCTATTCTGAAAAAGGCAGGCTATCTTACCCGTGATTCACGTATGAAAGAGCGTAAGAAATACGGTCTCAAAAAAGCTCGTCGTGCGCCACAGTTTTCAAAACGATAAGCAGTTATCTGCGAACAAATATGTATATACAAAGCCCCGAAACGCTTGCGTCTCAGGGGCTTTTGTTATACATATTTGTTCATTGGAACGCAAGAATGACTGAGGAAATCCGAAGGATTTTTGAGGTTCTTCTTGCGTTCGCGGATAACATCAGAAAGTTCAGAAAGAGATAATCCTTCGGAAACGAAGATATCAAGAAAAGCCCATTTTATTAAGTTTTTCAACGAAAAACTTTGGTTAAAGAAGTTGTGGAACGTTGTCAGATGTGCTGGAATTAACATCAAATGCAATAAATATGCAACAAAGATTATGATATGTATAGGACATTTTCAGAGCAATCTGCGAATGGCACCGATTGTTTATCAAATTCTATTAATCGCATCTACAAGCTCCTTTATATCAAAGTGGGTATACACTTTTTCGGTGAGTGTCATTGCACCTGAGTGCCCTACAATCTTTTTGATTATAGTCTGGTTAATACCGGCTTCTGCTAACATTGAGATACATGTGTGTCTGCAGCAATGTGGTGTACGATTAATACCTATCTGTTCCATCAATGGCTTGAAATAGCTATCGTAGTAGTTTCTGTATTCAAAATGTTTTCCATCTTCTGTATGAAGCAGATATTCACATTCAGGGCAGGATTCATACCAAGCCTTGTAATATGGCAGAACCTTGTCTGCTATTGGAACTTTTCTGATACCATTTTCTGTTTTA
>JAXEJU010000002.1:0-6459 GCA_034101395.1 Eubacterium sp. | reverse complement strand
CAAATGGAGGTACGAAATAATGAGTGTTATTTCAATGAAACAGTTACTGGAAGCAGGTGTTCATTTTGGACATCAGACAAGAAGATGGAACCCTAAAATGGCTGAGTACATCTACACAGAGAGAAATGGTATTTATATCATTGATTTGCAGAAATCAGTAGGCAAAGTAGATGAAGCTTATAATGCCATCAAAGACATTGTGGCAGATGGCGGCAAAATCCTTTTCGTAGGTACCAAAAAACAGGCTCAGGATTCCATTAAGGCAGAGGCAGAGCGTTGCGGTATGTACTATGTCAACGAGAGATGGCTTGGTGGTATGCTTACCAACTTTGAGACCATCCAGAACCGTATCAAGAGACTGAAAGCCATCGAGAAGATGTCTGAGGATGGAACTTTTGATGTACTGCCGAAGAAAGAAGTTATCAACCTGAAGAAAGAGTGGGCAAAACTGGAGAAGAACCTTGGCGGTATCAAGGATATGAAAGAAATTCCGGATGCTATCTTCGTTGTTGATCCGAAGAAAGAGAGAATTTGTATCCAGGAAGCACACATTCTGGGAATTCCGTTGATTGGTATTGTAGATACAAACTGTGATCCGGAAGAACTGGATTATGTAATCCCGGGTAATGACGATGCAATCCGCGCTGTCAAACTGATTGTTTCCAAGATGGCAGATGCTGTTATCGAGGCAAATCAGGGTGAGTCTATGGCAGAGGAAGAAGTTGTGGAAGAGGAAGTTTCTGAGGCAGTAGCAGAGTAATAGAGAGAAAGGTAGGAATTAAAAAATGGCTATTTCAGCTTCAATGGTAAAAGAATTAAGAGAAAAGACAGGTGCCGGCATGATGGATTGTAAGAAAGCTCTTACAAACACAGACGGTGATATGGATAAAGCGGTAGAGTGGCTTCGCGAGAACGGTCTGGCAAAGGCTGAGAAGAAAGCAGGCCGTATTGCAGCAGAAGGTATTGTAAAGACAAATATCAGTGCTGACGGCAAGAAAGCTGCCATCGTAGAGGTAAACAGCGAGACTGACTTCGTGGCTAAGAATGAGAAGTTCCAGGACTTCGTAGCAGCTGTAGCAGATCAGGTGAACGCTTCCGGCGCTGCCGATATTGATGCATTCATGGCTGAGCCATGGGCTGGTGACACATCCAAGACGGTGAAAGAAGAATTGGCATCCATGGTTGCTACCATTGGTGAGAACATGAATATTCGCCGTTTCGAGAAAGTTTCCTGCGATAATGGTATTGTTGTAGACTATATCCACGCAGGTGGTAAAATCGGTGTTTTGGTTGCTGCTGAGACAGACAATACCGGAGCAGAGGTTGTTGAGTGCCTGAAGAATGTGGCAATGCAGATTGCTGCCATGAATCCACAGTATCTCTCCGCGGATGATGTGTCAGAGGAATACAAAGAGAAAGAAAAAGCAGTTCTTCTTGCTCAGGCAAAGAACGACCCGAAAAATGCAGGCAAACCGGATAACATTATTGAGAAGATGATTATCGGCCGTCTCAACAAAGAGCTGAAAGAAGTATGCCTCACTGAGCAGGTATATGTAAAAGCTGAGAATAAAGAGACTGTTGCAAAATATGTAGAATCTGTTGCAAAAGCAGCAGGCTGCAGCCTGAAACTGAAGAGCTTCGTCCGTTTTGAAACAGGTGAAGGTCTTGAGAAGAAGGAAGAGGACTTCGCAGCAGAAGTTGCCGCACAGATGGGTAACTAATTGATTACAAAATGAAGTGACAAGGCACCATTGCTTATAGAAATATAGGCGATGGTGTTTTTTTGGGTGCGCCTTGCGGCGCACGGTACGCACATGGTACGGGTAGGAGGTGGATGATGGCCAATATCTATTTTTTAAATCGAAACGTATTTCTATTGTAACCTGTCGTTGTCAAAGACTGCTTATAGCGCGTATGATTCATCATATGGGCAACAACATAACATCTAAGGGATTCTACGTCATTGTCCGGGTTTGTCACATCAATCAGCACACCATCATCCCGAATAATCACCTGAACATCATCACCAATTAGGACACTGCATTCACAAAATACTTTTTTTTCAGGATTTTTTTCATGAATCAGCATACCTACCTCCTCAATAAATAACATGATTCGATGGATGCTCTTGGGAGTTATCCCTTTTTGGGACAGAAGTTCTTCTATTTGATCTCTAAGTTTTATTACATTTTTTGAAATAAGCTCCGCATCAAATATGTAGACCTCATTTGTTTCTCTTTCCAGCAGAAGTGGAAATTTTTCTCTGCCATAGCGTACATAAATGATAAGTGCCACCACAACAATAGAGATAAAAGGAGATATTCCAAAAGCAATCCACACCCCATCTATGCCAAACAGTAATCCTAGGACACAGAGAGAGAGGGAGGGAATGAGCCAGTCTTTGATTCCTGTGATAGCAGTCGCAAGAAATATTTTTTCTATTATCATATAATATGTTGTCTGCAGGAATAAAATGCCGGTGCAGAAAAAGAATGGACTCACTAGGCGAAGGGCATTTTTAGTAATGTGGACAAGTTGATGATTGGCAAGTCCGAATAATTCTGCGACATTACCACCGAACAGGAACAGTAACACAGTTATGATAACTCCCTCTGCCACAGCATACATAAGGGCTGTTTTCATGGCACGCTTGATGCCCACATGGTTTTCTTCCCCCCGATATACATTTACGATAGGAGTAATGGCCTGACCGATACCATCAAATATTATTGTAAGTTCCAGAATATTTATGACCACCAGGAGTACCGGTAAATAGTATTCACTGAAATAATAAATTACAAACTTGGAAGCAATAAATGATGTCATCCCCATAAACAGGTAGGCACTGGCATCGGTTATTCCGCATTTGAGAACTCTGAAAACATCGATGCGACTTATATGCCACACAAATCGAAGTGTATTTTGCTTTCTGAAAAAATGGACAAGTAAAATGACAATACTGAAAGCTACACCGAGAAAGGTTCCAAGCCCTACTCCCATTATACCAATATGATAACAAAGAACAATGGAAACCACAACATTCAGACCGATTTGAACAATGCTTGAAATATTGCATATCATGCCATCTCCATCGGCATAGATGAGTTCAAGTAATACTGTATATACAGGCAACAACAGGATAACAAACTGATAATAAAAGAAATAGGCCGATGCCGCTTCTTCTATCTGAGGGGAAAGGTTTAAGTAATCGAAATAAAAATTTTTCCCCAATAAACCTGTTAAAAACAGAATGACACCGGAAATAACAGCCAGAATGATTCCCTGACCAAACAAACCGTCTGCTTTCTCTTTGTCAAATTTCCCTATTTCATATGAGTAGAAAACCGATGTACCGATACTGACCAGAGATGTAATAAAGATGACAAACGAACTAAAAGGCTTAACAACATTAACAGCCCCTAATGCCTGCTCACCTAAAATATTTCCAACCACAATCGTATCTGAAATCACCAGCAAAAACTGTATGACTACTGTAACCGATCCCGTAAACAGTAATGAACGAAATTGTTTATTGCAAAAAGTATTTCTCATTATGCATTCCTCACAAATTAAATATTTTGTCCTATTACAATGATAAAACTACCCAGAAGCATAAGTGCCAAACATAAATATTGCTTTATCGACAATTTTTCCTTCAAAATGAGTCGAGACAACAAAATTGAAATGGCAGGATAAACGGCAAGTATAGGGTCCGTTGCCACGGAATCGAGTGCCATGGCATAGGCATAAAAAACAAGGCCGATGTTATCACACAGTGCTCCACTGATAAAAGGGAGATTATTTTTTTTCAATGGGTTAAATGCGCGCCTCTCCCTTATACTTATATAGATCCAGAAAGCGAAAGCAAAAAGGGCATATTCCATTCCCATAATTATGATACTGTCACCTTCGGGCATTGCATACCCAAAAGTTTTATCTAAACACACACCGCTCACAATGGTTTCAAGACCATCCATTATGGAAAAAATGATTGGAAAAATAAGTGCTGTTGCACCGGCTTTAAATGTTTTTGTATTACCAAGCTTTTTCGCTTCATTATGCTGCACAATTCCAAGAGATAAGAGCCCCAGGAAGATGCAAATAATTCCAACCAATTTATAAACGGTAATAACTTCCCATATGGAACTCACTTTCCCAAGCAGCGCATACACAATAACCAAAATCATGACATATGAGCCATTTGCCGTATTTTCTATGGGTGCAATAACCGAGGCATCGTTATATAAAAAACCATTAAAACTAATTGTATTAACAATAGCATATACAATCCCAAATATCGTAACCGGCCAAAACCGAACAGCACTTTCCCAAATGGTGAATGGCTCATCACGAGTAATCAGGTAAACCAGTGCAATCAGAAAACAAATCAGTCCTATCACAATCGAAAACTTGAGCGGAATATATTTTTCTTCTTTCCTTGCCCCTTTTTTGTAAAGCACATCCGTTATTCCCCATAGGGCTATACATATAATCACATATATTATCCACATATTTTTTCCTCTCTTCATATGTAATAATCTCTCGGAATCTCTAAGCCTGTAATTCCAAGGCTTTCAGATTTCATTTTTTATAAAATCCCCCACTTTTTTTCAAAAAAACACTTGACAAACACCGCAAAAAATGCGGCACTTCGCGCCTATTGATTAATAAGAAACCGTCCGCGCGGCGGCAAATATTTTTCAATGTGGAGGCGATTTTTATGTTACCTGTTAACTGTGGCAGTCATGCTGACTACCAAAACTTTGTTGTTACTAATCTTCGTAAATATTATCCTAATCCTGATGCCCTTGCCCGTTCTACCTGGAGTATCATCGAACGTTTTTGGAACCTTGATTTATCTTTTACCGATACTTTTTTGGCTACTAAATATTCGAAATTCGGTCCTGCTCCCAGAACTCCTTCCTGTATGCAGCGTTCCTATTTACTATCTATTGATTTTAAAGTTACTTCTTTAACTGAATGGGCTGCACAGCTTAAGATTAATCCTCTTTATGCCATACTCAGCGGTTTTGAAGTGGGTGACACTCCTGGAGTCGGTACCTTTTATGACTTTATGAAGCGTTTATGGGATTCTGACGATAATCATATGTCTCCCCATGTTCATCCTTTAAAATCAAAAGTAAAAAAACCGAAAAACAAAGGAACAAAAGCGGATTCGGTAGAAAAAGTTACGGTTGCCGAACTCCTTCCCGAATTAGAAAAAACAGAGTTCCATCTGGATGAGCAACCTTATGCTTCTCTATTTAAAATCTATAAACAGGAATTCCTTGATATCTCCGTTTCCCCAAAATTGATTCATCCTGATTCACTTGCTTTAGCCGGTGATGGAACACCGGTTGTCACTTCGCATAGAGAACGTAAAAAACGGATCTGTGACTGCAAATGTGACCGTTATTTTTCCTAGCCTGACTGTGATATCGGTTGGGATTCTTCCCGTGACTGTTATTATCACGGCTATGATTTATACATGCTCGTGGACTCGGAAAGCGACCTGCCCGTGTTTCCTCATTTTTCTTGTGCCTCGAAACATGATTCCCATGGCTTTTTGCATGCCTTTTTTCGGATGAAAGCTTTTCTTCCTGATTACAAAGTATCTAAGCTTCTTCTGGATTCTGCACATGATGCCATGCCTTACTATCAATACTGCAAACGTGAAAATATAACACCTTTCATCGACCTTAATGGCAAAGGTGGAAGACCACCTGTTTATAAAAATGACTTCACCATTGATAATGACGGGGTTCCAATCTGCCCTTCCGGCTGTCGCATGCGTCGTGACGGTGTTGAAATCGCGAAAGGCAGAATGAAATTTAAGTGTCCTAAAATCAGCAGAAAAAACGGTTGCATTTCCTGCACCTGCGATAACCCGTGCTCTGATGCTAAATATGGGCGCACCGTTCATTTGGTAATGAATGATAACCCAAGATTATTTAATAATCCACCAAGAAGCAGTAAGGAATGGAAACTGGAATTCAACGCAAGAACATCTGCGGAACGTTCAAATAAACGTGAGAAATTAGACTTTAAATTAGAAGACGGCAGACACCGCTCTACTAAGATGTGGTACTGCCGTCACTATCACATCCTGATGTTACAGCATCTGGATGCATGGGATTTGCCATCTGAATCTCCACTGAAAAAGTTGATTTTGGATGTAGCATAATCCTATAGACTATAATACCACTTTTTGAAACCTAGTGAAAGCTATGTTTGTTTCTCATGCATTTTTTTCGTTCCACACATAATATTTACTTTTCAAAGTACGATGCCAGAGTTTAGCTGGCATGATCACTCAAGATTCCGAGAGATCATTGTAATTATTTTTACGGGTTCCTTGTCTTTTCCCTGATAAATAATATACTCTCTCCAAAAGAACAATGCAACTCTTTTTGTTTGTATATATTGTTGCTTATTGACAAATGATAAAATTAAGGATAA
>JAXEJU010000001.1:0-10212 GCA_034101395.1 Eubacterium sp. | reverse complement strand
TCTATGACAAGCGGAACACCATGCTTATGTGCAGCATTTGCAAAAGTTTCAATATCCAGCACTGAAAGTGCAGGATTTGCAATAGTCTCACCAAATACAGCCTTAGTATTAGGTTTGAACGCAGCATCCAGTTCTTCCTCTGTAGCATGAGGAGGAACAAATGTAAACTCCACACCCATCTTTTTCATGGTAACCGCAAACAGATTGTATGTGCCGCCGTAAATGGTTGAAGAAGCAACTACATGATCTCCACATGAAGCAATATTAAATATTGCATAGAAATTCGCAGCCTGACCTGATGATGTCAGCATAGCAGCGCTACCACCTTCAAGAGAAGCGATCTTAGCTGCAACATAATCATTCGTAGGATTCTGCAGTCTCGTATAAAAATATCCGGAAGCCTCCAGATCAAAAAGCTTTCCCATTTCCTGGCTTGTGCTGTATTTAAAAGTTGTACTCTGCACGATAGGAATCTGTCTTGGTTCTCCATTTCCCGGAGTATATCCCCCTTGTACGCATTTTGTATTCATTCTGTAATCACTCATATAACAATCCCCTTTTCTGTATTTTCGCAAACAAACTACAATTGACGGATGCCAAGAATTTCCTCAGCTCTCCTCACTTCCTCTTCAGACGGCGGCTGAATTCCCTCCAATGGATAGGAGATATTTAACTTCTCCCACTTGAAAAGACCGAGCGTGTGATAGGGAAGTATCTCCACACGACTGACAGTTTTCCATTCATCTATTTTTTTACGGAGCCGTCGAAGTCCCTCTTCGTCATCCGTAAGACCGGGAACAAGAACATGCCGAATCCACATTTCTCCCCCGTGTGATGCAATGTAGTTTCCCATTTCAAGGATATTATCATTTTTCTGTCCTGTCAACACCTTATGCTTTTCTGAATCCATTTCTTTGATATCGAGCATAAACAGGTCAGTAACCCTCATAAGCTCATCAAACTTTTTCAGATAAGAGGGTTCTGAGGAAAATGGATTACCGCTCGTATCCAAAGTGGTGTGAATTCCCTTTTCTTTTGCAAGTGTAAAAAATTCTGTCACAAAGTCCATCTGCAAAAGTGGTTCACCACCACTCACTGTTATGCCTCCATTATCACGCCAGTAAGGCTTGTACCGCAACGCTTTTTGGAACGCTTCTTCAGCTGTAAACTCTCCTATGCCGCCAGAGTCCAGAGTCCAGGTCTCCGGATTGTGACAGTACTGACACCGCATACGGCATCCCTGCAGGAATAAAACGTAACGAACCCCCGGCCCGTCTACCAGGCCGAAGGTTTCGATTGCGTGTATTTTACCTTTTGTACTGCTCATTACAGATTCCCATGACAGGTTCTGGCAATCACATCGTTTTGCTGTTCCTCTGTCAAATCGATAAACTTAACCGCGTAACCGGATACACGGATTGTAAAGTTTGCATATTCTTCCTTCTCCGGATGTTTCTGTGCATCCAGAAGCTTTTCTGTACCAAACACATTTACGTTCAGATGATGTGCTCCCTGATCAAAATATCCGTCGAGAACCTGCTTGAGATTATTAATTCTCTCTTCATCCGAATGACCAAGTGCATTAGGATTCATTGTCTGTGTATTTGAAATTCCATCCAGTGCCCAGTGATAAGGAAGCTTCGCAACGGAATTTAAAGATGCGATCAGACCATTTTTCTCTGCACCATAACTCGGCGATGCACCTGGCGCAAACGGCGTAAATGCCTTTCTTCCATCCGGCATGGCACCGGTCGCTTTCCCGTACACAACATTTGAGGTAATCGTAAGAATAGAAGTCGTCGGCTCCGAATCACGGTAAGTATGATATTTCCTGATTTTCTCAACAAATGTCTCAAGAAGCCATACACCGATTTCATCCGCGCGCTCATCGTCATTTCCATATCTCGGAAAATCACCTTCTGTCTCAAAGTCAACGACAATACCGTCTTCATTGCGAATCGTTTTTACTTTTGCATACTTGATTGCGCTCAGAGAATCGATTACATGGGAAAATCCAGCAATTCCGGTCGCAAATGTCCGGCGGACATCGGTATCAATCAGTGCCATCTCGGCAGCTTCATAGTAATATTTATCATGCATATACTGAATCAGATTCAGAATATTGACATATAGTCCGGCAAGCCAGTCAAGCATATCATCATAGCGTTCCATTACTTCGTCATAATCAAGATACTCAGAAGTAATCGGACGATAAGCAGGACCTACCTGATTAAATTCCTTCTCATCAATACCGCCATTGATTGCATAGAGCAGGCATTTGGCAAGGTTTGCCCGTGCACCGAAAAACTGCATCTCTTTACCGGTCTGTGTCGCAGATACACAACAGCAGATGGAGTAATCATCCCCCCATACCGGTTTCATTACATCATCATTCTCGTACTGAATCGAACTTGTGCGGATTGAAATATCCGCTGCATACTTACGGAAATTCTCCGGCAGCGCCGATGAATACAGTACGGTCAGGTTCGGCTCCGGAGACGGTCCCATATTCTCAAGTGTATGCAGAAAACGGAAATCATTCTTCGTAACCATCGAACGACCGTCCATTCCGATACCGGCAACTTCCAGAGTAGCCCATACCGGATCACCCGAGAACAACTGGTTGTAAGACGGAATTCGCGCAAATTTGACCATGCGGAATTTCATGACCATATGGTCAATCAGCTCCTGAGCCTCTGTCTCCGTCAGTATACCTTTCTTCAAATCTCTTTCAATATAAATGTCAAGGAATGTAGAGATACGCCCCACGCTCATGGCTGCACCGTTCTGGGTTTTTACTGCCGCCAGATACCCAAAATACAACCACTGCACTGCTTCCTTTGCATCTTTCGCAGGCTTCGAAATATCATAACCGTAAATCGCAGCCATCTCTTTCATACCTTTAAGTGCTTTTATCTGCTCTGCAATTTCTTCTCTCAGACGAATTACATCATCTGTCATCATGCCACAGCCGCAGTTCGCTTTGTCCTTCTCTTTCTGCTCAATAAGAAAATCGATGCCGTAAAGTGCGATACGGCGGTAATCACCTACAATCCGTCCGCGTCCATAGGTATCCGGCAATCCGGTAACAATATGGCTGTGACGGGCTTTTTTCATCTCCGGTGTATACGCATCAAAAACAGCAGCGTTGTGTGTTTTATGATATTCATTAAAAATTTTATCGAATTTGGGATTTGGAGTATAGCCATACGTTGTGCAGGCCTGCTGTGCCATTTTGATACCACCATATGGCATAAAGGCACGCTTCAATGGTTTATCGGTCTGTATACCAACAATTTTTTCCAAATCCTTCATGCTTTCATTAATATATCCCGGACCATAGGACGTAAGACTGGATACAACTTCTGTCTCCATATCCAGAACACCGCCTTTGGCACGTTCTTCTTTCTGCAGCTTCTGCAGCTCATTCCATAATTTATTTGTCGCTTCCGTCGGATCTGCAAGGAAACTTTCATCTCCATCATATGGGACATAATTTTTCTGGATAAAATCTCTTGTATTAATTTCGCGTTTCCAGATATTACCCTCAAATCCTTCCCATTCTTTGAAATCAACCATTTTATGGCCCCCTTTTTTCCGTTGTCTTTTCATATGTCGAGGATATACTAACATTATATGAATAAGAATGCAAGCGAATAATAGAGATTTTTTTTCATTTAGTACTGCCAGTTTTTTCCAAGATTATGAAAATAAATTTTCATAATCTTCCTTTGTAAACCGATGATAAGTCAGATGACCGCCCTCAGACGCAATACAGTAGCGGTAATCATCCGGCTCTCCATTTTCAAAATAAAGCAGATAATCAAACTCAGCATTTTTAAGTTTCTCCGCGTGTACCTTATAAGAATACTTGCGAAAAATAGTTACGATTTCTTCTATCGTACATTCATGCCTGCGAATACTGTTAATAAATTCCGACAAAAATCCATTCTTCTCTGCGCAGGCATGTATATAATCACTTCCACGTGGTGGAATCGCAAGACAGAACCGTTCCCCATCACTGGTAATTTCCACTTTTCCCAGTCTCTTTTTCACATACTGGCTAAACTCCTCCAAATGCTCCATCATCTGCATAAAAGTATCTTCTGTCTGCAAAATCTGGTTTAATGATGTCAGGGGATAGTAGAGCCGGACAAACTCACTGCGATAACCAAGTTTTATCTGCTGCTCACTGATTACTCCTATAATATTCTTCTCCAGAGCTGAAAAATTCATGTTCCTGTCTCCCTTCCTTATTCATCCTGTTCCTTTTGCCAATTCCCATTCTCTCATTTCAAACCCCTTATTTCCTCCTTTGTATTATATACATGGAAAAAGCACTTGTCAATCCATCCACAAGTGCCCATTTTTCCTTTTATTCCGTCAATTGTGACATCCCGCTGTACTCTTTTTTTACCATTACCACACAGACCACCGCTGCCAGTGCATCCGCCACCGGCCCCGCATACATGATTCCATCGATTCCCATAAAAAGAGGGAGCAAAAGCAAAAGAGGAAGAAGAAAAATAATCTGCCTTGTCAGAGCAAGAAAACTTCCCTTTTTCGGTTTTCCGATTGCCGTAAAAAAATTCGATGTAATCGGCTGCATAAAATTCACAAAGGTAAAGAAAAGGAATATATGAAAATAATTGATTGCAAACTTATAATAGCTCTCCGATCCCTCTCCGAAAATAGAAATAATCTGGCGAGGAAAACACTGGAACAGCAGAAAAGCCGCAACAGCCAGTACTACACCGACGATAACTGCCTTCCGGTATCCTTCCTTCACCCGCTCATATTTTCCAGCCCCAAAATTAAAGCTGGCAATCGGCTGCAGGCCCTGGGAAATTCCGATAATAAATGACATAAACACCATATTTACTTTAGAGATAATGCCGGAACACGCAATCGGTATTGACTCACCGTACACAGATAATGAACCATAATATTTCAGCGACTGATTCATGATGATCTGTACAATCATCATGGCAAGCTGGTTACTGCACGGAGCCATTCCAAGGGCAGCAATCCTTTTGACAAGTGACACCCGGATAACCAGATGTTCTTTTTTGATTTTCACATTCTGACAGTGTGCCAAATACCAGATGGCCATACAACCGGAAATAAACTGTCCGATAACTGTAGCTAAGGCGGCACCTCTCATTCCCATATTGAGAGAAAATACAAAAACACTGTCCAAAACAGTATTAATAACAGCTCCTGTCAAATTACAGAACATTGTAATTTTCGGTCTGCCGTCTGCACGAATCAGATGTCCACCACCCGTCGATAAGATTAGAAACGGGAATCCAAACGCAGTAATTCTTGTATATTCAACCGCATACCCAAGTACATTTTCCGGTGAGCCAAAAAAGACTAACAGCGGACGAAGGAAAATCTCTGTTATAATAGCTAACACTACTCCACAGATAAAAAGCATGGCAGCCGCATTTCCTATAATCCGAACTGCTTTTTTGCTGTCACCGCTTCCCATCGAAAGATTGAATGCAGACGCCCCTCCAATTCCCAGAAGCAGGGCAATCGCCAGACAGGATGTAGAAAGCGGGAACGCGATATTCGTAGCTGCATTTCCCAATTCTCCGATTCTTCTGCCTATAAAAAACTGATCAACGATATTATACAGTGACCCAACTAACATCGAAATAATACTCGGTATCGCAAACTGTCTTAGCAGTTTACCGATTTTTTCCTCACCCAGAGGATTTTTCTGCTGTATCATCTCAAATTCCTCTTTCTCTCAGATATTTAACCAGACTGCGATAAGATTCCATCATTATTTCATGCTTTCCTTCAACCTTTCCAGGATTTTGTTCTTTACAGGCAAATTCCAGTTCCCTTGCCATTTCCGACAATCCGACTGCTCCGATTGTCGCCGCATTACTTTTCAGGGCATGTGCATGAATGCCATAACTTTCGTAATCTTTTTTTCTGAAATCTGCACATAAACTATCATCGAGAACGGACGCATTTTCACAGAAAAACATCAGATTCATCGCCAGACCTTCGGTATCATTTCCCGCATATTCCATGGCCTGGCCTATATCCAGCAGATGCCGAAGCTCCTGAATCATTTTTTCAGCTCTTTTTGCCGGATGAACAATAGTTTCTTCTCTCTTTTTTATTTTTTCATCCGGCAACCACTGCGCCAGCGTTTCCTCCAGCCTGTTACCGGCAATCGGCTTTGCGAGATAATCCTGAAATCCATTCTGAATATATGTTTCTTTCGCTCCTGATACGGCATTTGCTGTAAGGGCAATTACCGGTATCCCGTGCAACAGATTTTTTTCTTTCATAATCTGAAGCGTTTCAATTCCATCCAGGTGCGGCATTCTGTGGTCAAGCAGAATTAAGTCATATCTGTTGTCCTGCAGTTTCTGAATTCCCTCCTCACCGCTTTCTGCCAAATCCAGTTTCACCTGAACACGTTTGAGAAGTCCCTGTAACACTTTCAGATTCATCCGGTTATCATCAATCGCAAGTATTCTGGCTTCCGGTGCAACAAACACTGCCTGTTTCAAATCCGCCTCTGGACTTTTGTTCTTAACGCGCTCCTGATAGTCCCCGATTGGTTCTTTCGAGAGTACCTTCTGAGGTATCAATACCACAAATTCAGAACCCTTCCCATAAATACTGTGTACGGTTACCTCACCGTTCATTAACCCCACAAGATTCTTCACAATACTCAGTCCCAGACCAGTACCTTCAATCGCACGGTTTTTCTTTTCCTCCAGGCGCTGAAAAGAATCAAACAGGTGTCCGATATCATTTTTCCGGATGCCGGAACCGGTGTCTTTAACCTCAATACGCAGGAGAATATCTTCCTCTCGCTCCACATATCCGACTGCCAGTTCCACATATCCCTTCTGTGTATATTTAACCGCATTTGTCAAAAGATTAAGAACAATCTGGTTTATCCGCATCTCATCCCCCAGAAGATTGTCCGGAATATCCGGGCTCACACGGATTCGCAGGGATAATCCTTTTTTCTCCGCACGGTCTGCTATCATATTGTACAAATCATGCACGAGTGAACTCAATTGATATGGTACAGGTACAATCTCCATTTTCTGGGACTCCAATTTAGAAAAATCCAGAATATCATTTATAATCGCTAATAATTTTTTTCCTGCACTTTCTATATTTTCCGCATACTCAAGGATATTTTGCTCACCGGTTTCCCGAAGTATGATTTCATTCATCCCCAGGACCGCATTAATTGGTGTTCTTATTTCATGGGACATGCTGGCAAGAAAATCCGTTTTTGCCTGCGCCGTCGCCTCCGCTTTTTCGATTCGCATTTCCTGAGATGACTGGACGTTTATAAACACAAGAAGCATCGATAGCGTGGCACCGACACTAAGCATTGCTATATCATAAAAGAAAACCTGAATGAATTCTCCAATTATCGGAAGGATGATAAAACTGGAAAGAAAAATAACTTCTCTCTTTAGCATCTTTCGTCTTCCCCGTACAATCAGAAACAGGTGCACAACATACGATATTCCGGCAGTAATTTGCGAGATAAAAAACAAATCCCCCCGTTGATATCCACCATTCGGTTCCAAATCAAACAATAGCGCTCCGTTTGTAAACGGACTAAGGATTGCAACCAGAATCTGAATTCCTCCCATAAGACCCGAAATAATTCCGGCGGGATTTTTTATGTCACGTCCAAGATATGCCAGAAGGTAACAAGTGAAAGAAAACATCAGCATACCTGAACTGGAAAATAGTACAACCATTCCGATTGTCAGAATAATGTCCGAATAAGATATCGGATACATTGATAAAATCCAGTCCGTCATATCCCC
This sequence comes from Eubacterium sp., assembly GCA_034101395.1. Lineage (GTDB taxonomy): Bacteria > Bacillota > Clostridia > Lachnospirales > Lachnospiraceae > Eubacterium_F. The sequence goes on along the minus strand of JAXEJU010000001.1, from coordinate 2,380 downwards.
CAGTGACATACCAACATTCGATATAAGCATAACAATAAACCAGTTTTTCTGCACTCTCGTATTCTTTCTGTGACAATACAGATAAAGCACAAGAATCATACTGATTATAATGCTGTAGCATTCAATTAGTATATTGGCATATTTCATACGATATCATCCTTATCATTTGTTATCTGTCTTTTCCTGAAAACTTTTATTATCCACTATAAATCGTTCATGAATTCCTTCGCCAATTTTTCCTCTCTCGTCAAAAGCCTCTACCTCAAAGACAAGCTTACGCCGGTCAATTGACACCAGTTTACTTTTAGCCGTCACTTCCATTCCGAGCGGGGTAGCAGAAATATGCGACACCTCCATACGGGTACCGACTGTTCCCTGTCCCTCTTCGAGTTCATCCTGCACACTTGTATACGCAGTCTGCTCCATCAGGGCAATCATCGCCGGTGTTGCATACACCTGCAGGGTTCCGCTTTTCATTGTTGCCGCTGTGTTTGCCTGATTGACAATTTCATTCATTTCTCCTGTGATGCCTGTCTTTAACATTTAAATACATCTCCAATTCTGTTTTCTTTGCTATTTATAGAAAAAATCCCAAACGGTAAGATACCGTCTGGGCAATCAAAACACTTATGTTATGCATTTAATTCATTTACTGTCTTCGTCAACTCATTTAACTCAGAAGTAATTTCTTTACTTACCACTGCCATGCCCTCTGCCAGCTTTTGAACTTCTGTAGCAACAACAGCAAATCCTCTTCCTGCCTCTCCGGCACGTGCCGCCTCAATGGAAGCATTCAGTGCCAGCATATTCTGTTTATGACTATAGGCTGAAATCTTTGATGTGCTTGCGTTGGCTGCATCTATCTGCTTAGCAGCTTTTGATATTCCATCGCGGAGATTGGCAATCATGTTTTCATTCTTCTGCTCTTCATAGCAGGAACGCACATACATGTTGATTCCATCTCCCAAAAGATTAGCAGAAGCTTCAATCTGCGGTCTTGTTTTTACATTTACTTTATGTAACGCTTCAATATATTTATCTTCATTGATTCCAAGTTCTTTCGCCACCTGACGGAACTTTTCGTCGTCTGGATTTTCCGAAAAAACCTGTCCACCAATCACACTGCCAAGAACAGTTCCATCATTCAACGTAATCGGAATACTAAATTCAACCAGTCCGGCATGACAGGTATAAACACCCTGTCCTTCCTGGTCACATTTTTCACACCGGCGGCATCCTTCTGCACTTCCTCGAGTCAGTTTCATACAAAAATCTGTAAAATTGTAGCAATCACTGATATACTGACCATCTGCTCCCACTGCCACTGTAGCCAGGCCTGTACTTTGCGCCCAATTGTTCATAATGCTCTCAAATTTGTCCATATCACAAAAATCCTGAATCTTTAACATATCTCTTTCCTCCATCTCTTATTGTATTCCGATATCAATAATTAATGGTATTATATCACTTTTTTTTTCATTCGTAAACCACCCAGATATAATTTCTGTCAAAAAATCTGTTATAATATATATCTTTTTACGAGGTTGACGGGGAAAGGGACAATATTTTTTGAACATAATTTAGAATCACCATGCAATTCCTGATCCACTTATACTGCGGTTTAACCTGTAAGTGTCGATAATCTCCTCCATTCCTACTCCATTACAAACCAGTTCAATCATCAATTCCCTTGCCAGTTCATACATCCGAAACAGATTTTTTTTTGCTGTCACATCGCGGTATACTTTCCAATATCCACTGTAAAGACAGTTTTTCCCTTCATTTTGGATAAATCCTTCTACGTCCTCTAAGGGAATTCCAAGCAGAATTCCAAGTTCATGCGGGAAGCCCTGCTTTCCGATGCGGTATCGCCTGTAACGGCAGGCAAAAGTCCAGAGGATACCCTCAGGATTTTTTTCCCTGTATCCACACCTTAACATAAATTCCCATATGTCATTTCTTAAAAGATACCGGCACAGTTCTCTCCTCTGATAAAGAAGAATCACTGATTTTTCTTTATCTGTATAAAGCACATAGCGGGAAAACCGATCTTGTCCCAAAAGCTTCCATAGCTTATATACCTGTCTTTTCTGTACAAGCAGAAGATTTGATATTTTCAAACCAGTAATAAGAGGAGCGCATTGCAGTGCCAGTTGAAATTCCACATTACCGGCATCCATGGCGCAAAGTATCCGAATAACATCCCGGCTCATCTGCTCAGGACACCTCCTTTTTTCGGATAATAATCTCTCGGAATCTCTAAGCCCCATTCTATAAGGCTTCTAGATTCCATTTTTTATAAAATCCCCCACTTTTTTATCAAAAAACACTTGACAATCACCGCAAAAAATGCGGCGCTTCGCGCCTATTGATTAATAAG